>JANOVZ010000075.1:0-58120 GCA_031417655.1 Sphingomonas sp. | reverse complement strand
GTCTTGACGATCTCGCCCGCGCTTGCATTGAATACTATGAAACCTTTGACAGCGAAGGGAAAGCAACACTCCCACTGATGCGACTGTATTGGCCAGCGTGACGGGTATTCCACCCCTTTGCCCCTCCTGCGGTCTCCCCGGTTATTTCTCCGCACAGGCGTGGGATGCGGACGGGCGCGGGCTGATTGGGTCGGGCATTTGCCCGTGCTGCTTTTACGAGCCTGGCTTTGACGATGATCCCGGCGCGAGTGCGGATGCAATGCCGACGGTGCTGGCGTCGACCCTCCATTACCGCACCACGTGGATCGCGAATGGCATGCCGTGGCGCGGCAACGATGATTACTGGCTGGCCAAACCCGCCAACTGGAACCCCGCTGCGCAGCTTGACGCGCTTTATGCCGCCGAACCGAGACTAAAGGCATGAACGAAGCCGAAGCCGCCAATCGTCTGATGCGCCTTGCGAAGGACATCGCGCGGCATAACAAACTGTATCATGACAATGACGCGCCCGAGATTTCGGACGCCGAATACGACGCGCTGACGCGCGAAAATAATGTGCTGGAGGCGGAATTTCCGCATCTGGCCCGCGCCGATTCGCCGTCGAAGGCAGTGGGTGCCGCACCCACATCGGCGCTGGCGAAGGTCATACATGGCAAGCCGATGCTCAGTCTCGACAATGCCTTTGCCGATGAAGATGTCGCGGAATTCGTCGCGCGGGTGCGGCGGTTTCTCAACCTGGCCGCCGATGCGTCGGTGGCGCTGACCGCCGAGCCGAAGATCGATGGGCTGTCCTGTTCGCTGCGGTATGAAAACGGTGTGCTGGTGCAGGCCGCGACGCGCGGCGATGGGACAGTCGGCGAGGATGTGACGCCCAATGTTCGGACGATAAAGGATGTGCCGCAGATGCTGCGGGGGAACGCGCCCGACACCTTCGAAATTCGCGGCGAAATCTATATGGCGAAGGACGACTTCGCGGCGTTGAATGAACGTCTCGCGGGCGAACGCGTGTTTGCCAATCCGCGCAATGCCGCCGCTGGGTCGCTGCGCCAGAAGGATGCAAGCGTAACGGCGAGCCGCCCACTACGGTTTCTGGCGCATGGCTGGGGCGAAGCATCCGAAGTGCCGGGCGCGACCCAATATGATGTGATGCGCACCATCGAAAGCTGGGGCGCGCCTGTCAGCGACCTTCTGATTCGCGCCGAAACCGCCGAAGCACTGGCGCATTACCGGGAGATCGAACGACTGCGCGCCGACTTGCCGTTCGACATCGACGGGGTGGTCTACAAGATCGACCGCCTCGACTGGCAGGCGCGGCTGGGCTTTGTCGCGAAAGCCCCGCGCTGGGCGATTGCGCATAAATTCCCCGCCGAACGCGCGCAGACGACCTTGCTTGCCATCGACATTCAGGTCGGCCGGACGGGCAAGCTAACGCCCGTCGCGCGGCTCGAACCTGTTACTGTCGGGGGCGTCGTCGTCACCAATGCGACGCTGCACAATGCCGACGAAATATCGCGGCTTGGCGTGCGGGTGGGCGACCGGGTCAGTATCCAGCGTGCGGGCGATGTGATCCCGCAAATACTCGAAAACCTGACGCCAGAGATTGACCGACCGGCGTTCGTGTTTCCGTCCGTCTGTCCCGAATGCCAGTCCGACGCGGTGCGTGAGGACGGCGAAGTCGATGTCCGCTGCACTGGCGGCCTCATATGCCCCGCGCAGCGGATCGAGCGGCTGAAGCATTTCGTCAGCCGCGGGGCACTCGACATTGAAGGGCTGGGGGACACTTCCCTCGAGCGCCTCATTGAAGATGGATTAGTTGAATCGCCTGTGGATATTTTTAAGTTATCGGAAGATGATCTCGTTGGACGAGTAAAGATTGGGAACGATGCGCTGAAACGCATTAAAGAGACGGACCCCAAACGTCAGCCTGCCCGCTGGACCGCAGAGTCAGCTAAGAAGTTGATTAACGCGATCAATGCGCGACGAGCCCCCGATCCGGCGCGCTTATTGTTCGGACTAGGTATGCCGCGGATCGGAAGCGTGACTGCCAAAGCGATATTGCGCCATATCAAGGACATTCGAATTCTCCCTCGACAAGCTAAGGCAATCCGTGCTGTTAGACCAACTTTCGTGCGAGAAGGCAACGAAACCGCAAAAACATTCGCGGATCGAAAGAAGGCTGCGCTGCTTGAGATTATCGGTTCGGAAAGCTTAGAAGCGGCCTGTTATTCATTGGACGATTTTTTTCACGAACCACACAATCAAGCTGTTTGGAAAGATCTGCTCAATGAAGTTTCGCCGCCGCTCTTTGTGTCGAACGTGAAAGAATCGACAGTGACTGGTAAAACCGTCGTCTTCACCGGCTCTCTTGAGTCGATGAGCCGCGATGAAGCCAAGGCACAGGCCGAAGCACTCGGTGCAAAGACAGCTGGATCGGTGAGCGCGAATACCGATTTAGTTGTCGCCGGACTTAGTGCCGGATCGAAGCTGAGAAAAGCAGTAGAGCTGGGCATACAAGTAATAGACGAAGAAGGTTGGCGCGACCTTTACAAGAGCGAGATGGGCGATGCAGGAGCGTGACGAAAAGTTTTACAATCGCGTAGGAAGCGAACGCATCTCGTCCCGACAGATTGACGAGTTGATCGGTCTTTCACACGGTCTTGCAGCGGATGGCTTTTTGAATCAGGCCGAGGTTGAGTTTTTACAAAAATGGCTGGCAGCCAACCATTCGATAAGCGGTCAGCCGCTAATTGCCACATTGTTTAAGCGGGTCAACGACATACTGTCAGACGGACTGGCCGATGCTGAAGAGTGCAGAGAGCTGCTTGCTGTCCTTGCCCACCTGACCAATGGCGATTTTGAGCTTGGTGAGGCGCTGAAATCAACGTCGTTGCCGTTGTGTTTGCCACCACCAAACTTAGCTATTTCAGGGCAACATTTCTGTTTTACAGGGACATTCAGCTTCGGGAGAAGACAAGATTGTGAAGCGGCTGTCACGAATTTGGGCGCGACGTGCGGCTCTCTGACACGAAAGACAGATATTTTGGTAATCGGGGTCTATGCCACCGACTCTTGGCTACATTCGGCTTTCGGGCACAAAATTATGAAGGCTTGCGATATGCGAGACTCTGGTGTCCCGATTTCAATCGTTTCCGAAGAGCATTGGACAACTTTTCTGTAGAGCGCGTCGCGCGATACCGCACATCGAGGTCATCGATGAAAATGCGTGGGCGGCGATTGTCGCAACCGTTGCACCCTGATAACACACGCTTCATCTGCCCGATCCGGGCCGCCAAGTTGAATGAGGATGTCCCCCATGAAGATGTTGCGTGTTGCGATTCTTGCTTCGGTTGCCCTGTCCGTTCCCGCTTTTGCTGCCACCAAGTCCGGCAAGACCAGCATGGCCAAGCCTGCCAAGGGCAAGCCGCAGCTCGGCAATTGGGGTGTTGATCTGACGGGGCGCGACTTGACGGTCAAAGCCGGCGATGACTTCTGGAAACATGCCAATGGCGAATGGTCGAAGCGCACCGAAATCGCGCCTGACCGCACCAGCGTCGGCGGCTTCACAGTGCTTGCCGACCTGTCCGAAACGCAGGTCCGCGCGATTGTCGAGGATGTCGCAAAGACCGGCGGCAAAGTGGGAACGCCCGCACAGCAGATCGGCGATATGTATGCCAGCTGGATGGATGCCGGGGCCATCGAAGCGCGCGGTGCCAACGTCATGACGCCCTATCTGACGCGGATCGAAGCAGTGACCGACAAAGCGGGGCTGCTCAAACTGTTCGCCTCGAATGAATATTTCGCGCCCATCGGCGTCGGAATTCTGCCCAATCCCGCCAATCCGAAAGTCTATATCGCGGGCGTCGCGCAAAGCGGCCTCGGCCTCCCCAATCGCGATTATTATTTGAAGGATGACGCGAAATACGCGGGGTTCCGGACGGCCTACAAGAAATATATGGTCGATATCCAGACGCTGGCGGGGCTGTCCGATCCCGAAGGCCGCGCCGACCGCATCATGGCGCTGGAAACCGCCATCGCCACCGCGCACTGGACTCCCGAGCGCAGCCGCAACCTGATGGAAGCGCTCAACCCGATGGACCGCGCAAAGCTGCGCACGTTTGCGCCGCAATTCGACTGGGACACGACGCTCACCAATCTCGGCCTCGGCACTCTGCAAACCGTGGTCGTGCAGCAGACGACGGCCATCGAAGCGGCAGGCAAGATGCTCGATACCGTGCCAGTCAGCACATGGAAGGAGTATCTTTCCTATCATTTCATTCGCCAGAATGCGTCGAGTCTGCCCAAGGCATTTGACGAACTCAACTTCAACTTTTTCTCGAAAACCCTGCGTGACCAGCCGGTGCAGCGCGACCGCTGGAAACGCGGTGTCGGGCTGGTCAGTGCGGGCCTCGGCGAAGCCATTGGGCAAGTCTATGTCGAGCGCCATTACCCGCCCGCGAGCAGCGCCAAGATGAGCGAGTTGATCGCCGATCTTCGCGCCTCTTTGCAGGACCGCATCAACGGCAACCAGTGGATGGACGCGCCGACCAGGACACAGGCGCTGGCCAAGCTCGCGGCGTTTGATCCGATGATCGGATACCCGCGCAAATGGGTCGATTATTCGTCCATCATGGTCAAGCGCGATGATCTGTTGGGTAACACATTGCGCGCGCGCAAATTCCAGTGGGATCTGCAATTGTCGCGGCTGCCTAATCCGGTCGACAAATCGTTGTGGGGGATGACGCCGCAAACGGTGAATGCCTATTACAGCCCACTGACCAACCAGATCGTGTTTCCGGCGGCCATCCTGCAACCGCCGTTCTTTGATCCCAACGCCGATCCGGCGGTTAATTATGGTGCGATTGGGGCCGTGATTGGTCACGAGATGGGGCATGGCTTCGATGATCAGGGCCGCCGCTTCGATGCCGAAGGCAAATTCCGCGACTGGTGGTCAAAAGACACCGCTGCCAAGTACCAGCTGCGTGCTGATGCGCTGGGCAAGCAGTACGACGCCATCGAAGTGCTGCCCGGTGTTAAGATCAACGGCAAACTGACAATGGGCGAGAATATTGGCGATCTGTCGGGGGTAGAGACCGCGTATGGCGCGTGGCGGCGCTATGTGGCGAAGCATGGCGAGCCAAAAGTGGTCGATGGCCTGACCGGCGACCAGCGCTTCTTCATGGCCTATGCGCAAGTGTGGCGCGGCAAAAGGCGTGAAGGGGCGGTGCGCGAACAAGCGCTGACCGATCCGCATTCGGCCGAGTTCGCGCGCGTCAACGGCGTCGTCCGCAATGTTGATGCGTGGTACAAGGCGTTTGGCGTGAAGCCCGGCGACAAGATGTATCTGCCGCCCGAACAGCGCGTCAAAATCTGGTAAGCTCGAACCTTTCGGATTGCTGACAGCCCAATTCAGCTATCGCTCACCGCCCGTTTGGCACATCTTGCCGAACGGGCACCGGCGGCACTTTTGCGGCATGGCCCCGCGAGGATAAATCTGATGCGTCACCGCATACTTATCGCCGCCTTGTTGGCAGGCTCAGTTTTCTCTCCCGCGCTAGCGCAGGAAGTTGAAGCCACCGTTGCCGCCGAGGCGCAGACACAGGCCGTGGTCGAGCGCGTTGCGGTTGCCGACAATCAGGAAGAACGTCGCGGGCGTGGTGAAGGCGGCTTTGGTCGTCGCGACGCGGGTGGCGAAAGCATGCGTGCCGCCCCCGAACAGGTCGAACGCGCGCCGCGTCAAGATTGGCAGCAACGCCAGCAAGCACAGCCCCAAGCCGAGCCGGAGCCTCGCCGTGATTGGGTGCGGCAGCGGATGGAAAATAATGGCGACGCACGCGTCCAACAGCGCGAAGCACCTCCTGTAATGGCAGCCCCGGTTGTACCAGCCACAGAAAATCGCGGTTGGCGTGGGGACTGGCAGCGTCGCTCCGAGGAAGTGGCAAATAGCCGGAATCCGACCCCGCCTGTCACGCAACAAGCGCCTGTAGAAGCCAATCGTGGTTGGCGCGGGAACGGTAACACCAATAACGACAATTGGCGTCGCGGCGACCGCGACAATGATGGAATCCGCAATGGCCGCGACCGTGATCGTGATGGCGACGGCATTCGCAACAACCGTGATTGGGACCGCAATAACAACGGGCGGGTCGATGGCCGCTGGGATCGTGATCGCAATGGTTCGGTGGACTGGCGCTGGGACCGCAACCGCGACGGCGTCCGCCACAATGGTGGTAACTGGAACAACGGCGGCAACTGGAACAACAATCAGCGCTACGGCAATAATCAGGGCTGGAACCGCCAGTGGCGAAACGACAACCGTTATAATTGGGAGCGCCACCGCTTTTCAAACCGCGATCTGTTTCGCCAGCCACGCTATTACTCGCCCTATGGCTATAACTCGCGTTACCAGAGGTTCGGTATCGGTGTTTACCTCGATTCGGTTTTCTTCGGCTCGCGTTATCGGATTAATGATCCATGGCAGTATCGTTTGCCCTATGCCGAATGGCCGTATGAATGGGTGCGCTATTATGACGATGTTCTGCTCGTCGATACGCGCAACGGCTACATCGTTGACGTGATCAATAATTTCTTTTGGTAATCAGAACCGGCCCGGCGCTTGCGCTCCGGGCCGATTTTGTTAGCGGAAGGCATGGCCCTCACTCGACTTGCCGAAATTGGACGCAGCACCGTCGCGCGGCTGGCGCGTAACCCGAATATTCAGCCGGTCCAGGGGCGGGGGATAGACCTCTATTGTTACCAGAATTTCCTCACCCCGGAGGAATGCGGCGGCCTGATCGCGATGATCGATTCGGACCGCAGGCCGTCGGGATTGCTGTCGTCGAGCGACGATCCCGAATTTCGCACCTCCGAAAGCTGTGATCTCGACCGCTGGCACCCGTTTGTCGATGGCATTGACCGCCGGATCTGCGAACTCATGGGCATGAAACCGCGACAGGGCGAAACGCTACAGGGACAGCGCTATATCGTCGGCCAGCAGTTTAAGGCGCACCACGACTATTTCCATGTCAGTGAAAGCTATTGGCAGAGCGAGCGCAAACGCGGCGGGCAACGCAGCTGGACGGCGATGATCTACCTCGACGAACCGGAAAGCGGCGGCGAAACGTGGTTCAGTGCAGCAGGCCTCAAAGTCACGCCGCGCACCGCGATGCTGCTTGCATGGAATAATATGGACAAAAAGGGCGAACCCAATCCGAATGCGCTGCACGAAAGCATGCCGGTGACTGCTGGCCGCAAAAACATCGTGACCAAATGGTATCGCGAGCGGTTCTGGGCTTAGGTTGTCCGCACACCCCATGACACCGTGTTGCCGACATTGAACGCAATTCTGAACCGGTCAAACGGCGTCCGCTTGACGACGGCAATCGCGGCCAATTTCAACGCCGTCGGGATTGGCACCAGCCTTAGCCAGTAACTCAACCGGTAGGCGTTCTGGAACTGCCGTGTGCCGACGTCGCCATAGCCACGCAGCGCCAGCAATTGCGTCGAACTCTGCGCCGAGAATAGCTGCATATGTTCGATGTCGATAATCGGTGAGCGCTTGCCGAGCAGCCGGTTCACCCAGCCACGATAGTCATGCGTGACGGCGACGAACACACCGCCTGGGCGCAGCATCTTGTGCGCAGCGGCAACCAGTGCCCCCGGATCCTGCACATGTTCGAGCGTCATGAAGCAAGTGATCAGGTCGAAACTCGCGGGTGGATACATGTCGGCTTCGAAAATGCCTTCGACAATCCAGTCCTTGCGGTGTGCGGGTGCGGCTTTGATCGCCGCGACCGACGGTTCGATACCGACCAGTGTTTTGAAACCAGCGTCTTTCAGCCGCTCGAGAAATGCCCCAGTCCCCGTCCCGATCTCGAGCGCCGCATCGCAGCGTCCTTTCAGTTTTTCGAGCACCGGTGCAATCGCGCGAATGTAGGCGCTGGCGGCGTCTTCGGCTTCCTCGGCGCTGTCATAATCGGCGGCGTGGTAACTTTCGGCCAAGTCATCCTGACTGGGCGGGCGGGCGACATAGACAAGGTCGCAGACCGAACAGCGCACCATTTCGTGGTTCATATATTCGGGCGTTTTGCGCGAGGCAAAACTTGAGGCGTCGATCCGGCTTTCGTCGATATTGTGCGCCAGAAACGGTTCGGCACGGTCCTCACCGGCTTTGCAAACGGGGCAGGCGCGCGAGGCAGGCATGTATTAATCTCCGAACCCCGAAATCAGGGCACCCGCTATCAAATAATCAATGGTTATTAAGAAAATCTTAGCCATGATTGTTCACACCGGCGACATGACCATTGCTATCCCCCCTGCGCACTTCGCCACGACCGACACCCGTACGCTGGCCAAATACATCCGCATGGACGCCCTGACGATGGTGGCGCGGGCGAAGGCTTCACACATCGGCAGTGCACTTTCCATCGGAGACATTGTCGCGGTGCTTTATGGATCGGTGCTCAACGTCGATCCGGCAACCCCCGACTGGGCGGCGCGCGACCGCTTTCTGTTAAGCAAGGGCCACGCCTGCGTGGCGGTCTATGCCGCACTGGCGCGGCGCGGTTTCTTCCCGCTCGACACACTCGAAACCTACGGCGCCGATCATTCGCCGTTGATGCAGCACATCAGCCATAAAGTGCCCGGCGTTGAGTTTTCGACCGGCGCGCTCGGCCACGCGCTGCCCTTCGGTGTCGGCAAGGCAATGGCGGCGCAGCGGCGTGGCGACGCGTGGCGGACGTTCGTGCTGCTCAGCGACGGCGAACTCGGTGAAGGCAGCAACTGGGAAGCCTTCATGTTTGCCGCGCACCACAAACTCGACCGGCTGACCGCGATTGTCGATTATAATAAATTGCAAAGCCTCGGCTCGGTCGAATCGACACTACGGCTCGAACCGCTTGCCGACAAAATGACGGCGTTCGGTTGGGCCGTCCGCGAAGTTGACGGGCATGATCATGCCGCGCTCGACACCGCGCTGTCCTCGTCGCCGTGGGAAGTCGGCAAGCCATCAATGCTGATCGCACACACCACCAAGGGCAAGGGCGTCAGTTTCATGGAAAACGAAGTGAAGTGGCATTATAAGAACCCCGACGCCGCCCAGCTTGCCGACGCGCTCGCGGAGGTCGAAGCCCATGCGTAGTGCTTTCATCGACGAACTCGTCACGCTGGCGGAGACGCACGATAACATCGCGCTCGTGGTCGGTGACCTCGGCTTTTCAGTGATCGAGCCCTTTGCTGACCGTTTCCCTGACCGCTTCATCAATGCAGGGGTCGCCGAACAGAATATGACCGGCCTTGCCGCAGGGATGGCGTCCGAAGGCTATCATGTCTTCACATACTCGATTGCCAATTTCCCGACGTTCCGCTGCGCCGAACAGGTCCGCAATGACGTCGATTACCATAATCTCCCCGTCACCGTGGTCGCGGTTGGCGGCGGTGTGGCTTACGGTGCACTCGGTTATTCGCATCATGCCGTTCAGGATTATGCGCTGATGCGGACGATGCCCAATATGCTCATTGCCGCGCCGGGCGATCCCCATGAAGTGCGCGCCTGCCTGCGCTATCTGGTTGCTAACCCCCAACCGTCCTACCTGCGCATTGGCAAAGCAGGTGAGCCGGTTTTCCACGACGCAATCCCCGATGTTGCCCCCGGTCGGTGGATTCCTGTTTTCAATGAAAACAGCGACCCCGGCCTTGCATTGCTTTCAACGGGCGCAGCGCTCGGCTCGGCAATGGATCGGGCAAAACATGACCCCGCCTATGCAAACCACGCCGTCTGGTCGCTGCCGCTGTGGAGCATGGCATCAAAACCCTTTCAGCCCGCACAGATTGCGTCGGTCGACCGCGTCGTGACGATGGAGGATCATCTGCCCGACGGTGGATTCGGCTCATGGCTGTCCGAAAGCATATCGTCTCAACCCGAACTGGCCATGCGTATGCGCCACATTGCTCTATCGGCGGATGTTTGCGGGACCGTTGGCAGTCAGGCGACGTTGCACCGCTTGGGTGGTCTCCAGACGTGTTAGAGGATCGTCTGTTCTCCTGATCTGGCAATGTATCAGCCAACGGATTTTAAACTCAAAGAACTAGCCGGATACTTTTGCCGCGCGATTACCGATCCATGTGACACCGCGAACGATGAAGGGACTGGCGACGAGTGGGATCAGCGCTTTCAACGGGTCGAAGATGCACAGCACCAGCGTTAGCCCGCCGATTATTAGCGGTGACCACGTCGCATGGACGATCCCCTCACGCGCGCCCGCCGGGTCATGGGCATTGATTAAGTCGGGCTTCCGCATCGCATACTTAACCAGGATCCGGTAACAGAGTCCCGAAATCATCAACCAGCTCGCATAAACCGCCACACCAAGCGTGGTGCCACCATATTCACTAATCACCGCTGTCGGGAACGGCATGAAGGCAATGGTCAGCAGGAAAAACAAGTTGCGCCAGATAAGGCCATCATCGCAGGTCCGCAAATGGCCAACGACGCGGTGATGGCCGATCCAGAAGCGACCGATTACAAAAAAGCTGATGATGAAGCCGAGAAATTTGGGCACAAGTTCGGTCAACGTCTCTGACAACGCCGCGCCACTGTCGACGCTGACTTCGGGCAGACGGATTTCGATCACCAACAGAGTAATCGCAATCGCAAATATAGCGTCGCTAAAGAACGCCATGCGCTCAAGCTGAAACCGATCGTGCGTCTTGTCGGCCATGCCGCCCCCGACCTGTGTGTTACAGCTTGCCCGTCAACTCCGGCACAATCTTGAACAAATCACCGACGAGGCCGATGTCGGCCACTTGGAAGATCGGTGCGTCTTCGTCTTTGTTGATCGCGATGATCGTCTTGCTGTCCTTCATACCCGCGAGATGCTGGATCGCGCCCGAAATGCCGACGGCGATATAGACTTCGGGGGCGACGATCTTGCCGGTCTGCCCGACCTGATAGTCATTGGGCACATAGCCCGCGTCGACCGCCGCGCGGCTTGCGCCGACACCCGCGCCGAGCTTGTCGGCGAGCGGTTCAATGATGCTGTGGAAATTCTCCGAGTTCTGTAGCGCGCGACCGCCCGAAACGATGATTTTAGCGCTCGCCAGTTCGGGGCGGTCCGATTTCGACAGGTCGGCGCTGACAAAAGACGACATGCCTTTATCGCCGGTTGAGGCCACCGCTTCGACGGTTCCGCTACCGCCGCTGCGCTCGGCCTTGGCAAAAGCGGTGCCGCGCACAGTGATGACTTTCTTGGCATCCGACGATTTGACTGTGGCGATGGCATTGCCTGCGTAGGTGGGCCGCGTAAATGTGTCTGCGCTTTCAACCGACAGGATTTCGCTGATCTGCATCACGTCGAGCAAGGCCGCGACGCGCGGGGCGATATTCTTGCCATTGGCGGTGGCGGGAGCGATGAAGGCATCATGATGGCCCATCAGCTCAACAATTAGCGGTGCAACATTTTCGGCGAGCGCATGATCGAACGCGGCATCGTCGGCGACATGGACTTTGCCCACGCCTGCGATTTTTGCTGCGTCGGCAGTAATGCTATCCACACCTTTACCAGCAACGATCAGGTGTACTTCGCCAAGTTGTGACGCGGCGGTGATGGCTGACAGCGTGGCGTCCTTGATGCCCGCAGCATCATATTCGACCCAGACGAGCGTTTTCATGCCGCGACTCCCATATCTTTCAACTTGGCGACCAGCGCATCGACGTCAGCCACCTTGATCCCCGCAACGCGCTTTGCCGGTTCAACAACTTTGAGCGTCGTTAGGCGCGCGCTGACATCGACGCCATAATCAGCAGGTGTCTTCTGTGCCATCGGCTTCGATTTTGCCTTCATGATGTTGGGCAGCGAGGCATAGCGCGGTTCGTTGAGGCGCAGGTCGGTCGTAATGATCGCGGGCGTTTTCAGGCTGATGGTTTCGAGACCACCGTCAACTTCGCGCGTCACGGTGACGGTGTCACCTTCGACCGTCACAGCACTCGCAAATGTGCCCTGCGGACGACCCGTCAAAGCCGCGAGCATCTGGCCGACCTGATTGCTATCATCGTCGATTGCCTGCTTGCCGAGGATCACGAGGCCCGGTTGCTCTTCAGCCACGACAGCCGCAAGCAACTTGGCAACACCCAGCGGCTCAACCTCAATTTCGCTGACGATCAGGATCGCGCGGTCGGCACCCATGGCGAGCGCAGTGCGCAGCGTTTCTTGGCATTTCTGTTCGCCAATGCTCACTGCAATGATTTCGGTCGCGACGCCTTTTTCCTTCAGGCGAATGGCTTCCTCGACCGCGATCTCGTCGAACGGGTTCATGCTCATCTTGACATTGGCAAGGTCAACACCCGAGCCATCCGCCTTGACGCGGGGTTTCACGTTATAATCAATGACCCGCTTTACGGGGACGAGGATCTTCATCTGGCGCTCCTGAGAATCGCTTTACGTTAACGTCAACTAAGCGAGGCAGCTCGAATTTTCAAGCCGCCCGCACTTCCGCGACAATTTTCTTTGCGGCATCGCCCAGATCGTTCGCGGCCACGATGGGGAGGCCCGAATTGGCGAGGATCGCTTTGCCTTCGGCCACGTTCGTGCCTTCAAGGCGAACGACCAATGGCACCGAGAGATTCACTTCCTTCGCCGCCGCGACAATGCCGTCAGCGATAATGTCGCACTTCATGATACCACCGAAAATGTTGACAAGGATTCCCTTCACGGCGGGGTCCTTCAGAATGATCTTGAACGCCGCGGTCACCTTTTCTTTCGATGCGCCGCCGCCGACGTCAAGGAAATTGGCGGGGAATTCGCCGTTGAGCTTGATGATGTCCATCGTCGCCATCGCGAGGCCCGCGCCATTGACCATGCAGCCGATATTGCCGTCGAGCTTGATATAGGCGAGGTCGTATTTCGACGCTTCGACTTCGGCGGCGTCCTCCTCTGTCAGATCGCGCAGTTCCATCAGGTCCTTGTGGCGGAACATGGCGTTGCCGTCGAAGGCGACCTTGGCATCAAGGACAAGCAGTTTTGCCCCCGAACCAACATCTACGGTGACCGCAAGCGGGTTGATCTCAATCTGTTCGGCATCCGTGCCAAGGAACGCATCATAGAGTTTCGACGCTACATTTGCGGCTTGCTTGGCAAGATCGCCAGTCAAGCCCAGCGCTGCCGCGACGGCACGGCCATGATGCGCCATGAATCCCGTTGCCGGATCAATGTCGAGCGTCTGGATTTTTTCGGGCGTGTCATGCGCGACCGCCTCGATATCCATGCCGCCTTCGGTCGAAACGACCATGCCGATGCGGCCCGATGCGCGGTTGACGAGCAGCGCGAGGTAGAATTCCTTGGCAATATCGACGCCGTCAGTGACGTAAAGCCGGTTAACCTGTTTGCCCGCATCGCCCGTCTGGATCGTGACCAGCGTGTTGCCAAGCATGTCGGTTGCCGCCGCGCGGACATCGTCAGCCGAGCGCGCGAGGCGAACACCGCCCTTTGCGTCGGGGCCTAGTTCGACAAACTTGCCCTTGCCGCGACCGCCTGCGTGTATTTGTGCTTTCACGACGTAAAGCGGTCCGGGGAGCTTTGCCACCGCAGCGACGGCTTCATCCACCGTCAGCGCCGCATAGCCCGCAGGGACCGGCACACCGAACTTCGCCAGCAATTCTTTCGCTTGATACTCGTGGATATTCACTGGTGCCGCTCCATGTTGCGTTGCGGTACCCTAAAGCACGCTGCTCGCTAAGACGCAATCGCGCAGCCGAGCCCTGCCGTTGTTACGACAGTAAGAATTTCAGGATCGCCGAGCGCGCGGGTTTTGCGAAGGAATTCGCCGACCGTCAGGTTGCCGATTTTTGTGTCACGCAACGCCGAGAGGCGCGACAGTTTCTGGAGCTGGCCAAGACTCAGGCGGTCCACCATCCGCTGCGCCATGCACGTCGAAACGGGTTGGGACAGGCCCGCATTCAGCAATGCAGTGCGCACCCGCGATTCGGGTGTGACACAGGCGGCGAGGGCAAGAAAGGGTAGAAAGAGGGCAAATCTCATCACGAACTCCGTTCACCCTGAGCCTGTCGAAGGGTTGTCCTTTCTAAATACTGAATATTTTAGCAGGACAGGGCTTCGACAAGCTCAGGCAGACCGGTTATGGGAGCAATATGAGTATCGTTTCTGGCTTGTTCCTCTTCCTCGCCACCGTCGCTTTCATGGAAGGCGTCGCTTATGTCGCGCACCGTTGGGTGATGCACGGCTTTGGCTGGTTCCTCCACAAAAGCCACCACGAAGCGCGGACCGGATTCTGGGAAATGAACGACTGGTATTTCGTGATATTTGCAGCACCTTCGATTGCGTTGCTTATTGGCGGCACCAGCGGGTTTTGGGGCCCATGGGCGATCTGGGTCGGTGCCGGAATTGCAGCCTATGGCGCGATCTACCTCGGCTTTCACGACATCATCGTGCATAAACGATGGGACAGTGGCTATGTCGCGCGCTGGTCTTACATGAAGCGCATCGTGCAGGCGCACCGTATCCACCACATTGTCGAAACCAAGGACGGCACGGTAAGTTTCGGCTTCCTCGTCGCGCCGAAGCCTGAAGATTTGAAAGCCGAACTTCAGGCGCGCGGTCGTGCCGGGGTGCGCGCGCCGCGTGGGGTTTCCTCCGTAACGGATTAAATACGGACCAAGATTGGGTTCACCCTCGGCTTGTTTTTCGTCACCTGATGCAGCGTGGACACTGTCGAAACGCTTCGGATCATCCATTTTGACCGCAAACAGATTGTGCTTGGCGTGACTGAATATGCTGGCGAAGCAACGCGTGTTATTCTCCCGCTGCGCACGGTGATCGCTGAAGCGCTTTGGCTCGGTACGACGGGATTGCTCCTATCGCACAATCATCCGTCAGGCGACCCAACGCCCAGCCGTGCGGACATCTCCGCGACATATCTTCTCGTGCGCGCTGCAGAAGCACTTGGCATTCGTGTGCACGATCATCTGGTCGAAGGGGCGGGTCGCCGCATCAGTTTTCGGGCGCTGGGTTTGCTGTAGGGATGCGGACGTCGAAAGCGATGGTCAACCGCTCGCCATCAGCGAACGGGACTGTGCCGTGCCACAGGGTTGAAGGGAATAGGACAAGGCGACCGGGCTTCGGCTCGACCTGGGCATAAACGGCACGGTTGAGGCCGAGTTCGGGTGGCGACGCGCCGAATTCGATCCAGCCTGATGGTGGTGCGACGGGCTTCGGTATGGCGACATAAAGCGCAGAACTGATCCAGCCGCGTGTGTGCGTGTGGCGGCTATGAAAGCCTTGGGATGCAAGACGGACCGACCAGCTTCCTTCGAAACGAATTGCTTGGTCGCGCGGGGGGCTGAGGAGCGGGTGCGCGGGATCGGGTGGTAAAAGTGTCGCGATATAATCGGCAATGGCGGCTGTGACTTTGGCACGCGCAGCCTGGATCGCAGGGGCATGGTGGAAAAAAAGTTGACCGCTCGTCTGTGTGCCGCCGCGCACGGATTGTTCGGGATACGGCGCTTTTGCGGTGTGGAGGCGATTGAGGATCGCAGCGAGGTCGGCAACGTCGGCGCTTGAGAAGTCGAGATCGAAACTGCGGATCGGGGGCGGAGTGCCGTCCAGCCATGCGCCGCGCGGATCGTCAAGAAGCCGCCAGATGATCGAAAGATAGGGCCAGAAGATTGCGGCATTCCCGGTGCCGATATGGCGTTCTGCCACTACGGCGGCGCGTGAAGTATCGCCAAGGCGTAAGGCATGGCGGACGCGCGCAATGTCGAGACCGGGGTCGGCGATATCGGCCACGGAATCGAAAAGCTTAGGGTTGTCCGATCCGTCGTCCGCCTCGCTCGCTAGGTAGATTTGAGCACTCCGCAGCGCGCGTTTGTCGCCGAATATCGCAATCGAATTTTCTATAACCGCGCGCGCCGCATCCCATTCGCGCGACACTGACAGCGCTTGAAACCACGCCAGCCGCAGCGACAGATTGCTGGGATCAAGCCGAACAGCGTCCACAAAGCTGCGTGCGGTATCTGCCTCACCCGCCGTCGCCCGCAGATTGCCAAGCAGGCGGTGGCCATCGAGCCATGCGGGATTTGCAGTAAGCGTATTTTCGAGCAACGCAGTGGCGGCGGGAAACGCGCCCTCCGCTGCCAATGCCCCGGCATGCCCGCGGATCAGCAATGGATTGTTCGGGTTTAGCGCTTGCGCTGCCATGAACAAATCCACCGCTGCCCGTCCGGTCTCAAGCGCAATCTGGGCGTGAACAAAAGTCGTTTGAGCATCATTAGGATCAGCGCGCTGGATGGCGGCCCAGGCCGCTTCCATATCCTGCGCGTCGGAGTGCGCCAGCGCCTGTTGCAGGAATTCGCTCAGTTTGCCGCTTTGCAATGCTGATCAATAAACGCCTGATGTGTCGGCATCCGTTCGGCTTCCGCCGCCATTGCCGCACGCAGCTTGCCGAGCCATTCACGGCCATTGGTTCGGCCGAAATCGATCAACGGATCCGTGCGCTCGGGCATGTTGAACTGACCGACATGTACCGCGAGCCAGCTCGGCGCGCCGAACAGATCGGCATCGCGCGCCAACAAACGTCCATATTTTCGGAAATGGTCTATCTTCCATTGCAGCGTGTCGGGAATGTTCATTGCCGCGCAGTAACGCCACAGCTCGGCATCGTCGCGCGTGGTCAGCTTGTAATGCAGGATGAGGAAATCGCGGATTCGCTCATATTCGTTGGCCGCGATGCGGTTGTATTCGTCAGTGATCAGCGGATCGAAATCGCGATCAGGGAAAAGTGCGAGCAGTTTGGAAATCCCCGCTTGGATCAGGTGGAGGCTGGTTGACTCCAGCGGCTCCATGAACCCGCTCGACAATCCGATGGCGATGACGTTCTTGTTCCAGAACTTACGGCGCATTCCCGTTGTGAAGCGCAGTGGACGCGGATCGGCTAGCGCTTTGCCGTCAAGATTGGCGAGCAGTGTTTCCGCCGCGCGATCATCGTTGATCTGCTGGCTTGAATAGACATAGCCGTTGCCCGTGCGGTGCTGAAGCGGAATGCGCCATTGCCACCCCGCCGCGCGCGCAGTGCTGCGGGTGTAAGGTGTGAAGTCGGGTGTGGACTCACACGGCACGGCCATTGCACGGTCGCACGGCAGCCAGTGCGTCCAGTCGTCATAGCCGGTCTCGAGCGCGCCTTCGATCAGCAACCCGCGAAAGCCCGAGCAATCGATAAACAGGTCGGCGCTCAGGATGCGCCCGTCGTCCATCGTCACGCTGTCAACATGGCCAGTTTCACCTTTGAGCGTGACGTCGCCGACTTTGCCCTCAACGCGGGTGACGCCACGTTCTTCGGAATAGGCGCGCAGAAACTTTGCATAAAGCCCGGCATCGAAATGATAGGCATATTCGTAAGTCGACAGGACATTGCGCTGATCCGGCGAAGGCGGCGCAAACTTGCCGCGGCTTGCGGCGGCCCATGCCATGCAATGATCATCGAGCTTCGATCCGTCGCGCACATGCAGCCAATGCTGGTGCACATCGGCAATGTCGAACGGGCGGCCATAGCTGCCAAAGGGATGAAAATAGCGGTGGCCGAGCTTTGCCCAATCAACGAATTCAATGCCGAGTTTGAACGACCCTTGCGTCCGCGTCACGAACTCGCGCTCGTCGATGCCGAGCGTTGCGTTAAACGTCTTGATCGGCGGAATCGTGGCTTCGCCGACACCGACGGTGCCGATTTCCTCGGATTCGATGAGTGTGATGGCGCAGCCCTGCGTGAGGCTGTTCGACAGCGCTGCGGCCGTCATCCAGCCTGATGAGCCGCCGCCAACGACGATAATGCTTCGTATGGCGCGATCATTTTGGTTGATGCCTGAGTCCATCGCATTGCCTTAACCGGTTTTGCCGAAGCACAAAAGAAATCGGGTGCGCCTGCCATTGCAGCGCGCACCCGATAGGAGACCAGTGCGACCCGGCCGGGAGTTTATGCCTTTAAAACTTGTATTTGAGCGTTCCAGTAAAAGTCTGCCCGACAACAGGTGTGCCGGTGACCACAATCGGGCCGCTTGCGGGAACATCAGCGACATTGCTGCCGTTGCCGCGGAAATCGAGCTTGTTGAACAAATTGTACACCGAGACACCAAGCTCGAGCCGTTCGACCGGACGGACGGCAAGATTGGCGTTGAAAATCGTGCTGCCCGGATATTCGTTGCCCGGATCGTCACGCACACTGGTTTGTCCCGTTGCCGCAACACCAAGCGTCACAATGTCAGCAAAATCGTAATTCGCCGACAACGTGTACGTCAGGTCCGGCAAATAGGACGCACGGCGATATGTGCCGCCATCAAGTTGCTTGGCTTTTGTATAGGTTGCGTTGGCAACCAGCGAGAAGCCGCCAAAGCCCAGCGTTCCGAAAAACTCTGCGCCGCTCGACCGATATTTCGAGTCGATGATGCAGCCTCCTGCCACGCCACCGCAGCGTGTTGCCGAAAGTTCGAATGTGCTCTGTTTGAAATTACCCTTTAGGAGCGAGAATTCGACCGAGTAACGTCCACCGCCAATCTGACCACGGTTCTTCAGACCGATTTCATATTGATTGACGAAATCAACCGAAGGAGTGACGCCGTCGGCAGCGCAACCCGTCGTACCAGGCGTTTTTGCTTGAGCGCTGGTACAAAGTGCGCCCGTCGTCGTGAACTTGCCGCCAAAGGTCTGGCGATCACCATTGAAACGGCCCCCGCGGGACGCACGGACGAACAGGCTGGCGTTCGGGTTGATCTTGTAAAGCGCACCCGCCGTCCAGCTGGTGTAGCTGCGGCTATAATTAAGAACTTCGCGCGCGCTGTTGCTCAGCAAGGCCGGGAGCAGGACGCCACCCGAATTGACTGTGATCGTGGTCCCTCCCTGCGTGCCGCCACCCTTGGCTTTCACATTTTCGAACCGGACGCTGCCGTCTATCGCGAAGCTGTCACCGTCCAGATCAAGCTGGAGATATGGCGCCGTGTTGGTATAGCTGAGATCATAATCGCGCGCACAGCATGTGCCCCAGTTATTGTTGTAACCCGAGATACCCTGCTGCGTCAGCTTGGTGCCCGTGGCACTGAACAGGTCGAGCTGTGATGGATTATTGCCGTTGACTTCGCGGGTTGACTGATTGACGTGCCAGTCCATGCCGATATTCTGCTTCATGTAAAAGAAGCCCGCGCGCGCCGTAACTTTCGCAAAACCGGCTTCGAATTTGCCGGCCAGCGCCAGATTATTTGCAACACTGCCGACGTCACGAATATTGGTACGGACGTTGACGTTATTATCGACATAAGTCCCGGTGTAGAGCTGTCCGGCCTTTGGGCCTGCGGCGTAGCGGATCGCGGCAACAACCGAACCATTTACGGTCGATCCGAGAATGTTTGTCGTCCGCGTCAGGTTAAGGAACGGCGAAGCGAACGCACCGCTCATGTCACTCCAACGGAAATTATTGTCGATCGTGAACTGCTCACCCAACTCATAATGGAACTGCGCGCCGAGCGAGACCTGTTTGGTCGTGATTCCATCGATATCGCGCCGCTCGAGCGCCGTGCCCGCACGGTTCAGGAAAAGGCCGGTACGGTTATAGAGCGAATAGTTGTTGTCGCTGCGCCCGTCGAAGCCGGGGAAGGGCGTGATGTTGCTGATCTTGTTGCCGCTGCGGGTCGCGAACGCCGGCGAGCCCGTGTAGTTCGGATCCTGCGTGTTTGCATACTTGACCAATAGGCGAACATAGCCCTTGCCTTCGTCGAATTCCTGCGTGAGGTTTGCTTTTATTTGCACGCTGTCGCTGACGCGGAAGTCGTTCAGCGGGCCGTTGCCGACCTTATAAAAACCGCCAATGTGGAACCGGGTCGATTCACCAATCGGCGCCCCATAGCGGAAATCGACGCGTGCTTCCTTGAAATCAATGCCCTGATTCAGCTGGATGTATCCGCCCGCTTTTTGGCCGGTGTTGCTAATATAGTTGATGACGGCACCTGGGGCTTGCGAGGCGAATGTCGTGGCACCACCACCGCGCACCGACTCAAGCCGCTCAACGCTGGCGTCGTAACGCGTCCAGTAATCATTATTGCCGAACTGGATGTCACCGAACAGGACCGTGGGCAGGCCATCTTCTTGAAGCTGGACAAAAGGTGAGCCGCCGGTGGCGACGGGAAGGCCGCGGACTGCGATATTCGAGTTACCGCCCGGACCCGCCGTGCCCGCGGCTTGGATACCGGGGATCAGGCGGTAGATTTCGGATTCAGATGTTGGTTTGAAGTTCGCAATGGTTTCCGCCGAAACGCTTGTGACCGCAATCGCGCTGTCGATCAACGTGCGGTCCCCGCCCGACGCCGTGACAACAATTTCGTCGAGACCGCCGGTATCGTCGGCGGGCGCGGTATTCTGGGCAAAGGCCGGCACAGCGGCGATTAGCGCCAAGCCAAGTGCGACGCCCGAGACACCAGTACGATAGGTTGCGACAGTCATTATATCCTCCCCGGACATTAAAAATTGAGGCGGGCTGATACCCGTTCCAACCATATCCATAAGGGCTCGGCAATCGATTGCAAGCGTTATCGCAATCGATTTCAAATTATTTGTGTAGGCCGCTTGCACTCCCTTGTAGATTGCGCACATTAACGTCGATGGCCGATTTGCCCGTGAAACGTATCCGTAATATTGCCGAACTCGCCGAACTTGCGGGGGTTTCGCCGGGAACAGTCTCGCGCGCGCTGAGTGGCGCAGGGTTGATCAGTGCGAAAACCCGTACGCGCATTCAAGACCTGGCGCGGGCGCACGGATTCACGCCGAATGCGATGGCACGTAACTTGCGCATTCAGCGGACGGGCGCGATTGGCGTTGTTATTCCGCTCGGCCATGAAGTCGGTCAGCATATCTCCGATCCTTTTTTCATGACGATGCTGGGGCATCTGGCCGACGCGCTGACCGAGCGCGGCTATGATCTCTTGCTCTCCCGCGTCATTCCGCAAGGGAGTGACTGGCTCGACCGGGTTGTCGATTCAGGCCGTGTTGATGGCGTGATTGTCATCGGTCAGTCGGACCAAGCCGAATCGCTGGATCGAGTCGCTGCTCGTTATCGGCCGCTGGTCGTATGGGGTGGACATGTTCCGGACCAGATTCATTGTTCGGTCGGTTCGGACAATTTGATGGGTGGCGACATTGCGACAACGCATTTAATCGAGCGCGGTTGCCGCCATATCGCGTTCTTCGGTGATGCGCGTGCGCTGGAATTCGGTTTGCGTCTCGAAGGCTGTCGCGCCGCAATGGAGCGCGCGGGCATTGCCGACGGCCTGCGCATCTTCCCGACACACCTAACGGCCGATGACGCGAATCCCAACATCGCCGCTTTCCTCGGTGAAAGCGACGGGCGCCCTCAAGGCATTGTTGCCGTGTGCGACGTCGTGGGAATGGCTGTCGCACAAGCGCTTGCCGAGCGCGACATATCTGTTCCCGATGACGTCCGCGTGGTTGGCTACGACGATTTACCAATTGCGCAACAAACCGTGCCGCGGCTAACGACTGTGCGACAAGATTTTGCAGGTGGCGCGGCGCATATGGTCGACCTGCTTTTGCGCCGGATTGCGGGCGAGGAACCTGCGTCGGTTGTCATGCAACCCGAACTGGTCGTACGGCTTTCCAGCTAAGTTCTGGTGGCAAACCAGATGACATGCTTTGGCCCTTTGCCATTGCTGCGCGCACGAACGCTGACGTCCTCGACGGCAAAGCCGGTATCGCGCAAGCGGCGCGCAAAAGCCGTATCGGGCGCGGCGGACCAGATGGCCAAGATGCCACCGGGCTTCAACGCCGCCTTCGCCACCGCAAGGCCACGCATCGAATAAAGCCCGTCATTGGTCGCGCGTGAAAGACCGTCGGGGCCATTGTCGACGTCCAGCAGGATTGCGTCGTAGCGGCCCTTTTCAGCAGCGATTGCCGCAGCGACATCGCCCGTAACCAGATCAACGCGCTTATCATCAAGGCAGCCTGCCGCCAGCGCTGCCATCGGCCCGCGCGCCCAATCGATGATTTCGGGCACAAGCTCGGCCACTGTTACACGCGACTTCGGTGGCATCACGGCCAGCGCTGCACGCAGCGTAAAGCCCATGCCATAGCCGCCGATCAAAATGCGCGGTGCGGCGCGACCCGCAAGGCGGTCACACGTCATTATCGCGAGCGC
This sequence comes from Sphingomonas sp., assembly GCA_031417655.1. Lineage (GTDB taxonomy): Bacteria > Pseudomonadota > Alphaproteobacteria > Sphingomonadales > Sphingomonadaceae > Sphingomonas_O. Next base: position 35,926 of record JANOVZ010000075.1, on the reverse strand, counting down.
TTCTTCGGACCCGCTCATCCGGCTGTTCATCAATTCGTTGCGGTCAAGCACAATCATGAAATCATCGCCACGCTGAAACAGGCGCAGTTCGTCACCACCGGGGATTTGCGCGGTCGCGATCAGAGTCCGTGGTGTCATTTTGATCGTCTCCGGATTGACCGCCATAGCGCCGGTGCCATATCGGCCCTATGGCGTGATGTCCGTCACGCCAATCCCACCTGTTATTGGAAATTGTCTTTTTATGCCTTCGTTCAAACTGCCGACCTTTCAGGAGCGCACCGCGCTCGCCGCCAAAGCCAAACAGGCGGCGCTGGAAAAGCTGCGTACCAAACCGCCCGTCGACGAAGCCATGCTTGCCGAGCGGCGTGCATCGGCGCTGGCGCGCGAAGCGGCGGCTAAATTAGCGCGCGAGGAAAAACTGGCGGCCCGTGCTCTCGAGAAAGCGCAGAAGGAAGCCGAGAAAGCCGAGCGGATTGCGGCAACGCCCGTGCCCCAGGTGCTGAGCGAAGAGGAGCAAAAGGCGATCCGTGACGCCAAATACGCTGCGCGCAAAAATCGCGTCGGCAGGCGCTAGGCGACGACCCGTGACGCATCGCCATCAAGTGCGATGCGGAACAGCGGTGCTGCGGTCCCGCCGAAATTCGACCGGACAAGATCGGGATAATCAGCGAGTTTGCGTCCGCGCATGCCCCAATAATCAACAAAGCTGACAACTTCGAGCGTACCCAGCACTAGCCAGCTATAACTTTGCGTAGGCTCGTCGACTGGACAGGCGGCAACAAGACCCGTGCCGTTGAGCAGGCGATATGGTCCGCGCAAGCTGTCGGCCACTGCACCGTAAAGGCCGTTGGGTCCGGTCGGCCCGTCGGGCGCAAACACATGACGCTGCGTGGACCAGAAGAGGTAATAAAGCCCGTCACGGTGGATGACATGCGGGCGTTCAAGTTCATTGCATAGGGTCGTTGCCGAATAGACGGGCGGTTCAAGCACCCACCCGCCAGCGCTACACGCGATCAGCCCGATAACACCGTTATAGCTGTGATCGTCACGACCATCGGACCCTGTAAAAACCAGATAATCGCGGTCATCCGCCGGATCGCGGAAATAGCCGGGATCACGAAAGCCCTTGATCAGACCCGGCACACCCTGATGCGCGTGGGTGTCAACATAATGATGGCCGTCACTCGCGACGATCTCGGTAGGCACCGACCAGCCTTCTATGGCGCGGTTGTCCTCGCGCAGAGTGCCGGTCGTTTCGAACAGCCGCTGTTCGAATGAAAACGGCGCACCGGGGCGGCCTGTCGCTGTGTAGTAAAGCGTGACTGTGCGGCCATCATCGTCGAGCATCGCTGACCCCGCCCATTCGCGCGTGCCGGGGCCGATGCCATCGGGCAGCAGGTTTCCGCAATCGATCCAAGTGTCACCGACTTGCGCGATCAGGCGGATACGGGCCTCGCCATGACGCAATGCGGGATTTGGCAGAGCGCGCGACGAAAGCATCATCCAAAGCGTCGCGCCGCCGATACTGGCTGTGCGGCCATCGCGACACTGGACAGGCCATGAATCCCACAAATCGAGTTCGGGGATCAGCCTGCGGACGTGATCAGCAGTGATGACGGGGATCGCCGGCACGTCGGCATTGGCAATGCGCGAAACATCGTCCGCTGACCAGCGCGCCGCTTGTTCCAACTGCCGCGCTTCGGCCAAAATCACATTTCCCATTCGTTGCCGCAACGCGTTATAGCGCTGCAATGATTAATTTCAACAATCGATTGCAATTTTCCCATTTTGCCGCATTAAATTGCGGGCGCCAGCGCCGCCAGCCGATCCTGTTTCACGCGCCACACGGCAATCGCGGCACAGATCATCAACAACCCGCCGAACCGCAGCACGTTGCGCGGATCACCACCGAGCAGCGGCTGATACATGAACGTCATTGTCGCTGCGAACAGCAGCATTGGTGCACAAATCATCATATTGAAAATGCCCATGTAAACGCCGGTCCGTTCGGGCGGGATCGCATTGGCGAGGACGATGTAAGGATTGCCCATGATCGATCCCCAGCCCAGTCCCATTAACGCCATGGTGAACCACATGACGGCAACATTGCTGGTTTGCGGAAGCAGGATCATGCCGAGACCCGCCAGCATCAGCGCCCAGCCATGCAGTTTTGATGCGCCCATCTTCTTGGCGAGCGGGATCATCGCGAACGCGGTGCCAAAGGCAACAAGGTTGTAAAACGCCCCCATTGGGCCTGATATCAAATCAGCCTCGCGGAATTGCGCGGTGCTGGCGTCCGACGTGCCGAACAGCGCCTTGGACACAGCGGGCACGCGATACGCCCAATAACAACACATCGCATACCATTGAAATACGCTCATCCACGCCATCGTCCGCATTGCGGACGGCATTTCGCGAATTGCATCGCCAATTTCGGTAAAGGTCGACGCGAACGACTTGGGCAGCGCCGCGATCCTTGCCTTTTCTTCTTCGCTCAGTTTCAGCTCGGGCACGCGCAGGATCGACCATAGGATCGTCGCAATCGACAGAATCGCTCCAATGATGAAGGCAATGCGCGTGTATTCGGGAATCTGCCCCGGCGCTGCGTCCTTCGAAATGCCGAACCACATCACCAGTATGAACGGACTGGCATAGGCGAGGCATTGGGCAAGGCCGGTAAACGCGCTTTGCGAGAGGAAGCCGAACCCGCGCTGATCCTCGTTCAGCCGGTCGTTCACATAAGCACGATACGGCTCCATCGTCACATTGTTGCCAAGGTCGAGAATGAACAGGATCGAAAACGCCATCAAGATGCTTTGCGACAACGGCATGAAAAACAGCCCAAACGTGCACATGATCGCACCGATCAGGAAATAAGGCGTCCGCCGCCCCCATTTCGACAAAGTCCGGTCCGACATCACGCCGATGATCGGTTGGACGATCAGTCCCGTCAGCGGCCCCGCAATGCCCAGCCACGGAAAGCTCGCTTCGTCTGCGCCAAGATAGGCCCAGATCGGCGTCATGTTCGCCTGTTGCAGGCCAAACGAGAATTGCAGGCCAAGAAACCCCAGATTCATTTGGAGAATGCGGCTCCACGACAGATGCGGTTTCAGATTCATCGCTCTTCCTCTCAGGCGTCGAACCGTCATTGCGGCACACCGTTTTCATCACGCTAGCGGTTGTCCCGAAGTTTGCAACAATCGATTGCAACTCAATATATCTAGCCCCTATCGTCCGACTGCCATGTGCGTTAGCTTAGCCCGATTAGGGTATCAGGGGCGATCAACAGCACCAATGCCAGCTGGAGAGAGCATCGCGCGTCCATGCAGGACAAGGCAACATCATTCGACATAGCCCAGCTTGCGGGCGTTTCGCAGCCAACAGTGTCGCGCGCGCTTCGCGGAAGCACGTCGGTCAGCGAATCCACGCGCAAACGGATCGAAGCGATTGCCCAGCAGCTGAATTACAAGGTCGACAAGAATGCGACGAACCTGCGCAGCGGCCATTCGAACACGCTCGCTTTGTTGCTTTTCGAAGATCAGACGCCTGACGATTCATTAATCAACCCCTTTTTCCTGTCGATGCTCGGCTCGATCACGCGGACCTGTGCGCTGCGCGGCTATGACCTGCTGATCTCATTCCAGCAGCTCTCCGGCGATTGGCATGTCGATTATGAAGACAGTCGCAAAGCCGACGGACTGATCCTGCTGGGCTACGGCGACTATCATGATTATGAGCGCCGGCTCGGCCTGCTCGTCGAACAGGGCACGCATTTCGTGCGTTGGGGATCCGTGAAGCCCGAAGCGCGCGAGGTCGTTGTTGGGTGCGACAATGTTCAGGGCGGTCGCGATGTGACCGCGCATTTGATCGAACAGGGGCGCAAGCGGATCGCGTTTATCGGCACCGCCACGAGCGCGACGCCCGAGTTTCTTGACAGGCACAATGGTTATGCTGCCGCGCTCGCTGATGCCGGTTTGCTGCGCAGTCTGACGCTGCACGTCGATGCATTGAGCAGCGAAGAAGAAGGGCATGACGCGGTCGTGCGCCTGACCTCGCGTGGCGAACCATTTGACGCGATCGTGTGCGCCAGCGATCTCATCGGGCTTGGCGCCATGCGGGCATTGCAGGAAGCGGGGCTGAGTATTCCCCGCGATGTTGCGGTGACGGGATTTGATGACATACTTTCCGCAGGCTTGGCCAATCCGCCGTTGACAACAGTGACGCAGCAACCGGGCGAAGCCGGGGCTTTGCTTGTCGATACGCTACTGCGGCTGGTGCGCAAAGAAGATGCGGGAAGCCGGATGCTTCCCGCGCGGCTGGTCGTGCGACGGTCATCGACAGGCTGATGTATTCGTATGCACAGCATTTGCCGCGCCCGCTGACGTCTGCCACGCAAGTGCAATAAGACAAATTCGGGGATGGAACGGATGGAAAAGCCAAAACAGGGCTTCTGGGGTCTGTGGAATATCTCGTTCGGGTTCCTCGGGATCCAAATCGGTTTTGCATTGCAGAACGCAAATATGTCGCGCATTTTCCAGACGCTATCACCGAACAATCCCGAGATTTTGAATGACCTGCCCGCGCTGTGGGTGGCCGCCCCGTTGACTGGTCTGCTCGTCCAGCCAATCATCGGGCACATGTCCGACAAGACTTGGCTCGGGCGGCTCGGGCGGCGGCGGCCCTATTTCCTTGCCGGTGCAATCATGGCGGCGTTGGCGCTGATCGTCATGCCAATGGCCCCCTATCTGCTGTTCGCCGCCGTGATGCTGTGGATGCTTGATGCGTCGCTCAACATTTCGATGGAGCCGTTCCGTGCTTTTGTCGGCGACATGCTGCGCAAGGACCAGCATAGCGTTGGCTATGCCGTGCAGACGGCGTTTATCGGGGTCGGCGCCGTCGTCGGGTCGATCTTTCCGAAGGCACTTGAGTGGGCAGGCGTGTCGAATGTCGCCGCGCCCGGCATCATCCCCGATACCGTGCGCTATGCGTTCTGGTTCGGCGGCGTCGCGCTGTTCCTTGCTGTGATGTGGACAGTCATTAGGACAAAGGAATATTCGCCCGACGACATGGCGGCGTTCGACGGGCCGCAAACAGCGGCAGAAGCGGGTGAGACGCTGCGAATGCTGGCCGCGCGGACATCTTCGAGCAGTTTCGCGTGGATCGGCGCCGGGGCAGCGGTGGTGGCGGTGGTGGCGGCGTTCGGGCTGGAAAAGGAAGTCTACCTGCTCGGCGGGCTGCTGGTTGCGTATGGCATTGCCAGCATCATTGCGATCAACATGGCCAAGTCAGGCAAGAGCGCGTCGATGCTTGGCCATATTGTTGGCGATTTTTCGGGCATGCCTGATCTGATGAAGCGCCTCGCGCTCGTCCAGTTTTTCAGCTGGTCCGCGTTGTTCATCATGTGGATCAACACCACGCCGATTGTGGCGCAATATATGTTCGATGCGCCCAACGCCGCCGCGCTGCGGTTTCAGGAAGCGGCAAACTGGGTCAACACATTGTTTGCGACCTATAATGGCGTGGCCGCAGTGGCTGCGCTGGCGTTGTTACCATGGCTTTCAGCAAGGATCGGCAAGGTGAAGACGCATATGGTTGGGCTGCTGTGCGGCGCGGCGGGCTACGCGAGTTTTTTCTTTATCCGCGATGCCCAGCTATTGCTGATAAGCGAGATCGGGATCGGTATTGCATGGGCATCAATCCTCGCCATGCCTTATGCGATTCTCGCGTCTGCTCTGCCGCAACGCAAGTTGGGTATCTACATGGGGCTGTTCAACGTGTTTGTCGTGGTGCCGCAATTGCTCGTCGCGACGGTCATGGGGTCGATAATGAAAGCATATTTCCCGACCGAGCCAATCTGGACGATGGCTTTTGCAAGCGCGACGTTGATACTCGCCGCCGTGGCCATGCTGCGGGTGCAGGAACCGGCCTGATCCCCCTTTCGATTTTCGCACCGCTGCCCTATCGCGGACAGCATGTGGCTGCTTCATCAATTTCCGCTCTGTCCGTTTTCGCGCAAGGTCCGCCTGTTAATGGGTGAAAAGGGCATCGGCTATGAGCTGGTTCGTGAGCATCCTTGGGAGCGGCGTGATGAATTTGTCGACCTGAATCCCGCCGGGCAAACGCCCGTTCTGGTCGAAAGCGAAAAGAACATCACGCTGATCAACTCGGTCGCGATCTGTGAGTATTTCGAGGAAACCGTCGAACAGGCCCCGATGATTTCGGGAACAGCGATCAACCGGGCCGAAATCCGGCGGCTGTCGGCGTGGTTTGATGAGCAGTTCCACGGCGCCGTTGTCGCGCCGCTGATGATGGAGCGGATGCTCAAACGCATTGTTCACCGCGCGACCCCCGATACAACGGCGCTGCGCGAGGCAATGAAGGCGGCAAACAGCATGCTCGATTATGCCGATTATCTGCTCGATCATCGCAACTGGCTGGGCGGGTCGTCGTTGAGCCTCGCGGACCTGACGGCGGCGGCGCATATTTCGGTTGCGGATTATCTGGGCGGGATCGACTGGCGTGCGCATGAACAGACCCGGGCTTGGTATTCGGGGCTGAAATCGCGGCCCAGTTTCCGCCCGTTGCTTGCCGAACGTATGGGCGTGATCGCGCCCCCGCCTGATTATGACAAAGTCGATTTCTGATGGATCCGGTCGCGTTGATCGACGACATGGCAGCGCGGGCGCGGGTGGCGGCGCGGGTGCTGGCGGGGATGGCGACGGCGACCAAAGCTGCGGGTTTGCGTGCGGTGGCGGCTGAGCTGCGCGCGTCTGCCGATGCAATCATCGCGGCGAACGCGGTTGATCTAGAGGCAGCGCGCGCCAACAGGATGGTCCCCTCAATGCTCGACCGGCTGACCGTCGATGCCGTGCGGACTGAGGCAATTGCGGCGGCGGTCGATGCGATTGCGGCGCTATCTGACCCGGTCGGTGCGGTGATCGAGGAAAGCGCGCGACCCAATGGCCTGAAGCTCTCACGCGTCCGTGTGCCGCTCGGCGTCATCGGGATTATTTATGAAAGCCGACCCAATGTGACCGCGGATGCGGGCATGCTCTGCGTGATGTCGGGCAATGCCGCGATCCTGCGGGGCGGGTCTGAAGCGGTGAACACGAACAAGGCAATCCACGCGGCGCTGGTCGCGGGGCTTGTCGACGAAGGGTTGCCTGCGGATGCAATCCAGCTTGTGCCGACAACCGACCGCGCAGCTGTCGGCGCGATGCTGGCGGCGCATGGCAAGATCGACGTGATCATCCCGCGCGGCGGCAAGACGCTGGTGGCGCGGGTGCAGGCCGATGCCCGTGTGCCGGTCCTCGCGCATCTCGACGGAATCAATCACACTTATATTGATGCCGCCGCCGATCCGACAAAGGCACGCGCAATTGCGGTAAATGCAAAGATGCGCCGTCCCGGCATCTGTGGGGCGATGGAAACCTTGCTGATCGACCGTGCGTTTTTGGAAGCACGCAGCGTCGTACAAGCAATGGCCGACAGCGGCTGTGAACTTCGCGGCGATGCGGCGGCACAATCGCTTGATGCCCGCGTCAAGCCCGCAACTGCCGGGGATTGGGACACCGAATATCTCGAACCAATCTGTGCCGTGCGTATCGTCAATGGCCTCGACGGTGCCTTGGCGCACATCGCCGCGCATGCCTCGCACCACACCGACGCGATCATCACCGAAGATGAAGCAAAGGCCGAGCACTTTCTCAATGCAGTCGATAGCGCGATCGTCATGTGGAACGCCTCATCACAATTCGCCGATGGCGGCGAGTTCGGCCTCGGCGCCGAAATCGGCATTGCCACGGGCCGCCTCCACGCGCGCGGGCCAGTCGCGCTCGAAGGGCTGACCACCTATAAATGGCTCGTGCGTGGGACGGGGCAAGTGCGGCCCTGACGCTCACCGGTATTCTCGGCGGATCGTTCAACCCGGCGCACCGCGGGCATCGGCGGATCAGTTTGTTCGTCGCCGACGCAATGGGGCTCGACGACGTCTGGTGGCTGGTCTCTCCCGGCAATCCGTTAAAGCCCGCCAAGGGCATGGCCCCTTATCCCGCGCGCCTCGCATCGGCGCGGAAAGTGGCGCGGCGGAGCATCATCAGAGCATCGGATATTGAGGCGAAACTGGGCACGAGCTTTACCGCAGACACACTCGCCAAACTCATCCGCCGCTACCCCAAACGGCGGTTCGTGTGGATCATGGGGGCGGATAATCTCGGCCAGTTCCACTGCTGGCGCGACTGGCGGCGGATTGCGCGGATGGTTCCGATTGCGGTTGTCGCGCGTCCGGGCTATGAGGGGATGACCGTCGCGAGCCCCGCAACGGCATGGCTGCGGCGCTTCGTCCGACCCGCATTCAGCATAAAGCAGTGGACGACGTGGAGACCGCCGGCGCTCGTGCTGTTGCACTTTCGTCCCGATCAAACCTCCGCAACGGCGCTCCGTCGGGCCGATCCCAACTGGTATCGCCGGTTTTCCACCCCACATAAGCGGACCGATCAACCGCCTAACGACGAATAGGATTCTCCTTGCCCGCTACTGCCGCCGACCACGCCCCTGCTCCTGCCCCCGCGACCGACTCGGTCGATGCGCTGCACGCCATGATCCTGAAGTCACTCGACGACGATCAGGCGGTTGAGGCGGTATCGATCCCGCTCGCGGGGAAATCGTCGATTGCCGACCATATGGTGATCGCATCGGGCAAATCGACGCGGCAGGTGGCGTCGATGGCCATGAAACTCGCGCAGAACATCATGGAAACGACCGGCCGTTCGGCGCGGATCGAAGGAATGCCTGCGGCCGACTGGGTGCTGATCGACACCGGCGACATCATCGTTCACCTGTTCCGCCCCGAAGTGCGCAGTTTCTATAATCTCGAACGGATGTGGGCGTTCGGCGAAGCGCCTGCGGCCCCCACCACGCATTAGTTGAAGCTCCACATCGTTGCGCGCGGCAAGATTGCGCGCAGTCCCGAAGCCGATCTGGTGGCGCGTTACGCGCAGCGGATTGTGTGGCCATTCGCGATCACCGAATTGCCCGAAGTCGGCGGCAAGGTCGCGCCGGTTCTGGCCCCGGTGAAGGTGGTTGCGCTTGATGAAAGCGGCGTGACAATGGGGTCAACCGCCTTTGCCAAACTGATCGAAGGGTGGCGCGACAGCGGTGTGCGCGAGGCGCGGTTTTTGATTGGCGCAGCGGATGGCCTCACTGCCGAAGAACGCGCGTCCGCCGACCTGGTCTGGAGCTTCGGCGCGATGACCTGGCCGCATTTGCTGGTTCGAGCGATGCTCTGCGAACAACTTTATCGGGCGATGAGCATTATTGCGGGGCATCCTTATCATCGGGAGGGGTAGGGTGGAGTTTATATTGTGCTCGCCAGTTTTCTGTGTCTGGATTTCCGAGGATAGTTTGCAATCCGCGCGGCTTCATGTTTTCAATACTTCGTGATAAAAATTCGCATCCTTTTTTTGTTCGCACTCTCCGTAATTGCAACGTCGTTTTCTCCAAGGCCTGCGTGTGCAGACAGTTGGGCACCGCCAACGAAAATTACCTATAAGTCGGCTTGCGGCAATGCGCGGCTAACGGTCACGCCGCGAGACCTTGAAAACCAGCTCCGCTATTTTGAGGACAAAGAAGCATCGATTGAACCCGCCGGGCAGAAAAAGGCAGGTGCAACCCGGGCACAAGCGCGGTTAGAACTTCTTGTGGGGAAGCGTTGGCAGGTCGTTTGGGATCGTGAGATCGTAAACGATGTTGCACCTGTTTTGGCAATTGTCAGAGATGACGGTGAGTATGCAGTGACGTTCGATAACTGGCACACGGTAGGCTATGGTCCCGATGTGGTTGCCATCTATGCTAAGGATGGGGCACTTCTCCATAAGCGTGCGTTGTCGGACATTATTCCTGAAAACTATATCAAAGCGCTGCAACACTCAGTGAGCTCCATCAACTGGCGCGACGAGCCCCGCTTTTCGCCCGATGGTCAACGAGTGATAATCCCGGTCAGCATTCCTTCCGACGATTATTTGTCCGATCCTCCAACGGTAGAACTCGCGATTGATCTCACCGAGGGAACCACATCCCCGATCGACCCAAAAAAATGGGAGCAAGCGCTGGCGACTGGACGGGATGTTCTCGCGAAACTCGATGCGCTTCAGGCCGAGCTCGACGCAGCATTTCTTGCGCCGCTGCTAGGCCCCAAGATCAACGGCGAGCAGCAATGGCATGAATATCTGCGTGAGGCCGTCGCGCGTCTAATCGAGAGAGCGGACGAAATTGCGCTAACCACGAAGGTTTTGCGCAGTCCCAGTGCCAAAGACTATGCTGTTTCAGAGACATGGTTGCGTGAGGCGTTTACCGATGGCTTTGCAGATCATGTTGCACTGGCATCAATATCGGAATCCAATCTCGCAGCCATTTTGCAAAAGACCATCCCCAAGCTGCCAAAGCGATCATACTCAAAGTTGACCGTTTATGTCGCGATCTCTGATCAGCATTGGCCAAGCATCGTGGCCGCAATCCAGCCCACCGGCGCAAAGTTGGTTCAATTAAATCCTGAAAAGCCCATCCCACAGCGTTCAGAACGAATTTCAAGCCGGGGCAAGCAACAGCTCTAGGCCTTACTTGTCAGTTGCGGGGACACAGTTGTGTTACGGGACACAATACTGAATTCCTCCTACGTCACCCCTGACCTCGGACCCTGTGTCGAGCACGGGGCGACGGGGGTTGTGTTATCCCCGCCCCGGCCGCGACATACGCTCCGGATGTTTCCCCGTAATCCCTTTGTAAAATTCAAACGCCGGGGCCATGTCCGACTCATAGTCCCCCGTCGGCATAATCACCGGACCCAATCCGCCGACATTGCGCGCATAGTCCATGAAACCGCACACGATCGGCACGCCTGCGCCGTGGGCGATGCGGTAGAAGCCGGTGCGCCAGGCGCTGACCGAGTTGCGGGTACCTTCGGGAGCAATAGTCAGGACGAAGTCGTCGCGCTTGGCGAATTCGGCGATCATCTGGGTCACCATGTCGCCTGCCGCCGCGCGGTCCACGGGCACGCCGCCGACTTCGCGCATGAACGTGCCGAACGGCCAGCGGAAGATCGATGACTTGGCCATGAAATGCGCGTCGACGCCAAGGTCATCGAACAGCCCGAGGACATAAGGGAAGTCCCAATTGCTCGTGTGCGGCGAGGCGATGAGGACGAAGCGGCGCGGTTCGGGCACGGTGCCGACCGCTTTCCAGCCGCGCCGCCGGTAGAGCATGATCAGGATACGGTGGACGATCCGCGCGGGTAGGCCGCGCTTCACCGGACCACTGCAATCTTGGCGCGGGCCGCCAGCCGTTCGAGTGCAGCGGCGTGAATGCCCGGCGCGGTAGCGAGGACGCCGAACATTTCGCCCTTGGTCGAATTAAACCGCAATGTCTGGCCCCTTGCATCGGTGACGACGGCACCGGCTTCCTGCGCAATCAGGGCGGCGGCGGCAATGTCCCACTCATGCCCCCAGCGGAGTGCTGCGAGAAGATCGGCCTCGCCGCTCGCGACCATTGCCATGCGCAGTGCAATCGAGTTGGGTTTGAAGACCATGGTCAGGTCCGCATCGGCTTTCGGAAGTATTTCGGCAGGAACGCGGGCACCGGGGAGAATGGTCCGGTCGCTGGCCTTGAGTTTGAGGCCGTTACGTGTCGCCCCTTGCCCCAGCTCGGCGGCCCAATGTTCGTCGCGCGCGGGGGCATCGAGAACACCGAGCATCGCGCGACCGCCTTCGACCAGCGCCACCGAAACGCACCAGCCGGGCCGTCCGCGCACGAAATCGCGCGTGCCGTCGATGGGATCGACCACCCAAACGCGGCTCCGCATCAGCCGTTCGGCGCTGTCGGCGGTTTCCTCGGACAGCCAGCCCGCTTCGGGGTCGAGATCGCGAAGCGCGGCGCGCAGCATGTCGTTCGCTGCCAGATCGATCTCGCAGACAACATGTCCCGGCACCTTGTCCCAGCTTCGATATTCGCCCTGCCAGCGCGACAGTGCCATGGCCCCGGCAGCGCGTGCGGCTTGACTGACCTGAGCGAGCAGATCAGTCACCCGCGACCGTCATCCCGTCGATCCGCAGTGTCGGGGTGTTCGTCGTGTAGCGTAGCGTGAGGTCGTTCGCAGGCATGATCGCGCGGAACATGTCCTTCAGGTTCCCCGCAATGGTTACTTCGGAGACCGGCCCTGCCAGCGCGCCGTTCACGATCCGAAACCCCGATGCCCCACGGCTATAGTCGCCGGTCAGGCCGTTGACGCCCATTCCGATCAGTTCGGTGACGTAGAATCCGTCAGCGATCTCGGCCATCAGCGCGGCGGGTGAGACGCTCCCGGGTTCCATGCGGAGATTTGTAGCGCTTGCCCCCGGTGCGCCAGATATGCCGCGCGCGGCGTGGCCGGTCGGGGCAATCCCGATCTGGCGCGCCGACGCACTTTCCGCGATCCAACCGGTCAGGACGCCCTTGTCGATGATTGTTGTGGGCTTGGTCGGCAGGCCTTCACCGTCAAAGGCTTTGCTGCGGAACCCGCGTGGTAGCCACGGATCGTCGATGATCGACACGCTGCTGTCGAATACCTGCGTGCCGAGCGCATCAAGCAGGAAGCTCGTCTTGCGCGCAATGCCGCCCCCTGAGATCGCACCCATCAACGCGCCGAGCAGCGACGGCCCGACACGCGGATCGAAGACGATGATCATCGGGCCGCTTTTGAGGCGCACAGGGTTCATACGGCGGACGGCGCGCGTTCCGGCTTCGCGCCCAATAACGCTTGCGTCGTCCAGATCGCTCAAATGCCGGACCGAATGATGGGCATAGTCGCGTTGCATCGCATCGCCTTCACCCGCCAGCACACTCGCCGAAACACTGTGGCTGCTGCCCGTTGTAGCGCCCGCGAACCCGGCACTCGTCGCAACCGCGCTGACGCCGTGGCCGACGCCCGCACTGCCGCCCTGACTGTTGGTGACGCCGTGAACCGCAAGCGCGGCATCCTCGGCAGTGAGTGCGCGTACTTTCAGGGCTTCGGGCGTGACGTCTTGTTCGTCATTGCTATCGAACGATCCAAACGGACCGTTGGTGAGCATGTCATCCGGCGCCAATCCAGCGAATCTATCTTCGGGGGCGAGGCGCGCCATCGCAACGGTGCGTTCGATCAGCGCCGTGATCGATGTGCTCGAAAAATCGGAGGTCGAGGCGGTGGCTGACCGGCTGCCGACGAACACACGCAACCCGATTTCGGCACTTTCCGAACTGCCCACGTCTTCGAGCACACCAAGGCGCACCGAAACATCGCGCGAGGCGCTGCCGCCGTATACAGCATCAGCAGCGCTGGCGCCGCCGCGAATGGCTTTGGCGATGAGGTCAGTCGTGCGGTTGAGAGCGTCGTCGGCAGAAAGCATGTAATTCGCTTAGGGAAGGCTCGTCGCGCCGACAACTGCACAAGCGAGCGCCATTAACAATCCGGCGAAACGATTCGACCGGAATTTGGTCAGGGCATCGTCCCCATCGTTGATATTCAGCGTTAAGACCTGCCAGCTGAAGTGCATGGCGATTGGCAATAGGGCAGCCACCGCCAGCGTATCCGGTCGAATAATCCAAATCGCTGCTGCCCAAAAGGCCAGCGCCAAAGTATAAAATATCGCCACGCCGCCACGCACTTGAGACCCCATCCGCAGTGCCGACGAGCGTACACCGATTAGCGCATCATCCTCGCGATCCTGCATCGCGTAAATCGTATCATAGCCGATGACCCAAGCGATGCTGCCCGCGTAGAGGAGGAGCATCGGCAACGGCGCTTTGTTGGTTACCGCCGTCCAGCCGACGAGTGCAGCCCAAGAGAAAACAATACCAAGCCACGCCTGCGGCCACCACGTGATGCGCTTCATAAAGGGATACGCCGCGACCGGGAGCAGGCTGGCGAGTGATATGATTTGGGCGAGGCGGGGCAATTGCAAAAGAACGACAAGGCCGATCAGGCACAATGATACCAGCCACACCCACGCTGCCTTGAGCGTCACCGCACCACTGACCAAAGGTCGTGTCTGCGTCCGTGCGACTTGCGCATCGAGATCGCGGTCAACAATATCATTATAAACGCACCCCGCGCCGCGCATCGCGATGCTGCCAAGGAGGAGCCACAGGATGAAACTCCAATGCGAATTCAGTCCGCCTGCCAGCAGCACGCCCCATGCCCCGGGCCAGAACAACAGCCACCAGCCGATTGGCCGGTCAAATCGCGCAAGCAATGCATAGGGCCGTGCCTCAGTCGGCAGCCAGCGGATCAGGCCGCGCAGTTCGGTATCGGGTGTGGCTTCCAACAAAATCCGCTTGTCCTGAACTCGTCGAAGGACTGTCCTTCTTTGTACGAACGCTAGAAAGCAAGCACAGGCCTTCGACAAGCTCAGGGCAAACAGTTTATGGGGAGCAAATGCCCGCAACCCCGTCATGGCCACCCGAAAGCAGCATCCGCCTGTTCGTCGATACATCGCTGTCCGACCTGTCCGAGGTCCGTATTGAAGGCGCGCAGGCACATTATCTGATTTCGGTGATGCGCGTGAAAGTCGGCACGCGGTTGAAATTGTTCGATGATATCGGTGGCGAATGGCTGGCCGAAGTCGCGATGCTGGCCAAACGCGACTTGATCCTGAACCGGCTCGGGCATTTGCGACCGCGCGAAACGGTGCCCGATCTATGGCTTGCCGCTGCGCCGATTCGCCGGGCGCGTTATGATTGGGTGGCGGAAAAGGCGTGCGAGTTGGGCGTGGCTCGATTTGTGCCTGTGCTGACGCGTCGTGCCGTCGTCGACAAGGTGAAAGACGACCGCCTCCGCGCGCATATGATCGAAGCTGCTGAACAATGTGGACGGACTGCGCTGCCCGAATTGTCGCCGCAGATTAAGCTGACCGACTGGTTGGCGACGCTTGATGGGCGGATTTTGTTCTTTGCCGACGAAGCGGGAGGCTTGCCATTTGCTCGGGCGATTGCTGCCTATCTTGGTCCTGCTGCGATCCTGATCGGCCCGGAAGGCGGCTTTGACGATGCCGAGCGCGTAACGATCCGATCTACGCCAAACGCAGTGCCCGTTTCACTTGGTGATCGCATCCTGCGTGCCGACACAGCAGCTGTTGCCGCGGTCGCCGTGTGGATGGCCGTCTGCGGCGACAACGGTTAGAATCTGTTAACCAACCGCGCCTATAAAGATGCGCGGGTCAAGCGGGCGTTGTGGGGTTTCCTTTAATGATTTTTGCGCATTTTCGCGCAGCTTTGGCGATTCTGACGATGGGATGGCTGCTCGGGCTGGTCCCGCAGGCGACGCTTGCCCAGACAGCCCAGTATTCGGACGTGCCCGCCGCTGGCATTGCGTTTAGTGAGACGACGGCACCGTGCGCCACCCCGCTGACTCGAACCTTTAACGTCACCACCAATTACACAGTCAGCGACGTCAACCTCGGCGTCCTCTATTCGCACAGCTATCGTGGTGACAACATCATCACGCTGCGCGGTCCGAACAATGTCTCGGTCACGGTCGTCAATCAGGTGGGCGGAAGCGCCGACAATTATAATTCGATTGTCGATGATGAAGCAGCGGCGGGCGTGGCGAATTACACGGCAACCGAAAACAACCTTACAGCACCACCCTATGCCAATACTTATCGCCCCACGAACCCGTTGTCGGCGCTCGACGGGCAAAACGCTTTCGGGCTCTGGACGCTCCAAATCTGCGATAATGCGGGTGGCGATAATGGGACGTACAGCCGCGCTGACCTGTACCTTTCCCAAGCCGGACCGCAGGCTGATCTTTCGCTGACGAAAAGTGTGAATACGGCAACACCGGCATTTGGCGCTGCGATCACGTACACAATCATTGTGACAAATGCGTCCACCAGCGCGCTGACGGCGACAGGCGTGTCGGTGCGCGACGTGCTCCCCGTTGGCGTGACCTTTGTCGGTGGCACGACCACACAAGGCAGTTATGTGAACGGCACCGGGATGTGGACTGTGGGATCGCTAGCGCCCGGCAGTACAGCCACATTGACGATCACGGCCACGGTCAACGCAACGCTGGGCACGACGGTTAGCAATGTTGCCGAAGTCTGGACCAGCGCAGTTAACGACAATGACTCGACACCGGGCAACAGCATTACAACGGAAGATGACTATGGCTTTGCCAACTTCACCGTGTCGGCCCGCACCGCAGGCACGCCGCCGACGCTGACCTGCCCTGCCGGTCAGACACTTTTTGACTGGGCCAATGTCACATGGACGACGGGCGCGCTCACCAATCGACCCGCAGGCTATAACCTGACCGGGGTAGGTATATTTTTCATCGATATGACGACCACAACGCCCTATGTGGCGGGTTCGCCAGCGATCAATGCCAATTTGACCGGTGGACTGGTCGGCGAAGTGTCGATGTTCCAGAATCTCAACAACAACGCGCAAACGGACGTTGCGACCACCATCATCAGCATGCCAGGCGCGGTTCCCGGCATGCAGTTCAAGATGTTCGACGTCGATTTCGGCAGCAACTCCTACGCCGACAAGGTCACTGTCACGGGCACTTTTAATGGAACAGCGGTGACGCCGACGTTGACCAATGGTGTCACCAATTATGTCATTGGGAATGCCGCCATCGGCGATGCGGGTGCCACTGACACGACCAATGCCGGTAACGTAACGGTCACCTTCACCAGCGCCGTCGATACAATCACAATCGTGTACGGCAACCACACCACGGCCCCGGCCAACCCCGGCAATCAATGGGTCAGCATGCATGACTTCAGTTTTTGCAATCCAGTGGTTGCATTGGCGCTGACCAAGGTCACGTCGATTTATGACGATGGCACCTCGGCCCCCTTCGCGATCCCGGGGAACGATGCGATCTATACGATCAATTTGTCGAACAGCGGAACGGGTTCGATTACGGCTGACACTGTGTTCATGGTTGATCCGATTCCGGCCCAGCTGACGTTTTTCAACGGCGACGCAAACGGGGCGGCGGCGGGCACAGATCCGGTGCTTTTTGTCGACAATGGTTCAAATCTGACGTTTAATTACGCCACGGATGTTCGCTATTCGCAGGCGGCGCCGGCCAATTTTGCGGCATGCACGTATACGCCGACGGCCGGTTATGATCCGCTGGTGCGCTATATCTGCGTTAATCCCAAAGGGCGCATGACAGGAAAATCGGGCGCGCCAACGCCCAATTTCGACATCTCGTTCCGCGCACGGATCAACTGAGCCTTATCAATAATTCCGTTTTCATCGGAAACTTTCGGACTTAAGGCGCGATCATGAGCACGCGCACTGCCACCACGAAGATCGATCCCATCATCGAAAGCAAGGCCGATTTGATCGGCGTGTTTTCAAAGGGCGAAAAGCCGCGCGCGGCGTGGCGAATCGGCACCGAGCATGAGAAATTTGTCTACCGGACGGCAGATCAAGGCGCGCCGTCCTATGAAGAACAGGGTGGCATCCACACATTGCTGATTGGGTTGACCCGCTATGGATGGGAACCCGTGTATGAGGGCGAGACGATCATCGCCTTGTCCGGACCCGACGGCAGTGTCAGCCTTGAGCCTGCGGGGCAATTCGAGCTGTCGGGCGCACCCTTGGAAAATCTGCATGAGACCTGTGCAGAGACCGGCCGGCATCTGAAGCAAGTCAAAGAAGTCGGCGACATGCTTGGCCTCGGGTTCCTTGGCCTTGGCTTGTGGCCGGACAAAACGCGTGCCGAATTGCCGATCATGCCCAAGGGGCGGTACAAGATCATGCTCAACCATATGCCGCGCGTTGGGACCATGGGCCTCGACATGATGCTGCGGACCTGCACCATCCAGACCAATCTCGATTATTCGAGCGAGGCAGATATGGTGAAGAAATTTCGGGTGTCGCTCGCACTTCAACCGCTGGCAACGGCGTTGTTTGCCAACTCACCGTTCCTTGAGGGTAAGCCAAACGGCTATCTCAGCTATCGCAGCCATATCTGGACTGATACCGATCCCGCACGCACGGGGATGTTGCCGTTCGTTTTCGACGATGGGTTCGGTTACGAGCGCTATGCCGATTACATGCTTGATGTGCCGATGTATTTCGCGTTTCGGAATGGCGGCTATATCGATGCTGCGGGATTGAGCTTCCGCGATTTTATCGATGGCAAATTGGCCGTGCTGCCCGGCGAGAAGCCAACAGTGAGCGACTGGAACGATCATTTGTCGACTGCGTTTCCCGAGGTGCGGTTGAAAAGCTTTCTCGAAATGCGTGGGGCCGACGGCGGGCCGTGGAGCACAATTTGCGCTCTGCCAGCGTTCTGGGTTGGGATACTCTATGACCAGACTGCGCTCGATGCGGCTTTTGATCTGGTAAAGGACTGGAGCATCGAGGCGCAACAGGTGCTGCGCGACGAAGTGCCCATGAAAGCACTGGACGCCCGATCGCCATGCGGCGGGACATTGCACGATGTTGCGCGTGAAGTGATGAAAATTGCCGATGCTGGCCTCAAGGCACGCGCGCGGCTCAATGGTGCTGGCGATAGCGAGCAGAGCTTCCTTAACCCGCTCCACGAGATTGTCGCGAGTGGCAAAGTCCCTGCGCAACGCTTGCTTGATCGTTATCACGGCGAATGGAACGGCGACCTGTCACGTGTTTATGGCGAAATGAGTTTCTGACGTCAGGCCCGCTGTTGGTTAGCTTTGGTGCGCGCGCCTATCGCTGCTCACTTTGCCCATTTATGTCCCAAAAATCCCAATCGCCGGCTTCTTGTCCATCACAATAAACACCGCGCCACGCCAACTGCCCATTCTCGTGGTATGATGACCAAATGCCATCCTCGTGACCGTCGCGATAGTGACCTTCAGAAGAAATTTGGCCATTAACATAAAATGACTGGAACAGCCCATCACGGACCCATTTTTCGCTATCGGCCGACATCCGTCGAGAATATCGGAACTTCAACTCGCCCGTTTCATACGGGATTTCAGCAATATCCAGCATGACCCTTTACCGTGTGGCACCACATTCTCGAACCAAGAATGGCTTTATCACATTTCGTATGGAGGCGATTTTTCAGCGCAGTTTTCGGATGCAAGGAAACATTAGTTTACGGGGGATAGCTTAGGTGGTGCTGCGGCAATCAACACAGGTGCCGTTTTTCCCAAAAACTGGGGACTGACTTGATTAATTTGAAGGCAGATTTCGCGGATCGGGTCTTTGATCGTTGGTGACGCCGTGCGCAGCTGCCCCACAAGCTCGTGCCTCGTCGTATCATTGTTCAAAGCGCGCATCAGGATGATCGATGCCCATCGCGGCGAAGATGTGGCCAGCGTTGCGAATGCCGAAAGGAGCGCCTTCACAAAGGTCCGATTATCAACTGACTCGGCGGCGTGAATGAGCGAAAACATCCCTTCGTCATATTCGGCGGTGTCCGACAGCAAGGTCAGAAAATCATGCGGCATTCTGTCGTCCTGAAACGATAAAAGCGAATTTATTGCGCCGTCGATAGCCGATGGCTTTGCGCCGCCACTTTCGATCTCTTTGCGTAACGCGCCTATTTCAATGTCATATGTGGTCGTCATCGGACGGGCTTTGCAAAAATGCCGGGGTGCTGTGTCTTATTCATATCGATAAGTTCTTTGAGACTAGCCCGAATCTCCGCTGTGTAAAGACCATCGGCTTGATAGATTTTCCGTGCATCTCTTATGCCTGCGGCCAGCGCATCACGCGCCGATAAACCTAAATCAGCTTGATTTCCATATGTGAATGTCGCCCGATGGCGTCCGCCTACACCGGGATGGGGCTGCTCCATATTAATCGAAATGCCATCAGCTTTCGACACGCCGTCTTGAGCCATGCGTTTGGCTGACGGGATATGGTGCGGCGTGATGTTATCGCCTTTGGAACCCGCAGCAACCAAATCGCGATAAGAGCCGACAGCTCCTTCGCCCGGCAAAAGACTTGGTTGAGCTGCTGGCGTCCGTAATTGCACGGCCCCGCTTTCGGACCGTGCGAGTGCTGCGCCTTCCTCGGTGGCGCGAAAACGGGTTGCGGCGGTTCCACCTTGATCGACAATGACCGACGAGCGCTGCCCAAGGCGCGAAAGTGCGACTTCATCGGCTACGCTCGCGCGAACTGCCGCAGCACCCGTGCCAGGTTGCGTATGCGCAATCAGGCGTGAGCCTTGTGGGACTTCAACGCCCGTGCGCGTACCGACGGCAACAAAGCGTTCGTTGGTCGCCAAGTTGCGATAAAGCGCGACTTCGCTGCCCGACTGACGGCTCGCAGCCGCAAGGTCTTGGGCCGTCACGCCGCCTGAGCGAGCGACACGAACAGTGCCGCCACCTGCCTCTGCACCTTGCAACAATCGTGTGCCAGAAATCTCCGCCGCCTCGCGCGCCGCCGTTGTTGTTGTGAGTGAAACGACTCGCGTTTCCGCCCCAGCCACACGCAGCGCCGCCTCGCCCCCTTCGCGAGCAACAACACGGGCACCGCCCACTGCGATGGCTTCGGCCCCCCGTACGGTCGTCGCAGCAGCTTTTGCGCCGGCACCAACCGGGATGAAATATGACGCGACCTGTCCCGTCGTCATGCCGATCGTTTCAAATCCTTCGCCGCGACGGAAGGCATCCTGATGTCGGTGAACCTGCCCCTCGACAAAGCCGCTGCCGGCCTGCCATGTCGCTGTGGCAGCGCCGCCAATGTCGCCAGCAACCCGCGAAGGGTCTGCGGCCACCGCGCGTGCGTAATCAGCAACAGCAAGGCCGCCGCGACTGACTCCGGAGGCGATAGTTTGGCGTAATTCGGTGCGGGCTGTGGGCGAAAATTGCAATTCGGTCGCGCTTGTCGCCAGCGTTCCCGCAACGCCGACAAGGCCAACCGCTTCCGTTGCCAAGCCCCCCGCAACGCCAACAGTGAAGCGTGCCTTTTGTTCTGCGCCGGTAATCAAGCCGCGCGCCGTTCGCGCGGCCAGGCTGTCGCCCGGAATGGCGCGACGTGCGATTTCGGCCCCTTGGCCGATCGTACGACCTGTAAACATGACGCCATCCCGAATGCCACCCTTCACGGCTGTTTCGGCTTGGTGGATACCGCTCCTTGCCGACTTCGCCAGTTGCCGCACTGTGCCTTCGGGATCCGCAATGGCGCGACGGCCAAGGTCAGCCCCTTGCTGACCAAGATTGCGCGCGTGGCTAATCGCGGAGCGACCAAGTTGAGTGGCTTGCTGGGCACCCTGCGCAACGGTCGACTTGACTTCGTTCCACGACGGGAGGCGAGGCGCTTCAACTTTAAAACCGAATATCGAAGGCACGAAAAAACTCCTTTTAACAAACGCCGGGATCATAGAGCGGAGCAGAGCGGGCGACCGACACGGTGTGCGCCGCCGCTGCGAAAAAGGCCGTGGCCCGATCAATCGGAGTGAGCCCGACATCAGGCAACGCCCCTAAGCTGGCAGTACCCGAGTCGATTGCCTTGTCGACGATCATGCCAATATCGTCGCCTGCGGCATCAGGATTACCAATCGCCAATGCTTTGGCCTCGCGCGCAAAATCGAGCATCGCGAACTCAAGCTGCGCGCTGCCCACGCGATCACGAGCCCTGCCCAAGGCCTCAACGAGCATTTCGCTCAACCCTTTTACCGACGTCCCCAAAGCACCGTCGATCATCGTTGCCGCACGAGCGATCTGCGGCAGCATAGCGCTAACGGGTGCACTGCCGCCGCCAACCGCTGCGGAGGCTGACGTCGCCGATAACAACCGTATCGAATTAATCTCACTCATTACTGTTGTATACCAAACCGCTATCGATCAATCGTGTCAGTATTTTCCCGACAGCTGCCCGGCGCGAACCCACATCCGCGCGAGAAACAGTAGATCGGCAAGCGGTACTGGTTTGGCGCTACACAGTTTGGCGCGGATCCGTGCAATGTGTGTGTCAACGGTCTTTACCGATACCGCGAGTTCATAGCCGATCGCCTTGGGCTTCATGCCTTGGCCCAGCAGTACGAAAACGGCGCGTTCCTGATTGGAAAGCCGTTCGGCGTTGGCCAGCATGTCCAGCTCCGCGGCTGTCAAAAGCGTTCGGATCGCTGCAGCGCGCGCGGTGGAGAGTGTATTTATCGTGCAATCCTTAGGATATAGCTCGATCGACTCAAACGACCGACGCGGGCATAAGGTGCGCGATTCTGCCGTGGAGCACCAGATGACTAACGATCCCGATCCGCTTGATGTGCTGCGCCATTCGGCGGCATGGGCCGTGACCCGCGGCAGTTTGATGTTTCATCTAGATTTGGCCGCGATGCTTGCCCGGGAGCATCTGGATGGCAATCCGCTCATCAAGCAGGCCGACGGCTGGGCGGTCGATGTCACGGTGCGCGGCTACGAAGTTGTGTTCATCACAGAAGTGCCTGCCCGGGAACTGGCCGTTGTCACGTTCGCCGCTGACGGATCGCCTATTGTCGAGACAAGCGATGGCACACCGTCGCCACGCGTCCACGCGCTCGCCCGAGCGGCAAGGACGATGGCAATGTTGGCAGGCCTCACGCCGCGTACGGTGATCGCGATACCACCAACGGCAGGCTCGGTAGGGAGCCAGCTCGACGGGTACGTGCTGCGGCGTGCCAACGTCGGTGACAACATCGCGGTGGGTCCGCATTCGCGATTCCGGTTGTCCGCCGACGGTCGTGATATTTTGGTCACTGAACCGCTTGCCCGTTCGGAGCTCATCCTGCCGTCGCGCCATGAAGGAGATTTGCAGGGCATTACCGTCACGCATTTATTTGGCGATGTGCCCAGCGAAGTGCATGTTTACCTGAGCCTTCGCCATGGCGTGCCCATCGATGTGATTACGACCAGCAACGACGAACATTGGCGCGTGGACGGTGAGAGTATCAGCCTGTTGTAAAGCGGGCGTCCCGTAAGCCCAAAGACGTAATACGCCCGTCCTTATCGACGTCTTGGTGGCTGCTTTGGGAGAATTTGCAAAAAAAGTCCTAAACTTATTTTGAGAACGCCGGATTTCTTATGTGCATGAGATGGAATCAGCTCCCCTCAGTGCGTGGAGATGGCGGATATGGTAGCGATCGTTACGGCGGGCGGTCTGGGCCTCGAACGAAGTTCGGGGTCACTTCTTGGCAGTTATGGTTATTTTGGCAGTGCTGCGCTGGGACGCGCTGCGGACAGCGTGACGGTTAACGCCGCAACCGGTAATCTCATCATCCAGAACACCGATGAAATCTTGATCGGGCGGGGACCTGATGTCATCATCAACCGCACCTATAATAGCCGAGGCACTTATGCAGGGGATACCGACAATTGGCTTCACAATGGTCAGCGTAAGGTTGTTTTAGGGGGTACCGCCAACTCAGCTGGAAGCACGGCGACGCTGACGGACTGGGATGGCTCGGTCGTCATCTTCAACTTCATTTCGACCAGCGTTGGTTATCAGGCCACCGAAAATCCGTATCGGGATGACACGCTGACCATCGCGTCGAACGTCTTTACTTGGACAGAAGGCAAGTCGCGACGCGTCGAGAAATTTGATAATGCAAATGGTGGACGCATCACGAGCGCCGCCGACGCCGACGGTAATACCATCACCTATGATTATACTGGCAGCAACCTGACGAAGATCACTACTGCCGATAACACCAGCGCAGCGCCTGTAAAAAATGGCTTCACGACCCTAGCTTACACCGGCAACAATCTGACATCGCTCGTTACATCCTATTACGACGTGTCCACAGCAGCGAACAAAACGCTCACGCGGACACGCTATGCCTATGACCCGTCGAACCGGCTTATCACGGTGACCATCGATCTCAGTCCGGGCGATAATGTCACCAAGTATACCTATGTCGGAACCACAGGCGCCGCCGCTAAACAGGTTAAAACGATCACGCAGAACGACGGCACGTCGCTGACGATAACGTATGATGCGGCGGGCAAAGTGTCCAAGTTCGACATGCTTTCGGCAACTGGTGTCACGCGAACAACAAGCTTTGTCTACGACACGACCAATGCCATCACGACGATCACCGATCCGATGTCGAACGTGTCAAAGATGACTTATGACACCGCAGGGCGACTGGTAAAAATCGAAGAACCTGCCGCCGCTGTGGGAGGCAACCCCACCATAACGACATATGACTACACCGCGACGGGCGATATCGCTCGCATCATGAAATTCGATACTTTGGCAGATGTTGGGAATGCAAGCCTAGCGGTCGAATATCAGGCCAATCTTTATGACCTGCTGGGCAATGTCGTCGAGCGTGTGGACGGCGCGTTGAATACCATCAAATGGACTTACGGGGCAAAGAATGAAGTCCTGACCGAGACCCGTTATACTGGCATCGATCCCGATGGCGTGGGTGGTGTCGCGCCAACCGGTCCGATGACGACGCGCTATGTCTACGACGCTGAAAACCATTTGCGGTTTAAGATCAGCGCCGAGGGCCGGGTGACCGAATATCTTTATGATGGATCGTCGCAGACTGCGGCGACGACAGTCAACGGTGTTGGCCAACTGACAAGCATGATCGACTACAATACCGTGCTTTATTCGCTTGCCGGTTCGACCGAAGCGGAATTGATGACGTGGCGCAGTGTTGCGAACATGCCCGACAAATCCAATGTCTTGCGCACTGACACGGCATATGACTTTCGCGGGAACGTCACGACCGTAACGACGTTCGAAAAAGTCGATTCCAACGGTAATAACAGCTTTGGTTCAGGCTTTGGCGACGCGAGCCGGACAACATACGTCTATGACCAGTTCGGAAAACTACTCAGCCGACTTCAATCCGGCACAAACGCGCTGGGTGGTGAAGCCGCACCTGTCGCTGAAACCTTTATCTACGACGGGTTGGGACGCGTTATCAGCGCGGTCGACGTTTACGGCGTCGCCTCGACCGTCGCGATCAACGATGGCACACGCATTACCACGGTCACGACGCCGAACGATGTTACGGTGGCGTCGACCTATAATATTGCGGGAGAAATGATCAGCACGGTCGTGTCGGGCACGGGGATCGTCACGGGCACGACAAGTTTTGTTTATGACGCGCTCGGGCGGCTGCGCGTCAAGACTGATGCTGTAGGGGTGAACGCCTATTATCTCTATGATCGGCAAAGCCGGATGACTGCCCAAGTCGATGGTGATGGATCACTGACAGAATATAAATATGACGCGGCCAATCGCTTGATCGCGACCGTTGGCTACAGCGTGGCGCTCAACGCGTCACAGCTGACGACGCTGGCTGGCGCGATGACAAACACCGAAGTCGCCAGCGTTCGACCGACCTCGACGATGGCGGATCGCTGGACATGGAATGTCTATGACAAAGCGGGCAAGCTGATCGAAACGATCAACGCTGCGGGGGCAGTGGTGAAGTTCGATTATGACGGGGCATTGCGTCTGACAGCGACGACGCGTTATTACAACACCCTGCCAAGCGTCGAAGCCTATAAGGTGACACCGCCGATAGCGCTGGTGTTGCCGACAGCGTTGGACAGCAATGATCGGGCGACGCGCAACATCTATGACAATGACGGCCTCCTTATCGCGACGCTCGATGAGGACGGTTATCTCACCGAAAATATCTATGACAAAGTCGGGCGCAAGACGGAGACGATCCGTTATGCAGTGGTTGCCGGCAACGACCTTGCGAGCGCTTTGCAGCCCGCATTCTGGCGCACGGCCACGCTCGCCCAGCTCAGGATAGGTGCGACGACGGCGCCCGCCGCCGACATCCACAATTACTCGCTTTACGACGGTCGCGGCAATGTCGGCGCAAGCATTGACGGCGAAGGGAACGTCACGCGTTATCACTACACCGCGCGCGGCGACGTCGATCAGGAAGTCCGGGGCCAGCTCGTCGCAGCGAACACGGCCTACACGCTCGCCACCCTACCCGCGGCATCGGGCACACTGGAGGCGACACGCTATTACCGAAATGTCGCGGGACAAGTCACGTCGCGCGTCCGGACACTGGCCAATGGCACCGAAACGACCGCCTACACTTACGATACGCGCGGTCGACTGACGGCCCAGACCGTGTTCGAGAATATTTCAAGCGAAACCCGGACCGAACGGTTCCGTTATGATGTCAAGGGCAGGTTGATCGGCAGCGTCGGCGGCATCGGCAGCGCGACACTAAGTGCGTCCCCGACCGATACCGAGGTCTCAAACGCCATTAATGTTTATGGCATCCGCTATGCTTATGACGTTGCTGATCGCCTGATCAGCCGGATCGACCCCGACGGCATCGGTGCCACGGGTAACAAAACGCTCTTCTATTACGATGGTGATGGCCAACTGCGGTTTCAGATCAACGCGCTCGGTGAGGTTACGGAATATCGCTATACTGTCTTAGAGGGGCGCAGCGACGTCATTGTCTATGGCGCGCGGATTGTGGCGGGCACATTGTCAACCTTGACGGGCGGTCTGTTGACGACTGCGGTTACCAATGCCGTCGCTGCGATTGCCAATACGACCGCCGATAGCCGCACCCAATATGCTTACGACAATCGCGGATTGCTGATAAACGAATATAGTCCCTTCTATGTCGGATCACCGACGGCCAGCAATGTCCGGCAATTGTCGTATAACAGTTTCGGTGAACTCAGCGGCGTGAAC
Source organism: Sphingomonas sp. (assembly GCA_031417655.1). Lineage (GTDB taxonomy): Bacteria > Pseudomonadota > Alphaproteobacteria > Sphingomonadales > Sphingomonadaceae > Sphingomonas_O. Next base: position 9,283 of record JANOVZ010000075.1, on the reverse strand, counting down.
AGTCCGACCGGAACGGCGGCCTATGATCTCGACGTGAGCACAGTTGATTATTATCGGCGCGGCCTGCAATATACGGAATATCAAGCACTTAACGGCAATGGGACTGGATCAATCCGGTTAACGCACAGCTACGACGCTGTTGGTCGAAAAACTGCGGATTTTTTTAACAACACCGATTACCGTGGCAACTTCTATTCTTATGACCGTGCCAGCCGGTTGACCCGGCATATCGATACGTCGGGCGGATCGCGTTCAACCTATTATGGGTATGACGCTCGATCCAATATGATCCAGCAAACGGATCGCAACGGCAAAATCACCAGCTTCAGCTATGACCTGTTCAATCGCACGACAACGACCACAACGTCCGAAGGCGTTCAATCGTCAGTCAAGAAGAATGCTTATGGCCAGACGATCCAAATCAGCGACGGTGCAGGGCGGATCAAGAGCTATAGCTATGACAAGAACGGCAATCTAAAAACAATTTACGACGCAAACGGCAAGCAAGTCGAAAACATCTACGACAATGCCGACCGCCTGATTGACGTCATCGATGCCAAGGGGGTCGGTACCCATTACACCTATGATGCTGTCGGTCGCGTGCTGACCCGGATCGAAGATTATGGCGCGGCGGTGGGAAAGCTCAATCTGACCACCACCTATGCCTATGATGCCAAGGGCCAGCAAATGCAGGTCACCGATGCTGGCGGTATCGTAACCAAATTTGTCTACGACCTGAAGGGCCAGAAGGTCCAGCTGATTCAAGATTATGGTGTCGGTAAGCTCAACATTGCCACCCTCTTCACCTACCGCGCGGACGGCAAGGTCGCTGCGATGACAGAAGGTGTCGTCGTCAACGTGGCGACAGGCATTGCGGATGTAACAAAGGCCCGCACCACATCCTACGATTATGACACGATGGGCCGCCTTACCAAAAAGACGGAGGATCAGGGTAATCTCAATGTCATCACCACTTATGTGTGGGATGAAAACAATAATCAGATTGCAATATCGGACGCGCTCACGCGGGTCACGCGGTTCGTTTACGATTCTGAAAACCGGTTACAGTTTAGGGTCAATGCCGAGGGCGAGATCACTGAAAACGGCTATGACAATGAAGGCCGCATCATATGGTCCCGGCAATACGTGGCCAGAATTGCCGCCGCTACCCTATCGGGTTTCGCAAACAAGATCACAGCGGCACAGGTGACCGGCAATGTCGCGGCATCGGCCAGCGACCGGATCAACCGTACGCTTTATGACGGCGATGGCCGCGCAGCCTATGCCATCGATGGCGAAGGCTATGTTACGAAGACGATCTATGACGGCGCGAACAATGCCCTCAAGTCATTACGCTATGCAGCTGCTGTCGTCATCGACAACGCAGCAACAAAGACGACGCTCGACGCGCTGGTGCCGGCGGGCGATCCCGCAGATGCCGTGATCACGACTTACGCCTATGATGGCGCGAACCGGCTCACTGACATCACCGACGCGACAGGATCGGTAACACATTTTGTTTTGGATGAGGCGGGCGCGATCCGATCAACGACGGTTGCATTTGGCACCGCAGATGAGGCCGTGACCTTGCGTGTGTTTGACGCCCTTGGTCGCATCGTCACAGAGGTACAGGCTCACAACACGGCGGAGGCGCGATATACCTATTCCGCTTATGATGCGTTGGGCCGGCTTATCTCTGTGACGGATCCGCGTGGGTGGGTGAACACACGCACCTTTGACAATCTCGGTCGAATGCTTACGGAGACGGTGCCACTCGACGCACTGGGGAATGCCACGACGACATATCAATATGACACGCGTGGCAACCGCGTGAAGATTATCGATCCGCGCGGAAATTCGGGCTATTTCTATTATGATGGTATTGATCGCCTGATCAAGCAAATGGATCCTGAAGGCTATGTCACTGAAACGGCCTATGCGATTGGCGATGCCGTTTCTTCGGTTAAGCGTTATTATAACCGAGCGAATAACTTTACGAGCGTGTCAGTAACGGTACCGCCGACTGTCACCATCGACGCAAAAGATGCGACCACGACGTTCGGTCGCGACAAGCTTGATCGGGTCACATCGACGACCGATGCCGTTGGCGCCATTGAATTAAACTATTATAACTCGTTCGGAAATCGCTCTCAAAATACGAATAAACTCGGCGGTGCTATTCAATATTATTATGATAAACGAGGGATTTTAATCTATAGTTCAGTAAACCAAAACTCTTTTAACAGCGACGGGGCGTTGATCTCGGGGTATGTGTTGACGACGTTTAACAACGATGCACGTGGTAATGTCATTTCGCAAATTGTCGGCTCTAATCTTGCACCGGAATTACGGCTCACAACGACATATGCTTACGATAAGCTCGACCGCATGATCCAAAAGATAGATCCGACCTACCAGACGAGCTACACACCGATCACATCTTATGTGTATGACAGGCGTGGCAACATCATTCTCATTACGGCGCCAGACGGCGGAAAAACCTATAATTATTATGATGATAATAATCGTAAGATTGCTGAAATTTCCGCGAGCGACACACTCACAACATGGGTTTTTGACAGTAACAATAACATCATAAGTCGGAAAATCCATTCTTCCTATAATATCGGATCGCCGCCATCCGGTGCTGGTAGTTTCCGCGAGACTCAATTTATTTATGATCGTAATAACCGCCTTGTTCAGACAAATCTAAGTAACCTCCTCACGGGGGTGCTCAACGGATTAGTCTATACGACTGTGACGACACCCATTATCGCTATCAATACTAATCAATATAATGCGAATGGCAATATCACCCGAGAGTATGACGGAAACGGAAACTCGGTGTTTCATTATTACGATAGAAATGGTCGTGAAATTGCTAAAATCGATCAAAACAAATACATGACGCTCTTTGATCGCGACAATGAAGGCAATATCATTCGCGATTGGCGGCTGTCAGCACCGATTCCAGATGCGGTAAATGTCGCAACATCAAGTGACCCCTATGTCTTGTTCGCTGCTTACAAAAACAACCTTGCGGACCGCATTACGGATTTCGTCTATGACAAAAATGGGCGCCGCGTGGTCGAATATCGCCATAATGTCGACGCTGCGACAGTCAGTGGGCTCGGTGGCCTAAGCGTCGGCGCTCCAACAGTATCGACCGCTCAATATGCCTACAACGCCGTTGGCAGCGTCACCGCAAAAATCGAAGCGAATGGTGACACCATCAATTATCAATATGACCTGCAAGGTCGACTTGAGCGTCAGTTGGATGCGGTGGCCGCTGATTACAATGCAAACGGTGCATCAAGCGTACGGCATGCAACTTATTTCTATTATGACAGTAATAATAATGTCGTTCATATGGTCGAACGTGCTGAAACGTCGAACTCTGCGGCGGGCGGGGCAGGTTCAGTCGGAAATCTTGCATCGGGTTACTCAAGTGCCGATAACCGTATTACAAAAATCAATTACGTCTATGGTAAACTAGTATCATTGCAAGATGTAAGCAGTAACTATAGATATTATTATTATGATATCTCGGGACGTATCACCCATGATTATTACATTCGCTATAATTCAGATAATCAGTCATTAACTGATTTTGAAGGAACGCAGACATATTATGATATTGGCGGCCGAGTCATTGAGCAATTTAAAGCGTCGGCTATGGCTGCGATTGGCTGGACCCCAACGGGGCCGACAACAGCATACACCTATAACGCGTTTGGCGAGGTCGCGACGAAATCCGTCGGTGGCGTGGTTCAGGAACGATTTGACTATGATAATGCCGGACGCGTCATCAAATCGAACAGCGGCGATGGCGTATGGAAATTCTATGCGTATGACGCGAACGGCAACGCCACGCTGACGCTGTCGTCAGCGGGCGCAAGTGATGAATCCGCAACCGCTTATGCTTCGGCAATCACCAGTGTCGTGGGCAGCGGCGCGCTAACCAGCTTCAATCAAACATCTTTTAACGCGACTGTCACGACCTATGACAAGCGCAACCAGGCGACTGGTACCCAAGAGCCCAACCGCATAATCAACGCCGGTGCCGCCGTGCAGATCAAGCGTAGTCGTACCTACAATGCCTATGGTGAAGTCGTGTCCGAAACCGACGCGCGCGGCAACGTCACAGATTACACGTACAATGCGATGGGGCGGCTGATCCAGAAAAAGGGCCCAACCGTCAAGGTGACCGCAGAGAATGGCGTTGAAGATACAGCAGCACGCCCGACTGAGAATTATTTCTACGATATTTCGGGTCGCCTCGTCGCGACGCGGGACGCGAACGGCTATACGACGACGCGCACGCTTCTCGCTGGAAGCGGCTTCGACGGGACCGAGGCAAAGGTGCTAAAGGCGTTCCGCCCCGATGGATCGGTCTGGGAAACCCAATTTGACGCCTATGGCGATGCCCGCAAGCTAGTCGACGGTCTGGGTCGCACCACACAGCAGAGCTTTGATAAAGCGGGACGCGTCATCCAAATCACCAAGCCTTCGGGGTTTGTCGACAGTTACAGCTATGACATCCTTGGCCAGCGGTTGCGGCACTGGAACAGCTTTTTGAAGCTTCCCGATAATGTCACGCCCGATGCCGAGACCACTGACTATGATGGTCAGGGCCGGATCATCCGCCAGCGCGGCTTTGGCGGGGATGTCACGACGATGGGGTATGTGTGGACCGGCGCGCTGGCGACCACGGGCCTTGGCACGGTCGGCGGTTGGATCACGACGACGACTTTTGCCAATGCCAAGACCAAGGTTGAGCGCAAGGACAGCTTTGGCCGCCTGATCGAGCAGACGGATTTGGGCGGTCACACGACGGCGTTTGGTTATGACAAGGCGGGGCGCATGATCGAGTATCACGACATTGCCTCAGGCGCGTCGTGGAGCATGGCTTATTATAACACGGGCCACCGCAAGACAGTGACCAATGCGGGTGGGGTGACGACCTTTGCCAATGATGCCGATGGCAATCTGGTGTCCGAGCGGCTGGTGAACGGTGCCGTGGTGCTGAAGGATCAGAGCGCGACCTTTGATGGGCTGGGCCGTGTGACCGCGTGGAGTGATGTCGCAGCGACCACGCCGGGCGCATCGCTGGACATTCACTATGACGCGGTCGGCAATGTCCGCAAGCGCGTGACGACGTATAGCTCAGGCGCGGGCAGCTTTACCGACTGGTTTGCCTATGATGCGATGAACCGGATCACGATTGACAAGGGCATGCTCAGCGCAAACCAAATCATGCTCGACAGCAACGGCGTCGCGTCTGCGTATCAGTACAATGCGAATGGAGACCGCACGCAGTCGCGCACCAAGTCGACTCAATTTGATGTTCAGCTTGGATATGTGCCGATAACACAGTTGACCGGATATGTTTATAATGTTGACGGCCAACTGACGTCTGAGGCACGCGTATCAGATTATATCGAAAGTTATTTCGATCCTTTCGATCAATACTATATCAGCGTACTTATTATCGGTGGTAATACGACAACGGTAAATTATACTCGAGACAATATGGGTCGAGCGACCAATCGGGCGCAACTAGATCATACCGACGGTTTAGCCTCCACCCCGCCCACGAATGCCTATACCAGCACGGCTTCGGCCTACAACGCCAAGTCTCAGATGACCCAAACCATCACGACGCCGATAAGCGGTGCCAACATCACCACGACCTACAGCCTGACCGACACAAATGGTCTTTACTTACTGGGGCAGGTTGGCAGGATCGTGGCTATGCAGGGCGGTACGACACAGACGAGCGATTACAGCTTCACCTGGTTTGAGGGCGCCATCAAAACCGGCGCCACGGTGACCGGCACGGGCGCGGCCTCGCCGGGGACATCGACCTATACGCTCGATCCGTTCGGGCTGGTGAGCAGTGCGGTGACGAGCGGCGGGTCGACGAGCGGCACGCAGAGTTATGTCTATGATGCCGCGAGCCAGGGCATCGCCCGCACCGAGACCATCAACGGCGGCACGTGGATGAACCGCTGGACCGACAATTGGTACCGGATGGGCGGGACCAACATGTGGCATTATTCAAACCGCTACGATCCGCGCATTGGCGACCTCGATACCAGCGGCAGTGCGTATATGGTACGCAGCGGCGATACGGTGCGGAGCATCGCACAGGCGATCTGGGGCGATGCTGATCTGTGGTACAAGCTTGCCGAGGCCAATGGTCTGAGCGCCAACGCGAGCCTGACCGAAGGCCAGCGCCTGACCATTCCCCAAGGCGTGTGGCGCAATCACCAGACCGCCAGCACTTACATCCCGTACGATGCGGGGAAGTTCCTCCAGCTGAATGACCCGAGCCCCGCCTATCCAGCACCGGTGGCTGCAAAGAGCGGGGGTGACTGCGGCGCGTTCGGACAGATATTGCTGGTGGTGATTGCGGTGGTGGTCGCGGTTTATGCGCCGCAGCTGATCCCGGCGATTGCCAAGCTGGGCGCGGTGGGCAGTGTGGCCGCCAGTGCGGCCGTCGGTTCGGTGGTCAGCCAGGGCGTGGGTGTCGCCACGGGTATCCAGGACAAGTTCAGCTTCAAGGCAGTGGCGCTGTCGGCGCTGAGCGCAGGCGTTGGTGCCGGCGTCGGGCAAGCGGTGACGGCGCTGGGCAAGGCCGGCGGGGCGCTTGGAAAGGCGTTGTCAGGCACGTCGTTCGGCGCGCGGGTGGTGCAGGGCGCGCTGGGCAATGCGGTGACCCAAGGCGTGAGCGTAGCGACGGGCTTGCAAAAGAAGTTCGACTGGGTCGGCGTTGCCGCCGCAGGCGTGCTCAACGGGGTGGTCAGCGAGGTCGGAAAATGGGCCGTCAAGGAGCTGAAACTCGACATCACGCGCGACGCCCAAGGGCAGTTCAACAATCCGCTTGAGGGCACGGCCTATACCGGCCTGACCGGCATGGCAGGCGCCGTCGCGGGCGCGGCCACCCGCTCCCTCATCACTGGCACCGACTTCGGCGACAACATCATCGCGACACTGCCCGATGTGATCGGGAGCACGATCGGGAATCTGGTCGCGGGGGGTGTGGGGAAAGGGGTGCCAAGATCGGGGAAGGACGTGAACAAGTCCACGACCAAAGCCCCCGGCGGCAGCATCATCGTCAATCAAAGTGCATTATCGAGTGCCGTGCGATCATCCTCTATTGATGCGATGCGCGGTCTGATCGGCGACGATGGCGTTTTACAAATTACGGGGCTCGATTCCACGCGGATGGTCCTTAACGGCCGCGAACAAACGGTTCGTGCCTCGATTGCCGCACAAATGCAGGCGGCGGATGACGCTGCACGGTCACCATCAGCCAACAATCTCCCGGCGCTTGACCCAATGGGCAAAAGCAACGGCTTTGTCCGCGCCACAATGGTACGCAACCCAATCTATATAGCGCAACTCGACGACGATTATCGAACATACCAAAGCGCAGTATCCGCTCGTCCCAATGCCAAGAATGATCCTGTCATTGAAGATGCGTTCCGCTATCGACGCAATTTTATTGGAAGGCTTGATGCAGCCGTAAGTGCGCAAATGCGTGCTGATGGCGTTTTCCTGCTCAAGGCGGAAGGGGCCGGACTTGCCGTCATGACAGGAGTCGGCGCGGCTTATGGCGCGGGATCGCTTCTTGCAGCAGGCGGCAGTTTGTCGTTCGCGCAAGCAGCCGGGACGCTCGTCGCCGTCGATTATGGTGTTGCCTCGGCGCGAGGCGCTGTCGATGGCAGTTTTAACATGCGCTCAACGGTCGGCGGAACGGTGCTCAACCCCGTCACGGGTGGTCGCGGCGAGCTCGCCTATGGCGCGCTGAACATTGCCGCTGCGGGCGTCCAAGGGGCACGGGCAATCGCGACGTGGCGCGCAAGTGTTGCCGCAGAGAGGGGAACGCCTCTTATGCGGGGGATTGCGTTTGAGAATGTAGGGGTAACGGCGGCGCGCTCTGAGGCATTTGTTGCTGGTCAGTCTGTGCGGCGGCTCGCGGTCCGGGCGTTCGATGATGCGGGCAATCTGCTTCCTGGTAGGACGGTGCTTGATCTTGCTGGCAACCGCACAACCGGTGGGCTGGGAGCGTTGGAGTTCAAGCTGCATGAAGGCGTATCGCTGACGGCGAGGCAGGCCGAGCATTTTCCCTATTTGTTGAAGAATGGTGGGCAAATAGTCGGAAACAACGGTCGTGCTATAGGTCTTTTTGCGAAGTCTCCTATCGGTCCGCTTGATGTTCAGCGGATCAACGGTCCGACCCTTCCAACCACATGGTGGCCAAAATGAAGCAGCCGGACCGCACACTTGTCGCGGCTCTTGATCCGTTCATGACGGCGCATGGGTTCAAGTTCATCAAATCGCGCGACGTATTTATCCGCAAGACTCTGTCTGGCTTTGAAGATTTTAGCTGGAGTTCTTACCCACTCGCCACCGGCGAGAAGTGGGAAGCCGGATATTTTGAAGGCGGCTACGGTCTAGGATTGCGAAGTGATGCAGTTGCAGCAGTCCATGCCGCCCTTCACCCGAATTATGGCGAGAAATATCGCCCTACCATATATCGCGGTGTTAGCGCATTCGGCAATTACTTGGCGTTCGACCCATCGCGCGACCGTGAGTTATGCTTACGCTTCGATCATCTGGAGGCGGATGTTGCGGAGACAGTTACGCGGATCGAGGCGATGCTGGAGGCTGACGGGTGGACTTGGTATAAACGCTATGCCGATCCCGTGGCGCTTTCACAGGGGCTTAATGATCCGATGGGCGAGCCTGGTCCACATCCCTTGTTAAACAACAGTAGTGATCGCCCGCTTGTCGGCGTTGCGGCGGCGTGTGTCGGCGAGCCAGAGCGTGTGTCGGCGCTGATTGATAGCTGGCTTGCTGTGGTAAGGGGCTGGGACGAAGAATATGCGGACCAGCGCCCGTCGCAAGCCGACGACTTCGCCAAGAAGTTCGCGCTGATCACTGATAAGGCGCGGGAACTTGGATATTCCGTTTGACCTCAAGGCCGCAGGCCGAGTGCCTCCCCCGGAAAGTCAGAGAACCTGCTCCAATCAAGGACCGATTAGTCTCATCGAGAACGCGATCAGAGGGGTAGTAACCAAGCACACAGTATGCACTGTCGGGCGCGGTCGGCGCGGTGGGCACGACGGTGATCTATGGCGTGACCGATGAGCGGATCGGCCAATCGGGCGGCACGGCCTATACCTATTGGTTGAGCGGGGACCGCGCGACGGCGTTCAGCACACAGATTTATCTGTATTCGGGGACGCCCGAGGGCGATGACCGAGTGTTCGTC
>JANOVZ010000074.1:0-33253 GCA_031417655.1 Sphingomonas sp. | reverse complement strand
ACCAGCGACTATGACAAGGAAAAGCTCCAGGAGCGTCTTGCCAAACTTGCCGGCGGCGTTGCAGTCATCAAGGTTGGTGGCGCGTCGGAAGTCGAAGTCAAGGAACGCAAGGACCGCGTCGACGATGCGCTCCATGCAACCCGTGCTGCTGTCGAAGAAGGCATCGTCCCCGGTGGCGGCACCGCGCTGCTTTATGCGACTAGTGCTCTTGAAGGCATGAAGGGTGTTAACGACGACCAGACCCGCGGCATCGATATCATTCGGAAGGCAATTCAAACGCCACTCCGCCAGATCGTTTTGAACGCTGGTCATGATGGTGGTGTTATTGCTGGAAAGCTGCTCGACGGTTCTGGCTGGACAATTGCAATCGCTGCCGGTCGGACACTTGATGGTGAGAGTGCTACACACATCGGGTTTAATGCCTCGACTGACGAGTATGCAAACCTTCTGCAGGCCGGTGTCATCGACCCGACCAAAGTCGTCCGCACGGCGCTTCAGGATGCGGCCAGCGTTGCCGGTCTCCTGATCACGACCGAAGCGGCCGTGTCCGAAGCGCCCGAAGACAAGGCTCCGGCCATGGGCGGCGGTATGGGCGGCGGCATGGGCGGCATGGGCGGTATGGACTTCTGATTTCGAACAGGGGCCAGCGTTGCTGGCCCCGACACGAAATCAGAACGGACGGCGGGGCGGAAGCGCTCAGCTTCTGATCCCGACCGACGAAAAGCGGCGGCTTTGCCGTCGCTCGCTACACAGAAAAAAAGGGCCGAAGGAATAATCCTCCGGTCCTTTTTTGTGACTCATGACATTTGGGATGTCTACGCGTCATCGATTGTCAGGCTATACCGATCAGATGGCGGCACGCGTCAACTTTCCCGTTGCCGACCGACGCATCTGCATCCCGACCAAGCCAAAGCCAAGGATCATGAACGCCCAAGTCGTCGGCTCGGGCACCGCTGGAACCGCGTTCGTGACCGTCACCTTGGAAAAATAAACGTCCAAGCCGCGTGTGCCATTGGGATTGTTGCCGGTGGAGTTGGATGAGTCAGCCCATGAGGTGACGAGTTTGCCATCGAAAAAGTCCAAAGCAATATAGTCACCGCACTCGTTGCCGTCATTGCCGATCGTCGCAGCAAGGCAGCTGGTGATGCCGTCACTGATCTTGAAATTCGACGCCCAGCTAAAGCCGCCGTCAAAGCTGAACGATCCCCATAGTTCGACAGTGTTGTTGGCAGCCGAGTTGCGGGCGTCATACCAAACCGATGCCAGCCAGCCGGTTTTTTGATCGACGGCCAGACGACCAAAAAACTGCGACATCGTGCTGACGTCATCGTTTATTTTCAGTTCGTTGGTGAAGGTCAATCCATTGTCGGTCGACCGGCGGAAAACGATGTTGGTATCGTTCGTGGTGGTATTGGCCGCCTGTGTGTAGAGCATATAAAGGCTGCCGTTGTTCGCCCCACCCGAAAAATCATATTTCAAATCGACTTGCGCATCAATCGTGCGGCTGGGTTGCGCCGGAATGGGGCGGAAACCACCGACGTTCGTCGTAATGGTGCTTTGCGTAACATAGCCGCCGGGGCCGGTGCCGTCCGCATCATAGCGCAGCGTCATGCTGGCGGGGCCAACGCCGCCCGCCGGGTTCATCGACGTAAAGATCGTCCGCCCCCCGGGGCCGACTGCTGTCGAACCGAAATTGCCGCTGCCGAGGCCAGCTGTTTGCGCAGTGAACGCGGACGTAGCGCCCAGACCTGTCGAGGTGCCGCTGATAACGCGGTTCCCCGTGGTCGAGTCGCGGACAAAGATACTGGTGGTGCCGCCTACCGTGCCCGGACCAACGGCGAGTTCGGGATGATCCGAGCTGCCCGCGATGTTGGCGATTAATGTGTAGTTGGCGCCACCGTCGGTGCTGCGCGCAATAGCAGTGTTGAAGCTGCCGGACCCAGCCAAATAGGAAAGATACATATTGCCGAAACTGTCGGCACCCATCCATGTGTCACAGCAAGCGGTCGGGTTAAACGAGCTGGTGTTCCACGTGGTGCCGCCGTTGTTGCTGTAGCGGAGGAACAAATCGGAACCCGGACCCAGATTATTGGCCCCGATCGTGATAAGGTCGGTGTTGACGCGATTAATTGCAATCGACGTTTCCGACTGATTCCCAAGAAGTTGGCTGACGTTCACGTTCGGTCCGACTGTGATGATCTGGGCGGCCTGAGCCACAGGCGCCAACGCGGCGACCGCAAGAACCGCAAGCGAGCATCGGGCGCTAGTCGCAAGCAGACTGGCACGGTGCGCGAAATTTACCGTCAAAAAATTATGCATGATCTATTCCCCATGTTAAAACAGGAGACGGGTTTCGTCTCCGGAATCATTCAACATCGTGCGGTTTCTATTGTTGAAACTCGGCACCAGTAACGCGACTGGAATATTGATGCGGGAGGGCGGGGAGCTTGGCAAGGATTTATTAACCCAATTTCATGGATTCAGTCCTGTAATTGGACACCCACCAGCAACCCGTTACCGCGCGGTCACCCCATTTTCCACAACCACCGGCACCACCGCGTTCGCATCCAACATTTCGGCCGCGTCATTCAGCGCCTCGGCCTCGCTTCGGCTCACCCCGCCAACACTATCTGCGCTCGGCGAGCCGCATGCCGAAAGCATCAAAGACAAAATCAGATACCGCATCGGCACCTTATGCCCGCAAGTCGCACAATAAAAAAGGGGCCACCGTTTCCGGCAGCCCCTTTGTCGAAATTAAACGCGAAGACTTACTTCTTCATCGCGTCGCCAGCGGCTTCCATTTTGTTGCCGGCAGTCGACATCGCGTCGCCGGTTGCGGCCTTCATTTTGTCGGCAGCGGATTCGATCTTGTTGCCAGCGGCATCTGCCGTGTTGGCAACGGCGCCCATGGCGTTGTCGGTCGCGGCATCGACAGTGTTCATGGCGTCGGCCGTTGTTGCGTTGACGTCCGACATCATGGCGTTGCCGGCTTCGGCGGTTTCGTTGGCGGCCTTGGGGCTGCAGGCAGCGAGGCCCATTGATGCTGCAAGAACGGCGACGAGTGCGATTGTCTTCTTCATTGGCTTTCCCTCCTAAAGAAATTCCGGTCGGCGCGCCTTCGCGACGACAGGGCGGCGAAATATAGGGTCGCGCGGCACTTGGCAATATGCGGTCGGCGTATGACTGGTTGACCACATATAAAGAATTCTTTATATGTTGATTTATGGTTCCGATGATCGACATGTTCCGCGCTCTCGCTGATCCGACACGGCTACGGATCGTCGCTCTTTTGCGCGACATGGAACTATCGGTAGGCGAACTTGCCCAAGTTCTGGGGCAAAGTCAGCCGCGCGTCTCGCGCCATGTCCGCATTCTCGTCGATTCAGGGCTCGCCATCCGTCGCAAGGAAGGCAGCTGGGTTTTCCTCGCGCCCGCTCCATCACCGCTGGCGGTGCCGCTGTTCGCGCTGCTCGATGCCGCGACACAGAACGAAGGCGATCATTGGACCAAAGCCGACACCGCTCGTCTTGCCGCAGTTCGCGCTGATCGCGCCGCTGCAGCCGCACAATATTTTGCCGGACATGCCGAACAATGGGATGCGATCCGCTCGCTGCATGTCGCTGACAGTGCGGTGGAAGCCCGAATGTTTGCGATGATTGGCGGTTCAGTCGGTCGACTTGTCGACATTGGTACAGGCACCGGTCGGATGATCGAACTCTTCGGACCCTTGGCCGAGCATGCCATTGGCGTTGACCGCAGCCCCGAAATGCTGCGGCTCGCACGCGCCAAACTTGACGGTCACAATGGGTGGGAATTGCGGCAGGGGGACATCAGCGCTTTACCCCTGAACGATAGATCAGCCGACACTGTCATCCTTCACCAAGTGCTGCACTTCATCCCCGCGCCCGAGGCCGCTATCGCCGAAGCAGCGCGCCTGCTTGCGCCAAGGGGTCGCCTGCTTATCGCCGATTTCGCACCGCACGAGCGCGAGGAATTGCGCGCTCAAGATGCGCATGCTCGCCTTGGTTTTTCGGATGCTCAGATTGCCGGATGGTTCGCGGCAGCAGGGCTTGCGCTCACCACAACCGAAACGCTCGACGGTGGCGAACTGACTGTCAAACTCTGGCTGGGCACACGCCCGTCACAACCCAAGGCACTTGCTGCATGACGATCACCTTATCGCAACTCGAAGAAGCACGCCGCGCGCTGGCCGCTCCATTGTTCGCCGACCTTGCGGGCGATGCCGAGGTATCGTTCGAGTTCTTTCCGCCCAAGACTGAAGCAATGGAAGCAACGCTTTGGTCATCTATCGAAACGCTCAGCCCCCTGGGCCCGCGCTTTGTTTCGGTGACTTATGGCGCAGGCGGATCAACGCGCGAACGGACGCACAACACCGTTGCGCGCATTGCCAAAGAGACGTCGATTCCCGCCGCCGCGCACCTGACTTGTGTCGAAGCCACGCAGGATGAGATTGCCGAAATTGCGGATGCCTATTGGGAAGCGGGCGTGCGCCACATCGTCGCGCTTCGCGGCGATCCGCCCACTGTCGGCAAAGCATTTGAAGCCCACCCGCAAGGCTATGCGGGCGCCGCCGAACTGGTCGAAGGGTTGCGCAAGCGCCACCCGTTCGAAATCTCAGTCAGCGCCTACCCCGAAACACATCCCGATGCGTTGAGTCCGCAATCAGACCTGGACAATTTCAAACGCAAACTTGACGCTGGCGCCTCGCGCGGGATCAGTCAGTTTTTCTTCGAACCCGAAACTTTCTTCCGTTTTCGCGATGCCGCCGCCGCCGCCGGGATCGACGCCGAAATCGTTCCAGGCATTATGCCGGTCAGCAGCTTTGCCGCGATTAAAAAGATGTCGGCGATGACCGGCACGTCAGTTCCGGCATGGATGGGGCGGCTGTTTGAAGGGCTCGACGATCATCCGCAAGCACGGCAACTGGTGGCCGCGACGATTGCCGCCGAACTGTGCCGCCGCCTCTATGCGGGCGGCGTTAAGCAATTCCATTTCTATACACTCAACCGGTCCGAACTGAGCTATGCAATCTGTCATCTGCTCGGCCTCCGCGCCGCCGCAACGTCATTGGAGAAAGCTGCATGACCAGCATCCGCGAACGCTTTCTTGACGCCGCGTCGAAGCGCATCCTCATCACGGACGGGGCGTTCGGGACCGAAATCCAGAACTGGAAACTCGCTGAAGCCGATTATATGGGCGATCTCGCGCTGGCCAAGGACGCCAAGGGAAACAATGACATTCTCGCGCTGACGAAGCCTGACGTGCCCGACACAATTACCCGCGCCTATCTCGACGCGGGGTCGGACATTGTGTCGACCAACACCTTCAGCGCGAACAAGATCAGCCAAGCCGATTATGCCGCCGAACATCTGGTGCGCGAAATCAACATCGCGTCGGCGCAGATCGCGCGGAAAGCTGCGGATGAGTATGAAGCGAAGGATGGCCGTCCGCGTTTCGTCGCGGGCGCGATCGGGCCAACGAACAAGACGCTCTCGCTCAGCCCCGACGTCAACGACCCCGGCTATCGCGAGATTGATTTCGACTATTTGAAGGATGTCTATCGCGAACAAGTCGATGCCCTCGTTGAAGGCGGCGTCGATTTCATCCTTATCGAAACCGTGTTCGACACGCTGAATGCCAAGGCAGGCGTGATGGCGGTGCTTGAGGCCGAGGAGGCGCTGGGCCGCGAAATCCCGATGATGATCTCGATGACGCTCACCGACCTGTCGGGCCGCAACCTGTCAGGCCACACGGTCGAGGCCTTCTGGTATGCCGTCCGTCATGCCAAGCCGCTGACGATTGGCCTAAACTGTTCGTTCGGCGCGCAGCAGCTGCGCCCGCATGTCAAAGTGCTGAGCGCCATCGCCGACACATTGATCATGGTTTACCCGAACGCAGGGCTCCCCAACGATCTTGGCGAATATGACGAACTGCCGCACGAAACAGCGGCGCTGGTCAAGGAATGGGCCGACGCGGGGCAGGTCAACATTCTCGGCGGCTGTTGTGGCTCTACGCCTGCGCATATTTCCGCGATGGCAAAAGCCGTTCTGGGATTGCCCGCACGGACCGTTACGCCGCCGCCGGTTGCAACACGACTTGCGGGCCTTGAGCCGATGATGTTGGCCGCATAGTTGAGAATAAAACCGTTTGCCCTGAGCTTGTCGAAGGGTTGCCTTTCTTCTTGTTGGGCTGACGAGAAGTACAGGGCTTCGACAAGCTCAGCCCGAACGGATTTTTTGTGAGCACAGTTCCTGTCCCTTCCTTCGTCAACATCGGCGAGCGCACCAACGTCACGGGCTCGGCGGCGTTCAAGAAACTCATCATGGCGGGCGACTATCCCGCCGCAGTCGAGGTCGCGCGCCAGCAGGTCGAAAACGGCGCACAGATCATCGACATCAACATGGACGAAGGGCTGCTCGACTCGCTCGTCGCCATGGAAACCTTCGTCAAGCTGATCGCGGCGGAACCCGACATCGCGCGCGTGCCGTTCATGATCGACAGCTCAAAATGGTCGGTCATCGAAGCGGGGCTGAAATGCGTCAGCGGCAAGCCCATCGTCAATTCGATCAGCATGAAGGAAGGCGAAGCGCAGTTCCTCGAGCAGGCAAAAAAGTGCATGAATTACGGCGCCTCGGTTGTCGTCATGGCGTTCGATGAGACGGGCCAAGCCGATACAGAATTGCGCAAAGTGGAAATCTGTGAACGCGCTTACAGACTCCTCATCGGCATCGGCTTTCCGCCCGAAGACATCATCTTTGATCCCAACATCTTTGCCGTCGCGACGGGCATCGAAGAGCATAATAACTACGCTGTCGACTTCATCGAAGGCGTGCGCGAGATCAAGAAGCGCTGCCCGCATGTCCATTTCTCAGGTGGCCTGTCGAACCTCTCATTCAGCTTTCGCGGCAACGAGCCGGTGCGCCGCGCGATGCACTCTGTGTTCCTCTATCACGCGATCCCGGCGGGCCTCGACATGGCAATCGTCAATGCCGGACAGCTCGACATCTATGACGCGATCGACCCCGTGCTGCGCGAAGCGTGCGAGGATGTGATTCTCAATAGGCCCGCGCGCAACGATAACGAAACACCGACCGAACGGCTCGTCACACTTGCCGAAAAATACCGTGGCACGGACGTGGCGACCGAAAAGGCTGCTCAGGAATGGCGCGGCTGGCATGTCACCAAACGCCTCGAACATGCGCTCGTCAAAGGCATCGACATGTATGTCGTCGACGATACCGAGGAATGCCGCCAGCTTTTCCCCCGTCCCATCGAAGTCATCGAAGGTCCATTGATGGACGGCATGAATGTCGTCGGCGACTTATTCGGTTCGGGCAAAATGTTCCTCCCCCAAGTCGTCAAATCAGCGCGCGTGATGAAAAAAGCGGTCGCGCACCTGATCCCCTTCATCGAAGCGGCGAAGGAACCCGGCGCGCGTGCCAAGGGCAAGATCATCATGGCGACGGTCAAAGGCGACGTCCATGACATCGGCAAGAACATCGTCGGCGTCGTGCTCCAGTGCAACGGTTATGAAGTCATTGACTTGGGCGTGATGGTGCCGTGGACCAAAATCCTCGAAGCCGCGAACGAGAATGACGCCGACATCATCGGCCTGTCGGGGCTGATCACGCCAAGTCTCGACGAAATGGTGACGGTCGCCGAGGAAATGCAGCGTGCGGGCATGTCGATGCCATTGCTCATCGGCGGCGCGACGACGTCGAAAGTGCACACCGCATTGCGCATCGATGAGGCCTATGGCGGCCCGGTCATCCACGTTCTCGACGCCAGCCGCGCGGTGGGTGTGGCGACCGCGCTGGTCAGCGACACCGGTCGCGATGCCTATGTCAAAACCTTTGCCGACGATTACGCCCACGTCCGCGAAATCCGCTCGAGCAAAGGGCAGAATGCACTGATCGTCATCGAAGACGCGCGCGAGAACGCGTTTCCAACGGACATGCACATCAAGCCGCCACCACCCGAGCAGCCCGGTTTGCATGTGTTTGACAGCTGGGATTTGGCGGACCTCGCCGACGTGATCGACTGGACGCCATTTTTCCGCGCATGGGAACTGCATGGGAATTATCCCGCGATCCTGACCGATGATGTCGTCGGCGAAGCGGCACAAGCGCTATGGGTTGACGCCCAAGCGATGCTCAAAAAGCTGATCGACGAAAAATGGCTGACCGCGCGTGGGGTCGTAGGGCTTTGGCCCTGTCGGCGCGAGGGCGATGACGTGATCGTTCATGTAAGTGAAGGGGGCCACCCCCAACCCCTCCAGCAAGGGCCGAAGGGGAGTTACAGTGCACTCACTTCTCCCCTCCACGCCTTCGTGGAGGGGCCGGGGGTGGCCCCTTCCCCTTCCGCCGACTTCGCTCACATCCGCCTCCCCTTCCTCCGCCAGCAGATCGCGAAGCGCGAAGGCCGCCCCAACATGTGCCTCGCTGATTTCATCGACCATGACGGTGACTGGATCGGCGGCTTTGCCGTCGGCATCCACGGGATTGAACCGCATCTCGCGCGGTTTCAGGCCGACAAGGACGATTATTCGGACATTCTTCTCAAAGCACTTGCCGACCGTTTCGCCGAAGCCTTTGCCGAACGCTTGCACCAGCATGTCCGCCAGACATTATGGGGCTACGCACCCGGCGAACAGCTGACCAATGAGGCACTGATCAAGGAAGAGTATCGCGGCATCCGCCCGGCCCCTGGTTATCCGGCGTGCCCGGACCACAGCCTGAAACCGATCCTGTTCGACATGCTTGATGCGCCCGCAAACACCGGCCTGACGCTGACCGAATCCTTTGCCATGCTGCCCACCGCAGCGGTCTCAGGCTTCTACTTTGGCCATCCGGAAGCCGAATATTTCGGCGTCGCGCGCGTAGGCGAAGATCAGCTGGCGGACTATACCAAACGGCGTGGTGTCGATCCCGACACGGCACGCCGTTGGCTGCGACCTAATCTTGATTAGGCGACGCCAATGCGTGGTCGCTGACGACGCAGTGCACCGCCAACAATCCCGAAGCCAGCCACCATCAACCCCCAAGTTGTGGGTTCAGGAACCGCAGGCGCGGCACCAACAACAGCTCGAAACGCTAGGATCCCGCTAGGCGGTGCTGTCCAGTTCAAAGCGCCAGCATTCGTCGCGAGAACACTTGTGAATCCTCCCGTCGCGGCAATAGGTCCGGCGTTTGAAATGTTGTTGTAGATCAGGAACACACCGGATGAAAAATTCAGCACATCCTGTGTGGTAGTGTCGTTGAACCCGGCAATTCCGTTGTTGTTGTTCACAAAAAACCGAATTGGGTTTGTCGCCGTGTAGACGGTGCTGCCGAACGTGATTGTGAACGACGATAACGGCACGGTTGGCACGTTGGCGCCGAACGGAAATCCGACGTTGGCCGTGTCACCAACACCCGTAGCCGTGAACGCGCCCGACTGAGCGGCGTTGCCAATTGTCGCTGATCCCGTGCCTGTCAGCGTATAGGTGATTGTCGCCGCCAATGATGGCGATGCGAGGCAAATCACAAGTGCGGTCACGGCAGTGCGCGACAGAATTTTTCCCAACGTCTTCATAAAAACGACCCCCAAACAACTGAACCCTTCCGGGCGACGGCTTCACATCAAGCATCTCCGTCGATGTTTTTGTTAACGGAAGATTTACTGACCCGCAATGCAGCACCCCCGCGCGTCCCAACGCGGGACGTTAATGCAATCCAGTCATGGAAAGGCCCGCACTTCATATTAGATAAGGCCGCAGAAACCGATTTTTCGCTGTCCTACGCGCGCCGCTTGTGTCAGCATTCGCGCCAAGCAAGGGGCCGGAGTCTTTCCGCCCCTAAGTTCACGCACAAAAGGCGAACCCCGTGAATCTAGTGAAGTTAAGCGTGATTTTTTGGCTGTTTTGCGTTGTGTCCGAGTCGGCTTTTGCGGCAGGCGGCGGTTCGTTCACCGTGCAGGAAACAGGGCAAACCTATGGCCGTTTGTCGGATGCTTTTACCGCCATTGGCAAGGGTGAGGGCACAGTTATCGTCGCACCCGGCACCTACAAGGATTGCGCTGTCTTTGGCGGTCAGAATCTGACGCTCCGCGCCGCAACGCCATCCACCGTGATCTTTGACGGCGGCGCCTGCGGGGACAAGGCAACCTTGGTGCTCAACGGCATGAACGCGACCATCGACGGCATCATTTTTCAGAATATCCGCGTGCGCGACGGCAATGGCGCGGGCATCCGCCTCGAATGGGGCGATTTGCGGGTCGTCCGCTCGACTTTCCGCAATTCCCAGCAGGGCATCTTAACGGGCGCATATGAACGCGGCGTGATTACGATTGAACGCTCGACATTTTCAGGTCTCGGCGGCTGCCCAGAGAGCGGCTGCGCACATTCAATCTATATCGGGGGTTACGGCAAACTTACCGTCAGCCGCTGTCGCTTTGAAAAGGGCACCGGCGGACATTATGTAAAAAGTCGCGCGCCGGTGAATGAGATTATCGATTCGAGTTTCGACGATACCGGCGGCAAGAACACCAACTATATGATCGATTTGCCTGCGGGCTCGGTTGGCCTCATCACCCGCAATGAATTTGTACAGGGTCACGGTAAGGAAAACCACAGTGCCTTGATCGCCGTGGCTGCCGAAGCGCGTGACAATCCGTCGGCGGGGTTGCGCATTGAGGAGAACATAGCGTCGCTCGCGCCGGGTGCGCCCCTGAACCCCGTTTTCGTTGCTGACTGGAGCCGCGAACGGCTGGCCATCGGTGCCAACAAACTGGGGCCGGGGATCAGGCCGTTCGAAACGCGCTGAGTTACTCGCTTGCGATCAGTTTCAACCCGCCGGGCTCATCGCGGGTCAGACGCTTTACGCGGCCATCAACTTGCGCACCGGTCTCGACACTGACCGAATCATAGCTGAGGTCGCCGGTGATCCGCGCGCTGGCTTCAATGGTGAGCACCTTAGCCGCGACGGTGCCCGTTACGGTTCCCGCAATCTTGGCATCGTCCGCCGTGATATTGCCGTTCACTTGGCCTGAATTGCCGATGATCAGCGACGCGCAATTGACGTCGCCGTCGACCCGCCCGTCGATGTGCAAATTGCCTTGCCCGCCGATATTACCGGTAATCGTGACCTCGGCCCCGAGGAAGCTCAAGGTACCACTGCCGCTGCGCACGGCTGGTCGTTGTTCGTTCTTGTTAAACATGAGTCGCGTCTGCCCTTCAGGGATGACGTTTGAGCAAATCCTGCGCGAGCGCAAGAGCACCCGAGACGCCCGCATGATCACCCAGCGCGGGCGGCACGACGAACTGTTCCGGGATTGCGACATACCCCCCCAGCCAGTGCCGCAACCGGTCGGTCACTTCGCCATGGAACCCCAGCGTCTTCGAAACCCCGCCACCAATAACGATCCGGTGCGGCGAGAGCGTGAGGACGAGGCTCGCCAGCCCCTGCCCCATCGCATCAACCACCAGCGCGCGACCGGGATCGCCGGGTTCCGTGTGACTAAGTGAATGCCCGAGACGCGCAATCACCGCCGGACCAGAAACGAGTCCTTCAAGGCAATCCCGATGAAAAGGGCAGGTGCCGGCAAAGTTATCTCCGGTGGTGCGCTTCAGCCGGATATGCCCCATTTCGGGGTGGATGCGCCCGTGCAACGGCGCACCATCGACGACCAGACCACCACCAACGCCGGTACCGACGGTCAGATACAGCCCGACGCCGCAATCGTTCAGCGCGCCCCAGCGATACTCGCCCAGCGCTGCGCCATTGACGTCGGTGTCAAACGCTACCGGCAAACCCGTTGCTTTGGCAATCGCGGTCGCAACGGGCGTGTGCGACCATCCGGGCTTGGTCGTCTCAGTGATTTTGCCCCATGCAGATGACGCTTGATCGAGGCAGACCGGGCCGAATGCAGCAATGCCAATCGCTTCAATGCCCGACTGCGCCTTGAGGAAATCGATGATTCTCGCGATCGTCGTCTGCGGCTCGGTCGTCGGAAGGATGGCTTCAGCGCGCAAATCATCGGGACCGGTCCCGACTGCGAGGTTTATTTTTGTCCCCCCCATTTCGACGGCAGCGACCAAAGCTGATGTCATGCCGCCATCCTCGATGGCCGGATCAAGTTTTCATAAAGCGCGAAGAGATCAATAAAATGTTCCTCCATGGTGCGAACGTTTGCCGCGTCGGCCACCGCCCGCCCCCGAATTTGTGCGCCATTAGCCGCGACAAAAGCCGTAATTGCCTCGGCGGCGCTCGCGGCATCTCCCGACAAATAAATCCAGCCGCCCGCTTGCCGCGCCTGATCGGCCGCACCGCCGCCATTGGGCGCAATCAGCGGCAACCCTGAGGCCCGCCCCTCAGACGCGACCATGCAGAAAGTCTCGGCCTCGCAGCCATGGATGAGGGCATCGGCGCTGGCAAAAAGCCGCGCAAGCTCAAGCCGGTCGGAGATAGGCGAGAGCAACTGGATATGCGGATTGTCCGCTGCTGCCCGCGCCACGCGCGCTGAATCGCGGCCATCGCCAATTAAGACAAGGCCAATCGGCGCGTTCACCCCAGCCGCCGTGACAGCTTCGATCACCATCGGCCAGCGCTTCTCCGGCGCATGCCGCCCCGCCGCGATTAACAGCGTTGCATCCCTTGGCAACTCACACCGTTCGAGCAACCGCGCGCGCAATCCCTCGTCGCGCAAACTTGGTGAAAACAATTTATCGGCCACGCCCATTGAATTGGTGACAACATTCGTCATCCCACCCTCAATCAGCCGGTCCGAGAGGCTCTGCCCCGCCGTCACGGTCACCGCGAAAAGCTTGTCGAGGCGCAGCAAGTGCTTCCAGAACCACCCGAATTGCCGATCAATGGTTTCGCGCGTCGCAATGCCGCCGAACCATCGATAGGCATAAGCCGATAACGGATCCGCATGCATGATCAGCGCGCGCGGCGCACGCCCACGCCATTCACCGACCAGCCGTGCACTGCGCCACGGCGAAGAGGCCTCGATAATATCGGGCTGCTCGGCATCAAGCGTCGCATGCAGCGCCACTTCGTCGCGGAAATAATGATAATTGCGGTCCAGCGGAAACTTGGGCTGATCAAGAAAGATAATCCGCGCATTCGGCCCGCGTTCCTCGACACGGTTCTCCCGTCCCGGCGCGATCACAACAATTTCATGCCCCGCTGCCGGCCCCGCAACCATTTTGCGGTCAATATAGGTTTTCACGCCGCCGCCTTTTGGCGAATAGAAAGCGCAGACGTCGACGATCTTCATCGGCGTTATTTAATCGGGCCGAACGACATAAGTCCACGACGATACATCATGCGGACCGTCACCGGCGTGACACCCGCCCCAGCAGCAACGCGACCGACCGCAATTTTGGGCTTGAACGGCCCAAGGCTGGCGGGGTTGCTGCCAAAGCCGACGCCGTCAATCGACAAGCCGAACTTGCGGTTTGCATCACGATCGTGGAGCAGCGACAGGCCATAAGACCCAGCCGAAGGCGCGCGAATGCACATCTGAACCGGGCCCGATGCCGGCACGTCAATGACCACCCGCCGAAACGTTTTGCGCGCATTGACCAAGACATTGTCGTCGGCCAAGAAATCTTCATCATTGGCCGGATACAGCTCGGCCTTGATCGTACCCCCGCGGTCCTTTAAGCCGACGACGCTGATCTGGAATGCGGGACCCGGCTCGCCTGCACGGCATCGTCCCTCGGCCTGGCCAAGCGATGGCGAGGATGGCACTTGGGCTGACGCCATCGCGGGCGCCAGCATTGTCATAACAAACAACAACGTCTTCAATTCTTGACCTCCGCCTTTTTACCGACTGTCGCAAAATCACCAATCGCCAGTCCGGCACCGACCACCAAATGCGCACTCAAAATGATGACCGCCATCAGCGCCATCAGCTGCGAAATTTCGACATCATGGCCAACCAGAAACACGGCAACACCCGCAAAAACAACGTCCTTGTTCGGCAAGAACGGCAACCGCGAAAGCAGCAGCCGACATGTCGCCAGCAATACCCACCAACTCAGTGCGACGTCAGGTAGGGCAAGGCTCCACGCCAGCGCGGCAAGCCCCGTCGTGGCGACGATCCGGGCAAAGTGAACACCCGACACCATCCACAATTCGGATTTCGTCAAGCTGAACAACCGTTTGCCAAACACGACCACCAGCACCGACACGAGAATCACGAAGCCGACCGAAATCAGGATCGTCTGTGTCGCCACACCAAGCCGCAAATTCCCGATCAGCGGGTAGGCAAAAGCCATCATCGCCAACGTGCACGCATTGCCGACCAGCGCCGACAGGATTGCTGCATCCTTCACGGCGCCAAACGGAGAGGCCGCCATCGCAACCTTCTTGCGCGCCCAGCTATAAAAATAGACTTCCCCGACATAACCGAGGAGCAATTCATTGCTGACGAGCTTGCGGGTCAGCGCGATGAACCCTTCAAAGGGAATACCCCACAAGCGGCGAAAGATCGCGAAATCAGCGGCCACAGGGGCAAAGTAATAAAGTGAAAAGACGATCCAGAACAATGGATTGGTCGGCACCAGCGCTTTCAATTGCGTAAAATCGAGCGAGCGCAGTTGGTAAACAACCGCAATGAGGATCGCGACTGACAGTACGGGTGTTGCCCATTGCCACAACGGCGAACGGCGCACAGCAAGCGGGAGTGGATCGCCAACTTCAGCATTGGTCTCGGACAAATTGGTCAGAACGCATACCCGTTTTGCGACCGCGAAGGGCCATCGGCTGCGCCTCTTAGCAATAAACGGCGCGCCAGTAAAAGTGCGGTGTCATGACGTTAATCGAACGACCGTCCCGACGTCGGGCTTTGCACTGCCATTGACGAGCGCCTTGAACGCCGCCGCACCCGCATCCAAACCATCAACGAGTGCAATCCGCACCAGCTGTTCAGCATCTCCTGCAAACGCGCCCCAGCGTGTCGCCACGGCGCGCCCAAAGCCCTCGCCGCCAAGTTCAGCCAGCATCGTTGCCATATGCGCAGGGGCAAAGAACAGGACTGGCTTGGGCCCCGGTATTTCGCCTGCGCCACCGCGCCCGTCCCAGTGCGTCAGCCCGACGAGGCAGGAATATTTCAGTCCCTCGCCCAGTGCTTCGTGCACGCCGCGCAGCACCGCGCCATTGCCGGCGAAATCAACCGACACGGCATTCGCCCCCGCCAGCGCCGCAACACCATCATAAGGCAACACCCGATCATAAAGCCCCGTCCCCCGCACGAAATCGACATTGCCCGCCGACGTCAGCCCGATCCGCGCAATCTCGGGCGACTGCGCTTTCGCCACATGCGCCAGCGCGAGCGCGGTTTTGGACGAGGCACTCGTCATCACCAGCGTATCGGCGCCGTGCCAGTCCTCGCGGGCAAACATCGCGCGGATCAGCCACGATGTCATGAACAGCGGTTCGAAGACCGCACGGACGTCCTCGCGGTCGGCATAATGCCCGGGATCCGCCGCCAGCCGCCGATACTGATTATAGACTGCCGCCAGATGCTGGCGATGCGGTGCGGTATCGGCAAAGCTCCCAGGCTTCACCGCGCCGGGCGACACCACCAGATGCGACGCCATCGGCAGATAGCCATACACCCGCTCGCCAATCGCAAAGCCGTCGACATTCGATGCCGCAACATGCGCATGGCCCCAGACAGGGACGATGCCAAAGCCGTCGGGGGCGGGAAAAAAATCCCAATATTTCATCCCCTCGCCCATCGCGGCGTAAGTGACATTATTCGCCGTCACCGCGAACTGTTCAACCGCGAGCAGGATTTCGCCGGGGCCGATCTGGGGTGTGGGGAAGTCACGGATTTCACTAACACCAATGGCATCGCGGCGGACGAGAACTTGGGTCATGCTTTATCCTTCTGCCGTCACCCTGAACTTGTTTCAGGGTCCATTTCAAGAGGCGACCAACAGCCTTTGCGACGGGATGGATGCTGAAACAAGTTCAGCATGACGGCGGTGCTTATTCAGTTGCCTCCACCCGCACCAGCAACGCATCGACCTGCACCTGCGCGCCGGCCTCGGCGTTGAGTTCCGTCACCACCCCGTCGAACGGCGCGGTCAGGCTGTGCTCCATCTTCATCGCTTCAAGCGTAAGGAGCTTCTGGCCTTTGGTCACCGCATCCCCCGCCACGACCTCGACCGCAATGATTCGACCGGGCATGGGGGAGAGGATGGTGCCGTCCGAAACCGCGCCATCGCCCGATCCACGAGGTCGATAAAGGGCGACACGGTAAGCATGTCCTGCATCAAATTTTATCAAATCGCCTTTGTCGTACGTAGCCCGGTTCATGTAATTGGCGTGGGGGCTCCAGTCTGTCGGGATCGTCGCGCGAACGGGCGCGCCATCAACCGACAGGATCACATCCGATACCGACACCGCGTTCAGGCGGAATCCGTTTTGATCCCGCCGCTTTGTGTCCACCAAGAGATGCACCGCCGTATCAATGGCATCCTCGGTCAGGGCAGGCTTTTCGACCAGCGCCTCCAAATGTATCGCGATGAAATTGGTGTCCACGGTACCCGCCACGAACTCTGGTCGCATCAGTAATTTTGAAAGGAAACCGGCATTGGTCTTCACCGGCCAAACATCGGTGGTGCGGCATTGAGCGCACAAGTCCATAATCGCGTCATCGCGCGTTTCAGCATGAACAATGATCTTTGCGATCATCGGGTCATAGAAGGGCGAAACTTCGCCGCCCTGTTCGACTCCCGTATCAACCCTCACCCCGTCGCCCCGCACTTGATGCGGGGCTTGGCTTTTTACTTCGGTGCTGGAAGAAAAGCCTAGGCCCGCATCAATTGCGGGCCGACGCGATGAGAGGCTGAAGTGGCTGAGCAGGCCGGTACTTGGCAGGAAGCCCGTAGCAGGATCCTCGGCATACAACCGCGCTTCCATCGCCCAGCCGTTGATCCCGAGTTCATCCTGCCGCTTTGGCAGAGCCTCCCCGCTCGCCACCCGCAGCTGCCACTCCACCAGATCAACCCCGGTGATCTCCTCGGTCACCGGATGTTCGACCTGCAGCCGCGTGTTCATTTCCATGAACCATATCCGGTCGACGCGCAGGCCTTCGGACGCATCGGCGATGAACTCGATTGTGCCTGCGCCGACATAATCGACGGCCTTGGCCGCCTTGACCGCAACCGCGCAAAGTTGTTCGCGGGTTGCCTCGTCCATCCCCGGCGCGGGGGCTTCCTCGATCACTTTCTGGTGGCGGCGCTGGAGCGAGCAATCGCGTTCGAACAAATGGACGATGTTGCCGTGGGTGTCGCCGAACACCTGCACCTCGATATGGCGCGGGCGCTGGATATATTTTTCAATGAGGACATGCGCATTGCCGAACGACGCGGTGGCCTCACGCTGGCAAGAGGCGAGCGCGTCTGCGAAGTCGGCTGCATCCTCGACCTTGCGCATCCCCTTCCCGCCGCCGCCCGCGACCGCCTTGATGAGGACGGGATAGCCGATTTCGGCGGCGCGTTCGGCGAGGAAAACGGGGTCCTGGTTTTCGCCCATATAACCGGGGGTTACGGGCACGCCCGCCGCCGCCATCAACGTCTTGGCCGCATCCTTCAGCCCCATCGCGGTGATGCTGGCAGGCGCTGGGCCGACCCAGATCAGCCCCGCATCGATCACGGCCTGCGCAAACGCAGCATTCTCAGACAGGAAGCCATAGCCGGGATGGATCGCCTCGGCCTTGGTGGCGAGTGCAGCGGCGATGATCTTTTCGCCCACCAGATAGCTCTCCCGCGCCGGCGACGCCCCGATATGCACCGCCTCATCCGCCTGCCGCACATGCAGCGCCTTGGCATCGGCATCCGAATACACCGCGACTGTGCGGATACCCATCGCGCGCGCGGTGCGGATGATCCGGCAAGCGATTTCGCCGCGATTGGCAATGAGGAGGGATTTGATCATGCCCAAGCCTCCTCGGCAAAAAGGTGACGAAGTCGTTCGGTTTGCTCGGGTGAGTCTGCAACTTGTTGAGCAAAGTACAACGGCAAACCTTCCTTCAAAAGCAGGTCGCTGAAGTCAGCCCAACCCATCTTGGACTGGCTATCGAGGCCATCATAGAAGCGATTAAACCAACCCCAAAAGCCTTCTCGTTTAGCAGCCATGTCTTCAATAATCGTCCCGGCAAGAACGGCGGCTGTCACTACAAACGCTTCGTGAGCGGCGTCTTGTGCGTCCTTGGCTGCCTTTCGAGCTTTAGGCTTGGCTCCCATGATGTTGGTGATAACAGCGCCGGTAGCGTCGAGATATGTGCCAAATGCCTCAATCGCACAGCTCGCGATTTCCTGCTGCCGAACGGGCAACTTTCCGAAATCCATCACATAGGATGGCCATGACTCGGGCTGTCTCATCGTCACGCCTAAAGCATCAATCCGGTCGGGATTGAACCACGATGGCGATGGACGATTTTCACGCCTAATCTCTCGCCGAAGATTGTCGATGTAACGGAGGTAGGGCCGGTTGTGATTGATTTTGTTACTCACATCCGGAACACCCCGAAGCGGGGCGCCTCCTCGACGGGTGCGTTCAGCGCCGCCGCGAACGCCAGCCCCAGCACATCCCTTGTCTGCGCCGGGTCGATAATCCCGTCGTCCCACAGCCGCGCGGTCGCGTGATAGGGATTGCCTTCGTCTTCGTATTTCTGGCGGATCGGAGCTTTGAAGGCTTCGGCTTCCTCGGGCATCCATTTATCCGCGTCGCGGTGGACGGTCGCCAGCACCGATGCCGCCTGTTCGCCGCCCATTACGCTGATCCGCGCATTGGGCCAGGTGAACAGGAAGCGCGGTGAGTACGCCCGCCCGCACATGCCGTAATTGCCTGCGCCAAAGCTCCCGCCGATCAGCACGGTGATCTTGGGTACGCTCGCGGTGGCGACGGCGGTGACGAGTTTTGCGCCATGCTTGGCGATCCCCTCCGCCTCATATTTGCCGCCGACCATGAAGCCGCTGATATTCTGGAGGAACAGCAAGGGGATCCGCCGCTGGCAGGCAAGTTCGATGAAATGCGCGCCCTTTTGCGCGCTCTCGCTGAACAGCACGCCGTTATTGGCGAGGATCGCGACCGGCATCCCCCAGATATGCGCAAAGCCGCAGACCAGCGTGCTGCCGTAGAGCGATTTGAATTCGTGAAACTCGCTGCCGTCGACGATGCGCGCGATGACTTCGTGCACGTCATAAGGCGCGCGGACGTCGTCGGGGATGATGCCGTAGAGTTCCTCCGCGTCATATTTTGGCGGCCTCGGTGCTCCTGCGAAAGCAGGAGCTCTGGCGTCCAAGGCTCCTGCCTGCGCAGGAGCACAATGGCTGATAATATCCCGCACAATCGTCAGTGCATGCTCGTCGTTCTCGGCAACATGATCAACGACGCCTGATTTCCGCCCGTGCGTATCCGCGCCGCCCAGTTCCTCGGCGCTGATCACTTCGCCCGTCGCGGCCTTCACCAACGGCGGCCCCGCCAGAAAAATCGACGCGCCGCGCACGATCACGGTTTCGTCGGACATCGCGGGCACATAGGCCCCGCCCGCCGTGCAGCTGCCCATAACGCAGGCGATCTGCGGGATTTGCCGCGCGCTCATGTTGGCCTGATTGAAGAAAATCCGCCCGAAATGGTCGCGGTCGGGAAACACCTCGGCCTGATGCGGCAAATTCGCGCCGCCTGAGTCGACCAGATAAATGCAAGGCAGCCGGTTCTCCAGCGCAATTTCCTGCGCACGCAGGTGCTTCTTGACCGTCATCGGGTAATAGGTGCCGCCCTTCACCGTCGCATCGTTGCACACGATCATGCACTGCCGCCCCGACACCCGCCCGATCCCCGCGATGACGCCCGCGCCGGGGACTTCGCCGTCATACAAGTCGTTCGCCGCAAGCTGGCCGATCTCGAGGAACGGCGACCCCGGATCGAGCAACCGCTCGACCCGCTCGCGCGGCAACAATTTCCCCCGCGCCACATGCCGCTCCCGCGATTTCTCGTTCCCGCCCAGCGCCGCTTCGGCGACTTTCGCCCAGAGCGCGTCCTTCAATGCGCGATTGTGCGCGGCATTGGCGCGGAAAGCTTCGCTGTCCGGGTTGACTGACGTCGTCAGAACCGGCGCGCTCATGCCCCCACCTCGAACATCCTGTAAATCGGTCCTGTCGGCGTCTGCTCCCCGACGCCCACCACAACCGCATCATTCAACCAAGCATAGCGCGCGTCGCCGCATTCGAACCGCGCCACCACTGTCAGTGCATAATCCCCCGCGCCGAGCAATTCCCCTTTACGAAACCGCGCCAAAGCGTCGCCTTTCCCCGTCATCCGCCCCTGATACGCCAGATACACGGCGGCCCCGTCATCGGTCGTCAGCGTCAGGCGCACGTCGATGATCAATGCTCCGTCGGCGCGCGTCACGAACCAGTCATGGCCGGGGGCAACGGTTCCTGACAAACGCTCGCCCTCGAACCGCCCGCCGCTTACCGGCACAATCCCGCGATGGCCCGCCGCCGTCGCACCAATCGGCACGACGCCCGCAAAATCCACGGTCAGGGTGAGGGTCGTCAAATGACGATGCGGCATGGTCTCCATTGCGCGGGGCGTAGCATGGCGGCAGAATGACGCAAACTATAGGAGCGGGAACATGGACATCATCGCGCGCAGGCCCGAGCCTTCGGTCCAGTCGATTTTCGACAGTGATCCCATCGCCCCGCCCGCGATCCTGCGCGAAGAGTCCCCGCCGCAAGGGCAGAGCAGCGACGATGTTTCCGCCAAACGCTATTTCTCGCCTGACTGGCATGCGCGCGAAGTCGAGAAAATCTGGCGAAAGACGTGGCAATTCGCCTGTCGCGTGGAGGAAATTCCGAATGTCGGCGACCAGATTGTTTACGACATTGTCAATGACTCGCTGGTCGTCGTGCGGACAGCGGACGGTGTGAAAGCGTTCATCAACAGTTGTCTCCATCGTGGCACATTGCTCCGCACCGAAGCCGGGAATGCCAAACAACTCCGCTGCCCCTTTCACGGCTGGACATGGAACCTCAACGGGACGCTGAAACTGATCCCCGGCCAGTGGGATTTTCCGCATGTCGACAAGGCGAAATTCTGCTTGCCCGAAGCGCAGGTCGGGCAATGGGGCGGGTTCGTGTTCGTGAACTTCGACCGGACATGCGAACCGTTCGAAAGCTACCTCGAAAACCTGCCCGCGCATTTCGAGGCTTTCGAACTCGAAAACCGCTACAAAGCGGCACACGTTGCGAAAATCATGCCGTGCAACTGGAAGCTCGGCATGGAGGCGTTCATCGAAGCCTATCACGTCCCCATCGCTCACCCGCAGGTTGTGACCTATTATGGCGACAGCAACACGCAATATGACATCTGGCCCGGCGTCCGCCACGTCTCGCGCATGCTCAGTGTTCAGGGTGTGCCCAGCCCCGCGATGAAGCATGTCGCACCCGAAGTAACGCTGGCCGACCTGCGTCGCGACGCGCCGTTCTACGCCGGCAAGCCCATCGAAATCGGCCCCGGCGAAACCGCGCGCGCCAAACTCGCCGAACGTGCGCGCGAAAAGATCACGCGGTCGTCAGGCAAGGATATGTCGGGGTTGTCCGACAGTGAGTCGCTCGACCTGATCGAATATCTGCTGTTCCCCAATATGGTGCCATGGGGCGGGCAGGCGCTGCCCATCGTCTATCGCTTCCGCCCGAACGGCAACGATCCAGATAGCCACATCATGGAAATCATGTTCCTGTTTGCCAAAGCGCCCGACGGATCGCACCCGGAGCCAGCGAAAATGCGGCTGTTGGGGCCGGATCAACCGTGGACCGACGCGCCCGAACTTGGCTCGGCGGCAATGGTCGCGGATCAGGACACTGACAATCTGCGGCGCATTCAAAAGGGTTTGAAGACGTCTCGCAAACCCGGTGTCACTCTGGCGCGGTATCAAGAAAGCCGGATACGGCATTTCCACTCGACACTAGATGCATATCTCGCGCGGTAAGTCGCTCCCCGCCGTCATTGCGAGCGCAGCGAAGCAATCCATCTCGCCGCGAGAGTACTGGATTGCCGCGCTGCGCTCGCAATGACGGGCTAAGCGGCCTTCTTGCGGATCAGGTAGCGATAGACACCAATGGCGTTGATGAAGAGCAGCACTGCATTCTGCCAGCCGATCCCCTCGCTATCCTGTTGCAAAAACCCCCAAGCGATCAGCGTGATCGACGACGTGACGAACAGGACAAACGCCCAGCCCGTCGGTTTACGCCCGAGGTCGAGCGATACCACCAGCGCCGCAACGACGCCCGCACCGGCGCCATAATATTGTAGCGAGGTCAGGAGAGTTTCGTTCATCCCCCAATCAACTCCCGTCCGATCAGGAACCGCCTGATCTCGTTCGTCCCTGCACCAATGTCATACAGCTTGGCATCCCTCAAAAACCGCTCAACCGGCCATTCCTTCGTATAGCCCGCGCCGCCGAGCGCCTGAATCGCCTCGAGCGAAACCTTCACGGCATTCTCGCTCGCCAGCAGGATCGCCCCTGCCGCGTCGAAGCGCGTTGTCTTGCCCGCATCGCAATTGCGCGCGACGGCATAGACGTAGGCGCGGGCAGAATTAAGCGCGACGTACATATCGGCGATTTTGCCTTGCATCAGCTGGAACGAGCCGATGGCTTTGCCGAACTGCTTGCGCTCGCGGACGTAGGGCAGAACGACATCAAGGCACGCTTGCATAATGCCCAGCGGCCCTGCCGCGAGCACCGCGCGCTCATAATCAAGCCCCGACATCAGAACGCCAACGCCGCCGTTGGTTGGCCCCATGACGTTTTCGAATGGCACTTCGCAATCTTCGAAAACCAGCTCTGCTGTGTCCGATCCGCGCATCCCCATCTTGTCGAGCTTCTTGGAAACGCTGAAACCGGCCATACCCTTTTCGATCAGGAATGCGGTAATGCCGCCCGACCCCTCCCCGGTCTTGGCATAAACGACCAGCGTATCCGCCTCAGGTGCGTTGGTGATCCAGAATTTGGTGCCGTTTAGGCGGTAGCGGTCGTTGCCCACGACTTCGGCCTTCAGCCGCATCGACACGACGTCCGAACCCGACCCCGCTTCGGACATGGCGAGCGAACCGACATGTTCGCCACTAATCAGCTTCGGCAGATATTTGGCCTTTTGCTCCGCACTGCCCCAGCGGCGGATCTGGTTCACGCACAGATTCGAGTGCGCCCCATAACTCAATCCCACCGACGCCGACGCGCGCGAGACTTCTTCCATCGCCACAACATGGTCAAGATAACCAAGGCCAAGCCCGCCCCATTCCTCCTCGACCGTAATCCCATGCAACCCGAGTGCGCCCATTTCGGGCCATAGTTCACGCGGAAAGCGGTTATCTTCGTCCACAGCCGCTGCGACTGGCGCAATTCGGTCGGTGGCGAAGCGGCGGGTTGTGTCGCGGATCATGTCGGCGGTTTCGCCAAGGGCGAATTCGAAATCGGGGGCTGTACTCATGACACCGCCATAACGCGGCACGCAGCGTTAGGAAATGATCGTGTCACCCCCGTCGCGCCCAACCATCAACACGGCGATGGCATCGAACAGCGATTGCATCGAAACGGGCTTGAACAACACTTCGTCGGCACCCGCTGCCATGCATCGCTCGCGCAAACCCGCGGCGGCATCGGCGGTCAGCACAATCACCGGCAGACCCGCTTTTTCATCGGCACGTTTGCGCAGGGCGCTGATTGCTTCCATGCCGTCCATGCCGGGCATGCGAAGGTCCATCAGTATCAGGTCATAGTCACCCGCATCGATCATGCGCAGCCCTTCCTGCGCGCCATCTGCTTCGTCCATCAGGACACCGGCGACATTCAGCATGTCTTTCACGACCCGCCGGTTCATCGCATCGTCTTCGACAAAAAGCAGTTTCATGCTGCCACCGCGACGGGTTCATTGACCTGTCCAAATACCGGAAGAAGTGCCGATTTGGTCAGCGGCTTCTTGAGCAAGGCCGTGGCACGCGATGCAATATCGTCGGACAAGATTTTGCTGATAATGAGCGCAATTGGCAGCTCGGTTGCATCGAAAAGTTGTTCAAAATCCTCAACCGAGTCAGCGTCCGCCAAAATCCAATCAGCCTCGTCAAGGGCGAGGTAGCTGCACGCCTCCGCCACGCCGTCAACAAACGAAATGACCTCGAACCGATCAGACAGAATGGCGCGCATCATCCCGCGCGTCAGCGGATTATGTTCAATAACCAAAAGCGTGCTGGGTCGTTCGCCACGCGCCGGACGCGCGGCGACAGCCGTGGACTCGACCAGTGGCAGGTCGAGCGTGAAGGTCGATCCGAAGCCCGGCTCGCTTTCCACTGTTATATCCCCACCCATTGCCCGCGCTAAATTCCGGCAGATCGCCAACCCAAGCCCGGTCCCACCATATTTGCGTGTTGTGCCCCCATCTACCTGCTGGAACAGTTCAAAAATAGACTCATGCCATTTTCGGTCGATTCCGATCCCTGAATCCCGGACTGAAATGCGGATGCGGTCACCAACGGCGGTTTCAACGGCAAGCTCGATCTTACCCTTTTCGGTAAACTTCATCGCATTTGACAGGAGGTTGAAAATGATTTGGCGGATACGGCCCGCATCGCCCTCAATCGCGTCGGGGCAATGATCGAGGCTAAGCGTCAGTTCGACGCCCGCCGCTTCGGCCTGAAGCCGCCACACCTGCGCCACGTGGCGCAGCGTTGCCTTCAGATCGACCGTCCCGCTGCCGACCGCGAGTTTGCCGGTCTCCATCTTCGCCACGTCGAGGATATCATCAACGAGTGAGCGCATCGTCTCGCCGGCGTCATGAACAATGCCGATCCGGTCGCGAAGCGTTGCGTCCATCTTGCGATCCGTCAGCATCACCTGCGTCATGCCCAAGATGCCATTGAGCGGCGTCCGGATTTCATGGCTTGTGGTGGCGAGAAATTCCATTTTGGCCACGATTGCCTTTTCAAGATCGCGATTGGTCTGGGCAAGCAACAGCTTTGCTGCCCGCTCTCTGTTACGGCTGCGCGTAATCAGGATTAAGCCGACGCTCAGCAAGATCAGCGCGAACGTGCCACCAGCGATCACGGCAATCAAGAAGTTCCGTTGCAGCTCGAGTTCCTTCGCCTTCATCTGCGCGATCCGCGTATTCTGGTTCGCGAAATCAAAGCGCGCCGCCATCAGCGCCGCGGCGTTTGTGGCGGTTAGTTTGGCGGTGGCTTGATCGAGTCGCCAGATGGCTTCGAGTTGGACAAGGGCATCGTGCTGGCGGCCCGATGCGCGATAAATTTCATAGGCAGTGCCGTGAACCTCTCTATAAGTCGAATCGCTGGTTTCCGGATTGATGCCTTTCAACGCCTGTTCAATAGCCGCCGTTGCCACTGAGAAGTCTTTGTGTGCCAACGCAATCTGAGCGCTTATTCGCGATAGTCGCCACGCCTCGCCCGCTGCATCGGTTGCTTGCATGGAGGCCTGTGCACGCTTGAGCGTCTCGGACGCATCATTCAATCGGCCTTGGGCAATCTGCGCTTGCGCAATATTACTTAGTATCCGGGTCGCATATCTTGTGCTGCCGGTATTTTCGGCAGCAACAAGCGCTTGCTTGAACTCAATTTCAGCCTCGCGCGGCTTGGACATGAACAAATAAGCAAGTCCGCGATTGTTGCGCGACGAAAGCGCCATCAACTGATCACCTGCATATTCTTCGTCTGACTGGGCATAATATCGAATAGCGTTTTGGCTGTCGCCACTATCAACATACAGCTTAGCAATGCTCTGAAGCGCAATCGCTTGCGAGCGCTTTTCCCCCACTGAACGAAATATACCGTAGGCCTTTTGGAAAGCGCCCAAAGCGCCCTGCACATCGTCGCGATATTGGTAAATTCGACCACTCGATAGCGTGAGTTCGCCAATGACCTTGGGCGCAATCTGACTCACCTTGGAACGCGCAAAACCACGGCGCACAGCGATTTCAGCATCATCGATTCGACGGAGACCGATCAAGGCGCGGCTGATCACGGCGTCTGACTCGGACAATAATGTGTCACGCTCGGCGCCCGACAGACTTTGCCGCGCCAACAATGCAGATTCGTCGGCGATAGAAATGGCAAGTTCGGGGCTAATGTTAAGCTGTGCGCGCGCCTTTTCGATAAGAGTCTGGACGGCCACAACATTCACGCGCGGCGCTGCTTGCACCGGTGCGACAGCGAGGATACAGGGACCGATCAGCGACAACAGCTTAACCGCCCAGGTTCGATGCCACCTGCCAACCAGTATGAGAACCAAGGAGTCCCGCTTATTCATGCCCGTTTCCAAAAGCTTGCTGGGCGGTGCACGGTTGGTTCGGCATTCGATTGCAGTGCTTCGAACTGATAGTCGGTCAAATAGGTCGTAAACGCGGGCAGCTCGAGCGGTGGACTAATCAGATAGCCCTGCACCATCTCGCAGCCCATGACTGTCAGCAGTGCTAAAGCCGCAGGTGTCTCGACGCCTTCAGCAGTCACTTCCATATCAAGTGCATGCGCCAAATCGATTGTGGACCGCACGATGAGCGGGTCGCGATGACTGCTGGTCAGATGCGTTACGAACATTTTGTCGATCTTTAATTCTGTTGCCGGAAGCCGCTTCAGATAAGAAAGCGACGACAGCCCTGATCCATAATCGTCAATCGCTATGATGATCCCAATCGCCGCACAGTGTTCAAGATTGGCAATGGCGAGATCGGGATCGCGGATGACGGCAGTCTCGGTGATCTCGAACCCAATTTCCGCATCAGCTTCCTCTACCAAAGCACAAGCAGCGTCGATGAAGACGCGGTCGGTCAATAATCCACCCGAAATATTTATAAATATCCGTAAGTGATGGCCCTTTCTGGCCAGCCGTTTCTGATCGGCAATCACGCGCTGCAATATCCAGAGCGTAATGACGCGCATTTCACCGCCCGCATCGGCCAAGTCGATGAACGCGTCGGGCATAACAAGACCCAGTACCGGATGCTGCCAACGGATAAGGGCCTCGGCACTGGCGACCGCGCGCTGTCGCACATGCAGCTTTGGCTGATAGACCACGAACAGTTCATCGCGGGGGACGGCAAGGGCCAAGTCGCTTGCCAGATCAACAGTCGCTCTCGCACGCGATGCGGCATCCAGATTTGCCACCATACTATGGCCACGCAACTTGGCATCGACCAGCGCGAGTTCGGCGCGTTCGTGCGTATCAACCGCGTCGTCGCCATGTGCGGCGCCCACGATAAACTCAAACATGTGGGCGTCCCCGGCGTGATCTACTGTCGTCCCTGCAGCGGTTGCCAGTGCGGAAAATCTTGCTTCGAACTCGTCCAGCGTAATCGCATCGAAAACCAGACATACGGTATCCCACGCGAATTGGCTGACGCGCCCGCCACCGCCAACCTCTTTGACCATGCTGACGAATGACAGGAACGCTCCGCCCCAGCCCTCAAAGCCAAGTTCGCGTCGAACAATATTGGCATTCGTCACGGCAATCAGAATCACCGCAACTGCGGTTGGTTTTCCGCTGTCATTTGCCGCTCGCCGCACTCCACCAAGGGCACGACGTGCTTTCGGCGTTGGTTTTCGTGAGCGGATCTCGAGGGTCATTGCATCGGTTTAAGCGGTTAACCGTCAAGGAAGGCTTAAACTGCGCAAGAACGCTGTCTGCAGTGCGGAAAACTCAGGCGGGGAAACAAGATAAACAAAATATGTTGAATAATGCCTAATTAAAGATTAACTTTTTTAAGTTAAGTGGAGGGCATTTGCCATGGTAATGAGTATCGTTCTTGAAGTCTTCGGACGTCCACCAGGTGGGTCGTCAATCGATCCCAACTGAGGCGCTTGTTGGCGAGGGGCGCGCGCCAACGATATCAAAGTCTAAAAAAATAGGGTTGAATAAAAAGTGCGGCGCGCCAGCCGCACTTTTTTTATGTCTTGAATACAGTGACTTAGGACAATCTCGCCGCGATCAACCGGTCGATCAGTGCGTCGAGATCATCGTCGGTTGGTCCGTTCAAAATAACCCGATCCACATGGCCGCAACGCTGGCGAGTGATCGCATGGCGCGTCCGATCCTGTGATCCGCGCAGCCCCCTCAGGGCGAGTCGGCGGCGTTGCGAATCGGGGCGAATCGATTCGCAAAATGAGCGTATAAAATGAAGTTCATCGATAATTTGTGCATTATAATTCGGATGACCGCCCAAATGGAGCGGCTGGCCGCTTAAAATACTCTGGCTCGGCAAGGCAGGTAACAGGACCCCGTTTGTCGCAAAATCGTCCATGTGAAAGCCATCACTGCGCATCGCCAACAAAAAGGGAGCAAGCGCTGCATCGCGCATGCACTGCAGTGAATGCAGATGATGTCGAACCCATCCTTCGCGATAGTTCGGCATGTCAGGCCTGTTCACCGACGCGAACGGCACACGCACACTAATATCGTTCAGCCCCATGCCTTCATATTATGCGGAGCGCGGGGACCGAGTCAGTTCAAAACAAATCCATTTCGGATGGATCAAAGCAGAATGTTAACCATAGAAACGGGCTTATTGCTATGACTCCAATCGATGCGCAACGAATGGCCATCAATGGCCTCATAGGTGGCATCCTTGGCCAGCCCGCCGTTGACGATTGCGTACCGCGCCAGACGAGCAAGATTGCGCGCAGCATCGCGGGACTGCTTAGGGTCGGCAAACTGCGCTGCGATCTCATGGCCGACAAAGGCCGCTAACCCCCGCGTCACATGTCGTGCCTCGCCCAATACCAGTGCAATGATCGACAAGAGCGGAGGCTCGCCGCTGTCGTCCCAACGGTCGAGCAGCGCGCGCAGGTCCGAAACGACAATGGAAACCGACGAAAAAGACCAGATCAATTTGGCGTCGCGACGCACCGTGCTTTGATCGACCGTCTGCATAATCGAATGCACGATCTGCAGCGTCAGCTTCGCCGCAGTGTCCGCGACGCCCAGCCGGACAATGTTGCCTTGCCGCTCGATCAACAGGTCTTGATGCGGCACAAGAGCGTACTCATCATCATCGTCGCCCAGATCAAGATCAGCAAAAAATATGTTCATGATATGTTCGGATATCATTAAGGAGATTGATCGGACCTTTCAACGAAAACTCTACCCATTTTGGACCGATACTGACCGCATGAACCTGATTAATAATCAACGCTTGCGACCGTCGTTCAATTGCTGTATTGCTAAACCAACACAGTATCGCATCGGGCGAGGACGACCCTTATGAATTTTCGCAATATATCGGCTTGGGCAATCCGCAATCCGGTTGCGCCAATTGTTCTGTTTATTGCGCTGACGCTCGCAGGTGTCCTCAGCTTTATTCAAATGCAGGTGAACAACAATCCCGACGTCAGCTTCCCAGCCGCACAGATTACCGTAACCCAACCCGGCGCTGCGCCGACCGAGATGGAAACTCAGGTTGCACAAAAGGTCGAAGCAGCGGTTCGCGGTGTTAACGGCGTTGATTCGATGTCGACCTATATTCAGGAAGGCAGCTCGAACACATTTGTTCAATTCGCTATTGGCACGCCCGTGGACCGCGCGGTCAACGACGTCCGTGACGCCATCGCCAACATCCGTGGTGATTTGCCCGACGGCATTCTCGAGCCGCAAATACAGCGGGCCGATATCGATGGCGGACCCATCGCTTATTTCTCGGCAGAGGCCGTCGACATGACACTCGAAGAACTCAGCTGGTATGTCGACAACAATGTTGCAAAACGACTGTTGTCGGTTCCCGGCATGGCGAGCGTGCAGCGCTCAGGCGGAGTCAGCCGCGAAATCCGCGTCGTGCTTGATCCCGTGCGGATGCAGGCGCAGGGCGTGACGGCGGCGCTGGTCAATCAGCAGCTCCGTTCAACCAACCTCAATGCGGCCGGTGGGCGCGCCGAAATTGCCGGCTCCGAACAATCGGTCCGCGTGCTTGGCAACGCCTCGTCGGCATTCGTGCTTGGCGAGACGATGATTTCGGTCGGCAGTCGCTCGATAAAGCTCAGCGACATCGCGACCGTTCGCGACCTTTACGCCGAACAGCGCGGCGTTTCCAAAATGAACGGTCGCCAAGTGCTTAGTTTTTCAATGGCAAAGGCCAAAGGCTCGTCCGACATCACTGTCTATGACGCTGGTCTGGCGATGCTAAAAAAGCTCGAAACGGAAAATCCCAAGGTCAAATTCACGCAACTCTACACCAGCGTCGATTACACCCGTGACCAATATCATTCAGCGATTGATGCGATGTGGGAAGGCGCTGTGCTTGCCGTGCTGGTGGTTTTCCTGTTCCTGCGCGATTGGCGTGCGACGGCGATTTCGGCAATCGCGATTCCGCTTTCGGCTATTCCAGCCTTCTGGTTCATGTCGCTGATGGGTTTCACACTTAACGGCATCAGTCTGCTGGCGCTCAGCCTTGTCGCAGGCGTCTTGGTCGATGACGCCATCGTTGAGATCGAAAATATCGTGCGACATATGCGAATGGGCAAGACTGCGTATCAGGCTTCGATTGACGCAGCCGATGAAATCGGTCTCGCAGTTTTGGCCACCACGATGGCCATCGTCGCCGTTTTCCTGCCCGTGGGCCTCATGCCCGGCCTCACGGGGCAATTCTTCAAGCAGTTCGGGCTCACCGTCGTCGTCGCAGTTCTGATCAGCCTCGCCGTCGCACGGCTTATCACGCCGATGGTTGCGGCTTATTTTTTGAAAAGTCATGGCCCCGCCACGCATGGCGACAACTGGATGATGCGCAAATATGTCGCGATGCTAGATTGGTCGCTCGACACGCGCAAGGCGCTTGCGTTCAAGGCGCGTCATTCGGGGCGTAAACGCTGGCTCGCCTGGACGCTTGATCATCGTTTCTGGATCGTCGGTATGGGCTTTGTCTCGTTCCTGCTGACCATCGTCGCCTTCACCCAGCTGCAATTCGTTTTCCAGCCGACGATCAACACAGATTACAGCCAAGTGAAGATCGAGATGGTACCCGGCTCGACGCTCAAGCAGACCGAGACCGTTGTCGACGAAGTTTCCGCAATTCTGCGCAGCGCGCCGGAAGTGGCAGCAGCATTTGGTGAAGTGAACATCGGCGAAGCAAGCATCTACATCACGCTCAACAAGGAACGCGCGCGCACCAGCATTGAATTTGAGCGCGACATGGCGACCAAATTACGCACCGTTGCCGACGCCCGCGTCACGTTTCAGAGCCAAGGCGGTGGTCTTGGCCGTGACGTCACGCTAATGCTCGCGGGCAGCGATCCGGTGCTGGTCACCGCGACCGCCAACAAGATTGTCGAAGAAATGAAAGCGCTCCCGCAACTGCGCGCGCCACGCATCAACGGTGATATCCCGCGGCCCGAAATCACGATCAAACCACGCCTCAACGTCGCCGCTGACCTTGGCGTTTCGACAGCTGCGCTCAGCCAGACAATTCGCATCGCGACCCAAGGCGAGATCGACCAGAACGCCGCCAAATTCTCGTTGAGTGACCGGCAAATTCCGATCCGCGTCATGCTTGACCGGAATGCACGGACGAGCCTTGCCACACTCGAAAATTTGCCGGTGCCGACGGCAGACGGCGGAACTGTGCCGCTCAAAGTCGTTGCCGACATCGGCTTTGGCGCGGGTCCGTCGATCCTGCGTCGGTACAACCAGAACCGTCGCGTCGCCATCGGCGCGGACTACGCGCCGGGCATCATCACGGCGGCAAAGGAAATCGATGCGCTGCCAACCATGAAAGCGATGAAAGATGGCAAGCTCCCAGGCGTCGAGCGAGTCGCGTTCGGCGATGACAAACTCGTCGGTGAACTTGTCTTCAATTTCATCGTTGCAGTCGTATCGGGCATATTGCTCGTCTTCGCCGTTCTCGTGTTGCTCTATCGCCGCATCATGCCGCCTTTCGTCAATATGGGGTCGCTGGCGCTTGCACCGCTTGGCGGGGCCATCGCACTTTTGATTACGGGAACGCCTATTTCGATGCCTGTGATGATCGGCATTCTCATGCTGCTTGGTATCGTTGCAAAAAACTCTATTCTTCTCGTCGATTTCGCGCTTGAGGAAATGAGCAAGGGCGTCGACAAGCGCATTGCCATCCTTGATTCGGGGCACAAGCGCGCCCAACCGATTGTCATGACAACAGTGGCGATGGTCGCGGGGATGCTGCCGATTGCACTCGCCTTGTCAGGCGACGGCAGCTGGCGCGCGCCGATGGGCATTGTCGTTATCGGCGGGCTGATCCTGTCGACTGTCCTGACGCTGGTCATCGTCCCCGCGACATTCAGCCTTGCCGTCGGCTTCGAAAACCGGATGGCGCCGTGGCTGCGGAACAAGCTGACCAATGGCGGCGGGGAAATGCCAGTGGCCCAACCGGCAGAATAGCTATTCGAGTTCGAGGATGACCTGATCGACCGCGAGGCTGTCACCAACGCTCGCATCGATTTTCGCGACGGTCGCAGCTTTGACGGCGCGGAGGATGTTTTCCATCTTCATCGCCTCGACCACGGCGAGGGGTTGCCCGACTTCAACTTTGTCGCCCTCGGTCACATGAAGCGCAACCAGAAGGCCGGGCATCGGCGAAAGCAGGAATTTCGACAGATCGGGCGGGATTTTCTCGATCATATGCCAGGCCAGCGGTGCGACATGCGCCGGAAGAACACGCACGACATGCGATGCTCCGCGCGTCGTTAGCAGCCAGTTGCTGCCTTCACGCGCAACCTTGATATGAAGGTCCAACCCCTCTCCGGTCGCGCGGGTAACGTGCATTCCGGGATGCCAGTCGCACGTCCCCTCGATCCGCACGCCATCGACCATTGCATGACCGTCGCCGAGGACCACGTCATGGCTCACGCCGTCAATGCGCACGTCCCAACGTACGGGCACGCCAATCATGTCGCCGAGCTGTCCCGACACCTTGCGCCCCCGCCCGAGCACAGTGAAGCTGTTGCCCGCCGCCACAGCCGCCAGCACACGCAACAGGTCTTCGGATGCCGGAGCGCCTTGGAAGCCGTCAGGATATTCCTCGGCGATAAACCCCGTCGTGATGTCACCCGAGCGGAAGCGCGGATGCTGCATGATCGCCGACAGGAAATCGAGATTATGGCCGACGCCCTCGATCTCGAACTGGTCGAGCGCACCGATTTGCTTGTCGATGGCCTCGATCCGCGTCGGCGCATGCGTGATCAGCTTGGCAATCATCGGATCGTAG
>JANOVZ010000073.1:0-2938 GCA_031417655.1 Sphingomonas sp. | reverse complement strand
CAGGACAAGTTCAGCTGGAAAGGCGTTGCACTCGCGGCCATCGCAGGTGGTGTCGGCGCGGGCCTTGGCGGGGTGAATGTGTTTGGCAAAGCGGCAAGCGGACTGGCCAAGGTCGCCAATGATGTCGCGCGCGGCGCGCTGGCCAATGCCGCAACGC
Source organism: Sphingomonas sp. (assembly GCA_031417655.1). Classification (GTDB taxonomy): domain Bacteria; phylum Pseudomonadota; class Alphaproteobacteria; order Sphingomonadales; family Sphingomonadaceae; genus Sphingomonas_O. The sequence continues at coordinate 2,781 of JANOVZ010000073.1, read as the reverse complement.
AAGGGGTCGCCACGGCAACGGGCCTGCAGGACAGGTTCGACTGGACCGGCGTTGCGGTGGGCGCGGTCGTCGGTGGCGTCACCGGTGCAGCCGGGCGCGGTTTGGCGAACGCAGGCCTCGGCGGCACCGGCGCATCGACATTGTCGAACGCCGGGAACAGCCTCCTCACCGGCGCCGCCGCCGCCATCGCCGGTGCCGCCACCCGCTCCCTCATCACCGGCACCGACTTCGGCGACAACATCATCGCGACACTCCCCGATGTGATCGGGAGCACCATCGGGAATCTGGTCGCGGGGGGGATTGCGTCATCCAGTGCAATGACACACGAACGCCGCGAGATGGTACGATTGCGAGCATTGCCACAGTTCGACGGTGCGTCGGATGAAGTGGTCGCAGCCGCTTATCGCTTAAGACTTGGCCAGAACGTCAAGTCATTTCGGAACGATCCAACAAAGATTGATGCATTGGCGGCCGCGGCAAGATCGGTCAGTAGCAACGACCTTACTGCCTTTAACGGCACTATGCGACGGACGATAACGGGCGACTATCTGCGTGATTTTGTTGGCTTGCAGGACTCCGCTGTAGCGTTATCGCTCGACTTCTATGGCAGCCACAATCTCTTCGCCAACGCCGTCGGTCCTTACTCTGGGAGCGCTGATGGTTCAGGGCTTCCCGAAGACATTGTGGTCACGGCGAAAAAGGATCGCGAGCCAACGTTCCGATATGGGTCGGTTGCCAGCACGGTCTTGATCGGGTCCGGCACTGCAGCCAAGGAAATCGCGTCGCAAATTGAGAAGCGCCCGATATTGGGCTGGGCCTTGACCGGACTCGAAGTTGCAGCGGGACCGGTGGCCTATGCGGGCCGCAAGATACTGCAAGCCTCGCCGTTTGGCTCGGCGTGGGAAGCCAAGGTTGAGGAAGCGGCGAGCTATGTCGGCGACCGCTTCACCAAGGACGAAGCATCCCCTGGCAATGTGTATGGCTATAGCGCCGCAGAAGGTCAGAATGCCGGAACGGGGGCGATTGCCCTGGGTAGTCTGGCGGTCAGCGGCAGCGCCGGTGCGCTCCGCAATATCGCGCAGGTCAGCGGCGCAACCGCGTCAATCAACCGCAAGCTGACAGTTTTGCGCTCGCAGGGATTCCAGCAACATCATATCATCAGCCCGACTAATGCAGCGGCGAAAAATCATCCGTTGCTGGGCGCAGCGGGTTATGACCTTCAGGCGCAGGGAAACAAGATTATGCTTCCCAATGTTGCGAGTGTACACCCCACGCGGGCGATCCATTCAGGACGGCATGGACAGGATTACAGCAATGCGTTGAAACTAGAGTTCGACAAGACATTGAGCCTTGGCAAATCGCAAGGCTGGACCAAGGCGCAATATCGCGCTGAACTTGACCGCATAGTCGCGCAAGAACGCGCTGAACTGCGAAATGGAGACCGCGCCCTCAATAGTGTTGCCCGTCCCGGCGCGAAGCGGGCAGGCCAGTGATGGTTTACGTATGGACGTCACCGCGCGACTATCCGCCATCCATGGTGGGGCAACATCACCCCATCGGTTCGTCTGATTATCTCGACTATCTTGAGGCCAGGCGACTGCCTGACGATTATCGGGCAATGGACTTTGTGAAGTTTGAGCAGCCGCTCGCCAAATTGCTGCGTTACGACTATTTGCACAGCAGCCTCGGCGCGCCTTTGGTTAATTCGCGATTGCGCGAAGCCATCGAACAAGCTGCTCCCGGTGAGGTGCAGTTCCTGCCCACGACCATCGTTGCAAAGGATGGGAAGAGTGAAGACTACGCTGTTGTTCATACCCTGCAAACTGTCAACGCGATTGACCGACAGGAATCGATTCCCAAATTTATGACCGACGGTGTGACCGTTGGCGGGTGGTACAAGCTTGTTCACCAACCAGACGGAATGGGCGATGTTGGCATCGGGCGTGACCCTGACTATCATGTTGTGCTTCTCGTCTCGGAGCGGGTAAAGGCGGAGCTTGACAAGGGTGGGTTCAAGTTCCGAGGTCTGGGTCTTCGTCTGGCGAGTGATATGCCGTGGTGAGTGTTTAATTATCGGGCCTTGGCACGGTCGGCGGTTGGATCACGACGACGACTTTTGCCAATGCCAAGACCAAGGTTGAGCGCAAGGACAGCTTTGGCCGCCTGATCGAGCAGACGGATTTGGGCGGTCACACGACGGCGTTTGGTTTTGACAAGGCGGGGCGCATGATCGAGTATCACGACATCGCCTCGGGCGCGTCGTGGAGCATGAGCTATTACACCACCGGCCACCGCAAGACGGTGACGAACGCGGGTGGGGTGACGAGCTTTGCCAATGATGCGGATGGCAATCTGGTGTCTGAGCGGCTGGTGAACGGTGCCGTGGTGCTGAAGGATCAGAGCGCGACCTATGACGGGCTGAACCGGGTGACCGCGTGGAGTGATGTCGCAGCGACCACGCCGGGCGCATCGCTCGACATTCACTATGACGCGGTCGGCAATGTCCGTTATCGCCAGACGAGTTACGGCGGCGGCGCGGGCAGCTTTACCGACTGGTTTGCCTATGATGCGATGAACCGGATCACGGTGGATCGCGGGCGGCTGTCGGGCGCGGTCGGCGCGGTGGGGACGACGGTGGTTTATGGCGTGACCGATGAGCGGATCGGCCAATCGGGCGGCACGGCCTATACCTATTGGTTGAGCGGGGACCGCGCGACGGCGTTCAGCACACAGATTTATCTGTATTCGGGGACGCCCGAGGGCGATGACCGAGTGTTCGTC
>JANOVZ010000072.1:0-82968 GCA_031417655.1 Sphingomonas sp. | reverse complement strand
TCTTGTCAGTGGTCTGCGCATGGATCGCGAAGGCCGGACCATCGCCTTCCTTGAATTTGGCGGTTTCGGCGCTGGCAAGATCGGCATGGCCCTTTAGCGCCCGGACCCAGCCTTTTGCGGAAAGGATGACCGTCACCGGCTCGCGTTCGATCATCGCATCCAATGGAATATCACGCGGCGGGGCTGCTTCCTCGATGATCGTCCGCCTCGCCCCGAGTTTGGTTTCCGGTCCATATTTCTCGCGCAGCTTGCCAAGATCTTTCTTGAGCTTGGTCCGCTGGCGCGCGGGGCTTTCGATCAGCGCGGCGAGGTCTGCGCGCTCCTTGTCAAGCTTCTCGCGCTCGGTCTTGATTTCCATTTCCTCAAGCCGACGCAGTGAACGCAACCGCATGTTGAGGATCGCTTCGGCCTGTCGATCGTTGAGTCCAAACTCCGCAATCATCACGGGCTTGGGCTCGTCCTCAGTGCGGATAATCTCGATCACGCGGTCGAGATTCAGATAGGCGATCAGATAGCCGTCGAGCAGCTCGATGCGGTCATCGATCTTGCCCAGCCGGTGCGTCGCGCGGCGGACGAGGACTTCGATCTGATGCGCCAGCCAATCGGTCAGCACGCCTTTCAAACTCATCACGCGCGGGGTGCGGTCAGCGCCCAACACGTTGAGGTTGAGCGGGATTTTGACTTCGAGTTCGGACAGTCGGAACAAGCTTTCCATCAACACATGCGGGTCAACGGCGCGGCTGCGCGGCTCGATGACTATGCGGATCGCCTCGTCGCTTTCGTCGCGGACATCGGCGAAAATCGGCAGTTTCTTGTCATTGACCAGCGCGGCCAGCGCCTCGATCAGCTTGCCCTTCTGCACGCCGTAGGGAATTTCGGACACCACCGCGACCCAGGTGCCGCGACCCAGATCCTCAACCGCCCATTTTGACCTTACACGGAACGATCCCCGCCCCGTCGCATAGGCTTGTGCAATCGCGGTTGGCGGGTCAACAATCAGCCCGCCCGTCGGCAAGTCCGGCCCGCGCACATGGTCGAGCAACGAAAGATCATCCGCCTCGGGCTGGTCAATCAAATGGATTGCGGCATCAACGACCTCGGCGGCATTGTGCGGCGGAATGTTCGTCGCCATCCCCACCGCAATTCCGCTCGCGCCGTTCGCCAGCAGATTGGGGAACAGCCCTGGCATCACCTCAGGCTCTTCGTCTTCACCATTATACGTCGGGCGATAATCGACCGTGCCGTCGTCCAGCCCGGCCATCAGGTCGATGGCAACGGCGGTCAGCCGCGCTTCGGTGTAACGATAAGCGGCGGCATTATCGCCGTCGACATTGCCGAAATTGCCCTGTCCGTCGACCAGCGGGTAACGCAACGAGAATGTCTGGGCGAGGCGAACCATCGCGTCATAAACCGACTGGTCGCCGTGCGGATGGTATTTGCCGATGACGTCGCCGACGACGCGCGCACATTTCTTGTAACCGCTCGCCGGATCGAGCTTCAGCAAGCGCATTGCCCACAGGAGACGGCGATGGACTGGCTTCAACCCATCGCGCAGATCGGGCAGCGACCGCGCGGTGATCGTCGACATCGCGTAAACGAGGTAGCGATCCGACAAAGCGCTATCGAACGGCGCATCGACAATATGATCAAAAGGATCGGTGAGATCGGTCGGCATGACAGCCGCCTAGCAGCGAAGATTCGGGCTGGCGAGAGGGCCGGAAACAGAAATGGCCGAACCGCTGGGGGAGCGATCCGGCCATCCTAAGCCTACGGTGCGACCCGACAGGCATGGCGCGCGACCGAAAACTATGTCTGCGCCAATAAAAAACTGACTGAGCCTTGGGGGAAGGCCGATCAGAGTTTGCAACAACCAGAAAGGGAAATCTAGCCACAACGCACTTTTATTTCAGTCTTATGAACCTATGAGTGAGTCGCCCCTATACGGACCTTTGGCCGTAGCGTTTCTTATGCGCCTCATCAGAAATGGCACAATCATGTGCGGTAATGTAAGGATTGATAGTGTTACGAAGGTGGTTACAACCATCGTCTGCGGAACAGTTTTAGCTGAGACGTTGACATAAACAGCCGCTGCAATGCCGAGCGCGGCCAGCGTGAGCGATCCCACGACGCGAGCCCATTGATGCGGACGCCGCCAATTCAAAGCTTTCAATCCAGCCGAAAATTGAGTCGGCGAATGCATCAGGCAAAAGAACAACGTAAAACCAATGAGCGGCGGTAACCCTATCAGTCCAATCAGCGACAATCCTGTCGCTGCTGCACTTGTCCGGTGCCCGTCCGTCCACATCGATATGATACCGACACAAGCAACCGCAGTCGCGACGGGCGCAATCAGCATAGCCACGTCGACAATTGTTGCCGCCGACGCCGCGCCAACCAAAAAAGAAAACAGTAGTTCCAGCGCGACCGAATGCACCAGCGCTGGTGCGGTTATCAAAGCAACCGCGACGCCATGTGCGAAAAATGACGGCAATCGATCCGACCAATCCTCGGCAAAGTGGCGGATCGACAAGCTCAAAAACATGAGCACAGCGACGCCCGATTCCATCCGCCACAGGACATACATCGCATAAGCACAACCGAGGTAAAGCGCGACAACCGCAGCACTTTTGCTATCCGCTTTCGACGCCCGGATTAGCGCAAGATCCAGCGTTCCGTGCGGGAGCCCGAAAATCAAAATTGCTGCGCCCATCAGGGACGATATCATCGGCGTATCGAGCAAAGCGCCCGCTGCAGTTGCTACTAACGCTCCCCCTGTGAGGACTGCATGCATTACTTGAGCGAACGACCATCGGTCGGATGGCAAAGGGGACCATCCGACCGATGCCATGCCAGCAGGTGCGACCCGGCGGGCAAAGACCATGTTAGTTTGCGATCGCTGGCGTGCCATATTCAGCAGCCGATTTACGGACCGCGATGATATAGATCAGCACGCCAACCCCGGCTTTCGCAATAATGTCCGCAATTGTGTAACCGACTTGCACACCCGTCGTGACCAGACCGCCGCTGAGACTGGTATATGGAATCATGTAGACGATGGGATAAAAGCCCCACGATGCGAAAGTCAGCAGTCGTGCGCTTTTTACGAGCTCGCGGACATTTTCGGGCTGGCGCTCAATCGACTCGCCAAGACCCTTGAACAATTGAAACATCACATAAGCAAACGGAATGGCGGACAACGTCCCCCAAATCGCGCGCGTCGTATTGTCGGTCGCAATTTCGCCTGGGTATCCAAGCACGACCATGAGAGCCGCTGCGGCGCCGAGCTTTATCGACTTGGACATGGTCTCGTTCTCGGACAGGCGCATCACGAGCACGAGCTCGATCAACAGCAATGGCACGGTCAGCAGCCAGTCAACATAGCGATAGGCGTCATTAAAGGCGATGTTCGTTGCAGTCACGACGCCATCCGAGACGCCATATGCCGCATTCCAGCTCTCGAAAATACGGAAATAATGATAGGCGGCAATCGCACATACCAGGCCCGAAATCGTCAGGGCTGTTTTATAGGCCGGCCCGACCTGTGATCGCCCGAACCACAAAAACAACGTGGCCGCTGCCATCGTTGCAAATGTGAAAGAAAACGCGTTGTAGACCAGCGAAAACTGGCCCGCTGTCAGTTCATTCATTACTGTCTCCATCGCAGGGCAAGTGCGACCCGCCGTGCTTTTTTCAAACCTCCCGCGACCCAACATAGGGCCAAAATTTGCTGGCCGGACGAGGGGGGATTGTCCGGCCAGCATTTGGCGCAGCGGAATGAAGGGAGTCACCGCTGCGATGGCCGCCAGATGGGCTCTCGGCGGAGCCGCTACCATACAGACTTTCGCCTACGGACTTTTGTCTACGGGCTAAATACCGTAGCAAAATGCTACTGACTTACAGGCCAGCCTCGACTGCGACGCGAATGGCGTCGGCAATATTTGTGGTATTCAACTTGTTGAGCAGCAAAGATCGGTGCATTTTCACGGTTTTTTCGCTCAGCGACAATTGCCACGCAATTTGCTTGGTCCGGTGCCCACCGGCAATCTGTCCCAATATCTCGCGTTGCCGCGGCGACAGCGTTTTGACCATCGCCACAGCATGCGCATGGCGGCTCGATGACGGCCCGACGGCGTCCTGCTGCAACTCCACCTGTGACCCCAAGAAATATTCAAGCTCACCATCGGCATCAAACACGGGCGCCACGACAACGGCATTGCGGAACGGCGTCCCGTCGCGTTTGTAATTCAGGATTTCGACGAGCACAGGATGCTTTTCACGGATGCCCGTAGTGATCCGTTCAGTCAGCCAGGGCTCGGTCGCGGGTCCGGCAAGAAATTTACAGTTACGCCCGATAATTTCCTCTACCGGATAACCGGTCAGTGCAATGAACGCATCGTTGACGGCAACAATGGGATTCTGCGGTAGGCGAGGATCGCTGATGACCGACGCGATTGGACTATTGCGGATGGACACAACGAGACTGTCGCCATCTTTATCCAGATCATAGTTGATCATAGGCGTCCATTCCCCACGACGCAAAGATAGGCGTTTGTGCCCCTAAATCCAACCGCCGATCACGGCCGCGATGAAATGGTGTATTTACACGATGAAACGAATAACATATCGATGCGATAGGATAACAAGGAGAAGGATGATGCGTCGTTCGTTTGTTCTGGTTCCGATTGCGCTAACGCTTGCGCTGGCAGGGTGCGGCAAAGCGCCCGAAAAACAGACTTCCGATCTCCGGACAATGGACGTGAAAGAAGAAGCAGCAGCCGACGCCGCCAGCCCCGGCATTGCCGTTTCCTCAGCGCCGGGCGTTGCTTTTAATTATCGCTACGCCTTCCGCGTCCCCAATGCGAAAATCAGCGCGGTTCAGGAAGAACATGCGCAAGCTTGTGAAAAGCTCGGCCTCGACCGCTGCCGCATCACTGGCATGCGTTACCGTCTGGTCAGCAATGACGAAGTGTCGGCCATGCTTGCCTTCAAGCTCGATCCCACGCTCGCCCGCGACTTCGGCAAGCAGGGCATTGCTGCTGTCACCAAAGCCGAAGGGATGCTGGTCGACAGCGAGATCACCGGCACTGATGCGGGCGCAGTGATCGAAGGGGCGAACCGCGCGTCCTCAGGGCTGCGTGATGAACTTGCCAAAATCGAAGAGCAGCTCAAACGCTCAGGGTTATCGACGGGCGAACGCACCGAACTGACGCAGCAAGCCGCATCCTTACGCGAACAGATCCGCAGCGCGTCGGCCACCCGCACCGAAGCCCGCGAAAGCCTTGCCACCACGCCCATGGTGTTTGACTATGGCTCGGGCGATCTCATCCCCGGTTTCGATGGTGCCTCGCCCATCCGCGAAGCTTTTCGCACCGCCAGCGGAACATTCGTCACAATGCTCGGTTTCGTGATCATTGCCATCGGCGCGCTTCTCCCGTGGGCGCTCCTCGGCGGTCTTGCCGTATGGGCTTACCGGTTCATCGGCAAAGTCCGCATGGCGCGAAAGATACCCGACGCGACTGTTGCTTAGCGCGCGTCGTCCCTTATCTCCGGCGGACTCCTCCCCTCCTCGACTCCGCCGGAGATACCCTTTAGCGTTGTGGTCGAAAAATTCCCGCTTTGTCATTCGCCGCGTCGCGGGCCATTTCGCTCAGCAGCCAATCACGAAACGCCCTGATCTTCGGCGCGGCGCGCTTATGCTCGGGATACACCAACCAGAAATCGCCTGTGTCGAATGCGACGGAATCGATCAACGGCACCAACCGCCCCGCCGCGATATCACTACGCCACAACACCGGGTTCAGCACGGCAACGCCATGTCCCGACAATGCCGCGCTTCCTTCCATCATCTGCGAATCGAGGCGGATACCGGACGGAACGGGCTCCACCGGTAATGCACCGCCCGTCTGTTCGCGCCAGACAGTCCACCAGCTGTCGTCTGGACTGATCCGGTTCAGCGCCAGCACGTCATCGGGCGTTATGATCGGCGGCACGCTGGCGAGATAGGCGGGACTAGCAAACGCCATGATCGGCATCCGCATCATGAAATGCGCCTTCAACCCCGGCCAGCAGCCGCCGCCGCCGCGGATCGCCGCATCAACATCATCGCGCGCAAAATCCACAAGGGCGTTCGATGTATGCAACCGCACCGCCAGCTCGGGATGCGCGGTCTGGAATGTGCCGATGCGCGGGGCAAGCCAGTTGGGGCCAAACGTCATTGAACAGCTGATCGTCAGCACCGCATCATTGTCGGTACGTGCAATCGCGAACGCATCGTCGAGGCTGTCGAATGCCCCCGCCACCAACGGCGCAATCCGTTTGCCCACGGCGGTTAGCGTGACACGCCGGTTGGCGCGCATGAACAGGGCAACGCCAAGGCGTTCTTCGATCAGCTTGATCTGATAACTCACGGCAGCTTGCGTCATGCCGAGTTCTTCCGCCGCGACGGTAAAATTCTGGTGCCGCGCGGCGCATTCAAACACGCGAACTGCGGACAAAGGGGGAAGCTGACGCATCAATGATCAATAAGCCACACTTATGATCATGACGCAATGATTTGTTGGCAGCAATCCTGCGAACAGGGCATCACAAGGTCAGCGAAACCGAAAGGATCAGACCATGCGTGACGAAATAGACAGCCGCTTCTGGGTCGAACATCATGAGGCGTTCAGCGCCTCAGTTGCGGACGCAATCGACAAGCTGCGTGTGGTATTCAAGCAGCTCCATCGTCACAATTTTTGTGCGCCATGGGACGCGCATTGCGACAGTCGGGGTTAACCCCGGCCAAGTCCGATCCGCGCCAGTTCCTTGTCCTTATCAAGGAACTGGTGCTTCAGCGCACCGCCGATGTGGACGATGACGAGGAAATAGAGAATGTATCCGGCGATCTCGTGCACTTCGCCGAACAGGTCGTGAACCTCTTTCCGGGTCGCCGCATCCATGCCCATGATAAACCCGATGCGCGGCCATTCGAACAGCCCGAACCAAAAATTGGGGTTGTCCGCCGCTTTCTCCCACGCCGAATCCATGATCCAGCCCGACAAAGGCAACGCGAACATCACGCCATAGAGCAGCATGTGCGCCAAATGCGCCGCGCGCTTTTCCCACGGTTGATGGTGATCGGGCAGCGCAGGCGGTCGGTGCGTCACCCGCCAGAGCAGCCGCGCCGTCACCAGCAGCAGCAGTGTAATCCCGATCGACTTATGGTTGTTGATCAACGGCCGCACCGCGTCATCGGGCACAACCGGCCAGGCCCAAGCCAGCCCCACATTGACGATCATCAAAATCGCGATGATCCAGTGCAGGACAATCGCGGTTCTGGTGTAGCGGGCGGGCATATGTTCGGCTCCGGTTCAGGTGTCTTGCGCAACTTAGCACTGGCGGCGCGCGGGTCCAGTATCTATCGCAACGCAGCATATTCCTGCTCTGGACACCGCTGTGCCCCCCTCGCTCTACCAGACACTCCGCGCGATCTCTCCGCGCTACACCCCGCCGCCGCGCCATGTTGCCGGACAGGCCATCTGGGCGCTCGCGGTCATTTTGTTTGTTGCACTGTTTGCACAAGGATTTGTGCGTCAGGGCATCGCCGCGTGGGCGGTCGGGCTGGTTTATGTGCTCTATGATACGGCGTTGTTGGCATTTGTGTTTCGGAAGACTTGGAACCTCCGCCTCCCAGAGCGCAGCCGAGGGGCCTTGCCGAGCGAAGCCGAGGCACTCCGAATCAACAGCGCTGTTCTCGCCTACGCTCGAACAAGCCCCTCGGCTGCGCTCGGAAATACGGCACTCACCACGACCGTCATCATCGCGGCCTACAACGAAGCGCCCGTTCTTGAGGCCACCATCGAAGCCCTGCGCAATCAGGACAGTCCGCCCGACCATATCCTGATCGCGGATGATGGCTCGGACGATGACACCGCGGAAGTCCTTGCCCACCTTTACGGTTTCACCGCGCCAGCCCTCGGCGAAACCGCCGTCAGCCCAATCATCCCAAATCTCCGCTGGCTCCGCCTCCTCCGCGGCGGCAAAGCGGTTGCCCTCAACACCGCAATCACGCTGATCGACAGTGACATCATCCTAACCGTCGATGCCGATACATTGCTCGAACCCGGCGCCCTCGCCGCAATGCGCCATGCGTTCGAAAGCGAACCCGAACTCGTCGCCGCCACAGGCGTCCTGCACCCGATTTGCAGCAACACCTTGTCAGGCCGCATCTTTCAGTGGTTCCAGACCTACGAATATGTTCGCAATTTCCTGTCGCGGTACGCGTGGATGGAAACAAACAGCTTGCTGCTGATCTCGGGCGCTTTCGCCGGGTTCCGTCGCGATGCGCTGATCCGCATTGGTGGGTTTGATCCTGACAGCCTCGTCGAGGATTATGAAGTGATGCATCGCATTCACCGTTATACGCGCAACAACGCTCTCCATTGGACTGTCCGCGTTATTGGCGGCGCACAAGCCAGCACTGACTCACCCGGAAGCCTCATGCCCTTCCTCCGCCAGCGCCGCCGCTGGTTCGCCGGCTTTCTGCAAACCCAATATTGGAACCGCGACATGATCGGCAACCGCCGATATGGCGCGCTTGGTACCGCCATGTTACCGGTCAAAGCGCTCGACACCGTCCAACCGCTCTATGGTCTCGCCGCGTTCGGACTGCTGGTTTATTTCATCACCACTGGCAATCTCATTATCGCGCTCCCCATTATTATTGCGATGATCGTAAAGGTTGTCATCGACCTGCTCTATCTCCTCTGGTCGATCCGCCTCTACCGCAACTGGACCGGTCACCGCATCGGCGCAGGCGGTGCGCTGGTTGCCGCCATCATCGAACCGATCAGCTTCCAGCTTCTCCGCCATTTGGGTGCAGCATGGGGCTGGGCCGTCTTTCTTACCGGTCGGCAAGTCTGGGGCGCGGCGACGCGCGGCGGCATCACGGCGCGGATCACCAGCGAGCGTGATCGATCCGTCGACACCGCTTGATTGCGCCGGCGCTTGCGCTTCGTTATAGCACCATCAAGCCCCGGCCCGCGCGCTTGCCAAGAGCACGTTTGCCGGGGCATTGCTCTTTTGCGCCAAGGAACTGCTGATGTCCCGCCGCCGCCAAATCTATGAAGGCAAGGCCAAGATCCTTTACGAAGGACCCGAACCCGGCACGTTGATCCAGTATTTCAAGGATGACGCAACGGCTTTCAATGCCCAGAAAAAGGGCACGATCAATGGCAAGGGCGTTCTGAACAACCGGATTTCCGAGCATATTTTCACGCTGCTCGGCAATATCGGCATTCCGCATCATTTCATGCGCCGCCTCAACATGCGCGAACAGCTGATCCGGCAGGTCGAAATCATCCCGATTGAAGTCGTTGTTCGTAATGTGGCGGCTGGATCACTGTCAACGCGTCTTGGTATCGAGGAAGGGACGCAACTTCCCCGCACGATCATCGAACATTATTATAAAGATGATGCTCTCAATGATCCGATGATTACGGAGGAGCATATTGCGGCGTTTGGCTGGGCGAGCCAGGAAGAAATGCACGACATTGCCGACATGGCGATCCGCGTGAACGACTTTATGTCGGGGCTGTTCGCCGGAATCGGCATCCGCCTCGTCGACTTCAAACTCGAATTCGGCCGCGTCTGGGAAAATGATTACGCCCGCGTCATTCTTGCCGACGAAATCAGTCCCGATGGCTGCCGCCTGTGGGACATGACCACCAATGAAAAGCTCGACAAGGACCGTTTCCGGCGTGACCTCGGCGGTGAAGTCGAAGCCTATCAGGAAGTCGCCCGCCGCTTGGGTCTGCTCCCTGATGGCGCTGACAATGTCGTCCTCGATCTGGAGGCGCAGCGCAAAAAGCGCGGGCGGTGACCAAGCCCTTCCCCGTCGTCGTCAATCGCGGCGGCGGCGCAGCGTCGCGGGCAGGCGACGCGCTAATCGACCAAATAGAATCCGCTTTCAAAGCCGCTGGCCTGACCGCCGACGTGCACGCGGTTGACGGCCGCGATCTCGTCGCGACGATCACCCGCCTTGCAAAATCAGGCGCGGTGGCCATCGGCGGCGGCGATGGCACCCAAGGGACGGCTGCCGCGATTTTGAGCAAAGCAGGGGCATCCCACGCCATCTTGCCGCTTGGCACGCGCAACAATCTCGCCCGCCAGCTCGGCATACCTCTTGACCTCGAAGGCGCAGTGAAGCTCATCGCCGACGGCCACACCCGCAACATCGACCTGTCCGAAGTCAATGGCCAAACCTTCGTCAACAATGCCTCGATCGGCATTTACCCCAAGCTGGTGAAATTCCGCGACGAAGAGCGCAAGCGCGGGCTCCCCAAATGGCTCGCCAACCTGCCAGCCGCATGGCGTGTGCTGCAAAACCTTACACATCGCCGCTATCGCCTCGTTCTCGACAATGCCGCGCAGCCTGTGGTCACCCCGCTGCTGTTTATCGGCAACAATGTCTATTCGCTCGACAGCGGCAAAGTCGGCGTCCGCGACGCAATGGACGATGGCAGAATGTCGGTCTTTGCAGTGGCCAAAAGCACGCGCTGGGGCTTGGTCGGTTTCGCGATCCGCACCTTGCGCGGCAAAAGCGATCCAGACCGTGATTTCGCTGCCATCGGCACGTGCGAAACGCTGACCGTCATGACCAGTCGTCGCCGCATTTCAATCGCGCTTGATGGCGAAGTGATGAAGCTCGAGACTCCGCTGCGCTTCACCATCCGCCCTGCGGCGCTTTCGGTGTTCGTTCCAGCCCCTTGAACCTTGCCCGCTGTCGCGATGATCGGCATAGGATGCGGGTATGAACGTCCGCATTCACATTACGCTCAAACCCGGTGTGCTCGATCCGCAGGGGAAAGCCATCCACCACGCGCTCGAAGGGCTGGGCTTCAGTGGCGTCAACGATGCACGGCAAGGCAAGCTGATCGAACTCGATCTCGCCGAGGGCACCAGCGATGCCGACATCGAAGCGATGTGCACGAAGCTGCTTGCCAACACTGTCATCGAGAATTTCCGGATCGAAAAGTGAAAGCTGCGGTTATCGTCTTCCCCGGATCGAATTGCGACCGCGACCTTGCCGTGGCGTTCCGTGACATCGGTGGCTTAGCGCCGGTTATGGTGTGGCATCAGGAAACGAGCCTTCCCGACGGCCTCGACGTCATTGGCGTCCCCGGCGGCTTTTCCTATGGCGATTATCTCCGCTCGGGCGCAATGGCCGCACGGTCGCCGATCATGCGCGCCGTCATCGACGCCGCCGCGCAGGGCCGCACGGTCATGGGCATCTGCAATGGCTTTCAGGTGCTGACCGAAGCCGGCCTCCTCCCCGGTGCCCTGATGCGCAATGCGGGTATTAAGTTCGTCGGTCGAGACGTCGCCCTGACGGTTAGCAACAGCCAGACCGCGTTTACTGCGCAATATAACGCTGACGAGCGTGTGACCTTCCCCGTCGCCCACCACGATGGCAATTACTTCGCCGACGCGACAACGCTGGACCGTCTCGAAGGCGAAGGCCGCGTCGTCTTCCGCTATGCCGAATCCGTCAACGGCAGCGCGCGCGACATCGCCGGAATCATCAATGACGCAGGCAATGTCATCGGCATGATGCCGCACCCCGAGCGCCGAATCGAACCCGCACATGGCGGGACAGACGGACGGCGCATGTTCGAAGGGCTGATAAACGCGGCGAACTGAGCCCGATCTAAACGAATCGTTTAGGTCGCTGCTGCCGGTTTTCGGCCACAACGCCTTCAGATATTCTCTGGAGTCGTGTGATGAACGCCATCAGTCCCGCATCCTCTTTTGCGCCGAGCCGCGCGTCAGACTATCTGCCATCGTTTCGGTCGGGTGGCAGCCCGAGTGATCTTATCGCAAGCCTCACCGATCCGGTCAGTGCGCTGCTCCAGAAGTTTGCGGCCAATCCCTCCGGCGTCGAACAGGGCGCACTGCTCCGCGCGCTCGACGGGTTCACCGGCGGACGACAGGCGACCGATGCTCTTATGCGCGGCGACATTGCGCCCCAGCAGACAAGACCCACCGGCGGCGGTAAAGCGGCAGTCGCACCCGCCTACACCAACCAGAATCTTTACGGCAAAGGCGGACCGACGGCGTCGGACATCCAGCAGGACAGCTTCGGCGATTGCTATTTCGTCGCAACACTCGGCGCTGTGGCACAGGAAAACCCGGCCGCAATCCGCAATGCAATCAGTTACGACGCCAAGACGCAGTCGTTCAACGTGCGCCTCTATGACAGTGCGGGCAAGGCCCGGACGATCAACGTCACACAGGCCGAGATCGCCGACAATGTGAAGCAGGGCGGCGGCAGCACGATGGACAATACGGGGACAACCGCACGCGGCTGGCCCGCTGTCATGGAAACCGCTTTTGCCAAAATGAACGACAGCAATCCGAAAAATGGTCTCAAGGAAGGCTATGATGCGATCCGCACCGGCGGCTGGCCTGCCGACGCGATGCGCACGATCACGGGCAATGCCGGGACCGAAGTCAAATTCTCGCAGGGCATGTTCGAATCGCGCAGCACCGCACTCGACCGGATGGGCAATGCAGTTGCAACTGCCCTCAAGAACGACAAGCCTGTCACGGCTTGGTCAGTGCCCGAGCGTGATTCGCGCAGTTTGTGGGGCCAGATGACCGGTGCCGCCAACCCACAGGACGGGCTCGCCGATAATCATGTCTACACCGTCCAATCGGTCGCGAAGGATGCCAACGGCGTCTGGCAGGTTACGCTGCGTAATCCTTGGGGCCACAATATCGGCGTAGGCGAGGGCAAAGACCAAAAGTCGGCTTCGATGACCATCCCGTTATCGGAACTGGTTTCGACCGGCGGCCTCAACAGTTTCCGGGTTGGCAACTGAGCAGCACGAGCGGATAGTGCTGGTGTGATAACGGGACGAGACCATCCATGCGACCCATTCTTGCTTTTGCCGCAATGGCGCTTGTTGCTCCTTTCGAAACGGCGTGCGCGATGAAATCCGATCATAGCCGCTTGGCCGCCCCCGCAGGCACTGTCGCCGAGCGCAGCGATACCGAAATTGGTGCGCCTGCCAAAGCATTGCACGACAATCTCGTCCGCTATCTGCGCGGTCGCTACACGATTTCGACGGCGCGCTATTTTGAAGTCGACAAGATCCTATCGTGGATGCCGGTCTCGAAATTCGTCCAGAATACGCGCACCGAAAAGAAGATGCCGGGTGCGCTGTCATGGATGCCCGAAGGCAAAGCGACCGATGATAACGTCGATCTCTATGTATCGGACAAGGCCGGTTTCGCCGTGTCGATGGCAGAGACGCGCCTGCCCAATGGTAACCGGCTGGTCATCTACGCTGACCTAACGCCTGTGCGCGGTGTCGCCGCATGGACGCCTATGAAGCCAATCGCCGGGGCCCCGCGTTGAGCGTCAAACGCCGGTCTTGAACGGCGTGAAATTGGTTGTTTCATCGAACACATCGACACCCTCGGCGCGCTTCAGGAAGCCGACCACCGCATAAGTTACCGGCGTCAGCACGACTTCCCACAACACTTTCAGCCCCCAGTTGGTCACCATCACGGTCAACACGGCCTCGTTGCTCCACCCGCCGGCGCCCCAGAATGCCAGCGGGTAGAACAGCAAGCTATCCACGCCTTGCCCGAACACCGTCGAACTGATTGTCCGCGTCCACAGGTAGCGCCCCTGTGTCAGCACCTTCAGCTTGGCAAGGACAATCGAATTGACGAACTCACCCGCCCAGAACGCCACAACCGAAGCAAAGACAATGCGCGGAACCTGTCCGAAAACGGCGTCATAGGCAGGCTGGTTCGTCCACCCTTGCGCCGGCGGCAAGGTGACCACCACCCACGACATGAACGCCATGAAAATCAGCGCGGCGAATCCCGCCCAGATGCATCGCCGGGCCCGCGCATAGCCATAAACCTCTGTCAGGACGTCCCCGATGACATAGCCAAGCGGAAAAAACAGGATTCCCGCCCCGAACGTGTAACCCCACAGGCTCGCCAGCTTCGCCGCACCAATGACATTCGACAGCAGCAGAATCGCGACAAACGCAGCCATGACGAAATCGAAATAGCGAAAGCCGTCACGGCCGACCGCGTCGGCGCTGACATGTTTTGGTGCAGACCCCTCGCTCATAAGCATGGAGCCATACGCAATTTATCGCTAACAGCAATAAGTCGTTGTGTTGTGGCAGGATCGAACCGCCGCTATGCGGCTACGATCCTTTGCGCGCCCGTAGCTCAGCTGGATAGAGCACGAGACTTCTAATCTTGAGGCCACAGGTTCGACTCCTGTCGGGCGCGCCATTATCGTTTGTGATGCTAAAAAACGACCTATTGTCGTCAACGACAACCCAATTTCCAGTGAGGGCCGCTGCGCAGGTAAGAGGCCAACGAACAGGCTGTGTCCCTGTGAAATATTGGTATTAAAATGGTATTGCACAATCCGAATTGGCGATATAGGGTAAGTAGAGCCGGAACAAAAAGCATATCCGGGCGGGAGAATGAATGTGGGTAGCAAAAAATCGGAAATTTTATGTGGTTGTTCGGCATTTGTGGCAATCGCTGCGGCGGCAATGCCGATGCCGGCATTTGCGCAGCAGGCCACCGCCGCCGAAGAATCGGGTGAAGCGATTATCGTCACGGGCACGCGCATCAAGAGCACCGGACTTTCATCCAGCAGCCCAATCAGTGCGTTGCAGGGGGAGCAGATTCAGTTGCAGCGTGCAGTGACGATCGAGGATTTCTCGGTCAAAGTGCCGCAACTCGCGGGTGGCGTGAACTCGACGTCAGTAGGCAGTGACGCATTCGGTGCTCAAACGCTCGACCTACGCAATCTGGGGCAGAACCGCACGCTTGTGCTGGTCAACGGCACGCGCGCCCTGCCCTTCAGTTTCCGTAATGCTGTCGATGTGAACTCGATCCCAGCCCCGCTGCTTAAGCGCGTTGACGTGCTTACCGGTGGTGCCGCCGCAGTCTATGGTGCAGACGCGGTCGCCGGTGTCGTCAACTTCATTATCAACGATGATTATGAAGGCATCCAGGGCAACATCAATTATCGTGCGGTCGCGGGCGGTGCGTCTCAAAAGAGCGCGCATTTGCTGGGCGGGATCAAGCTGGGCGATCGCGGCAGCGTGGTCGGTTATGTCGAATATACCAAGCGTGACGCTCTACTCGCGGGCAACCGGGCATTCGCGCGTGCTGGTGTGGCCACCCTACCAATTGGCGGGAACTTCACCGACGTAGCGAGCGGACGAACATTTTCTTATGATGCAACCGGCGCATTCACACTGACGCCACAGACGACTGATTACACGCCAACCTTTCTGTTGTCGCAGCCGCTTGAGCGGATCAATGCCGACTTGTTTTTCAAATATGAACTGGCGGATGCGGTCGAAGCTTATGGCCGGATCATGTATTCGGGCGTGAAGACGCGCGGCGGCACACGATCAGGCCAGAACCCCGCCACAACTGGGGCCGCAGGTGTCAACGTCCAGATTTCGCAAACCAATGCCTTCCTTGATCCGCAAGCGCGGGCGCTGCTGACATTTGTTGGTGGCTTTGCCAATGTGAATGTGCGTCGTTCGCTGGGCGAAGTCGGGGCAACATTTGCCGAAAACAAGCGCCAGAATATTCAGGCACAGATTGGTCTGCGCGGTGACATTACGCCCGCGGTACGCTGGGACGCCTATTATCAATATGGCCGTTCGAAAGAAGACATCACGGTCAAGAATGACGGCATCAAGGCGAATTTCGCCGGCCTCGCCAACACCACTGACATTTTCGGACCCGGCGGCAATTTCACCAGCGTCCTAAAAGACTTTGATTTCGGCGACCGCGTGCGGACGCAGCAAGTGGCATCTGCCTATATCGCGGGTGACACGAGTGATTTCTTCAAGGGCTGGGCGGGGCCGATCGGCTTTACGCTGGGGGTTGAGCATCGTCGCGAAACCGGTCGCTTCGCTTATGGGTCTGACCTCAATACCAGCTTTAACCAAGGCGCTGAATCCGCGCCGCCGATCCCGCCGTTTGTAAAAGTCAACGAAGTGTTTGGCGAACTGGTGATCCCACTCCTCGCCGACCTGCCGCTGATCCAGAAGCTCAGCGTCGAGGGCGCCTATCGCAAATCGTGGTATTCGAAGTCGGTGGGCCTGAACCGAAACTATGACACCAACAAGATCGGAATTAACTGGATCGTTAGCGACGACTTGCGCCTACGCGGTACGCGGCAGACCGTGATCCGCGATCCGAACATTGGTGAGTTTGCAAACCCCGTTTTCTCGATTCCCTTTGCCAACCTACGTACCGTCGCCCGCCTGTTCCCGCGCTATGCCGGTGACCCCTGCGTCGGCGCGACCAATGCCGCGACAATCACGCAGTGCACGGCCAAGGGCTATAAAGGCACATACGACTCGAACCTTCCGGCGAACCTGACCGGTGGCTATTTCTTTGGCGGCAATGCCAATATTCAGGCCGAGCGCGGAACGACTTATACTGCCGGTGGTGTCTTTACGCCGCGCAGCGTTCCGGGCCTCGTCTTGTCGGTGGATTGGTACAAGATCGACATTCGCGACGCCGTGGGCCAGATTCAGCCAATTGACGCGCTAACCAGCTGCTACATTACCGATCCGAGCGCTAATAATCCGCTGTGTAATGCGGTTACGCGTGACGCGGTGACCGGTCGGATCAAGGATGCCTTCGTTGACGACCGTAACCTCGCCTTCATCAAACAGCAGGGGATCGACGTCGAATATCGCTATGGTTTTGACGTGCCATTCGGCTTGCCAGGCCGCAAATGGCAACTGGGGTATCAGGGCAGCTTTGTTACAAAATATTCGATCCAACGAAACGCCGTGCTGGCCCCTGTCAACTGTAAAGCGGCCTATGGCGCGCGCTGTTCATCGGACCTCGTGACGCTTGTTGCGCCGAGCTATCGCCACCGCGCAACCTTTACGTGGGATAGCGAGCCATTGACCGTCCAGTTCGGGTGGAAGCGGATCGGCGCGGTCAACGATTCTACCGTTGGCAGCACCGGCAGCATCGGCAATTTCGATTATTATGACCTGAACCTTGCCATCCGCCCGCCGATCCAAGGGCTGACGCTGACGGTCGGCATTGATAATCTGTTTGCGAAGAAGCCCCCGACGCCGGTCAATCCCGGCGCATTCAACACCTTTCCTGACACCTATGACGTGCTGGGGCGAACATTCGGATTTTCGCTTACGCTTAAACGATAAAGCGTGAATAGGTCCGGCGTATGACGCCGATCCAGTTCACAATGCTCGATTGGGGGATCGTCGCCGGATATGTGGCGATCCTCGCAATCGCAGGCTGGCTGACGACGCGACGCCAGATGGTGACGTCGGATGATTATTTCCTTGCAAGCCATCATGCGCCGACGTGGTTGGTTGCGGTTTCTGTCCTGTCGACTGTGCAGTCGGCGGCGACATTTCTTGGCGTGCCCGATAATAGTTTTCGCGGGAATTACACCTATCTCAGCAGCACGATTGGTGCACTGATCGCTGCTTATTTCGTCGCGCATGTCCTGATCCCGCGTTTCTACGCGATGGGTGCGACGACCGTTTATGAATTGCTCGAAGCGCGGTTTGATGTCGTTGCGCGGCGCGCGGCGGGAGTAACCTATCTGGTCGGACGTATCCTTGCGAGCGGCGCGCGCCTCTACCTCGCGGCGATCGCCGTTTCGATGATCATGTTTCTTGATGTCCAACCGCATCAGATTGCGATGGCATCCTTTGTCCTGCTCATCTTCGGCCTCGCCTTCACTTTCATGGGCGGGCTCAATTCAGTGATTTGGAGCGATCTGGTGCAGGTCGTGCTTTATGTCGGCGCAGCAATCATGGTGCTCATCTTCCTGCTGATGAAAATCCCGGCGCCGATTGATGCGATCATCGACGGCTTGCAGCACGCACCGGGCGGCGTCGATAAGATGCAGTTGATCGATACGAGTTTCAGCCTAACGACGCCATTTTCGATTTTCGCCGTGCTGACCGGCCTGGTCTTGATGAATATCGGCAATTCGGGGCTGGATCAGGATACGACGCAGCGGGTGCTGGCATGCGCAAATGCAAAGGATGGTGCGCGCGCCCTGACTGCATCGGTGTGGGCGTCTATTCCAGTAATTTTCCTGTTCCTGCTGATCGGGTCGTTGCTGCATGTGTTTTATGAGCGCCCCGACCTGATGGCGTCGGGTGGCGGCGCAGTCGCCAAGACGTTTGCGGGCGAAAAGATCACGGTCTTCATGTATTTTATCCTGAGCGAAATTCCGCCGGGGCTGCGTGGCCTGGTGACGGTAGGCGTCATTGCGGCGGCGGCAATCAATTCGGGACTCATTTCGATGTCGGCGGTGCTGATCAATGATTTCTATCGCCCATGGCGTGAACGCGGTAGCGCCGTCGTGGCGGAAAGGCATTTTGTGGCAGCGGGGCGATTTGCCACCGTCGTGCTGGGGCTCGCGCTCTTTGCGATGTCGATCCTATGCTATTATTGGCAACGCTATAGCAGCTTGCCGTTGCTCGATTTTGTCCTTGGCGTGATGGCGTTTGCCTATTCGGGGTTGCTCGGTGTGTATTTCACCGCGGTATTTACGACGCGTGGGTCTTCGACATCGGTAATTGCGGCGTTGATTGCTGGATTCGTTACAATCCTGATGTTCCAGAGTTATGTCGTCGATAGCATCGGGTTGCCGCCGGTTCTCAAAATGATCGCTTTTCCGTGGCAGCTGTGTGTCGGCACACTCGTGGCAACACTCATTTGCCTCATTGGCGATCACCCTAATAAGGAGCCGCACGTTGTCCGGAACTGAACAATTCGATCCGCGCTTCGCCGACATTGACATCTGGCCGACGGCGGGTGCGGTTGCGGCGATGATTGACGGTCAGACCGAAGCCATTGCCGCTGTTCGGCGCCAGACTGACGCGATTGCCGCTGCCGCTGATGCCGCCGCGGCTTTGCTTAAAGGCGGCGGTCGCATTGCCTATGCCGGTGCAGGCACATCGGGTCGCATTGCCATTCAGGACGGCATTGAACTGGGCCCAACCTTTGGGTGGCCCGAAGCGCGTCTCGTCTACCTGATGGCTGGCGGGATGGAAGCGCTGATCCACAGCGCAGAGGGCGCCGAGGACGATGCCGACGCCGCGCGTGGTGCCGTTGCTGCCCACGGCATCGGCGCGGGCGATCTATTGATCGGCGTCGCAGCCAGTGGTCGTACGCCGTTTACGATTGCCGCGATTGAAGCCGTCCGCGCTGCGGGAGGATTGACGATCGCAATCGCCAATAACCCCGGCAGCCCTTTGCTGTCAGCTGCCGATTATGCGCTCGTTGCCGACACTGGCAGTGAGCCAATTGCCGGATCGACGCGTATGAAAGCCGGGACCGCGCAGAAGGCAATCCTAAATATTCTATCGACTGCAATCATGCTACGACTTGGTCGTGTCTATCGCGGCCTTATGGTCGATATGGTGATCTCTAATGAAAAGCTGCTGAACCGCGCAACCGGCATCGTGCAAACATTGACCGGGTGCTCGCAATCAGTTGCGTTCGATGCTATCGAAATGGCCGAGCGGGATATCCGCACGGCTGTCTTGATCGCGATGGGGCAATCGCCCACGACCGCTGCCGAATTGCTTGCGGCTCATAACGGCATTTTGCGGGACGTGATTGAGAGACTGGGGACGAATAGGTTATGAATACCGCCCGGCCGCAGGCCGCCCGTCCCGGCAACTCGCCGATGTACATGCGATTGGCAACGGAGCTGCGGCAACAGCTTGATGAAGGCAAAATCGGCACTGGCGAAGCACTGCCCTCTGAACGTGATTTGTGCGAAATCATGGGTGCATCGCGGGTTACCGTGCGCAAGGCCATCGAGCTTTTAATTGAAGAAGGTTTGCTTATCCGTCGTCAAGGGTCGGGCACGTTCGTGATGCCGCGAATTCAGGCACCCGGTTCCTATCTTAGCAGTTTTAGCGAAGATGCCGAGGCGCGCGGCGAGAAAACAGGCATCATCTGGATGATCAAACTGGTCGCGGTTGCCAGCGAAGAGGAGACGCGAATCCTTGCTTTGCCCCCCGCATCAGATGTTGCGCGCCTGAGCCGCGTTCGCATGGCCAATGGCGAGCCTCTGGCGATCGAAAATGCCGTCGTTCCCGCAGAGATGCTGCCCGATATCCAGTCGCTTGGGGGTTCGCTTTATGAAGCCTTGGCCGAACGCGGCAACCGCCCGGTAACTGGCCAGCAGAAGATCCGCGCCGCATTGGCGGGACCAACGGAAGCCAGCTTGCTGTCCATTCCAGAGAAATCTGAAATCTTGCGAATCGAACGGCTGACACGTCGGGCTGACGGACGACCCGTCGAATTTACGCGATCAGCATATCGCGGCGAGCGCTACGAATTTGTCAGCGAATTACGCGGACCCTTCGCTGTATTATAACATAATGCAATTGTTCAACAATCTGCGCAGCACGTTAAGGAATGATCGACCATGGTCATCAGGTCATATCATGACCTCGCGAGTGAATTCTGTACTAACGATTTGCCTTCAGATCGACCAACAAGGAGCAGATAGACAACCGGCGTAACAATGCGCGCCACAAGCGTTGAACTGACCAATCCGCCTGCGATGACGACCGCGAGCGGTGAATAGAGAGCAGACTTTTCAAGGATCAACGGGATAAGCCCCCCCACAGCAGTTAAAGACGTGAGGAGAACCGGCAGAAACCGTTCCTCGCCTGCTTGAATAACCGCTCGCCTCAGCTCAGTTCCGGCGACACGAAGCTGGTTGGCCAAATCAACCAGCAGGATTGAATTCTTTATTTCGATGCCGATCAGGGCGACAAAGCCGATCGCTGCCGTAAAAGATAGCGAATAGCCCGCGATCCATAGCGCGATCAGTCCTCCCGAGATACCGAAAGGTATTACAAACGCGACCACCAAAGCTTGCGCAAAACTGCCGAACTCCCAGAGAAGCACGATCAATATACCAAAAATGGCTATGAGCAACGTGACGCCAAGCCCAGAGAAGCTGGCCGCAGCTGCTTCTGCTTGGCCACCAAGCTGGAACCGATAGCCCACCGGCAGGTCGATCATGGCCAATTTGCCTTCGATCTTACGCGCAAGATCAACAGGCAAAAATCCCGGCTGTGCGTAGGCACGGATGATGATCACACGCTCTTGTTGGTATCGGGTAATCTGTGACGGTGCCGAAGTAAAACCGACGCGGACGATTTGGTCGAGCGGAATTGCCGCGCCGCTGGCGTTCCACACATAAAGTTTTGAGAGGTCGGCGGTGGCAAAATGATTATCCGACAAGGCGCGGATGATGACGGGAAAAGACTGGCCGGACGTGTCGTAAAAGTCGGCGGCCTTGGCCCCGTTGATCACGATCGAGAGCGATTGATCAACAGCGCCGGGCGCCACACCAAAAAAACCAAGCTTTGATTGATCGACATCGAAGTCCAAATCGATCTGACGGACCGATTGCCGATTATCGACTTCGCGCGTGCCCTGTGTGGCGTTAATCGTCGCGACGACCCGGTCAGCAAGAGCATCGAGCGTCGCCAAATCTTTGCCAATCACGCGCACGACGATGGGCGCGTCAATGGGCGGCCCATTTTCGAAACGCCGCACACTGAACTTGGCCCCCGCATAAGCCGCCAGTTCAGCTCTTAACCCGTCGATAAATGCTGCCCCTTGTTGGGGATCCCACGCCTTGAATGAAATAAACAAGGCACCCGTCGTCGTCCTCAACCGTTGTGGTGCAAAATTATAGTAAACCCGGGGGTTGCCCTGCCCCGTATTTGACATGACCCACTCGATTTCCTCATGTTTAGCCAACACGCGTTCGGCGAAGCGGACAGCTTTGTCAGTCTCGATCAACGCGGAACCTTGTTGCGCCTCAACCTCGACCATGAATTGCGGTGAATCGCTTTCGGGAAAAAGACTGAAACCCAATATTGGTATCAAGAGCGACGAAAGAGCGCAGCAAAGTAGACCGATTACCACGGTCGTCTTGGGTCGATTCATGGCCCGTTCGAGAACAGGCGAATAGAATTTGTGGATCGCCCCCATCGTCAGCGCGAGCGCTCGATTGTCACTGTGCCCATCGTGGCGACGCAGGACATAGCCCGCCAAAAAGGGGATGACTGTCAGCGAGACGACAAGCGACGCAGCAACCGTCGCTAAGACAGCAGCGGGCAGCGAGCGCAGGAACCCGCCCGAACTTTCTGGAAGAAACAAGAGCGGCAAGAATGCCAATATGATCGTTGCGGTACAGCCGATTACGGCAGCATCAATCTCACCCATACCGCAGATCGCCGCTTCGCGCGGTGCCATCCCCTCTTTTATCCGTCTTACGATGATTTCAGTGACAACGATGGAATCGTCGACAAGCAGGCCAAGCGCAAGAACGAAGCCCGCAATAGAAAGCTGGTTCAGCGAAAATCCGCACAGCTGAATCGCGATCACGCCAATTGCAAGTGACAGCGGGATCGACATCATCACCACCAGCGACGCTCTAAACCCCAGTGGCAAAAGCGTGAGAAGTACGATCAGAATAGCAATAAGGACGTCGCGACCGAGGTTGCCGAGCCGTTTTGCGACATTCCTCGATTGATCGAACGGCATCGTTAGCGTGGCGTCGGGAGGAATTCGTGTCCGAAAATCGTCAACCGCCCGCGCCACGTTCGCCCGGACATCGAAGATATCTGATTTAAGTTTAGACCTGACGGTCAGAAACACTGCTTGCTTTTGATTGAGACGCGTAAGGTGGCGATCTTCACCGCTGGCCCAACTAACCTCGGCAACATCGGCCAAAGTTACCGACCGCCCATCGCGTGCCAGCAACGTAATGGCGCGAACATCGTCAAGTGTCCGAAATCGCCCGGTTCGTTGAATGTTGAAGCGTCGACGACCGTCTTCAACCGCGCCGACAGTCGAATTTAATCCCTGCTGCTTCACAGCGTTTAAGACGTTAAATGGGGAAATTCGATAAGCTGCGAGGCGGTCGAGGTCGAGCGATACCCGCAATTCTGTTGGCGGGAGACCCCAAATTTCTGAGCTCTGGACGCCAGGCAAGCGCTCAAGCGTGTCACGCAAGTCAACAGCGGCGGCCTCGAGCGCCCTGGCATTGGCACCATTACCGACCAGCGCAATCTGCGCAACGCTTGCAAGCGACGAATCGGCTCGAATGAACTCAATGCTTTGGATGCTGTTCGGAAGGTCCCCGCGGATAGCATTGACCTCACGAACCACCTGATCAAACTTGTTTTCAGTGTCGACGCCCCATTCGAATTCGACGCCAATATTTGCAACGCCATCAAAACTTTCCGAGTAGATATCCTTAATATCGTCGATCTTGCGGATCGCCTTTTCGATTCTTCTGGTAACCAATTGTTCGATTTGCGCAGCGTTGGCGCCGGGCACGACGACAACGGTGTTTGCAAACGGAAACCGAACAATGGGATCTTCCGATTTCTGGATCGTCAAAACGCTATTAATGCCCAGCAAGACGAGCATGGCGACAATGGCTGCCATCAGCTGCCAACGCGTCGCCAAAAATCCAACAATGCGCTGCAACACGCGCCTAAGGCCTTCTCGGACGGGCGGGCAGACCATCTCTCACATAAGCGCTGCCGCCAACGATTACGCTATCGCCTTCGACCACACCACTGCTCGTAACAAGACCGCCATTGTCGATACCCTCAATGACAATGTTTCGCTTGCGCGCCACACCCCGCGCATCGATGATGTAGACGGTTCCTTGGTCAGCCCAAGCATCAACAAGCGCCCCAGCTGGAATGCGTCTATGGCGGGTACCCAGTGCCCCTGATTGTGGACGAGCGGTCGCATCGATGATCATTCCCGGTTTTAGTCCAATCGGATTCAAAAATCCGATTTTGACGTCGAGCGTGCCCGTTTCTCGGCTGCGCTCGGGCCGAACGGCCATCACACGGCCTGCGTAAACTCTGTTGGGCAGATCGTCAGACCGCAATGAAATCGGACTACCGATCTCTAGCAATGTTCGAGACGGAAAACTGACGCGCGCGACAAGACCTGCCCGTTCGTCGCCGATCTGAAACACTGGCGTACCCGGTTGAACAACCTGCCCAGGCTCTGCCAACCGGCGTAAAATTAATCCGGACACCGGCGCCCGAAGTGATGCGTTGGTGGTAACGTAAAGTGCTTGTATTCTCTGCGAGTTAGCGCGGCTCACGGCCTGACGTGCGTCGTCAACTTGCGCCGGCGTCGCAAAACCCTTCTTGACGAGGGCCTCGAGCCTCTCCAATCGACGCCGGGCAACCTGTGTGTCCACGACCGCTGCGCCACTCACAGCAGCGACAGCATCGGGCTGTAAAGCGGCAACGATTTGTCCCGCATTCACACTTATGCCTTCGTCAACGATCATTTGTTTGATGATACCGCCCGTATTAAATGCCAGCGGAATTTTGCGGTCGAAATCAACAAAGCCGCTGGCCCGAACCGGTTCAATGGTAACACCCGATCCGACAATGAAGACCTCTACGTCAGCGGGTCCGGCGGTTGGTGAATGCTGACCCGCACCACTGGCATTTCGACCATTATGTCGCGGATCCGGTTGCGTTGGTTCAAAACAACTCCCGAGCACAAGCATCGTGAGCAGGGCTGCGAAGTTAGCCAATGTCCCTAAAGGCTGATGGCACCGTATATCGTTAGTCCAATTTCATTTCATATGGCGAACAATGATCGAAAGAGAATTTATAAGATCGGTCAAAATTTCCCTCGATAACGGCACTAAATGCATCAAGGAAAAAGCCGTGACTAACAACAATCACCTTTTCGTAATCCAGAAATGGCGCACTGTTAATTTTATGAAGCAAGCGTTTCGCCCGCTGGACCATATTCGCCCGATTCTCGCCGCCAGCCATTGAAAAATCCTGCTGTGGGTAGGATTGTATGGTATCCGGAAATTTAGCGACAGCATCTGAAAAGCAAAGCCCTTCCAAAGCACCAAAGTGAATTTCACTGGCAAGGGCGGTGATGGCAATCGAGGTTGCCGGAAAGCCAATTTTGGCGGTGCTGAGTGCCCGCTTCAACGGGCTGGCAATCACCGCGATGTTGCTAAAATCGGAATAGAACCGAGCAAGCGCCGCCGCTTGAATTTTGCCTAGGTCGTTCAGATCGGGATCGGTGTGGCCAATAAAGAAGGGGCCAACGCCCTCCGGCGGTTCGTACGCACCGTGCCGAACAAGCGAAACGATCCTTCCCGTGACCATTGTTAGTGCTGCGGCGCGTTGGCAACAACGACATCGATAAACTGACGATATGTCGCAATGTCTTTGAGATCATCGGTTTCCAAGTTGATTTTAAATTTCTCTTCAAGAGAAAATACGATGCTGACCATGTCAAGTGAATCAAGTTCAAGATCGACCAATGTTGCGGTCTCAACGAGCGATTCAACCTTCACCCGAGTTTCAGCCACCACAATCTGATCGATATCTGCTTTTGTTATTGTCATGATTTGATCACTCCGCTCCATATTACAAGCTTTTTTGTCCATTAGTATTTTTCATGATCGGTTTACTAAGTATAAATGCGCCAACCACAGCGGCATGTTCGCCATTGGCTGGGCGTTCAATTCGGCAATTTTGCGCAAGCGCGGGTAAGGCAGTAGCGCTCGCGCCAGCTTGCACTGCGTGCCAATATGTATCGACTTGCACAAGACCGCCGACGAACAGAACGCGCGACGGGGACAGTAAGTTCACGATTCCCCCCACGGCGACGCCGAGTGCGCGCCCGGCGTCGGCGACGTGACGTAAAACCGCAGGTGAGCCAGCGGCAACAATCGAGGGAAGTTCTTCGGTGTCACAACCTATCACGCGACATAATGCGCGACCTGAGGCAATATCATCGAGCTTCAAAATCCCCGAGCTCAGGTCTGCTGGGAGCGCTCCGGGTTCCATCGAAAGGATCTTCGTTGGCGCACGATCTGATGCCCAGGCGCCCCCAATTCCCGTACCGACCGCAATACAGACACCCCCACCATCTTCGCCACTAAGAACACGTGCCCCGACCAGCGAGGCGACAGCATCGTTCACCACGCCTGCTTGCAAGTCGTTTGGCATTGTCCAACCGACCAAGCCTGGAACGACGTCACAATCAATCACTGCACCGTCACGGACGATGCCAGGCACGCTTACCATGATGTGATCGACGACGGCGCCGAGTTCACTGATGACGTTGTTCAACCACTTTGCGATCTCGCCCGGGGGGGCTTGCGCCGGCGTCGCGTCCTTGGCGATGACAACCCGTCCGTTTAATATTTTTATCGTTGACGTTTTTGTACCGCCAATATCGACACCAGCCAGTCGCAGGCCCGATCCGATCAAATGCGGTTGGAGCGCCAAAGATATGCCGCTGACGTGCATGGCTATTGCGATTCTAATACTTTGATCGGCTGTTCGAATTCTTCTGCACATGCGCGGCGCGTGTAATATGGATCGGGTTCCCAGATGTAGGATACCGACCCATTTGGCCCCGGATCGACGCAGCGTTCAACAACATGCGCCGCCACTTCGGCCGAACTTGGCAAATGACCCACCATATCTCGCCGAAATTTGATAAGGCCCTTTCCAGACATTTCGAGCAACTTCGCCGTCGTCGAATCCTCGACAAGGTCAGCGCTGACGATGTTGATGGCCACGGCTAAGCGCGCGGCTGCGTCGCAATGCGCAAGGAGAGCAACCTCACCCCGCTTTTTTGTTATGGCGACTTGGCGATACGGAGGATAAACCTCGGTTTCGCTATAAAAATGCGCCTCGTGGCTGGTTAGATATACCACTGTCCCGCCCGGGACTATGAGGGGAAGGCAGCGCTGGAGAATTCGAGCCGGAGCTTCGGTATTAATCCTCACCGCGTAGTCGTCGTCTTGGTGGGGCTCGAGCCCCCCGCTGGCGCTCAGCACCAGACAAATGGGACTAATTCCGAGCTGGGTTAACTCGGCTAACATGCTGTCGCAT
Source organism: Sphingomonas sp. (assembly GCA_031417655.1). Taxonomy (GTDB): domain Bacteria; phylum Pseudomonadota; class Alphaproteobacteria; order Sphingomonadales; family Sphingomonadaceae; genus Sphingomonas_O. Next base: position 55,966 of record JANOVZ010000072.1, on the reverse strand, counting down.
GATTCAGAATCGCTGATATCGCCCTGTATCACTTGAGCGGTGCCGCCTGCTTCGATAATTGCTGTTCTTACTCTTTCCGCCCGCTTCTCGTGGCGATGATAGGTGAGGACGACCGCAAAACCGATTTGCGCTAGTCCGACCGCGACGTGGGCACCGATACCGCGCGATCCGCCGATAACGAGCGCTGTTTTTGATTGATCCGACTTGGGGTCATGCTCCGTTTGAGCCGCTTCAGGACCAGTAATCGCAATTCTCCTCGCGCCCGATATCGCCCCTCCACGATTCGACACAGGACTATCAAAAGGAAAAAGAGATGTATACCAATTTGATATCAACGCCCGAGCAATGCGCCAATAAGCAAACTCGAAGAGCCCGATTTCATGAAACACGATGGCCACAAATGCCCGTGCGGACCGGCACATATAAATGAGTTAGAAGAATGGAGTTCATTGGGCGTCCGCTGGTCAACCAAGGGCTGCCGAACGATCGGCAAAGAGCTCCGGCGCTAGTTTCAACTATCTGTTTATACATTGAAATTCTGAGTTTGACCCTGATATCAAAACGTGGCTCAGCCGAAAACGCAAGCGCACGGCAATCGCCGACAAGCGCTTGGTCGTCCCTTAATCATAAGCGACTTGGCGGGCGCAATCGCCTCATTCTTTGTATCCCGGAATTAACACGGATCACCGCACGGGCATGTTTTCAGCTTGAAACCAATTTAATACCAATATAGCTTTTGCTTAGTGCGGTGAGTCTGTCGTCTGATGGTTTTCGGGCATCATTCAACAGATTTGCCGTACGCAAGTCTCGTCGATCAAGAGCGAGGCACCGGGCGCATGTGCAAGAAGGAGTGGTGTGATGAAGGTTGATCATTTTCTACCCAGCAACAGTGGTGACCTTCCAACGGTTCAACTCGACAGGGCGCACTCCCCCAGTAAAGCGCTTTTCCATCCCGACTTGGTCGAAAAATTCGTATCCGGCGAAGAGTTTAATCCCATCCATCTGCGGATAGGCATTACGGGTCGATGCAACATGCGTTGTACGTTTTGTAATTTTCATTCCGGCAACGAGGTTCAGTTTTACGACCGCTTCTCCTTCAAGGATGAGATGTCGACAGAGCAGGTCAAATCCCTTCTGCAATCCTTTCACGAAACCGGGGGGCGCGCCGTTACATTCTGCGGCAGCGGCGAGTCGACCATCCACAGCGGATATCTTGAGATAGCGGACTTCGCATTCGCGATGGGTCTTGAACTCGGGCTCATTACCAACGGCGCGCGCATGGAAAATGACGAAATTTTTGCCTCGATTGCGCGCACGCACAAATGGGTCCGCATCGGTTTGAATTCCGGAACGCCCGAAGTCTTCAAAATTGTCACCAAGCTACCAGCCCGGTATTTTGACGAAGTCGTGCGCCATGCCGGAAAGCTGAAGCAGGCCGCCGTCGATGCAGAGTTTATCTGCGGATATAATTTCGTGATTACACTTGAAAACTATCAGGACATCGTGGCGGCGACGCGCTTGGCGGCGGAGCATGGAAGCGATTATATTCGCTTCGAACCCGAATTTTATTCGGCCCTCGGTCACGATACAATTGCTGACCGAATGGCTGAGATTTGCGCCATGTTGGAGGAAGCTGGTGAGTACGCCCGTCCAGACTTCGAGGTGTCAATTCCGAAACTTGACCGTGGCCCGATGGATCAAACCCAGGCTGTCGAAGGCTCTTTTGACAAATGCCACTACAGTCGGTTCGTAACCGCAGTTGGCGCGGACGGCGAGCTTTATCCTTGTCCGCAGGTGCATCTCAACAGCCGCTACCGCATCGGAAATGTCGTCGAGGGTGGCTATGACAAAGTGCTGCATGAAGGCCCGCGCCAAGAATGGGAAGCGAGCAACCCGATGCGCACTGATCTTTGCAAAAGCTGCTTCTACCGTCCCCAAAACGAGCTGCTCCAGAGTTTGCTAGACGGCAAGATCGACGTTTCAGAAGCGCTTGATGAAGCGGCGCACAACCCGGACATCGCGCCGCTGCATCGCAACTTCGTCTAGGGTTTGTTGCTATGGCTGGCCTCAATACGTTGCCGGAAATCGGCAACGAATGCCACCCGTTTGCCGATGGAGCCCTAAAGGCGACCATATTGGGAGCGGCACTTTCAAACGCCCGAACGCTGGCGGAACGTGATTATCTGACGTGGTCGCAACGTCAGATATCATTGTCGGTTGCCGGACTGATTCTCGATTTTAACTTATATTCTGTACGGCGAGCTGACATTCTCGCATCGCGGTCCATCGTTATTTTTCCGGGCCGAAATGCTGATCCAAATGAAGTCATTGGCCTTAAAGAGCCTGATTTTCCAGATCGCGCGGTTGCACATTCCCTTGCCAATGCGTGTTACGATGCTCATGTCATTGATTACGTTCCCTGCAGTTCTTCACAAAACTCGCTATCGCGAACGGAACGCAATGCGCAACTCATCGCAATTGATCGCCGACTGAAAGATCGCGGCGCAAGTCTTGGAAGTTCGATTGCGTGTGCAGCAGCCGCTTTTATGCGTGATCAACAAATTGCGCACAAGCCGGTAACGGGTCTTTTCGGCCATAGCGCGGGTGCTTTTCTTGCGACGGTTTGCGCGGCGCTTACAAGCCAACATGTTTCGCTTGCACTGGCCAGCGGCGTCATCCCCGCGCATATTTTATTTGGTCCGGCACAAGCGGCGAGCGAACTGCACAATCTTGGACGTGCCAGCTCATATTCGGATGGGTTCGGTGCGACACTTGCTCAATCGGCTGTAACCGCCATTCAAGTTCAATATGGCGCGCATGACAGCGTCTTTCTTCAGGAATGGCTGATTGCCGGCGCGGCCGAAGTATCGGCTGCTGTTACGGTTCCTGTCGATACACGGTGGTGCAACATGGGGCATGGCACCAACCACGCGGCGTTAATCGAATTCTTCGACAACGAGCCGGGCAGGCGCGACAGTGGTGCATAACCCCAATTTGTATCGCGCTTCTGCGGTAGATATTGACCGGGGGCTTCCGATTGACATTTCGTCGAACGGTTGGCCCATACCCTCTGATCATCTTTACTTCGCGCCCATTGAACCGTGCACAAGCGACGAAGGAATTGCGCGCGCTTTAAGCACCGACGGCTTTGCTCTTGCGCGAGGTTTTGTTCCCGCCCCTCTCATACAAAATGCGGCCGAAAATTATCGAAAATTGCACGACGACTTCAGGTCAAGCTCCGATACGGCCCGTTATGGTGTGGCCGGCCATCCTGCGTTCGACTTTGTAAGGTCGCAATCTTTTAACGATCTGTGCGCCTACCCGCGATTTTTCGAATTGAGCCATCATCTGCTTGGTGGGCAGTGCACGATGCTTAAGCGCAAGATTTTCCGTCATTATTCAGGAACCAAACCAATTGCTTCACGGGCGCACCGCGACTGGTCTTACATTGATCACGGGCCAACCGACCTTGTTGTATTCTGGGTGCCATTGACTCCCAGCGATTTACGCTCCGGCGCCCTGATCTACCTTGAGGGATCACGAAATTTCGATATCGCCAGGGTTCCGGGGTTGTTGAAGAATCGATCTGATCGACCCGAGTCTGAAAAAGTATTCACGAATGATCTTCGCGGGCTTTCAGACATGACACGTCGGCCGTGGCGTTACGCCGATGTCCAGCCCGGCGATGTCTTAATCCATGATGCGTTCATCGTTCATGCCTCGGTTGATTGCGCCCCGGGGTCCGAACGGATTTCTGCCGACATCCGGTTGCAACGGGCGGATGCCGAAATCGACGAACGCTGGACGGGCGAATGGTCAGCCGATGATGGACATTGACAGCCGTCCACTCAGCGAGCGAGTGAGGGTGAGCATCGAATGAAACAGTTTCGGTTGATTGATACCGCAAAGATCAAGTTGGACCTCAATGCCGAAGTCCCGGCGATCGGTTTGGACGAAGTGCTTATTAAGGTAGGCGCATGTTCGGTGTGCAATCGCAGCGACCTTATCTATTATCAGTACCTCAACATTTTTGAACATTGCACGGCTCGCGGTTTTGGACACGAAGTCGCGGGAACGGTGGCAGCGGTTGGTGATGCCGTAACCCAATGGCAAGTTGGCGACCGTGTTTTCGCCCGCTCGGTTCTTTCGTCGGGATATGCCGAGTTCACGTCAGCCAAAGCGACCAAGCTTGGACGTTTGCCCGACGCGATGAGCTTTGAAATCGGTGCTGCGCTCCAGCTTGCCCCGCTCATCTGTAACGCCACACGCAAGATAAAACTTGCAGATCGAGTCTTTATTGCCGGGCAAGGACCCGTTGGCTTACTTGCGACCCAATTCGCAGTTCTGCGCGGTGCCTCTGCAGTCATTGTATCTGATCTTGACGAGTGGCGCCTTGAAAAAGCGCGACAGTTAGGCGCGACCGAAACGCGCTTGGCCCGCGCCGATGAAGAAAGCCCGGTGGCATCCATTCACGACAACATCGATGTCTTCATTGACGCGGTCGGTCGGCCGTCCACAGTGGATCTCGGCGTACAGGCCGTCCGACCCGGTGGTACGATCATGCTTCTTGGCACGCACCATGTTGAACATGTAATCCCTGTCGACATGATTGCGCTTGAGCGCAAAGCGGCTGATTTAATTTCATCGCGCGAGCGTACGTTCGACGAGGAACAGCGGGCAATCAGAACAGTCGAGCGGATTATCGAAGCGGGTCGGCTCGATTTGGCCCCGATCATCACGCATCGCTTCCCACTTGAACAGCTTCAAGATGCCATTGATATTCTTAGCCGTACGCCAATGCTTACCCCCGAAAATGATCGGTCAAATAACCCGTTACCACCGTCTCGTACGTTAAAAATTTCGATCATGGCGGCCTGATGGACCAGCGCGCCCCGACATTTCTTCCGTCGTTTCAGTACGGTAAATGGTACAGGTCGCGCGATACCCTGTCCTTGGACGATGGGGCTCTGCTCGGTTTAATCCCAGACATCGCGGTCGTTGCTCAAGTCCGGATGAGCATCGCAAATGACCCGCATCAATTGGCGCATAGCGATATGAGGGCAATATTGGCTGATGCGATGGCCCTATTTGCCTGCAGCTCGCTTAGGATTGGTGACTATACTGAGAGCTTTTCGGAATTCAAAACGCGCCTTGGCGCAATTCAAGGAATTCCGTCGTCGCTGGTGCAGCACTGGACCAGACAGCTTGTTGAGATTGTCGATCGCCTTTTGGCTTCAGCGCCAGAACAACATGACGGCACGATGCTGATATCCTTACCATCCAATACGTTCCTATGCCTCGAAAGCGTGTTTGACGCGTTGTGGAACGGTTACCGTGTTTTCATCAGACCAAGCCAGCGCGAACCTTATAGCGCGCTCAGGCTTGTCGCTGCGCTATTGGCGGCGGGCTTGCCGCCGACACGCATTTCGCTGTGCGCGTTGACCCGAACCAGCGTTGCCAACCTGCTGCCCTGCTTTTCAAAAGTTCTGCTTTTTGGCGGCGATGGCCTCCTTCCCTTGGCGCAATCATTGGGTGCTGCGGGCGTCGATATAACCGTTAAAGGTGCAGGATGTTCGGTCGCGATTGTTGATGACAACTGGACCCGCGCAACGCTGGCCTCGGTGGGCCGATTGGTGGCCCGGTCAGCCGGACGTTTGTGCATCAATGTTCGTTGGGTGGTCGTGCCCGCCCGTGTCGACAGCTTTGCCCAAGCGCTTGGTGACATGCTCACCTTGTCAGCGATTCCCGACAACGACCCTGACCTCATGACGCTTCCGGCCATTGATGCCAACAGAACAAACCGGTTGCGACAAAGCCTGTTCGAGGTACTTCGCGCGGAAGACACGATCGTCACTGGCGCCCGTCCGCAACATCTTGATCGTGGTGAGCGCATTCCACCGGTGGTGATCCGAGCCGCTCAGGCCGATGATCATCCCTTGCTGAAATCAGAGCCCGGATTTCCGTTCGCCATGGTCACGAAAGGACAGCCGCAGGACTTAGCCAGCATCTTTGCACATGCGCAATTTGCCTATCATGTACGTGCCGATGGCACGGTTGAGAGGACCCGCCACGATGGTGTCGACGCGTTGAAAGTTTGCCACGCATGAGCACGTTTTGGACCAACATAAAAATGGCAGTCCCGGCGTTGGACATCGATGGCGACGAATGGACGAACCGAATGATGCACTGGCACTTTTCGGAGGCTACTGGTTCCCTCTTTTGGTTGCGGGCGCGCAAAGATCTTGGGTTCAATCCAATCAATGATGTCGCCGGGCTTCATGATCTTCGTCTGTTTGGTACCTTTGATGCCGACCGGTTGCGACAGGCACCGACGAGCGATCTGATTCCGCAGGGCTTTACTGGAAAACCGCATCGGGTCTTTGAAACCGGCGGAACCACCGGTGCGCCCACAAGAATCGTGGATGTCGTTCGCGGACAATATGACGCAGGAATTTATGAGGCCTATCTTCGTGCCCGCGGACACGATCCCAAAGGCAATGCATTGGCCATGACCCCCTCGGGGCCACACGCTTATGGCTGGTTCGTTGCCCGCCTATTTGATCGCTGGTCAGGGTCTGTATTCTTCATCGACTTCGATCCGCGCTGGGTAAAACGACTTGCGGATGACCCCGTTCAATCGTCCGCCTATATCGACCATCTCATCGATCAGGCCGAGCAAATCCTCAAGCGCAACCGCGTCAAGTTTCTCTTCACGACGACGAAGCTTCTGATCAAGCTGTGCATGGCATGGCGGCGGCCCTTACGCGAACTTGGCATCGAGGTGATATGTACCGGCGGAACAAGCTGTACCGCAGAAGAGGAAGAAACACTGCGTTGTTTTTTCCTCGAAGGGGTCGACTGGATCGACACCTATGGCAACACGTTAATCGGGCACGCCCTTCAATCTGACCGGCATGATGACGGTGCAGACAAATCCTATCACATGCCGCCGCCGCTCGGTTTCTTGCGGGTCACGACGGCCGAAGACTGGCGCGTGGACGCAAAATATGGCGAACGCGGAAGAGTAGCGATCACTACGCTTTTGGAAGATTTGTTCATTCCCAATTTGTTGGAACGGGATTCGGCAGTCCGGGCACCGCCAAGCAAGGATTTTCCTTGGGATGGCGTCAGCAGTGTCGCGCCATTGTGGCAGACCACGACAGAACGCGACGTGGTCGGAGTCGAAGGCGTTTATTAATTTGGGAGCGTAAGGTTAAAGCGTGGTCGAGTGGACAATTATTGGATCGGGTGATGTCGTAGATCGCCATGTCGGCCCCGCGCTATCGGCGCACGGGTGCCGGATCGCATCCTTGTGGAGTCCAACGCATTCAAATGCCGCCGCTATGGCAAAGCACCTTGGCACAAGATTGGCGCAAGATGCCACCGACGCCATCCTATCTGCCGAGGGGGTTTACGTCTGCTCGCCGGTGTCGAGCCACGTCGAGTATGCACTCAAGGCCATTCGCGCCGGCAAGCACGTGATCGTGGAAAAGCCCTTGGCCGCAGGGATTTCTGCAATTGATCACCTCGCAGACGCCTTTACCCACGATAGCCGAACGCAGTTTATGGTCGCTTATTATCGTCGCCACATGCCGTGGTTGTTGCGAGTACAACAATTGCTGGCCTCGAACGTGCTCGGATCGCTCAAACATGTGGAGATTGATTTTAGCGCACCGTTCCGGACCGACACGAAATCGTGGCGGCTCGATCCTGCACTATCGGGTGGTGGTGTCGTGGCCGACGCGGGGTGTCATCGTTTAGATTATTTGGTGGCGATACTTGGCTGGCCTGCAAGTTTCATGGTCAACAGCGCGACTTTCGCCCATCCGGCGATTGAATCGGACGTGGAAATGGCGCTGGCTTGGCCATCCGGAGTTACCGCTAGCTGTCGCTTCAGCTGGAACCGAAGCGCAAGGGACACCGTTTCTTTCGAATGCATGCGGGGTCAGATTACATGGAGCAGCAAAGATTCCGGTTCCTTGGTTATTCAGTCAGCCGACACCGAATATACCGAGATCGTCGCACAGCCAACGCATGTCCTTTCCCCAATGATCGCCGCATTCAGGCGGCGCATTCTGGACGGCGCGCCATCACGGCCCGAGGTTGAGTATGCCGTCCGCTTTGACAATTGGCTGGCGGAAATCCTTAAATCGATTCATTGCCATGCCGCACCATTACAAGCGAATTTTGGGTGATGAGCGAAATCATCATCTCCCAGATGGGCGCCACGGTCATCTCCCTCGGGGGCGTTGGCCTCGCATGCTGGCTGATATGGCTGTTCGGTACCGACCGGACATCAATGATCGATCTTGACCGCGCGTTGAATGAACTGGCGATGGCATACCCCGATTTCCAACCCGCCAAATGGTTGATTGATGAACCACAGGGCCATGTGGCGATTGCCATCGATGCTGCTGAAACAGAAATTGCCGTCATATTTTCGTTCGGGCGTGGCTGCGCAGTGCGCCGCCGCCGGATCAGTGAAACCAAATTCACACTTGAGGGCAGCAGGTTGCAGATCGATCTGCTTGATTTGGTCACGCCCAATATCGAACTCGCGGCGATCAGTGCCGGGAACGTCGCCGCGCAAAAAGCATTATGTAACAAATCCCGATCCGCACAGTCGGCAACGACGAGCTCTGGCCGAGGTGTAAGGGCAATCGCATGACGTTTGACATGGTGCCTTACCTGACCCCGGTTTTTGCAGGCTTGATCCTGTTAGAGATTTTGCTCTGGCGGTTTGCAGGGCGCGGCCACTACGAGCTTCGTGACAGCGCTGCCAGCTTGCTCCTGGGTGTTGGCGAAACAATTGTCCGAGGCTTGGGCGGTGGGGTCATCATCTATGGTACGTATCAGTTGGGTGAAGCATTCAGTCCTTTTGCCATTCCAACCAATATCGCGACGATCATCCTCTGCTTTATAGTCAGCGATTTCGCTTATTATTGGTCTCACCGAGCTTCGCATGAATCACGCTGGTTTTGGGCATCGCATATCGTTCATCACTCATCGCAGAATTACAACTTCACAACCGCGCTGCGCAGCTCTTGGACTGACGTGCTATCGCTATCGTTTATATTCTGGCTGCCACTGGTGCTCGTCGGTTTTTCTGCCGAACTGGTTTTCGCCGTCCGTGCGATCATTCTGGTATACCAATTTTGGTTTCACACCGAAACGATCGGCACGCTTGGCTTTCTTGAAAGAGTGTTGATTACGCCGCAGCATCACAAAATCCATCACGCCCGCAATCCTTGCTACCTGGATCGGAACTATGGCGGCGTCCTGCTTTGTTGGGACCGGATTTTTGGCACCTATATCGAACAGCGCGCTGATCAGGATCCCCATTTTGGAATCGTGCATTCGGTGGCAAAATATAATCCGTTGATACTAGCGTTCCATGAATGGATTGCCATGGCGCAAGGAGCTGTCCGCGCACGATCGCTGCGTACCCTGTGGTTCACTCTTTTCGGACCTCCCGGTTGGAGTGCCGACGGTAATCACAGATCAAGCGCAGCGCTGAGGCAGCAATGGCATCAAGCTGACGCCGAGTCACCTCGAAACACGCATGAGGAATAACGCAACGTCATGAAATTCGGTGCGCCGCGCCTTGAAGATCCGGTCATCAACCAGCTGATAACGCTTCGTGCACCGAGGCTCCGGCATCCCCTGGTTTGGCCCTTGGTCCGGCGTTTTGTTTTACCGCTGGTCGGGTATCACGAGGCGGTCGCGTTGCTGGCGGCGCTAAAGGGCCTGCGCGGTGCCGAGGTGCTCGAATATCTTACGCGATATCTTGCGCTCGACCTCAACATAAAGGCACCACCTTTGGCCGTGCCGCGAACCGGCGCGGCGATCCTTGTTGCAAACCATCCGACCGGCGCCGCCGACGGGATCGCCATCTATCAGGCCATTCGCGACATTCGCCGCGATGTCGTCTTTTTTGCGCTCGACGGCACAATTGCGGCGGCTGAGGGAAGCCGGGATTTCCTGATCCCGGTCGAGACATCACCTGAAAAGGCGACACTGGAAAGTGGAAAGGAAACAGCCGCTGCTGCCGACTCTGCATTTCAAAATGGAAAGCTGGTAATCATCTATCCGGCCGGTCGTCTTCCCAAGCAGGTCGATGGACGTCCCATTGAGCACCCTTGGGTCATGACGCCGGTCAAATATGGCTGGCGGCACAAATGCCCGATCATCCCGGTGCACATCGATGCCAAAAACTCTCGACTTCATCACTTTATGCGCAATTCGCACGCGAGCTTGCGAGACATTACGGTGTTTAACGAAATCACCAACAAACGCGGAAAGCCATTTTCGCTGACTTTCGGAGAGGCATTAACTGTTGACCAACTGCCTGAATCGCCCGGCGCTGCAACGCGCTTGCTGCGCGCCTTCACGACACAAGGCCTGCCGTTCGGCATAACATGGGAGAGTTTCCGCCGCACCTATAACAGCGATATTCACAACGACAGCCCCGACCAAAGGAATTCACTATGACGAGCAGAGTCGTTGTTACCGGAATGGGCTGTGTTTCTGGGATTGGCAACGACATGCCAAGCACATGGGCGAACCTCGTCGCAATGCGATCAGGCATCCGCGCGCTGTCACGAGATGTCGATACCCATCATTATAGCGGGGTAGCGGCAACGGTTCAAAATTTCAGCCTGGCAGGAGTCGCCAAACGGTTTGGCGAACGGGCGGTTTCCGGCCTCGATCCGTTCAGCGAATTCGCTTTGCCTGCCTCACTTGAAGCAATCGACCAAGCTGGCCTGTTCAACCATCCCGTATTATCGGAGTCAGCCGCACTTGTTTATGGCGGATCGGCGGGCGGGCTTACCGCAATCGAAGATGCCTATGTGCGAGTGTTTCTAAAAAATGCGTCCGGTGTCCACCCTTTGACGATACCGCGCTTCATGCCATCCGCGGCGGCCAGTCAGATTTCGATGCTGTTCGGGTTCCGTGGAATATGCTTTGCCATATCGAGCGCATGCTCTTCATCATCGCACGCCGTGATCGAAGGCTATCATATGGTTCGATCCGGTCGCGCGACGGTCGCGCTGGTCGGCGGGAGCGAAGCGCCGATTACCTATGGCCACTGGCTGGGCTGGAAAGCGATCCGGGCAATGGCAGACGACACGTGCCGCCCGTTTTCGGCCGGACGCAAGGGTATGGTCCTTGGCGAGGGTGCAGCCACTTTAATCCTTGAAGACCGCGATCACGCGCTTGCCCGTGGTGCACCGATTATCGCGGAAATCGCAGCCGGCATCGCTAATTCTGATGCACATCACCTCACCCAGCCTCAGGGAGAAGGTGCCAAAGTAGCGCTTCAGGCTGCCTATGAAGCCGCTGGGGTTCCAATCGATACGCCCGCCCTCATCAGCGCACACGGGACCGGGACGCCGCTTAACGACAAGACCGAAGCCAAAGCGCTGCGCGAATTTTACGGTGACGCACTCAATCGGACGTCGGTCATTGCAACGAAATCTGCGCATGGACATCTCATTGGAGCAACGGGCGCGCTGGAGTTGGTCATTGGGTTGCAGGCGCTGGTGTCTGGCGTCGCACCGCCAATTCTCAATCATGCCGGCTCGGACCCGGAATGTAACCTGCCTTTAGTTCTAGACGCGCCAAAGATGGCGGATCATGACATTTTGGTATCAAATACTTTTGCATTTGGCGGCCTGAATGGCGTCATTATTGCGAAGCGGCACTGATTATATGACTCACTGCGCGCGAAAAAACGGCTGAGCAGAGTTGAGAATCCGAAAGTGGAGGTGTTAATGAGTGGCAACGCCGAAGACATATTTTCCATCGCCTTCGATGTTCGCGATGAAGCTGATCTGATTGGGCTATGGCGAACAACATTGCGCTCGAACCGTTGGACCGAAGGCCCGGCTGTCGCTGATTTCGAACGCGAATGGTCCGACTGGAATGGTCTGCCTGCGGCGGCTTTTAACTCATGGGCCGGTCCGGGTTGGGGAGCGATGGAGTTTTTTGGCGTGCGCGGTAAAAACGTACTCTGCCCGTCGAACACATTTCAGGCCACACCCCAATCAATCATTGCCGCTGGTGGCACGCCTGTCTTTTATGACTGCAACCGCAATGATTTGTGCGGGAGCTTTGACGATTTCGTACGGCAGGCGGAAGCAACAAAACCCAAAGCAGCGTGGATTGTTCACATCGGCGGCCACATTGCTTTCGATATAGAACGCATCGCGGCTTATTGTCGTGATGCTGGCATCTGGCTCGCCGAAGATTGTGCTCACGCTCACGGTGCCGAATGGTATGGACAAAAACCGGGGTCTTGGGGAGATGTTGGCATTTATTCCTTTTACGGTACCAAAACAATAAGTTGTGGCGAAGGCGGCGTTGCAGTTTCACGCCATGCCGACCTGATGCAGTATCTGAAAGACTTTCGTGAATATGGTAAAGGCCGACCCGCTGGTCCATGCGGTCTGAACTTTCGCATGACCGAATTTACAGCGGCACTCGCCGCTGTCCAGACCCGGCGGATGCCCGAAATTATAGCCTATAAGCGCGACTATGCAGCGCGCGTGCTCGACCCGATCCACCCCAACCGCGTTCGCTTTCCCGACGGCATGCAAAGCGGTTATTACAAATACATCGTCTTCGATCAGGTCCCGAACTCAACCGGCAGAGTCTATGAAACGCCTTGTCACAAAGTTTTTGGTGACGGATCAACGGTGCTACCCAATACCGACTGGATCGCAACCAACCATTCTTGCGTGCCGATCTATTATCCCAGAATGGAGCGGTTTTAAGGGTTTAGGGCACTGGAGTTGGGGTTTGGCGCACGTCGGTGAATATCTTGCCGGGGTTGAACAATCCCAAAGGATCAAGGGCATCTTTCACTTTTCGCATCACGGCGACAGCCTCCGGACCGTGCTCACGCAGCATCGCTTGTCGCTTGCCCACGCCAATACCATGCTCCCCCGTGCAAGTTCCGCCGACTGATATCGCGTGATCAATCATCATCTCGTTGATCTGGCGCGCCTTTTCCCAGCTCGCCTCGTCTCCGGGGAGCAGAATGAAGAAGACATGAAAATTGCCGTCACCGACATGACCAAGAATTGGAGCAAACAGCCCTGACTTATCAATGGCCGTCTTCGCGCGTGAGATTGCCGAACTTAACTGGCTAATCGGAACGCAGATGTCGCTGATCCAAGCAACAGCACCCGGGACCATTGCCTTGGCCGCCCAAAGTGCTTGATGACGTGCCTTCCAAAGAGTGCTGCGATCTTCAGTGGCCGCCGCAAAGTTCAAAATCCCGCCGCCATTACCTTCGCCGATCAAACGAACTAGCGCCAGTTGATCGTTGACACTAGCTTCTGATCCGTGAAATTCGAGGAACAGCATCGGTCGCTCAGGCAGATCTAGCTTACTTTGCCGGTTGCAGGCCACGATGGCGGCTTCGTCAAGCAACTCCATTCGCGCAATCGGAACAGACGACTGAATCGTTGCAATAACGGTATCGACCGCGCCATCGATGCTGTCGAAATCCCACGTCGCTGCAAGGACTTTTTCAGGCTGCCCGTGCAGGCGCAAGGTCGCTTCGACAATGAGCCCCAACGTGCCTTCAGCGCCGGTGAAAAGATGCGTCAAATCAAAACCAGAGGCCGATTTGCGCGCCCGCGTTCCCGTTGAAATCATGCTACCGTCGGGCGTGACGACTTTTAGCGCCAGTACGTTGTCGCGCATGCTGCCATACCGCACTGTCGTTGTGCCTGATGCCCGCGTTGAAATCATGCCGCCGAGCGAGGCATTGGCGCCCGGATCAACAGGAAAAAACAATCCGGTCGCTCGGGTTTCCGTGTTCAACTCTTCGCGCGTTACACCGGGCTCAACCACACAAAGGAGGTCATCGGCGCTGACCTCGATAATCTGATTCATGCAGCTGAAATCGATACACAGCGTCTTGGGATCAACCGCTGCCGCATTGCCCTCAAGCGACGTCCCCGCGCCATATCCAACGATGGGGATCGCGTGTTCACGCGCGTGCGTCACAAGACGCTGAACTTCGTCAATCGTTTGTACTTGCACGACAAGTGCCGGTGGACCGTGGAGAAGATAGCCTTCGCCCTGCGCGTAAGGCGCGCGACCGGACGCTGACGTAATCAGCCGTGATCCAAAGTGATCGGAAAGGCCGGTTGAAATGCGATCCATGTCTTCCTCTGTCTGTGCCATATCGCACTTGCAATAGCGGATAAAGTGGTATTATAAAGGTATTAAATTAGCGAAGTTGATACGAGTAATGATTGCGGCCCGAAGTACGCGAATGTTCGCAGAGGCTGCCGAAGCGGGATCAGTCGCGTTGCGACAGCGAGCGGAGAACGCGCTGGCTATTGGCGATCTGGCGCGTCGGTTGCGGCGTCTTGATCCGAAGATCATCGTCACGTGCGCGCGCGGCAGCTCCGATCATGCCGCGACGTTTGCCAAATATTTGTTTGAAACGCGGCTCAAAATTCCCACGCTATCGCAAGCGCCATCGATCAGCTCGATCTATGGCGGTCCTTTGCTTCATATAAAAGATCAACCTTTCATCGTGGTTTCACAATCGGGGAAAAGCCCTGATTTGCTGCTCTCCGCCGAGGCTGCGCGAAAGGCTGGGGCGCTCGTGATCGCAATGGTCAACGATACCGCGTCGCCCTTGGCGCAATTGGCGGAAATTGTCGTGCCGCTTCATGCAGGCGCAGAGACGAGCGTTGCGGCAACCAAAAGCTACATTGCGACGCTCGCTGCGTTTGCCCATCTGGTCGGTGAATGGAGTGGCGACCGCGATTTGCAAGGCGCGGTCGACGAACTGCCCGCTGCGTTAGAAACAGCCTGGGCCGCTGATTGGTCGGCAGGGGTTGACCTTTTTGCCGATGCGCAAAGCATGTTTGTTCTGGGTCGTGGTCTAACGCTCGGGATCGCGCAGGAAGCTGCTTTGAAGTTCAAGGAAACGAGCGGGATCCATGCGGAGGCCTTTAGCGTGGCCGAAGTGGCGCATGGGCCGATGGCTTTGGTAAAGCGTGGCTTTCCGCTGCTCGCCTTTCCGCCTCTCGACCAGTCTGCAGTGGGGCTGGACAGCATATTGAGCCAGTTTTCCAGTCGCGGCGCGCGTATCGCCACCGCGGGGGGCAGCTATGCCGACGCACTTGCACTTCCCTTGCAGCCAAGATTGCACCATGTGACCGGACCAATTGCGATGATACAGAGTTTCTATGGTTTGGTGAACGCTTTGTCCGTGCAGCGCGGCTTTGATCCGGATCATCCGCCGCTTTTGAATAAGGTAACCGAAACCCGATGACGAAGACTGCCATCACCGGAGCCAGGATCATGGCGGACGGCGTTTGGCTGGAAAGCCATGCCGCGATTGTTGAGGGCGGCATGATCGTGTCGGTTATGCCTGAGCAGAACATAGCCAAAAATATGCCAAAAGTCAGTTTGGACGGCGGCATGCTGGTCCCGGGATTTATTGACACGCAGGTCAACGGCGGTGGCGGTGTCTTGTTCAATAATGAGCCAACGATCGAAGCCATCCGCATTATGTCGAAGGCGCACCGAAAATTCGGTTCGACTGCGATATTGCCAACCCTAATCAGCGATGATTTACATGTAGTCGAAACAGCGATTGCTGCGGTGGATGCTGCGATAGCTGAAGGCATCCCTGGCATCATCGGCATTCATATCGAAGGCCCCTTCCTGAACGAAGGAAAACGCGGCATCCACGATGCTGGAAAATTCCGAACACTGACCAACGACGCTGTGGCGCTGCTTTCGTCACTCAAACATGGCAAGACGCTGGTAACGCTCGCACCAGAGCTGGCCCCCGCCGGGATGATTGCATCACTGGTCAAGAGCGGCGTTATTGTTGCTGCAGGCCACACTTTGGCAGATTATGACGAGATGTTGCGCAGTATTTCCGAAGGGCTGAGCGGTGTAACCCATCTTTTCAATGCGATGACTCAGCTTGAAAATCGTGCCCCCGGCGTCGTTGGTGCAGCGCTTGAAAGCGCACTCATGTGCGGGATCATCGTCGATGGTCACCATGTCCATCCGGCGGTATTGCGCACAGCCTATCGTGCAAAAGGGCCCGACGGCTTGATGCTCGTCACCGATGGAATGCCGACGGTCGGCTCGCCGACAAAGACTTTTAAAATCGGTGACGCCGAAATCACTGAGTTAAATGGTGCACTTCGTTCAATCGACGGGACATTGGCCGGATCGGATCTCGACATGGCGAGCGCAGTGCGCAATTGCGTCACCATGATGAACGTCGACCTCGTCAGTGCGTTTCGGATGGCGAGCGCAACGCCAGCGCAGTTTCTCGGACTTGAGCAAAGTTACGGCCGTATCGCGCCTGGATTTCGGGCTGATTTGGTTCATATCGATGACAGCCTGACGGTTCGTGCAACCTGGATTGCTGGACAGATGGAATGATCCCCGAACTAGGGATTATTGAAGGCTATTTCGGTCGGGCATGGAAGTGGCAGGATCGTTCGGACGTGATGAGCCGGTTGGCGCCAGCAGGCTATCGCTTTTTTCACTATGCCCCAAAGATCGACAACAAACTGCGACGCGATTGGCACGTGCTCCACAGCGCCCAAGAGACTGAGACGATCCGTGATTTCGCCGCGCATTGCCAAAATTTGGGCGTGCGCTTTGGCATTGGGCTGTCTCCCTATGGTGCCCACGTCGACTTTAACGCCGATGCAAAAGCCGCGCTCAGGGCGAAAATCGCGCATCTCAATTCACTCAAGATCGATGATCTGGCAATTATGTTCGATGATATGCGGGGCGATTTCGCCGACCTCGCGGCGCGTCAGGCAGAGATTGTAGCATTTGCAATTGAGCATAGTACCGCATCACGCTTCTTCATGTGCCCAAGCTATTATTCCGATGATCCTGTGCTTGATCGCATATTCGGTGAGCGTCCCCCTGAATATCTTAAAACGATCGGCAAACTGATCGACCCCGCAGTCGCGGTCTATTGGACCGGCGAAGAAGTGTGTTCGCGCGAATTTAGTTGCGGCCATCTCAAAGACATTGCCGATCAACTAGGCCGTAAGATCGCCCTCTGGGACAATTATCCCGTCAACGACGGGCCGAGAATGTCGGCCCATCTTCACCTCCGCGCCTTTACGGGTCGCCCCGCGAATGCAGGAACTTTTGTCAGTCACCATGCCATCAATCCGGCTTCCCAACCGATCCTCGGCTGTATCCCGGCGCTGACATTGCCCCGAAGCTATGCCGACGGAGACGCCTATCGATATGGCACGGCATTTAGCGATGCTGCAATTGCGGTCGGCGGTCCCAAACTGGCG
The DNA here is from genome assembly GCA_031417655.1 of Sphingomonas sp. Taxonomy (GTDB): domain Bacteria; phylum Pseudomonadota; class Alphaproteobacteria; order Sphingomonadales; family Sphingomonadaceae; genus Sphingomonas_O. Next base: position 38,645 of record JANOVZ010000072.1, on the reverse strand, counting down.
GCGATGCTGCAAGCTGATCTACTATCGCTCGACGATGGCGGCTTGGATCGGCTGGGCGAACGACGGGAACGGCTGCGCGAAAAATACGCTTCCGTCGATCATGCGGCGGCCCGTGAAGTCGTCGACTGGCTCGACGGCGGTTACGCAATCACGGGCGAGGCTCTGCAAACGCAATAGGACGCCCGGCCAATATAAGCGCGCCATCAAGCGCATCGCCCATCGGCTCTTGTAGATTGGCAACGATCCGGACGCGAAGCCAAGGCTTGATACGTTCGGCAAGCCCGCCCATCAGGACACAGCGCGCAGCCCCTTTTGCCACGATTGTTTCAATGAACCGTTCGACATGAAGCGCTGCGTCGCGAACAATCGACAGCGCAATTTCATCACCATTGTCGGCGTAGTCCATTACAAGGGGCGCAAAACTGGCGTAATCGCCGGGTGAAGCCGCGTCCATCCACGCAATGACGCGCGGGATGGCGTGGTCGAACTCCCGGGTGATTGCCTGACTGAGCGGGGTTGGCCGCGTTCGTCCGTCAAGCGCGCGCAGGGCATGGCGGATCGCGCTCAGCCCAAGGGCCGCGCCACTTCCCTCATCTGAAATGGGAAATCCATAGCCTCCGATGCTAAAACTGTCTTCGCCGCGCTTGATGAGGCCCACGCTGCCTGTGCCGAGAATCAGGATGGCGCCATCGCCGCCGCCATGCGCCCCAAGGTTGGCGATCATGGCATCGCTGCTGAATTGTACGCTGGCAAAGGGGAAATCGAGCGCTTGAATTTGGGATTTCATCCCCATCCGATTTATCCCTGCGATCCCCATGCCGCATTTGACGGTATCAAGCTTGGCAGCGCTCAATCCCGCCGCCGTCGTCGCCTGTAAACAAACATCAATCAGTTCGGCATGAAGCGCTTCGATGCCCACGCGCGTATTTGCCGGCCCTGCCTGTCCGGTGCCCAAGACGTTTCCCGTTTCGTCCGTAAGCCGTGACTTGCTGGCAGTGCCACCGGCATCGACTCCCAAATAGAAGCTCACGCCAACACCCTTCGAACAGATTTAGTCCGGGGCAACACTAAGTGCCCGCCAATTAATGGCGAACCCAACTCTGTCGTCTTAGGGAACATAATAGGCAGCCGCTTGGCTTTTGCTGGCAGCATATCAAGGCCAATCGCCACCGCCTTTGCCGCGAATGCCGTCGATGTTGCGGCCCCTTCAACTGCTGAAAAATGCGCAACGGCTTTCAAATCAAATTCCTTCCGGTCCAACGACTTTGGAATCGGTTCGACATACAAAGGATCGTTTAACATGCGCGGCAAAGCAACTTTATCTACGGTGCCTGATGCTCCCAAAACACTGGCAAAATGATAACTATGATCGCCGTGTATAGCAATCCAATGGTCGATGTGCCGTGCGCTCACAGTCACTTACGTAAGCCGCTGCGCGACGAGCATGTTATGAAGGTTATTCAGCGTGGCATCACAATCGGCAGTTTTGACGAACGCGGCATCGATACCATCACGAGACGTGCACGACATCAGACCAGTTTTGAGGTGTTTTGTCATCCAGGAATGAACATTTTTGAATTGGCACTCTCGAGTGGTATTTGATTGGTATATATCAGAGGGCCGTCCAACTGTCTATCTGATACTGTCAGATCAACACAATCAACGTCATTCGAGATCGCGCGATGCCGCACAACTGATGATCGCTCCCCCGAAGCGAAGAGCATTGACAGGGATTTTGAGCGCGTAGAGTCTTTCGGTTCAGGGGGCAGGCGTGCTTGGCGAAAGCACCGACACAAGGAGAGCGCGAGTGGTTTACATCTTGGACGGGTGGCAAAGCGACTTTTCATCCGTATGGAGCCGCGAAGGTCGTGACATTACCGACATGTTCACCGAGGCTTTGAATGAGGGGCTGGCTGCCGCCGCGCTCGATGCAAGCGAAGTCGACACCGGCCATGTCGGCAATTTCACAGCCGAACTATTTGCCCATCAAGGGCTTCTCGGTGGGTTTTTTGGCTTGGCCGATCCGGCATTCGACGGCCTGCCGACGGCCCGACATGAAGCAGCGTGCGCGTCGGGCAGCGTCGCCGTGCTCGCAGCAACAGCGGAGATCGAAGCGGGGCGATACGACCTCGCCTGCGTGATTGGGATCGAGCAGATGCGCAATGTACCGGGAAAGACCGCCGCTGGATATCTTGGCGCTGCCGCTTGGTCGGGGCATGAATTTGCCGACGTCAACTACGTCTGGCCGCGCGCTTTTTCCGATCTCGCGGGTGAATATGACAAGCGCTATGGCCTGAAATACGAACATCTGATGCGCATTGCAGAGATCAATTTCGGCAATGCCAAACGTAATCCGAATGCGCAGACACGCGGCTATAATTTCACGCCGGAGAGTTTCACCCACGACGACGCCGCAAACCCCATTGTCGAGGGTCACATCCGCAAAATGGACTGCGGGCAAGTTACCGATGGCACGGCAGTGGTCTTCCTCGCTTCGCCCAAACGCGCCGCAGAATACGCACGAAAGCGGGGCATCGCCCTCGAATTGATCCCCCAGATATCCGGCTGGGGTCACCGCTCTGCCCCGATCAGTTACGCCCAAAAAATTGAAGCCAGCGCTGGCAAGGCCTATGTCTTCCCTCAAGTCCGCCGCGCCATCCTTGACGCGCGCGACCGCGCCGGGGTCACAGACATCGCGCAAATCGATGCTGTCGAAACGCACGATTGCTTCACATCAACGGAATATATGGCCATCGACCACCTCGGCCTGACCGCTCCCGGCGAAAACTGGAAAGCCATTGAGGACGGCAGCATCGAAATGGGCGGGCGATTGCCACTCAACCCCTCGGGCGGGCTGATTGGTGCAGGCCATCCCGTTGGCGCAACGGGCGTGCGGATGTTGCTCGATGCCTACAAGCAAGTCACTGGGACCGCAGGTGATTACCAAGTCGAAGGCGCAAAGCGTATGCAGACGCTCAACATTGGCGGTTCGGCGACGACAAGCGTCAGCTTTATCGTGGAGGCTGCATGATCATGGTCCTCGCCATCAACGCGCTCATCCTGATCGCAACATTCCTCGCCGCCTGGCTGATCTGTCTGAAGCTGCGCGACGTAACGCTGATCGACAGCCTGTGGGCCATCGGCATGGTCGTGATGGCCGTATCGACGCTGGTGCAGACGCGCGGCGACCCGGCGCGCAAGGGGTTGCTGATGGGGCTGTGCGCAGTCTGGGGCGTGCGCCTCGGCGTTTACCTGCTGAACCGCTGGCGCAACCACGGACCGGACCGGCGCTATCAGACCATGTTCGCAAAGGTGCAGGAGACCAAGGGCTGGGGTTTTGCAAAGGCCTCGCTACTGCTGGTGTTCGCCACACAAGCGCCGTTGCTGTTCATCGTCTGCCTGCCCGTGCAACTTGGCCAGATCGACGCTAAGCCAACGGTGGGGATACTCGGCATCATCGGCGTGATTGTGACCGTCATTGGCATCGCATTTGAAACCATCGGCGACGCCCAACTCACCCGTTTCCGCCGCGACCCCGCCAATGCCGGCCACGTCATGGATCGCGGCCTGTGGCGCTACACCCGCCATCCCAATTATTTCGGCGACGCCTGCACTTGGTGGGGGCTTTATCTAATCGCCGCTGAAACGACGACGGGTCTCTGGGCGCTGCCGGGGCCGCTGCTGCTCACGTGGACCCTGATGAAATGGTCGGGCGTGCCCACGACCGAAGGACGGATGAAGCGTAAAAAACCCGGCTATGAAGACTATGTCCGCCGCACCAGCACGTTTTTCCCTTGGTGGCCCAAACGGTAAGCACGTGGACAGGCCAAATACCTTTTAACCTACAAACAAAAAACGGCCGGAAGCATTGCTTCCGACCACTTATTCATGAAGGCTTTGTCACCAAGCGATTTGGAACCCGCCTCGTGCGCCGACTTCGCCGCTGTCAAAGCCAATACCGAGGCCCGCCGACACCGACGCATTGGCACCAACGCGTGCCGAGATCGCGGTCGTTGCTGCTGTCCGCTTCTGGAAATAACCGATGCCGCCCGACAAAGCGAAGTTCGTGCCAGCTGGAAGCGAAGGCGATTCCATCGCCAGCGCCATTGCAACGCCTTCGTTTGCCTTGCTGATGTCGCGCTGGTTTATGTTAGCAAGGTCAAACAGCGACGCCTGACCGGCCTGCAGCGACGTAATCTGGCCCGTCTGTGTCGCGTTAACAGTCTGCAATGCCGAAATTGACGACGTGATGCCGCCGAGCCCGACAGTATCGCGACCCAGCGTCCCGTTTGCATCCACCGTGACCAGGGCGGTCGTACCGATTTGTGCCGCCGTGCTCGCGGCAATGTCACCGACCGTTACAGAGCTGCCCGTGCCGCCCAAGACAACCTGATTGGCGCGCGTAGTCGTTGCGGCAAACCCGACAGCGGTTGATCCCGCAAATCCGGCACTGGCGTTTTTGCCGAGCGCGCTGGCATTCGTGCCCGCCGCCACAGCTTGATGGCCGACCGCAAGTGACAAATCACCGGTCGCCCGCGCTTGCCAGCCGAATGTCTGTGCGCCGCGACCCGAAGCAACTGCCTCGCCGCCCACAGCGGTTGAATGAAAACCTGATGCGTTAGCCTGATCACCGACGGCAACCGAATCTTCATCAGTCGCTCGCGAAAGGCCACCGAACGCGACCGATGTCAGCCCTGTGGCTGTCGCGAGATAGCCATTGGCCGTCGACTGGCGGCCATTGGCACGGGCAAAAGCACCGGTCGCGGTTGCATTGATGCCGCCAGCTTCGGCCGCATAGCCGAATGCATTGGCGTTATCGTCCGACGCGCTGGACGCACCACCGATTGCAACCGAGCCAACCGACACAGCGCGCGCATTTGCCCCCACGGCGACGGCGGTTGCACCGGATGCGACCGAACTCGCCCCATTCGCAACAGCATTACGACCCGTCGCTGTGGCATTATAACCAGTGGCGGTCGCTTGAAAGGCATTCGCGCGGGCGAAGGCCCCTGTTGCGGTCGCATTGATGCCATTCGCTTCGGCAGCATAGCCGAATACGTTGGCGTTATCATCCGACGCGCTCGACGCGCCCCCAATCGCAATCGAGCCTACCGAAACGGCACGTGCGCCCGCGCCGACGGCGATCGCCGTTGCTCCGGAAGCTACCGAACTGGCCCCGTTCGCTACCGAATTGCGACCCGTTGCCGTCGCGTTATAACCGTTTGCTGTTGCTTGAAATCCATTTGCACGCGAAAACGCGCCGGACGCGGTGCCATTCGTACCTGAAGCCTCAGCTGCATAGCCGAATACGTTGGCGTTCGTGCCGGTTGCGCTTGACGCCCCGCCAATCGCAACCGACCCTTCGGTGTTGGCATTTGATCCGGCCCCGACCGCCGTTGCGGTTGTCCCGTTGGCAATGGCAAACGCGCCGACGGCCACTGTATTGCGGTTCGTTGCCGTCGCACCATAACCATTTGCGGTCGCCTGAAGTCCATTGGCCCGCGCAAATGCGCCGGACGCCGTGCCGCCAAACCCGTTTGATTCCGCTGCATAGCCAAACACGTTCGAGTTGATCCCCGTCGCTTGCGACGCATTGCCGACCGAAACACTGCCTTCGGCAGCTGCTCGTGCATTAAGACCCACGGCGAGCGCAGATTCACCAGCGGCATTGGCAAGGTTACCAAAAGCCTGTGCATGGAACCCCGTTGCGCTCGAATTCGTCCCGCATTCGGTACTCAGTGCCGTCGGGCCATCGTTGCACTGAGGCGTGGCGTCGGCAAATGCAACGCTCGCTGATGCCAAAGCAAGAATGCTTCCGCCGACTGCGAATGCACGAAGGATGTTTAGATTATGGTTCATTTGTTTCGTCCCCAATAAATCAGCGCGTCGACTACTGCCATATCGCATGTCTCAAACGATTATCAGCGCTGTAACAAGTTGCAAAGCTTATTATGAGTGCGAAACAGAACTTCCAGCAACTTGTTCCCGCGCCGCCCACCAGCTGTGCGTCCCGCTCGATATCTTGTGCGGCAGCGCGATCCTGCAGACCGGACCCGCCTCGATATCCTGCGCGTCGATCAGGATGCATTCGCTGGTCCCGCTATTCTCGTCAGTGATAAAGCTTACGAGATATCCGTCATCTTCTTTCACGCCACCTGCGCGCGGCGCAAATGGTGCTTCGCTCGCATAGCGCCCTGGCGCCATCGTTGATTCCCACGACTGCCCCGTCTCCAGATCATGCTTTACAAAGCCATTGAACAGGAACCACCCCGGCTTGGTCGTCGTCGAGTAAACATAACGATGCTTGCGCCCCGCGCGCCGCTGGTCGATCATCCCAAATTCAAGAATTCGGTCGTCAAGCCGCTCCTCACGCGTTGTCCCGTCGGTCAGGTTGAAGCGCCAGCGATGCAGCTTCGGTTGGAAGCTATGTTCGTCGACATAGGCCATCATATGGCCATAGCCATCCGCATTGGGCAGCGGCGGCGGTTGCGGATTGTCCTGAAAATAGCCATCCATGATGACCTCGTTGCCATCCTCATAGGCATTAAGGAAGTGCAAGACGTACGTCGATGCGGCCTCGAACCAGCGGATTGCGGTCGGATCATCTTTGCGGGGAATAAGGCCGAACCGGCTCGGAACGCCTTCGTGCACCCGCGCCGCATGGATGTCGCGCTTGAGGAGTTCAGTGTCCCAGAACATTGGCAGATCATTCACGATCGCCCAGTTCTCGCTGAATGTCATATCGTGCGGCAAACGCGGTCCGGGCAGTGGCACGGGGATGTAGGTGGTTAGCCGCTCGTTTCGATCAATGACACCATAATGCATGAATGGCGCGTGCTTCGAATAGTTGAAGAACATCAGCTCGCCGGTATGCAAGTCAACCTTTGGATGCGCCGAAATCCCGTCGAGCGGGACCCACGGCGCAAGGCCGAGTGGTTCCAGTGTTTCGGGGTCGAGCATATACCCCTCTCCGCATTGGTAGAAAGTTGAAATCGCTTTACCCGCATGGACGATAATATCAGTGCTCGACGAGTCCTTGAGGCTGCCATGCGCGCCAAACCCGGGTCGTTTTGACGTGCCGGGCTTGTCCATCAACCCACCCCACAGCGAATCCCCCGCCTCCTGTTCCGCCGCAAAACATCGCGTGCGGACCCAACGATTTCGATAGGATGCAGTGCCGCCGCTGAAGCTGATCTGATGGATCATCCCGTCACCGTCGAACGGATGATAGCGGCCAAGAGGCTGGTGCAGCTGGTTCTCAGTATTGCGCAGGTACACGCCGTCGATGTCGTCAGGAATGCGTCCCTCGATCACGGTGAGGTCATGCGCTGTCACCTCCTCATGCAGCGGCGTCCATGCCCCATTGAGGTAAGGGTGGTTGCTCGGGCGCAGCGAGGATGTGACGGGCGGGAGGTGGTCAATGATCTTTTGCGACACCCGCGAAGTGTAACACAAACATGGCATCGATCACTGCAAAAATGTCACAATCGAAAAGTTTTTGCCGAAAACGGCGGTCATTTGTTTACATGCGGGTGATCTCAGTCCAAATTGCAATCGATAGCAATAAGCCACGGGTATATCCTTACTACATGGCAATATCGGGGAGCACTTTAATGCGATCACATATTCAATCCGCCGTGCGCGGTGGCCTGCTTGCATCGGCTGCAGTTCTTTCATTCCCGCTGGCGATCAGCACTGCCCACGCGCAGGGAACCGAAGCTGCGAGCACGGGCGAAGAAATTATCGTCATCGGCACACGCCGGACGGATCGCTCCGTAACCGACTCGGCGTCGCCGATTGACGTTATTGGCGCGACCGAGCTCAACGCGCAGCCAGCCGCGAACATGCTCGACGTCGTCAAAAACCTGGTGCCGTCGTTCTTCGTCGCGCAAAACACAATTTCCGATGCCTCGACGTTTGTGCGTTCGCCGTCGCTGCGCGGTTTGCCGGGCGACCAGATCCTGATCATGATCAACGGCAAGCGCTTCAATCGCTCTTCGCTGGTCCAAGTGTATAGCGGCGGCGATACCGCACTATCCTATGGCGCTCAGGCCGCAGACATTGGCACTATTCCGTCTATCGCGATCAAGAGCCTCCAGATTTTGCGCGAAGGCGCAACGGCGCAATATGGTTCGGACGCCATCGGCGGCGTCATCAACTACGGCATCCGTGACGATGCCGGGATCGAGCTGCAGGCGCGTTATGGACAGACTTTCCGTGGCGACGGCAAAAACAAGCAGATTGCGGGCAACGTCGGCTTCAAGATGGGTGATCGCGGTTTCCTGAACTTGTCAGCGGAATGGTTTGATGACGGTCAGACGAGCCGTGGGGCAACGCGCCCGATCGCGCTTCAGTTTGCCACCAACAATCCGAGCCTTGCAAGCCGGCTTCCCAATTTTCCGGGACCCGTACAAATCTGGGGATCGTCACCTGCGAATGGCTATAAACTTTTCCTGAATACCGCTTTTGATCTGGGCGCGGACAGCAAACTCTATTTCACGGGGTTGATTTCCCACAGCGAAGCCAACCAGAGCTTCAACTTCCGTTCGCCGGTCTCGGCAACGGCGCCATTTGCTGTTGATCTTGGCGGTGGGGTGACGGGAACGCGTTCGCCGGGTCGTAACGGATCTTTTGCGCCGATCTTCCTGACGCCTTGCCCTGCGGCAACCCCGACATGTCCCGTCGGCGGCTTCGTCAACAACACGAATACGTTCAGCTTCTCGTCGATTTATCCAGCCGGGTTTACCCCGCGCTTCATTGGTATCGTCGACGAATCATTCGGCACTGCCGGCATCAAGGGCACTGCCGAAGCAGGATTTACTTATGATTTGTCGGGAACTCTCGGTCGTCACACAACCGATCTGTCGATGACCAATTCGCTTAGCCCCTCTTTTGGGCCGACCAGCCAAACGAGCTTCAAGTTCGGCCAGTTGATCCAGAGCGAAATCACGGGCAATCTCGACCTGACTTATCCACTTGAGGCGGGCTTTGCATCGCCGATCACACTGTCTGGCGGGATGGAATATCGGCGCGAGCAGTATAAGGCGACCGTGGGCGATGCGCAGTCGTTCAACGCGGGGCCCTATGCGGCGCAGAGCCTCTACACTCTCGTGACACCTGCGGTCGGCGCGACACCCGCCGTTTACACCGCCAGCGGCACTGCCAATCAGTCCCCCGGGGCCAGCGGCTATGGTGGCACAAGCCCACAAGCGGCGGGCACATTCAGCCAGTCGAACTATAGCTTCTATGCTGGCGCCGAAACCGACATCACCAAAGCCTTGAGCGTTGGCCTTGCTGGACGCTATGAAAACTACAACACTTTTGGCGGCGTCGTCGTCGGCAAGTTTAACTTCCTTTATCGCGTCAGCGATGCGTTCTCGTTGCGCGGCACGGTCGGCACTGGCTTCCACGCCCCCTCGCCGGGCCAAAGCAATGTGCAGATTCTGACGACGAACTTCGTCAGCGGTGGGCAGGTGCAAACAGGGACGTATCCCGTCGGCAGCACCGTTGCCCAATTCTTCCAAGCAAAACCGCTGGTTCCAGAACGCTCAACAAACTTCGGTCTCGGCTTTATTTTCAAACCGACGAGCGGGCTGACATTCACGGTTGATGCGTATTCGATCAAAGTGACAAACCGCCTGACCATCACGAAAAACTTCACCGTGACGCAAGCGAATATCAATGCGCAACCGGCACTAGCGTCCGTTGGCCCGGGCGGCGTCATTAACTATTTTGCCAACGCCTATGACACTGTCACCGAAGGCGTCGATGCCGTTGCGAGCTATCGCACCGACCTTGGGGAAGGCAAATTCAACGCATCGCTTGCCTATAACTACAACAAAAGCCGGGTTACGCGATCAACTGACGCTGTCAGCCTCGCTCAAATTGCCGGCGTTTCGACGTTTGCGCCTAAGCATCGCGCCATTTTGACGGCGGGCTATGAACTGGGCGGCTTTGCGTTAAACGCCCGCGGCAATTATTACAGCTCGTGGCAGCAAACAGTCGATTATCCGGGACAGACGTTTGGCGCGAAGGCGACCGCCGATCTTGACGTGAGCTATACGATTGCCGACCATTATACGCTTACGGTTGGCGCAAATAACATCTTCAATACCTATCCTGACAAGATCGCCGCATCGGCGACCAATCCAATCTATCAGATCACCGGCAGTCTTGCCGATGGTCAGATTTATCCGCGTTCGGGTGGACCATTCGGGATCAACGGTGGTCTGTGGTATGCGCGATTGAAGGTTAAATACTGAGGGTAAGCCTCGTCTGATACGAAGGCCGGTTATCCCGACGATCTTTCATCGGGACAACCGGCCTTTTTTGTTTTTGGATTGAGCCCGTGAAGAGCGACTGATAATGTGGCCGCGATGCATGTTTTGCACGATCCACTCGCCGCTGCGGCCGAACTCATCAGTTTTGACCAGTTCCTCGCTGTCGACATTCGCGTTGGCCGTATCCTCACCGCCGCGCTCATTGTTGAGGCTCGAAAGCCGGCTTTCAAGCTGAGCATTGATTTCGGCCCGGCCATCGGCGTTCGCACGTCATCGGCCCAGATCACCGAACACTACGCCCCGGAAACGCTGGTCGGGCGCATGATCGCCGCTGTCGTCAATTTTCCGCCCCGTCAAATCGGCAAGACGATGTCCGAAGTGCTGACGCTTGGTTTCCCTGATGAAAACGGGGCTGTTGTGTTGGTCGCACCCGATCAGAATGTGCCGCTCGGCGGGCGGCTGTTCTGATCGACAGCCACAGTCCGACATAGCCGCCCAAACGGTTGACAGCCGTCCCCCCCTCGCTTATCGGCCTCGTTCCCGCGAGCGGCATACTGCCGCCCGCGCCACTAGTTTTGAAGAAGAGTTTAAACCCATGTTCGCAATCGTGCGCACGGGCGGCAAGCAGTATCGCGTTGCCGCTGGAGACAAGATCGTCGTTGACCGTATGGACGGCGAAGCTGGTGCGCGAATCGCGCTGGGCGATGTGCTGTTCACCAGCGAAGGATCGGCCAAGGGTCTGACCGTAGCCGCTGAGATTATTGCGCAGGCCAAAGCCGAAAAGGTCATCGTCTTCAAAAAGAAGCGTCGTCATAACTATCGCCGCAAGAACGGCCACCGCCAGCAGCACACGATCCTGAAAATCATCAGCGTTGGCGCAGCGGAAGATAAGAAAGCCGCACCCAAGAAGGAAGCCGCACCGAAAGCTGAAACCGCCGTTGAAGCTGTTGCCGCCCCTGTCCCTGTCAAAAAAGCCCCGGCTAAAAAGGCCGCAGCCCCTAAAGCACCAAAGGAGTAACCCACCATGGCACATAAAAAGGCAGGTGGTTCAACCCGTAACGGTCGCGACTCGGCGGGCCGTCGTCTTGGCGTAAAGAAATTCGGTGGCGAACATGCGTTGGCTGGCAATATCCTGATCCGCCAGCGCGGCACGCGCGTATGGCCGGGCCGTAATGTCGGCTGTGGCAAGGATCACACCCTCTTCGCGCTCGCCGAAGGCCGCGTGGCGTTCCATGAAGGCAAGCAAGGCCGAAAGTATGTGTCGGTTGACCCAATTATGATGGCAGCCGAATAACCGGTGGTCCGATTTACGGGTCACCAACTGGGTGACCCGAAGATCTGCCACGGCAGGTCGTAGGGAGTAAGGGTCACCCCCACGCTCCCTTTTTTGTATCTCCCTGAAACAGTGTCACTGACCCGTCGTTAATGCGGGTTATGGGCACGCTCAAGGAGAGATAATGATGTTTGCGCGTACCGAAAGATTGCTTCTGCGGCCCGGCTGGGTCGAGGATGCGCCTGCGCTGACTGCCGCTTTTGCGCGCGAAGACGTTGTGCTGAAGCTTGCCACAGCGCCTTGGCCCTATTCCGTCAACGACGCCCGAGCCTATCTCGGTCGCGAGCGCAAAGCGGGCGAGGCTGATCTGTTGATCTTTCAGCGGACGATGGGGGCCCCGCGCCTTATCGGTGGCATCGGCTTGGCCGACCGCGACGGAGACCTGGAACTCGGCTACTGGATCATTCCCTCGCACTGGGGCCTCGGCTTTGCCACCGAAGCCGGGCACGCGGTTATCGCAATGGCGCGCGATACACTGCGGCTTGATCGCCTTGTTTCGGGCCATTTCACGGACAACCCCGCCTCGGGCCGCGTGCTGACCAAGCTCGGCTTTGCACAAACCGGCAGCGAAATGCGCAAAAGCACTGCGCGCGCTTATGACGTGCCCTGCGTTACGATGGCGCTCGACCTTCACCCGATGGCGATGGCCGCATAACGGTCACAGCGAATGGTTGCGCTCGCCGCCGCATAGCCTTAAACGCGTTACTTCGGTCGGGACGTAGCGCAGCCTGGTAGCGCATCACACTGGGGGTGTGGGGGTCGCAGGTTCGAATCCTGTCGTCCCGACCAATAAATCAATGACTTAGCAGCAACGCGATGACTTGATACCGGGGCGAAGCGGCTTGTTCGACCGTCCCCTTGCTTGACGAAGCCCTAATCATTGGAAATTCCACCCCTGCTCTACTAGGCTTCTCAAATCCGAGTTTTGGGTTGGGGGAAGCCGCGTGCGCATATTGGATATTGTCAACGACCCGGCCTTTGCCGAGATTATCGCGCCTGCCGAACTGGCGTGGCTCGACGCCCGCATCGACGATAGCAAACCCGGCAAGCCGACTATCCCGTGCCTCGCGCGCAATAAAGACGTGCCCGCCAAAAAAGAGGAAATCGTCCGCCAACTCTGGCTCCGCCGCCTGACGCAGGCGTACGGCTACGCCATTGAGCGCTTGAAGGTCGAATATCCGATCACCTTTGGTCGCGACACCTCGAAACGCGCCGACATCGTCGTGATGGATGGTGATCGGACAACCGTTCCTTACATCATGATCGAGGTGAAAGCGCCCAAGCTGAAGGACGGCAAGGATCAACTCAACAGCTACACCCACGCCACCGGCGCGCCGCTGGCCCTGTGGAGCAGCGGTTATGAAACCAAAGTGTGGAACCGGCTCGACCCCAATCAGCTGAACCCAATCCCCGACATCCCCCGCGCCGATCAGACCATCGAAGACATCGCCAACGAACCATGGACGATTGATGACCTGATCGAAAAGGAAAAGGACCGTGAGAAAGCGGCGGGCAAAGCGCAGACTTTGCGCGATCTGATCGTCGAGATGGAGGACGATGTTCTTGCGAACGCAGGCGTCGATGTGTTTGAAGAAGTGTTCAAACTGATCTTCACCAAGCTGTATGATGAAAAAGCCTGCCATTCGGGCATCAACACTCACCTGATTTTCCGCAACAGCAACACGTCGGCGCAGCTGAAAAAGAAAATCCAGTCTTTGTTTGAAAAGGCCAACGAGGAATGGCCGGGCGTCTTCCCAAAGGGCGATCAAATCCGCCTCTCGCCCGATCATCTGAAAGTCGTGGTCGCCAGCCTTGAACAGTGGAAGCTGTTTAATAGCAACCTCGACATTATCGACGATGCGTTTGAATATCTGTCGTCCAAATCGTCGAAGGGCGAAAAGGGCCAGTATTTCACCCCGCGCTGGGTGATCGACATGTGCGTCAAGATGCTGAACCCGCAGGAAAGCGAAAGCGTGATCGATACCGCTGCGGGTTCCGCCGGATTTACCGTCCACACCATGTTCCACGTCTGGGGCAATATCATGGACGATATGAAGCTGCCGCGCAGCAACCTGTTCACGATGGACGCCAAGCCCGCGCGCTGCACCCGCTATGTTGCGGACAAGGCGTTTGCCATCGACTTCGATGAAAAGAGCGTCCGCGTCTCGCGTTGCCTCAATCTGATCGCGGGCGACGGCGATACCAATGTGCTGCACCTCAACACGCTCGATTGGGCGAATTGGGATGAAGCGGTGAAGCAGGATGAATGGGCCGATACTTATGGCAACGGCTGGGCGCGGCTGCGAAAGCTGCGCGCCGACCAGAAATCGAACGAATATCGCAATTTCAACTTCGATGTGCTGATGGCCAACCCGCCATTCGCGGGCGACATCAAGCAACGCGAACTGCTCGCGCGTTATGAAATGGGGCAAAGGGAAAACGGCAAATATGAGAACAAGGTCGGGCGCGATTTGCTGTTCATTGAACGCAATCTCGATTTCCTGAGACCCGGCGGGCGGATGGCGGTTGTGCTGCCGCAGGGACGGTTCAACAATTCGTCCGACGCGCGGGTGCGCAAATTCATCATGGAGCGCTGCCGGATATTGGCCGTCGTCGGGCTGCACCCCAACACCTTCAAACCGCATACCGGCACCAAGACCAGCGTGTTGTTCGTGCAGAAATGGAATGACGATCCCAAAGTGGGGCCGCTGTGCAAGAAGCAGGATGATTACGAGATCTTCTTCGCCACGCAACAGGCGGAAAGCGTGAATAATAGGGGCGAGAAAGTCTATGTGACGGGGTTGGACGGGCAACGCGTCCGCGACGATCACGGTCACTTCATTGTGCGGCATGATCTGTTCAACCACGAAGGGCATACGCAGGACGGAATCGCCGAGGCGTTCCAAATGTTTGCGGCGAAGGAACACTTAAGTTTTTTTCGCTAAGCCCCTTTGATGGTGCCCGTTACGCGGCACTGTTGGAGGGGCTGGAAGTTTCGGTTCTGAGATTGTTAGAGCTGCGCGCCGATAATCCGAAGCAGCGAATAGATAGCCAGTATTTTGGTCATGCCGCTTTGGCGGCTACAGCTGCCATCGAAGCCAAACCATTCGTTCGCTTTGGTTCGATTGCCCAAGTATTCCGCAAGGGTATTTTTGATATCAAGGCCGACAGCTATACCGATCAGGGCGACGGTATTCCGTTCGTGCGTATCAGCGACCTGCGCGATGGCTTCATAAACAGCGCAACTACGGAATGGATTTCAGCGGACGCTCATGCCCTTGAAAAGAAAACGGCGATGGAGTTTTCTGATATTGTCCTCACAAAGACCGCCTATCCAGCGGCAGCGTTTGTCAATGTCGAAGAATGCAATGTCAGCCAAGACACGATAGCTGTAAAGCTCAGTAAAGAAGCTCAGTCGGAATTCAAATCCGGCTTTATCGTCGCCTTCCTTAACTCCCGCATCGGCTTGGCCTTGATGCAACGGGAGTTCCAAGGAAATGTGCAGCTCCATTTGTCGTTGGACGACGGCAAGAAATTGCCAATCCCAAAATTGAGCTTTGAGTTTCAGACGCAAATAGATGGCCTCATTCGCTCAGTTGATGCGACCAACGACGAGCGAAAAAACAAGTTAGCCGAAGCCGAAACTACGTTGCTTGCGGCATTGGGGTTGGCGGGGTGGTCGCCGCCGGAGCCGCTCAGCTACACCGCCCGCGCCGCCGACGCCCTCACTGCCGCCCGCCTTGATGCGCAGTATTTCATGCCGTCGAAATTGCAGATGATCGTCGCGCTGCACGCCATGCCGGGCCAGCCGCTCGGCGCGAGGTTCAAATCGGTGCGCGAAATGTTCGATCCGGCCAAGGCTGACCCGGACTTGCTCGTTCGCAATTTCGATTTGCCCGATGCGCTTGATCCAATCCTTGCCGATGACAAGGAACTGGCGGCGTGCGGAGACGTCGGCAGCCTGAAAAAGACGATGCAAAATGGCGATGTCGCCATGTCCCGTCTGCGCGTTTATCTGAAAGAAACGGCAGTTGTCCGCACTGGCCCATCGCATCTGGCGGTTGGCTCATCCGAATTCCTCGTGCTGCGTCCTGCTGATCGCAAAACCAACCGGATCGCGCCCGAAACGCTGATGATCTTTCTGCGCTCCGCACCCGTCCAGACCATCCTGAAATGGTGTCAGGATGGATCGCAACACCCCCGCTTCAGCGAGCGCGACTTGCTGGCTATCCCCGTTCCCGACGCTGTCGCCGATGTCTCATCCGAAATCGAAGCGGCAGTCCAATCCGCCTTCGCCGCTCGCGCCTGCTCCCGTGCACTCCTCTCCTCCGCCAAGCGCGCGGTCGAGATTGCAATTGAAGACAGCGAGGCCGCCGCGCTGGCGTTTTTAGCGGAGCATTCTCACCAGCGTTAAGCCAGCACGCCCCGCGCCGGCCAAAAACGTCGCCGGAGGACCGGCGGCATCGCACCACACAGACGGCCGGTCGACACGCCTGTCCTCCTGACCCGACTCACGCGGCAAGTGCTGGTGTCAGCCAAGCTGTAACCAGCGCCCGCCGCGCGACAAAGCGGCTTCGCCAAAGCAAAGACCACGGGTGGTATTTAGGCGTAGGTGACTGAGACTTTTCTCCGGCGGATCATTGCACCGGTGAAACCAAAGCCGACCAGCATCATGGCCCACGTTGTCGGTTCGGGCACCGCCCCAATCTGAACGGACTTGAACATAACGTCATCGACCGAGATCAGATCAAAGGGAATATCGATCGTCACGCTGCTAATTGACGCTGCCGTATCGGAGAACCCGACAAACGAGAACCCACCAGCGGCAGCCGGGTTAAGCGGTATCGACTGAGCACCGCCGCTTGTAAAAACAATGGCGTTGGATGCTGTTTGAAGACCACCAAAATAGGCCCCGAACGATGTAATCGGTGATGTGAAGTTGAACGTCAGCGTCGCACTTGCAGCATTCGAATAGGCAAATATTCTTCCACCAGGCGTTGTGTTGTCTCCGCAAAGCGCTGCGGTGCAGGCTGTGCCAGCTTGAAAATTAAACCCGACACTCGAAAATACATAGCCCGGGCGCGCAACACCATTGGTATTGGCAGCGGGTGCTGCTGATTCAAACGTATCAAGTGTCGCGCCCGTCACGGCAAGGACGAAGGCATTGCGCGCCGCAACCGCATTTGCGCCTGGGGCACTCGCGCCAGCATCAAAGCCGGAGTAAACTACCAAAGCGGCTTGGGCCGGTACGATCGAAAATGCGACTGCAGCCAAGGCAGCGCTCAAGCGAAAAATAGTCATGACAAATCCCCTGTGATTAAGTGAGTTGTTATGATTTTTAACGCCCTACGCTGATAAATAACACAAAGTTACCCAATCCGAAACCATGTTTTATTTTGCCTGTCGCGTCTCACTTTGAAACGTCGACGAATGCGATTGCATCGCACAATCCACGTATAATCAGGCTGCCTTTGATTATGCTGGTACGGCCCGTTCCCCCCTCGCAATGACCATATCCTCGCGATTTGTTTCAAAATCGCTCGCGTCATGGCGTTCACGCAGCTGGGTTTCGGGGCCACCAAAGGTCCGGTTGACCATCCGCCCGCGCTTTACCGCGTCACGCCCGCCGACCAGATCGACCCAGCGGCTGAGATTCGGATACTCACCCACATTCAGGAATTCCTGCGCCGCATAGGCATCACGCATAATCGCGCCATACCACGGCCAGATCGCCATATCGGCAATCGAATAGTCATCGCCAACCATATATTTTCTCGTGGTCAGGTGCGTTTCGAGCACATGCAACTGCCGCTTGGTTTCCATCGCATAGCGGTCAATCGGATATTGCATTTTGTACGGCGCATAAGCGAAGAAATGCCCGAAGCCGCCCCCGACAAACGGCGCGCTGCCCATTTGCCACATCAACCAGTTTATCGTCTCGGCGCGCTTGTGCGTTTCGGTCGGCAGGAACGCCCCGAATTTCTCGGCGAGATAGAACAGCATCGATCCGCTTTCGAACAGGCGCACCGGTGGATCGACCGAATAGTCCATCATTGCGGGGATTTTCGAGTTTGGATTTATAGCAACAAAGCCGCTGCCGAACTGATCGCCGTCGCCGATCTTGATCAGCCACGCGTCGTACTCGGCACCCGCATGACCCGCCGCGAGCAATTCCTCGAGCATGATCGTCACTTTGACGCCATTTGGCGTGCCCATCGAATAAAGCTGAAACGGATGCTTGCCGACAGGCAGTTCCCGGTCATGCGTCGCGCCCGATGTGGGGCGGTTGATGTTGGCAAACTGGCCACCACTCGGTGCATCCCACGTCCACACCTGGGGCGGCACATAACCGGCGGGCTGGTTGTTCGCGGGGTCGGGTCCGTCGGCCATGTCATGCTCCTTGTTCGGGATGTTTCAAAGATAGGATGCGGACCACTTTGATGCACCCTTCAATTATCGCTGTCCTACACAAAACCATATAGGTTATTTTATGAGTTGCAACAGGAGCAGCGACATGGAAGTGCACGAACTGATCGACGACGTGATTGGCCGTGAAGGAGGATTTTCGAACCATCCGGCGGACCGCGGCGGCGAAACGCGATGGGGGATTACCGAGGCGGTTGCACGCGCGCACGGGTATCGCGGAAAGATGCGGACGTTCCCACGCGACGAGGCGGTCGCGCTTTACATGCGCATCTACTGGGTTCGTCCCGGCTTCGACCGGATCGGCGACATCGCGCCCGATATTGCGGCAGAACTGTTTGATACCGGCGTCAATATGGGGCCAGGTGTTGCCGTGTCATTTCTGCATCGCGCGCTCAATGCACTCAATCGTGGCGCATCGGATTATGCCGATATCGCGCCGGGTGTCCGCATCGATGATGCCACGGTCGCGGCCTTGACGACCTTCCTCAAAAAGCGCGCGCCGCATGGCGAGGCAGTTTTGATGAAGGCCCTCGAAGCGCTTCAAGGTGAACGCTACCTCGACCTCGCCGAACGCCGCCCCGCGAATGAAGCGTTTCTCTACGGCTGGCTCGCCAACCGTTTGGGCTAAATTCTATGGCCCTCATAGTGTCAACTTTGTCAACTTCGGAGACCGATATGCCTATATTCGACGCCCTGATCAGCCCGATTGTCGGCCTGATCGACAAGATCATTCCCGATCCCCGCGCCCGTGACGCGGCCAAACTCGAGCTGCTCAAACTTCAGGGCAGCCAGGAAATGGACGCCATCAAAACGCAGATGACCGCCATCGTTGCCGAAGCGCAAAGCATCGACCCGTGGACGAGCCGCGCGCGCCCAAGCTTTCTCTATGTCATGTACACCATGATCCTGTGGGCCATCCCGATGGGCCTGATCGCCGCCGTCCGGCCCGACATGGCACGCGGAATTTCAGAAGGGATGAACGCCTATCTCGGCGGCATTCCCGAGCCGATGTGGGCACTCTTTGGCACCGGCTATCTGGGTTATACGGCGGCGCGGTCATGGGGGAAGGTGAAGGGGGTCGACCGTTAGAGTGAGTATGACACTTGACATATGTTAGCCAATAGACTAACATTACTTAACTCTGTTACGGATTCTAACAATGAAAGCCTTTGCAAATCCGTTCAGGCCGGGAGCAGGACATAAACCCCCGTATCTTGCCGGTCGAAAGGCGGAGCAGGCAGATTTCAAAAAGCTTCTGGGCCAGCAAGTTATCACAGATAATTTTGTGCTTACAGGGTTGCGCGGAGTCGGCAAGACGGTTCTCCTCGAGGAATTGAAAGCTGTCGCAGTTTCGAAAGGATGGCTGTGGGTTGGCACCGACCTTTCCGAAACTGCAAGCATCAGCGAAGATAATCTGGCGCAGCGGATCATTACCGATCTTGCGGTGGTCACGAGTGCCATCAAAGTCGGTCAGGAAATTCGTCAAACTGCTGGGTTTGGGCACGATCCGGAAACCCTTGCAGTCACACTCAATTACGACGTGCTGACATCGGTTTATAAGGCAAGCCCTGGACTTGTCATCGACAAACTCAAGGCTGTATTCGCCCTAGTCTCGGGAGCATTGAAGCCAGAGGCTTCGCAGGGCATCATCTTCGCATATGATGAAGCGCAGAATCTTTCGGATCATGCCGCGAAGGAACAATATCCGTTATCGTTGCTACTTGACTTGTTCCAGTCGATCCAACGTCAAGATATTCCTTTCATGCTGGTGCTTGCCGGGTTGCCGACGTTGTTTCCAAAACTTGTGGACGCACGAACTTATGCCGAGCGTATGTTTCGCGTCGTATTCCTGAAACAATTATCCGAAACGGAGACTCACGAAGCAATTACAAAGCCGATTGAAGAAACCGATTGCCCTGTAAAATTTCACAATCAGGCGACCCAGCTCATCTTTCAATATTCCGGCGGTTATCCATATTTCGTTCAATTCATTTGCCGCGAAGCGTATGATACGTGGTTGCAAAAGCAATCCGACGGTCGCAAACCGACCGTTCCGGTGCAGGAAATTATCCGCAAACTGGATACGGATTTTTTTGTCGGCCGCTGGGCAAAGGTCACGGACCGACAGCAGGAGCTGCTCATGGTTATCGCCGATCTTGAAAACGACGAGCGTGAGTTCACGGTTCAAGAGATCGCCGAACGATCAGCCGAGACGAGTGATCGGCCGTTTGGTCGAAGTCATATCAATCAGCTTCTCACATCGCTCATAAGCCAAGGGCTCATCTATCGCGATCGACATGGCAAATATCTTTTTGCGGTGCCTTTGATGGGCAGTTTCATCAAACGGACCATGTCCTCGCGTTGGTAAGCTGCCCACTTGCGCGACCCAGCCACTAACACCACATTCCAATCATGAATGAACGCACGTCTTCCATGCCGGTCTGGCATGGCACCACTATCGTCTCGGTCCGCAAATCAGGCAAAGTCGTCATCGCTGGCGACGGTCAGGTTTCGATGGGCCAGACAGTCATGAAGCCCAATGCCAAGAAAGTCCGCCGCCTCCATGACGGATCGGTGATCACCGGCTTCGCGGGCGCGACCGCTGATGCCTTTACGTTGTTCGAGCGGCTCGAGAAGAAGTTGGAAGCGCACAACGGCCAACTGATGCGCGCCGCTGTTGAACTCGCCAAGGATTGGCGCACCGACAAATATCTTCGCAACTTGGAAGCGATGATGATTGTTGCCGACAAGGATGTGACGCTGATCCTGACCGGCAATGGCGATGTGCTCGAACCCGAAGCCGGGATTGCGGCAATCGGCTCGGGTGGGAATTACGCGCTCGCCGCTGCAAAAGCACTGGCGGATTACGAACCCGATGCCGAGACTTTGGCCCGCAAAGCGATGGCGATTGCGGCTGAGATTTGCGTTTACACCAATGACCGGTTGACCGTTGAAACATTGGATACTCAGAATTAACCTTTCCCGTTCGGGCTAAGCTTGTCGAAGCCCTGTCCTTCTTTTCGACCATCGCAAAAGAAAGGGCAGCCCTTCGACAAGCTCAGGGCGAACGGTTCTTTTGATCGGAACAAAATGAACGACCAACTCACCCCCAAAGCCATTGTCGCCGCGCTTGATGCGCATATTGTCGGCCAGACCGATGCCAAGCGCGCGGTGGCAGTGGCGCTGCGCAATCGCTGGCGGCGGCAGCAATTGCCTGCTGATCTCCGCGACGAGGTTAGCCCCAAGAACATCCTGATGATCGGGCCGACGGGGTGCGGCAAGACCGAGATTTCGCGGCGGCTGGCCAAGCTCGCCGATGCGCCGTTCGTGAAAGTCGAAGCGACCAAGTTTACTGAAGTCGGCTATGTCGGCCGCGACGTCGAACAAATTGCGCGCGATCTTGTCGAGGAAGCCATTCGCCTCGAAAAAGAACGCCGTCGCGTCGCGGTTATCGACAAAGCAGAGGAATCCGCGATGGGCCGCCTGCTCGACGCGCTGACGGGCAAAGGCGCATCCGAAGCCACCCGCGCCGCCTTCCGCCAGCGCTTCCTAGACGGCCACTTGGTCGAAACCGAAATCGAGATCGAACTCGAAGCCGCGCCGTCGATGCCCTTCGAAATTCCCGGCGGCGCCAATATCGGCATGATTAACCTGTCCGAAATGATGGGCAAGCTGGGCGGCAACCAGCTCAAGCGGCGCAAGATGACAGTCCCCGCCGCGTGGTCCAAACTGGTCGAAGAAGAAGCCGACAAGCGTCTCGACCAGGAGGAACTCAGCCGCGTTGCCCTCGCCGACGCCGAAGCCAATGGCATTGTCTTCCTTGACGAAATCGACAAGATCGCGGTCAGCGACGTGCGCGGTGGTTCCGTCAGCCGTGAAGGCGTTCAGCGCGACTTGCTTCCGCTGATCGAAGGCACGACTGTTGCGACTAAATATGGTCCGATGAAGACCGACCACATTTTGTTCATCGCGTCGGGCGCGTTCCATGTGGCGAAGCCCAGCGATTTACTGCCCGAATTGCAGGGTCGCCTCCCCATCCGCGTCGAGTTGAAAGCGCTGACCGAGGAGGATTTTGTCCGCATCCTGAAGGACACACGCGCGAGCCTCGCCGACCAGTATCAGGCATTGCTCGGCACTGAAGGCGTGACAATCACCTTCACCGACGACGGCATCGCCGCGATCGCGCACATCGCTGCCGAAGTGAATGCAAGCCTCGAAAACATCGGCGCGCGGCGCTTATCCACGGTTATGGAAAAACTGCTCGAAGACATCAGCTTTAACGCCGAAGACCGGCAGGGCTCAACGCTGACCGTCGATGCCGCCTATGTCGATGCGCAGCTGGCAAGCGTGGCGCGGAATACGGATTTGTCAAAATATGTGCTTTGATTGCACCTCGTCATTGCGAGCATAGCGAAGCAATCCAGGCGGACAGTGCAATCTGGATTGCTTCGCTGCGCTCGCAATGACGGGATCATTTCTTCTCGGGCACCACAATCATCGCCAAACTCTTCTCCGGGACCAGCCATCGTTTGGCGGTCACTTGCAATTCTGCAGGGGTGATCCGCGCATAGTCCGACCAGAGCGTGCGGAGCGCATTTAACTTGGTCGGATCAGTCGAGGACCCCGCCAACTGCGTCATCCACAAGCCACTGCCGTTTGCCGCGCGGTCGATTGACTGGCGCATCGGCGTCAACGCCCGGACCAGTTCGTCGCCAGTGACGGGTTTGTTGATGAAGTCTGCAGCAACCGCGCGTGCGATTCGAAAAAAGGTGTCGATTCGTTCCGGCTTTAACTGCGCCATCACCACGAAACTGCCACCCGATTCAAAACCCGTTGGCCAGCTGCTGCTTACGCCCGGCGTATAGCTTGCGCCTTCGGCTTCGCGAAGCTGATCGAACAACCGATCGCCGAAAATATCGGCCAATATGTCGAGCTTGCGGCTCTCGTAAATGTCGGCAAGGCCACCACCCGTCGGCCATGCCAGCACCGCAGCCGCTTGTTCGGGCGATCCGCGATGTGTGCGCACAATCGGCGTTGCGGCGGGCGTGAACGGTTTGGGATCGGGACTCCGCGCGTTCGACACCTTGCGCGGGGCCATCGCACCAAATGTCGCAGCGGCGGCATTGACAGCTTGCTCCACATCAAAATCACCAATGATGAACACTTCGACGGGGCCAGACGCGAGCAATGGTTCCCATAATTTACGGAACGCCTTTGGTGTCAGCTTGGCGATATCCTTGCGCGTTGGCGGGGCAAAGCGGGCGTCGCCTTCGCGCAGAAGCAGCGGCAATTCGCGGCCCAGCGCCGACTGCGGTGACGCGCCGACAGTCTCGATCCCCAGCAACGAAGCGGCCCGCGCGCGGTTTACCGGTGCCGGATCCCAGCCGGGTCGTTCGAGCTTTGCGGCAAGCAGCTTCAACTGGTCGGCAAGGTCCGATGCGCGGGTTGCGGCACGCAAAACAAACGCATCCTCGCCAATGTCGATCACCATATTGAGCCGCCGCGCGCTGGTCAGCCGGTCGAGCTCTTCTTGCCCCAGATCGCCGATGCCCGACGAAATCAGCGCCGATGGTGCCGCCCACGCCAGCGTCGGTTTTCGTGCAGGCAGCGCACGATACCCCGTGCCGAAGCGGACATTGACGAACACCTTGCCGACTTGTTCGGGTTGCTTGAACAGGATCAAATTCACACCATTGGACAGCGTGACGTACGTGACCGGCAGGCCATTCAGCGTGCGGCGCGCGGTGACTTGCCCCGCAGGACCGAGCGTCGGCACACGCGCGAAATTGACGGGTGCTTGCGACATCGACGTTGTCCCCGGCTTCACCTCGACAGTCAACGCTGCGAGCAGATCAGCTTCGGCTTTGGGGTCTGCTGTCGGCACAGTTAGGACAGCGCGCATGGGTGTTCCTTCGAGCAATCTGCGCGTAGATGCGATGATGGCAGCGGGAGTCAGGCGATCCTTCATCACCGAAAACACGTCGCGGGCAACTTCGGGGCTGGCGACGGTTTCGCGGATGTTGACGGCTTCGGTGATCATGTCGGCCAGGTCGCCACTCTGCTGCGTCGGCGCGGTATCGACTTGGTTCTGGAGCGCAGCAGCAAACTCTGCGGCCTCGCGGTCAATCTCGTCCTGACTTGACGGATTGGTCATCGCATCAGCAATCGCGGCACGGACATCGCGGACCGCCGCCTTCCAATCGGCGCCGAGCGGCACAACCTGAATAAACGTGCCATCGACCGAGCGCGAAACGTCGTCTTGATCAATTGACGCCTGAAGGAACGAACCACCAAGCCGCGCCGCGCGCTCAAGCCGGCGATTGACAATGCGCAGGGCCAGGCTGTCGATCAACTTGCCGCGATTATATTCAACCGTGTCGTTCTTTTGAAACCACGGTCGCAAGACAGCAAGGTTAACCATCACGGGCTGGCCGGGTTCAACAATCACTTTTGCACGCGGTGCCGCGGGATCGGGCCTGCCGAAGTCGGCCTTGGGCAGCGGACCAACGGCTTTCCAGTCGCCAAAATATTGCTTGATCAATCCTTCAAGAATCTTCGGATCGGTGTCCCCCGCAATCGCAATGATCGCCTGGTCGGGACGATACCAGCGATCACGAAATGCGCGTAGCGAGCCCGCCGTTGCGGCGTTCAGCGTTTCAGGCGTCCCGATGGGCGATCCCATGCCCAGCCCCTGACCAGCGAAAAAGGCCCGGGCGACCGCGTCGCCAATGCGCTGCTGCGGACTGAGCCCCTCGCGCAGTTCGGCGAGCACGGTGCGACGCTCAGTATCGACCGCAGCGGGAATCAGGAAAGCGCCCGTCATCATCCCCGACAATATCTTGACGCTTTCTTCAAGGCCCGCCGGCGTCGCGCTCGGCAAGTCGAGTTTGTAGATTGTCTGCGTCGGGCTGGTCAGCGCATTGGTGTCCGATCCAAATGTCGCGCCGAGCCGCTGCCAAACACGTTTGGCTTCTTCATCGGCGACAAATTTCGAACCGCGAAAACTGAGATGCTCGTTGAAATGGGCAAAGCCTTTTTCGCTGGCGCCTTCCATCAATGATCCTGCATCGATAGCGACGCGGATTGAGACCTGCCGTGACGGCACGGCATTGCGGCGCACCGCATAGCGCACACCATTGGCCAGCTCGCCGAATGTCCATTCCTTGTCCTGTGGAATATCACTATCGCGATACAGCCACGGCGTCGGTACCGGTGTTTTTGCGATAACAACCGGCGCTTTGCGTTGGGCAACAGCTGGCGCTGTCAGGGCAAAAGCAGCAAGGAAGGGCAGGATGAGGCGCGGCATGCGCAGAGCGGCAAAGAGCATTTCCCTTCCCTAAGCACTGAAGCTGAACAACACCAGTATTGCGCGTTGCCTTGCCCGCCTCCCGTTCCGCTGGCAGGAGAGCGCGCAATGACGCGCCGCCTGCCCCGCAACGATACGCCCTTTGTGCTGTTCGACGATGCCCGCCTCACAGGCGCAGCGGCAGCACGGCTCTATGTCGATCCAGTCGAGGTTGTCGTCACGCGGCGAATGGACGAAGTAGCGACAGCGCTTGAGGCTTTACGGACGGCGACACGCGGCGGCCTGCATGCGGCGGGATATCTGGCTTACGAAGCCGGGCATGCGCTTGAGTCAAAGCTGATGCCGTTGGTAACCGATGTTGCCGATGCGCCCTTGCTGTGGTTCGGCTTGTTTCGCGGATTTGAAGAAATTGAGGCCGATAATGTAGCGACGCTGCTGCCCGATCCGTCAGGGGGGTGGATTGACGCCCCCGCCCCCGACATATCGCAGGCGGATTATGATGCTGCATTGGCGCAAGTGCAGGCGCTAATCGCAGCGGGCGATATTTATCAGGCCAACCTGACTTTCGGCGCGACAGTTAAGACAGCGGGGCATCCCCTGGCACTTTACGCCGGGCTGCGGGCGCGAGCGCGGGCCGGCTATGGCGGGGTCGTCCATACCGGGCGCGACTGGATCTTGTCGCTGTCGCCCGAACTCTTCTTTGCATGCGACGGCGAAATCATCTGGACGCGGCCAATGAAGGGGACAGCCGTCCGTGGTGCCAATCCGGACACGGATCGCGAAACGGCCGAGGCATTAAACGCCGATCCGAAGCAACGCGCCGAAAATCTGATGATCGTCGATCTGCTCCGCAATGACTTGTCGCGGATTGCCGAACCGGGGAGCGTCGCGGTGCCCGAGCTGTTTCGCGTCGAGACCTATCCAACAGTGCACCAGATGACATCGACTGTGACCGCGAAACTTGCCCACGGCCATGACGCTATCGACATCATCCGCGCCATTTATCCATGTGGATCGATCACCGGCGCGCCAAAAATCCGGGCCATGGAAGCGATTGCCGACATCGAATTGACGCCGCGCGGCGTTTACACCGGGAGCATCGGGCGGATCGACGCGGGCGGCGTCGCGGCGGCATTCAATGTTGCCATCCGGACGTTGCATCTCACCGAGGATGGGGAAGTGGCCCGGATCGGCTTGGGGTCGGGCGTCGTTGCTGATTCCAATGCGTGCGGCGAATGGGCCGAATGCCTTGCCAAAGGCGCGTTTATTCCAACGTCGCGCGCGTTCGACCTGATCGAAACAATGACATTTGATCCCCATAGCGGCATCACGCGGCTGGAGCGGCATCTTGCTCGATTGAAATCAAGTGCGGCGGCACTTGGCTTTGCATTTGACCGCCACGCCGCGCGCAACGAATTGCAGGCGGCAACATTTCACTTGCGCCAACCGCGTCGTATTCGGATTTTGCTGGGCCGCAGCGGGGCAATGGCAATTGAAACCCGACATCTGCCCGAAATGCCGACCGAAGATGTAGGCGTTGCCCTCGTGGCGCTGCCCGTTGATCAAGGCGATTTCAGGTTGCGCCACAAGACGACAGACCGGCACTTTTATGATGCTGCGCGACAGGGCGTATTCGAAGTATTGTTCACGCATCCCGACGGACATCTGACCGAAGGCAGCTTTACCAACATTTTTGTGCAGGACGGCGGCATGCTGCTTACCCCACCGCTGTCGCGCGGCTTGCTGGGCGGCATCCTTCGCGAGGATCTGATCGCAACCGGCAAGGCGCGCGAGGCCGATTTGCGCGCCGATGACCTGAAGTTCGGTTTTTTCATCGGTAATTCATTTCGCGGCCTGTTGCCCGCAAAGCTCGTCGCGCTATAGGCGACTTGCCTTATAGGGATTTGCCGTGCCCCAGCTTTCCGCCGCGATCAACCGTATCAAACCATCGCCCACCCTCGCGATGACCAGCCGTGTGCTGGCGATGACGCGCGAAGGGATTGACGTGATCGGCCTCAGCGCGGGCGAACCTGATTTCGATACGCCCGATTTCGTGAAGGAAGCCGGAATCGAAGCGATCCGTACGGGCAAAACCAAATACACCAATGTGGACGGCACACCCGAATTGAAAGCGGCGATTGCTGCTAAATTTCTGCGCGATAACGACCTGACTTATGCCGCCAATGAAATCAGCGTGAACGTCGGCGGCAAGCACACGCTGTTCAATTCGTTCGTTGCGACGGTGGATGTCGGTGACGAAGTTATCATCCCCGCGCCTTATTGGGTAAGCTATCCCGACATTGTGAACTTTGCAGGCGGAACGCCGGTCATCATCAGCGCGGGCGCGAACCAGCTTTACAAAATACTGCCCGAACAACTTGACGCCGCCATTACGCCAAAGACGAAATGGGTGCTGTTCAATTCCCCGTCTAACCCCACCGGCGCAGCTTATTCGGCAACTGAACTCATGGCGTTGGGTGAGGTTATCCGCCGTCACCCGCATGTCATGGTGATGACCGACGATATGTACGAGCATGTCTGGTACGCCGACACACCGTTCAAGACGATCGCACAGGTTTGCCCCGATCTTTACGAGCGCACCCTGACGATCAATGGCTGTTCAAAGGCTTATTCGATGACAGGCTGGCGGATCGGCTATGCGGGCGGCCCGGCATGGCTGATCAAGGCGATGAGCAAGTTGCAATCGCAGTCGACGAGCAATCCCTGTTCGATTGCGCAGGCGGCCGCCGTGGCGGCGCTGTCAGGCGATCAGTCATTTCTGGCAGATCGCAATGCTGCGTTCCTGAAGCGGCGTGATCTCGTTGTTGGCATGCTCAACCAAGCGCCGGGGCTGCATTGTCCGACGCCGGAAGGAGCGTTTTATGTCTATCCCGATGCAACCCGCTGCATGGGCAAGACCACACCCAAGGGGAAGCGGATCGAAACTGATGCTGACCTCATCGACTATTTCCTCGACGAGGTTCGCGTCGCCGCCGTATATGGAGAAGCGTTTGGGCTCAGCCCTGCTTTTCGCGTCTCCTATGCGACATCCGAAGCGATCCTGACCGATGCGTGCACACGGATCCAGGAAGCCTGTGGGGCGCTTAAATGAACCTCGGCTAACCACTGCGTTCAGCGTGGGTGAAACCTTAAGCGCTCAAGTAACGTAACTTAAACGAAGTTACTTGAAGGAACCTACGATGCGCCACGCCCTCAAATCAGATTTTACTCAGCTTTTCTTTTGCGGTTTCGCCGTGGCCGCGATTGCTATGCTCGCTTTGACGCCGGGCTTGCTGTAACCTTTACGTGCGATGGCACGAACAATGAGCATGACCATGAAAGCAACACTCGTCGCGGGCGCATTCGCTGCTCTTGCCTTTTTTGCCATGTCGGGCGGAACCACCGCTGCAGAGCGCACGGTGCTGGTGCCCATGCCCGCCGTTGATGCCCCACCAATGGGGAGCCGCGCCACTGCCGTCCTTGCGGGTGGATGTTTCTGGGGCATGGAAGCGGTATTTAGCCATTTGAACGGCGTCACGTCCGTCGTCTCAGGCTATGCCGGGGGCAGCGGCGCGGACGCGAATTACGAAAAAGTCAGCACCGAAACGACGCGCCACGCTGAAGCCATTCGCATAACCTATGACCCGCGCAAGATCAGCTATGCTACATTGCTCCGCGTCTATTTTTCGGTTGCGCACAACCCAACCGAGCTGAACCGGCAAGGGCCGGACAGCGGCACCAGCTATCGTTCAGCCATCTTTGCGCAAACACCCGACCAAGCGCGTGTGGCTCGCACTTACATCGCACAGATTGCCAAAAGCGGTGTGTGGGGCGCACCCGTCGTCACCAAAATCGAAGCGGGCGGGTTTTTCCCAGCCGAGACCTATCATCAGGATTTCGCCGTCAAGAATCCCAATCACGGCTATATCCAGCGTTGGGACGCACCGAAGGTTGCGGCATTGAAAAAGACATTTCCCGCGCTGTGGGTGGCGAAACCGTCGGCCTAGGCTGGGAGTCGTAAGTAAAGCAGCAGCACGCCCGCGAACTTAGCATAAATCACGCACTAAACGCTCGCCCCGCAAATCGCCCCTCGATCCACTCCACCGCATCCCCCCAGTCATCGATCCGTGCATGCGCATCCGCTGCGGGTGGCGTCTTCGCGGCAATGAACGGCTCGGCAATCATGTGCAGCCGCCACACATCCGGCGCATGTTTCGCGACCGATGTGTGATGATGCGCCAGGTCGTCGACGAAGACCGTCACGCTTGGCTGAAACTCCGCGACCAGCCGCGCGACGGGGTCGCCTTTGCCACCCTGATTGGTCTCCACACGGTGGGTGATGCCGTGGCCGGTCAGCTGGACCGCGCGGGCGGCGTTGAAATGATGGCCGAGGTTGGTGAGCACGACGATGTCCGCTTGCTCCGCCAATACTGCCAAAGCCTCCCGCGCGCCGGGCACCAAGGTTTGCCGGTGCATTTCGGTGTCGAAAAAGCCGTCGAGCAGCGGCCACACGTCCTCGCGCGCCACCGCAGCACCGGTATCGCGATGCTTCAGCGTGTTTGAGAAATCACCATCTTCAGGGTCGAAATCATAACCCTTCACATCGCGCACCCAGTCACCGAAATGGCTGACCATGTGCAGCAACACTTCGTCGCAATCGGTGATGAGGAGCGGGCGGCTCAATGGCCGAGCCTGTCGCGCGTGCCGAGCAATGCGGCAGGTGAAACGTCCAATGCTCTGGCACAGGCCACAAGATCAGGCTCATGCGCTTCCAAAAACGCAATGACGGCATCAAGCAACGCCGGATCATTGATTCGCGACCGGATGTCATCGCCCTCCAGCCCCGTCAGCGCCAGAAAGCGGTCGGCGCGCTCGGGCTCGTGGAGCACCCAGACCAGCGCGTTCAACGCCAGCGTGTGCACATCATTTGAATCGCGATTTGTTTCTTGGCGGCTCATCACCTAATCCCCGGCTTGTATCGAACAAGGACCAAGCGCGTGGCAAAGAAGGTGCTCGTTGTCGAGGATAACGAACTCAACTTGCGATTATTCTGCGATCTGCTGCGCGCGCATGACTATGACGCGGAAGCGGTGCGTGACGGTCGCGAGGCGCTGGACCGCGCGCGAGCCTTTGCGCCCGATCTCATCGTGATGGATATTCAGATGCCACATGTCACAGGGCTGGAACTAACCGTTGCGATCCGCGCCGACGCCGAACTTGCGAGCATTCCGATTATGGCGGTGACGGCCTATGCGGGAAAAGGCGACGAGGAACGCATCCGTGCGGCGGGTGCCGACGCCTATGTGTCGAAACCGATCTCGTTGCTAAGATTTATTGAGACGGTTGAAGGGTTGGCCACCCCACGAATCGAAGCATAACCTGCCGTCATTGCGAGCGCAGCGAAGCGATCCAGTCGTACGGGGCAAACTGGATGGCTTCGCTGCGCTCGCAATGACGGGTTCGTTCCAACAAGCTACTTGATCTTCGCTTCCTTGAACTCGACATGCTTGCGCACGACCGGATCATATTTGCGCATCACCATCTTCTCAGTGGTGTTCGGGCTACGCGGGTTCTTTTTTGTCGTGTAGTAAAAGCCAGTGTCCGCCGTGCTGACGAGCTTGATTTTGACTGTGGTCGGCTTTGCCATGACCTTAAACTTTCGAATCTGATTGGGAAGCCGTGGCCAGTGACGGCGAAGCGGTCCAAAGTCAAGCAGGCGATCAATGTTAACGCCCTGTTTACCCTGTTTGGCGCACGATTGGAATCGAAGCGGTGGGGACGGGCGATGGGCTTAGCAGCAGAGGCGAAATTGGCTGTCAGGGCCGATTTGTGCGACCGCATCGACCAGCTGGCCCGAGAGTTACCGCATATCAATGCTTCAAGACTTGCGTTCGCCGTCGATGACATTCGCCGGATCGCGCGCGACAATGATTTGCGCCCGCTCGCCGAACTTGCGCTCAGTCTTGAAAACGCGATCGCTGATTCGGGTGGCGCGACTGTGGTTCTTTCCTTCCTTGAGGCGATGGGTGATGCGGCGGGGTGTGAGTGCATCGATCCCTCCGCTGCGCAATCCTATCTTGCTTCGGTGGGGCTGCGGCTCCACGGCTGACTTGCCGTGAATGCATTTATTCCCACGTTAATTGCTGTCCTGCTTGCCGAATTTGGCGGGCGGGCGACGCAATTTGCGCGGCTCCCTCGATTGTCATTGGCGGCAACACTGCTTGGCCTCTCGGTTGGGATTTCGGCCTTCGCCGGGGTCAGCCTCGCGCCGATAATGAGTGCCCATGCCCGCGCGCTTATGCTCGGCATGGCGTTGATCCTGACGGGGTTCGGCCAGTTCGGCAAAACGCCCGTTGGTGATCCACCGTCATCGTTTACGGGGACTTTCCTGTTTGTCTGGCGCTCCGGCGCGCCCTTCCTCGCCTTTGCTTTCTCGATTTGGAAATCGGCCCCCGTTGGCGCCGCAGCGGGCGCGCTTGCCGGGATCGTCGCGTCCGTTATTTTAGGAGCCATGCCGATGTCGCCCGCGTTTATGACATGGCTCCGTCGTCTGGCGGGCGCAACGATCATGGCCATCGGACTTTATGCCGCGCTTTGGGCGTTGCGCCTCATCGCCTGACATCCCAAATATTGCAAAAGGGATGGACCTTATTGCGCCAGCGCTGGTTTCCGTCCGGAATACATCACCGAGGGATTATGGAATGGCAAAAACACCCAAGACAAAGCTAAAGACGCCCACCGACTTAAAGACCAATCAGGCCGCGACCGTCGCCGATGCCCTGAACGGCATTTTGGCAGACACCTATGCACTTTATTTCAAGACCAAGAATTTTCACTGGCACGTTACGGGCCCGCATTTTCGCGATTATCACCTCATGTTCGACGAACAAGCGGCACAGATGCTGCTCGCCACCGACTTGATCGCCGAACGTATCCGCAAGACTGGCAATGTGACGTTACGATCTATCGGCGATATATCTCGTCACCAGTCGGTTGTGGACAACGATAGTGACTTTGTGCCCGCCGCCGCAATGCTCGCCGAGCTGCGCGACGACAATCTGAAGATGGTCGAAAGCCTGCGCGCGGCAAAGGATTTGGCTGACGAGGCCAAAGACAATGCGACTTCAGCCGTGATCGATAATTGGACCGACGAAGCCGAACAGCGCGCATGGTTCTTGTTCGAGGCAGCACAGAACGGGTAACACCAGCGCAACATGCGCGCCTTTGCCGATCTTCTCGACCGCTTGATTTATACGCGCAGCCGCAATGCAAAGCTGCGGCTGATCGGGGACTATTTGAAAGCAACGTGCGATCCTGATCGGGGTTGGGCGCTGGCAGCATTGACGGGCGGGCTCGATTTGCCTGCGGTCAAACCAGCGCTGATGCGTGCTCTGATCGAGGATCGTGTCGATCCGGTGCTTTACCGGATGAGCCGCGATTATGTCGGCGACAGTGCCGAGACGGTGGCTTTGCTTTGGCCCGAACGGCCAATGTCCGGGGAAGTCGATCTATCGCTTGGCGCGATTGTTGACCGGCTGGCCAACTTATCGCGGGCCGATGCGCCGGCGGTACTCGCTGACTACCTCGACAGGCTGGCTTCGGACGAACGCTTTGCCCTGCTCAAGATGGCGACGGGTGCCTTGCGCGCTGGCGTGTCGTCGCGCCTTGCAAAGACCGCGCTCGCGAATGCGTTTGCGCTTGACGTCGAAGCTGTCGAGGAAGTCTGGCACGGCATTGCCCCGCCCTATACCGCGTTGTTCGACTGGGCAGAGGGCCGCGCCGAACAGCCGACCGCCGCCGATACCCCCGTGTTCCGCCCGTTCATGCTCGCGCATCCGCTCGACGATACGGTCGTAAACCTCGCCGACTATGCCGCCGAGTGGAAATGGGACGGGATCCGCGTCCAGATTGTCCATGTCGCGGGGCTGACCCGTCTGTTCAGCCGCACGGGCGACGATGTCACCGGCAGCTTTCCCGATGTTGCCGCCGCCGTCACAGTGCCCGGCGCTTTCGATGGCGAACTGCTGGTGAAAGGCGAATTTCAGGGCGGCGTCCTTGAGGAGGGCGGGGGGGCGGCGAGTTTTAATGCACTCCAGCAACGCCTTGGCCGCAAGATCGTTTCGGCAAAAATGCTCGCGGACTATCCGGCGTTCGTGCGGGTGTACGACATGCTGTTCGACGGCCCCGAAGACTTGCGCGCGCTGCCCTGGACCGAACGGCGGCGACGACTGGAAGCCGCGATGCCGCGCTTGGATCCCGCTCGATTTGACTTGTCCGCCGTCATCGAAGCCGCTGATTTCGTGGCACTGGCCGAAATCCGCAGCCGTTCACGCGATGCCGCCATCGAAGGCGTCATGCTCAAGCGCCGCGACAGCGCCTATGTCACCGGTCGCCGTGTCGGCCTGTGGTATAAATGGAAACGCGATGCGCTGACCGCCGACTGCGTGATGATGTATGCGCAACGTGGATCAGGGAAACGCTCGTCCTTTTACTCGGATTACACGTTCGGCTGCTGGGCGGAGGACGGGACACTGCTTCCCGTCGGCAAAGCCTATTCGGGGATGACCGACGAGGAATTGAAGATGCTCGATAAATTCGTGCGCCAGAACACGGTCGCGAAATTCGGTCCGGTCCGCGAAGTCGAAAAGACGATGGTTCTCGAAGTCGCCTTCGATTCGGTGCATTTGTCGAAACGCCACAAATCAGGCGTCGCGATGCGGTTTCCACGGATACACCGGATCAGGACAGATAAACCAGCAGCGGAGGCGGACAGGTTGGACACGCTGATAGGGATGGTGACCTAACGGATCACACCCGCATCGGCATTAGCACGTAAAGCGCAGCGGACTTGTCATTCTCGCGCAGCAACGTCGGTGCGGCGGCGTCGGCAAGATGGACTTCGATCATGTCGCCTTCGACCTGCGCCAAGATGTCCATCAAGTACCGCGCATTGAACCCAATTTCGAAGCCGCTCGCGCTATAATCGCCGGGGACTTCTTCGGATGCGGTGCCATTTTCGGGGCTGGTGACGGAAAGCGTGATCTTGTCCTTGTCAAGGGCCATTTTGACTGCGCGGGTTTTCTCGCTGGCAATCGTCGCCACACGGTCAACGCCCTGCATGAAGCTCTTAGGGTCTATGCGCAGGATCTTGTCATTGCCGGTTGGAATGACGCGCGTATAGTCGGGGAAGGTGCCGTCGATCAGCTTCGATGTCAGCACCGCGTGGCCCAGCACAAACCGGATTTTGGTCGCCGACAGCGAGACTTCGACCGTGCCGTCGACTTCATCGAGCAACTTGCGCAATTCAGCGACGCATTTGCGCGGCACGATGATGTCGGGCATCCCGTCGGCGCCATCGGGCTTCGCCACTGTAACGCGCGCCAAACGGTGCCCATCTGTCGCCGCCGCTTTCAAAGCGTCATCGGCGACATGCAGGAAAATGCCGTTCAGATAATAGCGCGTTTCCTCAGTCGAAATTGCAAAGCGCGTCTTGTCGATGATCTGGCGAAGCGTCGCGGCGGGCAGCTCGAACTTCGTCGGCAATTCCCCTTCGGCGATAACCGGGAAATCATCGCGCGGTAACGTGGACAGGTTGAACCGAGCGCGGCCCGCGTTGACTGCCATCTTGCCTTCAGCGGCGGCAAGCGAAACCTGCGCGCCCTCGGGCAGCTTACGGGCAATGTCGAATAGGGTATGCGCAGAAATCGTTGTTGCGCCAGCTTGTTCGACCTGCGCGTCGACGGTTTCCAAAATCTGCAAGTCAAGATCAGTCGCCATCAACCGAATGCCGCCGCCGTCCAGCGCCTCGATGAGAACATTCGACAGGATCGGGATCGTATTGCGCCGTTCGACCACCGACTGAACATGGCCGAGGCTCTTTAGGAGTGTTGCGCGTTCGATTGTCGCCTTCATGATGCGGTAAAACCCCCGGATAATCGGTCTTGACTGAGTCCCGTTTGTCATGGCGCGAAATTAAGGCCGGGGCAAGCGTTGCAAAATGCGCGCCGCTCGCGGATGAGCCGTTGCCATGACACTTCACGGCCGCATTTTCATCGCACGCCACGGCGAAACCGTGTTCAATGCCGCCGGTCGGATGCAAGGCAGGGCACAGGACACACCGCTGACCCGCGCAGGCTTTGCGCAGGCCGACGCAATGGGTACCGCGCTTGGGACTTATCTCGGCACCAAACAATCACTCCGGATGTATTCGTCGCCATCGGGGCGAGCGCTGCAGACGCTGGCGATCGTGGCGGAGCATATTGGTGAGGACTGGCATCAGGCCATGCACGACGTGCGGTTGCAGGAAATCGATGTCGGCACATGGGGCGGGCGGACGTATGCGGAGATTATCGCCGAACAGGGTGAAATCATGGATCGCGAAGCGTCGTTGTTCAGCGTCCGCCCCCCTGGCGGAGAATGGTATGATGATCTTGCGGGGCGGCTGAACGCGTGGATTGACGACACGCGCGGGGATCGCGGGGACCGGCTGGTGATCATGCATGGCATGTCGAGCTGCATCCTGCGCGGCATCCTGCTCGGGCTGCCGATTGATCCGCGCTTTAACGCACCGATTGCCCCGCGTGTGGCGCAGGGGACGCTGGTCATGGTCGGCAATGGCGCGGAAATAATTGTGAAGGCGGGCGGCGGCGCATGAAGCGCTGGGTGTTCGCACTTCTATTGATCGCGAACCCCGCAACGGCAGCGCGTACCTCTCTCGGCACGTTCGACGGCTGGGGCGCGTTCAAGGATGCAAGCCCCGCGCGTTGCTTTGCCATTGCCCAGCCAATGCGTGGCGGCGGCGGCAAATGGCGGCCCTTCGCGAGCGTGGGCACCTGGCCGCAAGCGCGCGTGCGCGGCCAAGTGCATGTCCGTTTGAGCCGTGAAAAACTCGCCAGCGCGCCCGTCACGCTGACCATTGGCAACCGGCGCTTTGCGATGGTCTCGGGCGGTGCAGACGTCTGGGCCCCCGACCCGCGCATCGACGCCGCCATCGTCGCGATGATGCGCAGCGCCCCCTCGATGAGCGTGGAAACCCGCGCCTCTACCGGCGGCGGCTTTGCGGAAGTCTACGCGCTCAAGGGCGCAGCGACGGCCATGGATGCTGCAGCGCTCGGGTGCGCGCGGGGGTAACGGTTCTCGATGCTCGACACCCCTAAAAACTCTGCTTTTCCGGCATTTCTTGGTATAACTTTCATGTAACTTTTGCCGCGCGCCCTAAACGATTCGTTTAGGCAATCTAAACGATTCGTCGATGCCGCTTCGGCTTTTGATGCGCTAATAGATACTGAATATTCGAGGGGAGCCCGCTATGGTTCAGGTCAACAACACTCATTCATCCTCGCATGCGTCGCATCACAGCGGCAGAACACATGGCGCAACCACTTATCATGTCCAGCGCGGCGACACGCTGAGCGGGATTGCCGCGCGGCACGGCGTTTCACTGGGCGCGTTGACCCGAGCCAATCCCGCCATTGCCAGTCATCAGTTCATCTTTCCCGGCGACCGGCTGACGATCCCCGCGCATGGCCCCGCGCACAGCGGCGGTAACACCCATGTCGTCCATCGCGGCGAAACGCTGACGTCGATCGCGCGACAGTCGGGCACCACGGTCTCCGCGCTGGCGCGGGCCAATCATATCGCTAATCCCAACCTGATCCATGTCGGCGCGCATTTGACCATTCCCGGTCATGGCCAGCCCGCCGCGCATCCGAAACATCCGACGGTTACCGCCCATCCCAAACCCGTAAAAGTTGCGCCGAATCAGGTGACGCCGCCAACGGTTGCACCGGTTACGGGTGCGAAGCTGCCGGGTGGCACGCTGGCATTGTCGGCAAAGGATGTGCTCGACCTCAAAAAGACGTTGCAGACCGAATGGATCCAGTCGGCGGGCCCACAACAGGCCAAGGGGATCATCGACACGATTCTCAACCGCCGTGCCTCGGGTCATTGGGGCAACAGCATTTCGAGCGTCGTCAACGCGCGAAAACAATTTTCCGACGTCAACGGCCCGATTGCTTGGAACAAGCATGGCCGAAATTCAGTCGAGCAGATTCCCGCGAGCATGGTCAGCCGCCGGGTCAACGATCTGGTCAACAGCTACCTTGCCGAACGCGCTTCTGGAACGCCCTCATCAGTTGGTACGCATCTGAATTATGCCAATCCGCATTTCTCGGACAAGGTCAATTTGCCTTGGATCATGAAGCTGGATGGCCCGGTGTACGGCAGCGGCAATGCGATCCACCGCCACGGCACGACCGACGGATTGCAGAAATATCGGCCCGAACCGTTCAACATCCGCCTGCAATAAGTGGCGTGGTCATTTGTTGTCAGGTCGCGCGGCACCGCGTGTCGCGCTCGCCGTTAAACTCCCAATATTTGAAGCGTGCGCCGGGGCCAAACATCACGACGACGTCGCCATCGACGGATTGGTAGAAATAAGAGCCGCTTTGTGCCGGATAGCGCTTGGCGCCCACAGTGATTGACGCCTTGGGCTCGCGCGTGTCGATGATGACGGTTCCGCCCTTGGGAAAGTGGCAGGTATAGATTTTGGCGGTACGCCGCGCTTTGGCGTCGGCGGCAACGGGCGGGACCGTCAACGCGATGGCCATCGACAGTACGGACAAATGAACAAGGCGGATCATAAGCACTCCGATCAAGCCACAGCTTAGCGCGCTACGATCCCGGTGCAAGCACCCGTAGCGTCATCGCACCTTTTTCCCTAAAGCGCCACGCATGACACCGCACATGCAATCCCCCGGCAATATCGACCCCGTGCCCGTACCGCGCGACGCCGTCGTCCGCGCCGATGGCCTTACCGACCTGATCGGGCTGACCAAGGACGGTATCCGCGCCGCACTCGAAGCCAAGGGCATGGAACCGAAACAGGCTAAGCTCCGTTCGAAACAACTGTGGCACTGGATGTACAATCGCGGCGCAACTGAGTTCACGGCGATGACTGACATTGCCAAGACGATGCACCCGTGGCTTGCCGAGCATTTTATCGTGAGCCGCCCTGAAATTGTCGAAGCGCAGGTTTCGACCGACGGCACGCGCAAATGGCTGTTGCGCTCGCCCGATGCGCAGGATTATGAAATGGTTTTTATCCCCGATGCCGACCGCGGGACCTTGTGCGTGTCGAGCCAAGTCGGCTGCACGCTCAATTGCACAAAACTTTGCTGCAAGGGGGAGAAAACTTAATGGCGTTACTCAGTAAATTGACTAGGGTTTGAATAATGCGATCAGGGGCAGCCCAAAGTTGAACCGGACTGGACGAAACAGAAACGGCGATTTGTTTTTCGTC
>JANOVZ010000071.1:0-2221 GCA_031417655.1 Sphingomonas sp. | reverse complement strand
GGGCGAAGGCCAGGTTGTGGCGTTGGTCAATGACGGGCTCGAAGTGCAGTCGGCAGTGGCCAGCGACACGGTAACCGTTATCACCAACCAGACGCCGTTTTACGGCGAAAGCGGCGGCCAGATGGGCGATGCAGGCTCGATTGCTGGCTCGATCTTCCGTGGCGAAGTGACGGACACCGCCAAGCCGCTTGGTCGCCTTCACGCGCATCAGGTGTCGCTGCTAACGGGCGAGATCAAAGTCGGCGATGTTGTCCAGTTAAAGATCGATACCGCACGCCGCGATGCTTTGCGGTCGAACCATAGCGCGACGCATTTGCTGCACGCGGCCCTGCGCAACCATCTGGGCGGCCATGTGACGCAAAAAGGCAGCATGGTGGCCGCAGATCGTCTGCGTTTCGATTTTTCGCATAACCAGGCAGTGACGGTTGACGAAATCGCGGCGGTTGAGGCAGAGGTCAACGCACAGGTCAGAGGCAATCACGCGGTCACTACCCGCTTGATGACCCCGGACGATGCCGTCGCCGCGGGTGCGCTTGCGCTTTTCGGCGAAAAATACGGCGACGAAGTCCGCGTGCTGAGCATGGGCGATACGTCGGGTAGCAACTACTCGGTCGAACTGTGCGGGGGCACACACGTTAATGCTTTGGGCGATATTGCCTTGGTCACTATTGTGTCCGAAGGCGCGGTCGCGAGCGGCATTCGCCGCATCGAAGCGCTCACCGGCGAAGCGGCGCGCCTGCATTTGGCCCGGCGCGAAAGCCAGCTGAAGGACGTTGCGTCGCTGTTGAAAACCGCACCCGACGATGTTGCGGCCCGCATCGAAACGCTGCTTGCAGAACGTCGTACGATGGAAAAGGAACTGTCGGACACCAAAACCAAGCTTGCGCTATCGGGCGGCGGCGGATCGAAAGCCGAAGCCGAAAAAATCGGCGATATCAACTTCATGGGCCAAATTATTTCGGGCATCGAGCCAAAGGCGTTGCGCGGGCTGGCTGACGATCAGATGAAAGCACTCGGCGGCGGGATCGTCGTCATTGTTGCTGCGAATGAGAGTGCCAACACCGTTGTCGTTGCAGTTTCACCCGAACTTACCCCGCAATATACCGCACCTGACCTTGTCCGCGCTGCAACCATCGCGATGGGCGGACAAGGTGGCGGCGGACGACCGGAAATGGCGCAAGGTGGCGGACCCGCAGGAAGCGACGAAGCGCAAGCCGCGCTGGCGGCAATCAGGCAGCTACTTAGCTAGGTCGTTCTCGATTTCAGCAAGGGCGCAACGTCCATCTCGCCTGCGGCTTTGATCGCGCGGCGATATTCATCGCGCTTTTCGTGGATCGACGCAATCACCGGCCCCATCGCCACACCCAGATCAACCAGCACAGCCTCGGACAATTGCAGCGAGCTTTCCAATGTTTCGGGAACCGCATCGGTTGCGCCTGCCTTATAGAGTCTTGCCGCATGTTCAGGGTCGCGGGCACGGGCCACAATGGTTAGATCGGGTATCCATGCCCGCACGCGTTTGACGATATGTTCAGCCAATACCGGCTGATCCATTGTCAGGATCAATGCGCGCGCATGGCCTAGGCTCAGCTTATCCAGCGTATCGGGCCTCGACACATCGCCGAACACGACTTTGTATCCCTCGCGCCGCGCCTCCGTCACCGCGTCCACGTCGGATTCCACGGCGATATATGGCTGGTTATGGACGTGCAGCATATCAGCAACCAACCGACCGACCCGACCAAATCCAAGGATCACCGTGCGCGGGTCTTTGCTCTCATCCTGCTCGTGAACCTCGTCGTCATGTTCGCGCAGTTCGATACGCCGCGACATGTCGCGGCCAATTCGCGCCAAAATCGGCGTGATGGTTAGACCCATCGCGGTCGCGACTTGCCAGAAATTGATCGTGTCTGCGCTGATGATTTGGGCCGCCCCTGCTGCACCCAAAACGATTAGAGTCGTTTCAGAGGGGCTGGCCATCAACACGCCCGTTTCGGTGGCTGTGCCGGTGCGTGCG
This sequence comes from Sphingomonas sp., assembly GCA_031417655.1. Taxonomy (GTDB): domain Bacteria; phylum Pseudomonadota; class Alphaproteobacteria; order Sphingomonadales; family Sphingomonadaceae; genus Sphingomonas_O. The sequence continues at coordinate 204 of JANOVZ010000071.1, read as the reverse complement.
CCGTTGAGTTTGAGCAAAGCGGCGGTGACGGCGGCTTTCACAATTATGACTGCCGCGACAGCCGTAACCAAAGTTGTCCAATTGGCAGCGACAAAGCGCAGGTCAATCTGCATCCCGATAGAAATCAGGAACACGCCCAGAGCCAAGCCCTTAAACGGTGCCGTCATCACCTCGACTTCATTGTGATAATCGGTTTCGGCGATC
>JANOVZ010000070.1:0-5967 GCA_031417655.1 Sphingomonas sp. | reverse complement strand
GCAAACACAATCTTGTGCTTGCGCGGCTGGCCCACGAACTCGCGGAAATCGCGCCACGCGGCAAGCGGGGAGGAGGGGCGGGGCAGGATGGCCATGCGCATTAGATAGAGCGCTTCGCCCGACAATCAAAGATGCGTCTTGACCCTGTCACGCGAGTGCGCTTTGTGGCCTTCATGACCCATAGCATCGATGCCGCACTTGCCGCGCTGAACCTCACCCTGCCGGTCGCTGCGGCGCCGGTGGCCGATTATGTCCCGACCGTGGAGGTGAACGGCATGCTGTTCGTCTCGGGCCAGTTGCCGTTCAAGGGCGGCGACGTGATGGTCGGGCGTTTGGGCGAGGACCGCGACATCGCGGCGGGTCAGGAAGCGGCACAAGCCTGTGCGTTGATGATCGTCGCTCAGCTTAAAGCGGCGCTCGGTGACCTAAGCCGTGTCGAGCGCATCGTCCGCCTCGGCGTGTTTGTGGCGAGCGACGACCGCTTTACCGACCAGCCCAAGGTTGCAGACGGCGCGTCGTCGCTGATGGTCGCGCTGTTCGGCGAGGCGGGCAAGCACGCGCGCGCCGCAGTCGGCGTCCCCGTGCTGCCGCGCGGTGCGATGGTGGAGGTTGATGCCATTGTCGCTGTTCGCCCCGCTTGAAGGCCTGATCGCGCCCGCGCCTGCACCCGACCGCGTGGCGTTTCTGAAAGCGCAGCCCTACGCGCATCGCGGGCTTCACGGGGGCGGAATAATCGAAAACAGCCGCGCCGCTTTCCGCGCGGCGATTGCAATGGGCCACGGGATCGAGCTCGATGTGCAGGCCGCGCGCGATGGCGAGGCCATGGTATTTCATGATGCCACGCTTGACCGGCTGACGACATCGACGGGCGATGTCGCGGCGCATACGCCTGCCGAACTGGCCCAGATCACATTGCGCGGAACGTCCGAAACGATTGCGCAATTGCCCGAGATTCTCGCGCTTGTTGCTGCTCAAGTGCCCGTGCTCATCGAAATCAAGGTCAAGGGGCCGCGCGTCGCGCCGCTCTGCCTGTCGGTCCGTCGCGCGCTCGAGGGGTATCGCGGCGATGCAGCGGTCATGTCGTTCAATCCACTGGTCGGCGCGTGGTTTGCCGAGAATGCCACGCGGATCGTGCGCGGGCTTGTCGTGACCGAGGAGGACAAGCGCGGGGCCAAAGGCTCGGTTGAGCGTTGGGCCTCCATGGCCAAGGCAAAACCCGATTTCCTCGCTTATGACGTTCGCGATCTGCCGTCGAAGTTCGCAGCAGCAGCGCGCGCACGCGGACTGCCGGTGCTGACATGGACGGTGCGCGATGCCAATGCCGAGCGCTGCGCTTTCGCCCATGCTGACGAAGCGATTTACGAAAAGCCCGCATGAAGGATGTCGTGGCGCGGGTCGGGGACGGTGTGGCGAGCTTCGATGCTGCCGCGTGGGACAGTTGCGCTGGCGATGCCAATCCGTTTGTCAGTCACGCCTTCCTGACGGCGCTCGAAACATCGGGCAGTGCAACGACGCGGACAGGGTGGCAGCCGGTGCCGCTGGCAATCGACGGAACGGACGGTGCGCTGGTGGGGGTGCTTCCGGCTTATGTGAAGAGTCACAGCCAGGGCGAATATGTTTTCGACCATAGCTGGGCGGATGCCTATGAGCATGCCGGCGGGCGCTATTATCCGAAACTGGTGATTGCCGTGCCATTCAGCCCGGTGCCGGGGCCGCGCGTCCTGACGCAGGATGTGACGGTTGCGCGCGGTCTGATTGCGGCGGCCGAAGTGCTCGCGACCAACAATAGCCTGTCGTCGGTCCATGCCAATTTTATCACGCCCGATCAGGTCGATATTTTCGAAGCGGGAGACTGGCTGATCCGCGAAGGGACACAGTTTCATTGGGCCAATGAAGGCTACGCCTGCTTCGATGATTTTCTTGGTGCACTTGCCTCGCGCAAACGCAAGGCGATCCGCAAGGAGCGGGCGGCAGCGGTTCAGGGGCTGGACATCGTCCACATCGGCGGCGCGGACATAACCGAGGCGCACTGGAGTATTTTTTGGCGATTCTATCAGGATACCGGGCGGCGCAAATGGGGACAGCCCTATCTCCGCCGCGAATTCTTCTCCGAAATCGGGCAGACGATGCCCGACAAGATCTTGCTAATTCTGGCGATGCGTGACGGTGTCCCGATTGCGGGTGCACTGAATTTCATCGGGGCCGAGACGCTTTATGGCCGCTATTGGGGCTGCACCGAAGACGTGCCGTTCCTGCATTTCGAACTGTGCTATTATCAGGCGATTGACGCTGCCATCGCGCGCGGCCTGAAAACCGTTGAGGCAGGCGCGCAGGGCGAACATAAACTCGCGCGCGGCTATGTCCCCGTGCCGACATGGTCAGCGCATTACATCCCGGACCCGAATTTCCGCCGCGCGATTGCCGATTTCCTGACGCGCGAACGGCGCGCGGTCGAGCGGCAGATTGAATTTCTGGGCGCGATGGCCCCGTTCAAAAAGGCCGGTTAGGCCGCGTGGCGCATTTGTGTCGCACCAAGCCATGCACGAGCCTGACGCTGAGCTTCGGCGATTTCGCGCGCGGTCATTTCATCGGCGACTTCGGCGCGACATTCCTGCGCACGTTCGTTGCCCGAGACGGCAGCGAGATTGAACCATTTATGCGCCTGGACCAGATCGACATCGATGCCGCCCGATCCGCTCGAGTAGGCAATCCCCAATTCATAGCATGCATTGGCATCGCCCGACGCCGCGTCCGTCATCCGGCTTTCGATCAGAAACGCCGCGCTTTTGAAACTTGAAGCCATAACCCCGTTACCCCCGTTGACCACTGTCAAGCCAAACTGTCGCCGAAATGGTTTCAACAAATGGTTAACGCGTCGAAAGCATATTTCGGTCTGGAGTAGGAACGGCGGATTTGCGGGAAAGTTTAGAAAAAGAAAGTGCCACCTCCGGCCCCTCCACGAAGGCGTGGAGGGGAGTTACAGTGCGCCATGCTCCCCTTCAGCCCTTGCTGGAGGGGCTGGGGGTGGCCCCTTTTCCACTATCGCGACATTATCGATCAGTCGCGTTGAACCGATCCGTGCGGCGGCCAAAAGCCGGTCTTCGCGCCGTTCGACATAATCGATTTTGAACCCCGCAGCGGCAATTGCCGAACGCGCTTGGTCCAATATGGCCGCTTCATTGCCACCGGCCGCAAGTGCCGATGCGGCTGCCCTTAAAGCATTGGGCAGTGCACCGGCTGCCGCTCGATCTGCCGCGGACAGATAAGCGTTGCGCGACGACATCGCCAAACCATCCGCCTCGCGTTCGGTCGGCACGCCGATAATGTCGATCCCCAAATCAAGGTCGGTGACCATCCGGCGAATCACATGCAATTGCTGCCAGTCTTTTTCTCCGAACAGCGCAATATCGGGGCGTGCTTGCCCGAACAGCTTGTTCACAACCGTGGCAACGCCATCGAAATGCCCCGGCCGTGACGCGCCGCACAGCCCCTCGCTCACGCCCGACACTGAAATGGTGGTCGCAAACCCTTGCGGATACATGGTGGCGACATCGGGTGCCCACAGGATCGCCACGCCAGCGTCGGCCAGCATCGCTGCATCCTCCGTCTCGCGACGCGGATAACGCGACAGGTCGTCGGTCGGGGCAAATTGCGTCGGGTTCACGAAAATCGACACAACGACATGATCCGCCGCTGCCTTTGCCCCCTCGACAAGCTTCATATGCCCCGCATGCAACGCCCCCATTGTCGGCACCATCGCCATAGTCCCGACGAGGGACGCACGCGCGGCGCGAAGCCTTGGCAGGTCACGGATTGTTTGCACGGCTAAAGTCCGTCCCTTATGGCGAATGGCAATGCGTTCATTGACGACCGCAGTTTGCGAATCAAGTGGCGGGGGCTGAACACCGAAGTGATGAATCCGATGCATACCCACAAGATTGTATTTGCCAATGAAAAAGGCGGCACGGGGAAATCGACGACCGCCGTCCATGCGGCAGTGGCACTGTGCGCGGCGGGGTATCGTGTGGCGGCGCTCGACATGGATGTCCGGCAAAAGACGCTGGTGCGCTATCTCGACAATCGAGCGGCGACAATGCGGCGGCGCGGGCTTGATCTGCCGATGCCGGTTTACGGCGTCTTGTCGTTGATGACACCTGCGGGGATTGAACAGGAAGTCGCGCGACTGGGCCACGGCTGTGATTATATCATCGTTGATACGCCGGGCCGCGATGATCCGCTGGCGCGTGCGGCAATCGCGCTCGCCGATACGCTGGTGACACCAATCAATGACAGCTTCGTTGACCTGGACCTGATCGGGCAGGTCGATTCGGAGACGTTCAAGGTCAAGAAGCCGAGCTTTTATGCCGAACTCATCTGGGATTTGCGTAAGGTCCGCGCGAAGAACGACGGCGGGACGGTCGACTGGGTTGTGCTGCGCAACCGGCTTCAGCATCTTGAGGCGCATAACATGCGGCGTGTGGGCGCGGCACTGGCCGAACTGTCAAAGCGCGTCGGGTTTCGTGTCATTCCGGGCCTCGGCGAAAGGGTGATTTACCGCGAGCTGTTTCCCAAGGGACTGACGTTGCTTGATGTCGGTGCGATTGAATCGGTGGGCCTCAGCCACATTGCCGCACGGCAGGAATTGCGCGAAATGGTGTCGGCTTTCGCGCTCCCTGTGCGCGAGGAAGCAACATTGCAGCTGGCATTTTCATGATCAAGATTCTGTTTTTCGTCGGTCTCCTTGCCGCGCTCTATTTCATTGGTAAGCGTGCGCTGTCGCCATCATCCGGTATGGGTAAAGGCGAAGCAGCAAAACTGCTCGGCGTGGCCAGTGATGCCGGGACCGATACCGTCCTCGAAGCGCACCGCCGCCTCATCGCCAAGGTGCATCCCGACGCGGGCGGCAATGCCGAGCTGGCGTCGCGCATAAACCTCGCACGCGACACATTGTTGAAACCCTAGGAACAATCACGACACCAATCCCGTTCGCCCTAAGCTTGTCGAAGGGCTGTCCTTCTGCTTGTGCGACACAGCAAAGAAAGGGCAAGGCTTCGACAAGCTCAGCCCGAACGGATTTTTGTAGGAAAAACATTTATGACCCATCGCTTCCACCCGTCCTCGCTGCGCGAATATGACATCCGCGGGATCGTCGGAGAGACGCTGGGTGAGGCTGACGCTTACGCCATCGGGCGCGGTTTCGGAACGCGTGTGCGGCGCAATGGGGGCACGCGCGTGGCAGTCGGCTATGACGGGCGCGTCAGTTCAGTCAGCCTTGAGGGCGAGCTTGTCCGCGGCTTGCGTGAAACCGGCATCGACGTCGTGCGCGTAGGTCTGGGCCCGACCCCCATGCTCTATTATGCCGAGGCGGTGCTCGAGGTCGACGGCGGCGTTCAGGTGACCGGCAGCCACAATCCCGGCGAGTATAATGGCTTCAAGATGGTGCTTGCCCACGCGCCCTTTTACGGGGCGGACATCCGCGACCTCGACCGTTTGGCTGAAGCGGCTGATTGGGAGGAAGGCGCGGGCGCGGTCAGCGACTTTGTGATCATCGACGATTATGTCGCGCGGCTGGTGCGCGATTATGACGCGGGCCCGTTCCGCATCGGCTGGGACGCGGGCAATGGCGCTGCAGGCGAAGTCATCGAGAAGCTCGTCGCGCTGCTGCCCGGCGAGCATTTCACGATCTTTACCGAAATTGATGGCACTTTCCCCAATCATCATCCCGATCCCACCGAGGAGAAAAATCTAGGCGACCTCAAAAAGCTCGTCGCGGACAACAAGCTCGATTTCGGACTGGCTTTCGATGGCGATGGCGACCGCATTGGTGCTGTCGATGGCATGGGCCGCGTCGTCTGGGGAGACCAGATTTTGAGCATCCTGGCCGAGCCGGTCCTGAAAGCACTGCCCGGCGCGACGATCATTGCCGATGTGAAAGCGTCACAGGCATTGTATGACCGCGTGTCGGAA
>JANOVZ010000069.1:0-25667 GCA_031417655.1 Sphingomonas sp. | reverse complement strand
CAGGCCGAGGAAGTCGAGCATAAGGAAATCGCGCTGGCCGCAGGGGCCGAACGCGCGCCTGCCTATCCCGTGATGTCCGCTGCCATCCGTCTCGGTTGCCGCGCCGCTATTGCGCTGTCCAAACGGATTTGATCCGGCAATCGTGGGTTCATATCCGAAAGGCCACACACTGGTGATGCGTATAAATCTTGTTCTGTTCGCTCTTGCGCCACTCGCCCTGTCAACGCCCGCCACGGCGCAGATTGCCAACGAGCGCATCCTGACAATTTTCGGCAATGACAAATGCCCCGCGAACACCATCTGCGTGGTAGCGAAGGAGAACGAGCGCTATCGCATACCCAAGCAATTTCGAAGCGATGGTATCATCAAGCCCGAAAATCAGGCGTGGGGTGCCCGCGCTGAGGCGACATTAAGCGCCGGGGCAAAGACCGGCATTGGAAGCTGTTCGGCAAATGGTCCCGGCGGCTGGACGGGATGCTGGGCGCAGCAGATGCGTGCGGCGCGGGCCGAAGCCAAAGCGGCGGCAACAGAAAATAATCCTGATATTGAACGGTAAATGCGCCGTGGCAAAGCCACGTCGTCAGTCGCTGCTTCGCGCGCTGGCCGGGCGCATTTCGAGGTGCAAATAGCTTCGCTATTTTCTCCCGAAACGCGCTGGAGCGGGCGGCGGGAATCGAACCCGCGTCTCTAGCTTGGAAGGCTAGGGTCTTACCATTACACAACGCCCGCGCTGCGAAGCGCACCCTTTAAGCGAGCGGCCGCGCGGGAGCAAGGGCACCGTAGCCGCGCTTCAACGTCTGGGTCTCGACACGGTCCGGCGCTAGTTCGGCAAGCACTGCTGTCAGCGCCGCATCCAGATCATGCCGCGCCCCGCACAGAAAAAAGTCGAGCGCCGCATAATCATGCTCGGGCCACGTATGGATCGAAATGTGCGATTCAGCGAGCAATGCCATTCCCGTCACCCCCTGCCGCGGCCCGAAATGATGCAGCCGCAAATCGATGATCGTCGCGCCGCCCGCCAATGCGGCAGCCCGCAATGCCCGTTCGATCCGCGCAACATCATCGAGCGCCGCCACACAGCAATGCAGATCGGCAATCAGATGCTGGCCATCATAAGGCAGCGTCATATCAAACTCTCATGCGCATGGTTCAGCATTCGCATCGCCCCTTCTGCCGCATCGACGCCGCGATAATGCGCTTCTTCGAACAGCGACAGCCCCGACATATCCGAATGCGCGAGGAACAGCGGCGGTTTTGCCGACTTGCGTGCAGCGGGGGCGAGGCCCCAGACAAAGCCGGGCTCGGGCCGGACCATCGCATGCCCCCAATGCCACAAATCAATGCTGCGGATTGCGTCTGTCAAATCGGGGTTCATCATGAGGAGGTCATCAGCGACGATCCGCCGCCAATCCTCGGCGGAGCGTTCGATCAACAGCTTTCGTGCGACCGCAGGTGTCGATTTGGACAGCGGCATATACCAAGTGAGCACAGTCGCAGGCGTCGCACTTTGCAAACCCTGATGCGTCGCAACGACATAACCCAGCGACTCGCTCGCCCACGCCACATTGTCCCAAGCAAGCTTTGCGCCGGCACCGCTGGGTAAGCGATCCACGGTGACATTGGCGACAAGCCAAGGGGCATAGCTGAAGCCCTTTGCCGACATGCCGGGCGCAATCCGCGCGGCAAGGAAATGTGGGAGTGCGAGGATCGCGGCTTCTGCTTTTGTGCGGACCGTTTCGTTCCGGGCGACGTCGAAACTGTCGATCACAACGCCGCCAGCGTTACGATTGATTGCAAAGGCAATTCGGCCGCCATTGATTTTTCTAGTAAAGCGCGCGGCCATCGCCCGTGTCAAACGCGCGTTGCCTTCAGGCCACGTCAGCTGGCTGTCGCCCACCCCGCCTGCGGCCCAGCCGCGCCTTCCGGCAAAATAATGGATGCCGACCCATGCCGAGACATGTTCGGGCTCGCACCCATAATCGTCGCGACACCCGTAGCGGAGGTGCGCGCGCAGCACTTTCGAATGCCACCCACGCGCATCGAGCCATCGAGCGAAACTCTGCTGGTCGAGGGCGGTAAAAGCGGGATCACTCGAACTATAAGCAATCGGCAAAGCGAATGCCGGTTTGCCGTCCCTCCCCACCGCTTTGGCATAATCCGCAATCGCAGCATCAAACGCCGCAAGATCGGCCTTGTCCGCTGCGCTCAGCCCGGTTGTCGGGATCAGCCCTTCCTGCCACTTGCCCTGCCACAACAGGCGTTCCTCCATGTCGGCGGTCATTTGATAAGAGTCGTAAACCGGCGCGCCATCGGTATCCGCGCCGGTGATCATCCCGAACCTGGTCAGCATATGGCGCAATGCCTTTGCTTCACGATTGGGCACCGGCAAATAATGTGCTCCGAGCGGGAAAGCGGAGACGGCATTCTTACCTGCTCTCGCATTGCCGCCGGTTTCATCCTCAAGTTCAATCAGCGTAAAATCATCATAACCCGCTTCGGCCAGCGTCCAGCCCGCTGCAAGCCCCGCCACGCCGCCGCCAATGATGATGACGCCAGTAGATTCCTCGCGCGTCGGCGCCGGAAATTTGCCGTCGCGCAACCGGTGTCCGCGCGCCATGTCTGCGCCGCCGACGTTACCCTTGATCGGCCTTTCGCGCGTCGCCGCCCAGCTGACCGCGGCTGCTGCGGCAACCGCCCCACCGCCAACCAGCACCGCGCGGCGATCAACCGTCATATTTCGCCCATTCGGACGCGAAGGTGCGCACCAGCGCTTGATTGTCGAGCCGGTTCACCTCGACCGGCCGCCGCGCCATATCGGGTGGGAAATCGAACATCCGGCTTTCGGTTTCGGCAGAGAGAAAGCGGTTTCCGGGGAGGATCGCAACCTGCGTCGAAATAGGGCCCTTCGCTGCCAGCGTGAAGCCCCATTCGCCAAAGCTCGGCACATAGGCATGGTAAGCGCGCGTGGTGAACCCAACCGATTCCATTGTCGTTGCCACCGTCCAGAATGCGCGCGGCGCGATGAGTGGTGATGTGCTTTGTACAGCGACAACGCCACCCGGCGTTAGAACGCGCCCGACTTCGCGATAAAACGCATCAGTGTAGAGCTTGCCCACCGAGAAATCGACAGGATCGGGGAAATCGACGATGATGACGTCATATTTTCCGCGAGCTTCACGTAGCCAGCGGAAGCCATCAGCGTTGATCACCTTCATGCGCGGGTCGGTCAGCGACCCTTTGTTCAATTGCGTCAGCACGGCGCTTGTCGAGAACAGCCGCGTCATTTCGGGATCGAGATCAACCAGCGTGACGCGCTTCGTATTACGGTGCCGCAGCACTTCGCGCGCGGCCAAGCCATCACCACCGCCAAGGATCAAGACATTGGCAGGATTCGCCACCCGCCCCATCGCCGGATGCACCAATGCTTCATGATAACGATATTCATCACGCGACGAAAATTGCAGATTACCATTAAGATAGAGCCGGAGATCGTCACCGTTCCTTGTCAGCGCGATCCGTTGATACGGCGTCGAGGTCGCGTAAATGACATTTTCGGCAAAGCCCGCATTTTCCGCCCAGTTTTGCAGGCGCGGGGCAAACGCTATGCCGGTGCCGAGCAATGCGAGCAGAGCGAATGCGACGATTTTGTCACCCAGCATCGCCCCCTTTTTGGGCAGAGCGAACAACACGGCAATCGCAACCGCAGCGTTGAGCAACCCGAACAGAAACCCCGTCCGGACCAGCCCGAGCATCGGGACCAGCACCAGTGGAAACAGCAAAGATGCCGCGAGCGCGCCAATATAGTCAAACGTCAGGACGTTCGAAACCGTATCACCGAAACTGAATTGCCCGCGCAGGATCCGCATCAAGAGCGGGATTTCCAGCCCGACCAGCGCGCCGATCACGAACACAATCCCATAGAGCGCAACGCGGAACGAACTGACCACGGGGAACAGCAGAAACAGCACTGCTGCCGATGTCCCGCCGATCAGCGCAATCAGCAATTCAACGCGAACGAAAAGCGCGAGCTCGCCTTTGGTCACATAACGCGACAACCAGCTGCCGATGCCCATCGCGAAGAGGTAGGTGCCGATAACCGTCGAAAATTGGGTGACACTATCGCCAAGAAGATAGCTCGCGATCGTGCTCGCGAGAAGCTCGTAAATCAGCCCGCAGGTCGCAACTGCAAAGACTGAGACCAGCAGCGCGATAACAAGCGGAGTCGGTCTTTTGACCTCATCCATGAATGGCGGCGGCGACGATGATAGACAGGCCCAGCGCAAACAGCCCACCGAAAAGCGCAACGGCCATATTCTGCTTGTCGCGGATGTCTTCCCACAACTTGCCCGGCGTCAGCGCATCAAAAATGAAGAAGCCCACGCATAGAATGAGCATACCAATTACAGAATAGAGCAAGGCCGCAAGCAGCACGGGGACTGTCGTAACCATCTGAATATCCTCCTGTTTATTTGTGGGTCGGCCCATAATAGCCCGCGCCGCGCGGGACGCTGGGGCTGGCGAACGGTGAATAGCCGCGGAACGCTGCGGCGACGAACAGGATTGCGATGATCGCCGCCCAGATCGAATAGAGAACCACGCCAGTGCGCATCAGTCGTCATCCCCTTCTTCAAACATACCCGCGCGCTTCATCCGGCGATAGATCAGCCATATCGGCGGCATCGCGAGCATGGCCAATGCCAGCAACAGATTTGAAATAAACACGCCACCCGAACTAACGGTCGTGGTCAATGTCATCGCCGAATATTCGCCAACGCTGCTGGGCACCGGCCAGCTCTTTGCCGCTGCGTCGATCACCAGATCATACGCTCCGCTCGGCACGGACGCGATCTTGGTGGATTTCGCGCGTGATCCTTCGGACCATGCCCCGTCGCTATCGCGGCCACTATACTTCTCGACGACAGCGGCCGCCTCAATCGTCGCTTGCGTGGTGCGCTCGACCAGCGAAATGTCGAGGTCGATCCACGCATTGTCAAAATCGCTACTGCTCGTTTCGATCTCCACTTTCTGGCGCCCGCCCGAAAAGACCAGCGGGCCGAACGTAGCCGATTGCGGCGCCCCGTCGCGCATGACTTCATAGGCGAAGCTCTGCGGCTTTAGCCCGCCAAAGCTCGAAATAATCATGATGAGCACCAGAAACGCCGCCGTTGCCCCGCCGATCTTCAGGATCGACCAGAGCGAGTCGCCAGTTGACGTTTCCGGCTCGACCGCATCGGCCATAAAGGCTGCGGGGGCGGCGCTATCCGGCGCTTTGGGATCGAACGTCTCGCCCCCAAACCCCTGTACCTGATCGCGGCGCAGCGGTTTGGAAACGGTCCAGTTGACTTCGTCCAACCCACTCTCGCGGCTTAGCGTCGCCGCGCTGCCTTCGAAATTAATCAGCTCGACCCCGTCACCGACTTTCACCCGCCAGTAAAATTCGCCGACCACGCTATCGACGACCGCCGTGTAACCCTGATCTTCATTGCGGAATGCTGCTGCGCCGATCCGCACCGTTGGGAAATCGCTCATGTCGGGGAGCGCGGTCAGCATCGTCCCGAATGACCATTCGCCGTCCTCGTCGACGAGCCAGCGATAGCCGACATAGGGATTGAATAGCAGATATTCGTCCCAGCCTTCGCCTTCGATCGATCGGCGCATGAAGCCGACGACCTGATATTCAGTGCCCATCACCGCGCCGCGGCTGCCCAACGGCATCGCCAGTTGTGCCGCCGCGCGATTATGCTTTTCGATAAGCGCAACATCGGGATTGGCAATATCGAGAACACTGCCGCAATATTCGCAAACCAAAGTGACCGAAAACCCGGCAGCGCGAACCTGAACCGTGCCGCCGCATGACGGGCAAGTAGCCGCGCGCGTCGCTTCGGTCATGCCGGGATTTTCCAGCCATTAATCACGCGAAGGTTTTTGAGTTGCAGGTCGGACGGGCTCATCGCATCACCCGTGTAGAAAGACGACCCGTCCTCATCGCGCTGAAAACTTGCACAGGCCGATGTCGTCGACCGGAAATCGATACTGTTGATGGTCCAGTCGCTGGTCGCCTTAAATGGCAGGTCGCCTTCGCTCGCGAGAATGTGCGCCTGCTTGATGTCGGTCACGGTGTAGGTCACGCTGCCAATGTCGACAGTCTCGCCGATCAGTGGACTTTCCCCCGCCACCAATTTCGACAAGGAACTATCACCCCACATGTCAATCGGCTGTTCGCGCAGCAGCATGAAGTCGCCCATCGCTTCACCGAGCCAGCCCCAGTCGTTATCATCGAACAGCACCAGCCATTCGTTCCACGAACCGCTTTCCCAGCCCCAGCGGATGCGGCCGAGGACGGTAAAACCCACCCCGTTAAACCGCCCCGTCGTCATGATCTGAACTGGGCTGACATCGAAGGGCAGCACCGCCGCCTCGCCGATGCGCTCGACGTCCTGCCCTTTGCGCAAAACCAGCGAACGACATGACCCGCACACCTTCACCGGCAGCGCAGGCGACGCGTAGCTCAGTTCGTTCCCGCATTGCGGACAGGCCAGCGCGGCCATCATGGTATCGGCGAACGATGCAAATCAGTGCTCCGGGCTTGACCAGGAGTCTTGCGACTGGCGTTCATCCCTCTTTTCGCAGGGCTCCGGGTCAGGCCCGGAGCACGGCCTTCGATGCATATCCAAAGCATGGCGCCTAGCGAACCTTGGCGAGCAATTCCGCCTTTTTGGCGTCAAACTCCGCTTGTGTAATCGCGCCCGCAACTTGCAGCTTGTGCAGCTTCTCGATCACCGCGAACGGGTCTTCTGCTACCGCCGTTGCCGCCGCTGCCGGAGCCGCAACCCCGCCGAGCGCACCCGACATCACCTGGCCAATCGCCATGCCCGCTGCTGCACCCGCGCCTAGCCCCGCCATGCCGCCGTCCTGCCCCGCCGCAATTTCAATCGCTTCGGCGGCTTGGAACTTGGCATATTTATCGAGATCGCCCAGCACGCGCATCGAACTGGTTTTGTCGAGATGCGCCTGCACCGCTTCGGGCAGCGACAAACTCTCGACAAAGAAGCTCTCGACGCTGAGGCCCCAGAGCGCCAGCGTCTCGGAAACCGACGCCTTCAGTTTTTCAGACAGCAAGGTCTGGTTCGCCGCCATGTCGAGAAACGCAATCTCGCCGCCACCCAGCGCAGTCGCCATCGCCGTCGCGATTGCCGAACGCAGTTGTGGCTCGATGCTCGACACGGTCACTTCGCTGAGCGTTCCCGCAATCCGCGACGCGAACGGGGCAACCTTGTCGATGCGGAATGAATAGCCACCGAAGGCGCGAATACGCAGCGGCCCGAATTCCTTGTCGCGCACTGTAACGGGCTGCGTGGTGCCCCATTTCAGATTGATTTGTTCCTTTTGCGAAAAGAACACGACGTCCGATTTGAACGGCGACAGGAACGCCTTGTCCCAATTGTTGATCGCAGTGAGCAGCGGCAGCGTACCTGTTTCCAGCACATGCTTGCCCGGGCCGAACATGTCGGCGATCTGTCCTTCATTGAAAAACGCCGCGACTTGCCCTTCGCGCACCGTCAGCACGGCGCCATTCTGGATTTCGCGGTCGGCCATCGGCACGCGCCACGCCAGATCGCCCGGCTCCTCGGTCCAATCGATGACATCAACAAACTGCTTCGACAGAAAATCGAAAACGCCCATCGCCATTCTCCCGCTTGTGTGTCGCCAATGTAGGACAGCGTTGCGCGGATTTCTACTGCGTATCCCAGACAATCGGATTAGTCAGGATGCCGGGATGTTCGGCGTTGCATTGCGCGACGAATTTGGGCGGCAAGTCCGCCAGCGCATAGACTTTCAAGCCGTCCGATTTCCACAATTGCTGCCCCGGCTGGCCCTCGGGCATTTGCAGCCACGTCTGCCATTCGGTCTGGCTGGTCCAGCTGGAGGTGGCGGGGATCGCGGTCAGGCGTCTGTTGGTCAGATCGCGGGTGCGGACGACCCAGGTGTCCATGGTCATTTCGGTGCGCGCTTTGGTCGATCCCTTCGGCGTCCAGCGTGTAAAAGCGTGGCGGCTGACCCATGTTCGGTCGCCAATGGTCACGAACTCGAGTTTCGTCGGCTGGTTGAAAACGGTCGATTCCATCGTGAAGTTTGCGCTGACTTTCGGCCCCTTCGGCGTCAGCGTGCCCCCCGAAATGCCGCCACGAAACGGAGGCACGGTGACGTCCTTACCGGTCATCGGATTCCGCCAGGTCTTGATGTAAGCGCCGCTCGCGGGATCGGTGTAAAACAGCCAGGACCGCGATTTTGTCTCGACATCGCCATTGGGCAACACCCGCGAGCGGCCGACCGACGCGCCTTCATAATCATAAAGCCGCCGCCCGTAATCAGTGAGCGGCAACCCCGCACCACCGATCAGGCCGTAAACCTGTCCGCGCTGGTATCCATAGGTGATCTTCCCCGCAACATCGCCCTGAAGTTTTGCGAGGATCATCATCATTGCATTGGGGTCCGTCGCATCGATCCCTGTCGCCGCATCTGCCACAACGGGCACCCCTGCCAGCATTGCGGTGGAAAGCACACCCGCGCCCAACATCGCCATCCGCCGGTCGATCAACACGTCGCTCATGTCCGTCTCCTATGCCTGAAGTATGTCGAGTGCCGCGCGTTCGCCCGATTCCATTGCGCCTTCCATCCCGCGCGCGACCGCTGCGGTATGTTCACCGGCAAAGTGGATGCGGCCCAGATCCTTGCCGATTTCATTCGCAAAGGCGGCAATCTGGCCCGGCCCCCAGCAGGCATAGGCTCCACCCGCGAATACATCGCGCTGCCAGCTGACGACTTTGACGGGGCGCAACGCCCCTTTTGTCGAAGGCCGCGCTTTGGCGAGATCGCTCAGGATCGCCGCAACCGCATCGTCGGGCGCCATTCGGTCGAGCTTGTCGGCAGCAAACCCATTCACAAACGCAAGGCAGCTCGTGACATCCTTTGCATCTGCGCCGTAACGCAGCGCCATGAAGCGCCCCGCCAAGGTATCGGTCCACATTGACGCGGGCATGCCGTCGGCGTCCCAATATTTCACCGTCGGCACGAAATGCGCCTGGAACACACGGTTGTATTGGAGAGTCGCAATCCCTTTCGCTTGCATCGCGGGCGGGGCTGGATCGATCTTCAACAGGCGCAAGGCACTGGCGGGCAAGGTGCAGACAAGGCGTTTTGCCCGGTAGCGCGAGCCGTCTGCCGTCACTGCCTCCACACCGGTCGCATCGGCGCGGATGCCCACGACCGCTTTCCCATAACGAACGCTCGATTTCACGGCCTTCGCCATCGCCTCCGGCAAACGCTGGTTACCCCCCTCGATGGCCACTGCCCCGCCGCCGACGCCCGCCATCAGTTCGGCGTTCTTGGCGATGTGCCACCACATCATCGCGCTCAGGTCGTCACCCGAATTGCCGTAACTCGGGTTGGTCGCATAAGCCAAACGAAGCTGCTCGGGCGTCCAGCCTTTCGCCGCCAAAAACGACGACACCGATACGTCATTTTTCGCCTGATCGGGTGCGCGCCACGCCGCCGCTTCGGGCAACGGGTTATAGGCGTTGAGCGACGAAAAGCTCATCAGCCACGGCGGCCGTTTGCGCGCATCGCCGACATAGGGATTGAGCGGCGACGCTTCCCAATCCTTTGCCAAAATCGACGTGTCGCGGATGTGGATCAGCGTCGTTTCGCCTGCTGCTTCGGTCCGCACCCGTTGCGGCACGAGCTTCACGCCCAGCGTGTCGGCACGATCAATCAGCCGCGCATAGCCGCGCCCGATCCCGCTACCCCCCGCTTCGGGCGCACCCGGCACGTCGTCTAGTGTATAGAGCCGCCCGCCCGCGCGGTTGCGCCCTTCAAGAACAATGACTTTCTGTCCCTGCTCTTCGAGCAGCAGTGCTGCATTTAGCCCCGACAGCCCCGCGCCAAGTACAATGACGTCGGCGGTTTCCTGAGCCCGCGCCCCCGGCACGAATGACGCAAACGCCAGCGCCGCACCGCTCTTAATTGCCGTCCGACGATCAAACATCATTCTGTTGCCCCTCCAGCCCCTGCTGGAGGGGCCGGGGGTGACCCCTCTTTGCGGCAACACGCCAATCATCAGCAGGAGAACCACCCCCACCCCCTCCACGAAGGCGTGAAGGGGAGAAGCATTGCGGATGATGTATGATCATCACATCAAAACTCCGGTTTCGCAGACGTCATCGCCTCGCGCGCGCAATTCGCGAGCGCCCATAGGCCATTCACGCCCACCCGCGCTGCACCCTTGGTCGTCCACGCATAAAGCAGCGATTTCTCGCTGCCATCCGCCGTCTTCTCAACCAGATACATCGTCAGTGAATCCCGCGCGAAAACCCCCGGCGCATTGTTGATCTGCCACTGCACCTTGCGCAATTGCAGGCCGAGGCGACGCGTCGGCGTCTCGGGACTGTCGAACCAGCTGATCACGCCATCATCCCACAGCTGCAGCCCGTCGATCCGTTTATAGGGGATCGCCTTGCCCCCGCTCGCCCCGGGCATATCGACAAAGCACTGATATTGCGTCGCGCGCAGATACTTCGTCGGCACCGCGCCCGTTTTGCCCATCCACAAGCGATCGGGCGCGACCATCACGGTCTGGTATGGATAGCCGGACGGACAATCCGCCGAAGCCTCGCCCCTGAATTGCCCCGCCTCCCGCCGGAAAATGAATGCACAAGTGCCATCATCGACCTTCACACTGGTCGCGTCATTCGGCGTCAGGACGAGATCGACGGGGCCTCCGTAGGCGCTGGTCAAGCGCAATGTCACGCGGTTGAGCGCGCTAGAAATTTGCTCAATGGTCATCGCATTTTGCGCGTGCCGCTCGCTCACGGGCACCTTCATGCGCGGTTCGAACAGCGCTTGTTCGCCGTTGTCCCAACGACCCGGCAGCATTTCCGCCAGCACCATCAAGTCGCGTTCGGCCGGCGTTCCGTCAGTCCCTTGGGCAACCGCGGTCGCCGGTAGCGATACGAGCAGCATCCAGAGCCGCCGCATCCTCATGCCGCCACTTTCGTGCTGCTCTGCGCCACCAGCCGCCACTGCCCTATCCGCTTTTGCCACACCTGCATTACGCGGAATTCGGCGGCATCCATGCCCGCTCGCTTACGCCGGTTGATGAGCGTGACCACGGCACCGTCGCGGAGTGCCCGCACGACAACATCCCGGTTTTCCCAAATCTCGAACTCACCGCGCAGGTCCGCCAACGCATCGGCCCGCGCGTAAAGTTTGCCCGATTGCGAAACGAGCGCAAGGTCGTCGGCAAAGACCCCCTCCGCGCCGCCACTTTTCTTCAATGCTGCGGTGCGCAGCGTCGCAAGTCCGGCGCTGATCCCCGCCGGAATTGCGGGAGCCGCAAGCGCCGCCGCCGCGAACATGACATTCGCAACAACGGCACAGACGGCTCCCGACCCCCTTACCATTTGAACGAGGCCGTCACGCCGAAGTTGCTGAGGCGTGGCGCCGTAATCGCGAAATCGCGCGGGTTGGTCGAACTGACATTGACGCCGCCGATGTTTGCGGTTGCTTCACCGGGACGCAGCGCCGGCCGGAAATAGGTTTGCGCATTGTCGATCGAACGAAGAATATCGACTGGCGTCTTGTCATTGAGCGCATTGGTCATGAACGCCGTCAGCGTAAAGCCGCCGACTTCGAACCCGGCACGCAGGCCCAGATTATAGCTGTCTCCCGACCAGCCGAGATTATCGACCTGCACAAAGCGTTTCGATTCATAAGCCAGCTGCGCGCGCAGGAAGAGTTTGGTGTCATCCCCAACCGGAAACTCGAAGTCGCCCCCAATCTGAATCTGGTGCTTTGGCACACGCGGCAACGCATTACCTGCCGCATTACCCTTGGTTGCCAGCAGGGCATTGACCGCCGCAAAACGCGCCGGCGTTGCTGCCGTCAGTGTCGCCAGATACCCATTGGCATAGGTTATGATTGCTGCCGTGCAGCCCACTGCCGGGGTTGTTCCCTGACACGGCGCATAGGACGTTAGCCCCGTTCCCGTCAGTGACGGAGCCGCCACAAACGCGGGCAAGGGCGCAGACGCATTGAGCGCTGCCAGCTCGGCCGACGTGATATATAAATCGGCCTGATCATCGGCGATGAAGTTGCGGATTTTCGATGCTTGTAGCGCATAACCGAAACGCAGGCTGAAATTCTCGTTAAACCGCAGCTTGGCATCAAGCTCGAGCCCCTTCACTTCGGATTTACCGACGTTCGATGTGAAGGACGTCGATCCAAGTACCCCGTCGCGACGCTGCGTCTGGAGCGTCTGCGTCAGCTGCTGGTTTTTCCAGTCGATATAATAACCGGCCATATTCAGCGTCAGCTTGCGGTTGAACCACGATGATTTGAAACCAAGCTCATAATTGGTCGAGGATTCCTCGTCGAACTTGTTGAGGCCAAGGCCGACCAGCCGCGCGACTTCGCTGTCGGGCAAAGCGGCGGCATAAACGCCTGTGTTGAAACCACCGGGCTTGTTGCCCTTTGACACGACGCCATAAACCATCGCGTCATCAACCATGCTGTCGCCGTCGAGTTTGTAGTCGACTGTCACACGCGGGAGGAATTTCTTATATTGCACGGCCAAATCGAGCGTTCGGTTGAAAACGACGCCCCCGATTGTAATGCTTGATGTGCCAAGGCTTTTCAAATCCTCGACCTGATAGCGTCCCTCCGCACTGATCGTCAGGCGATCGGTAATGTCAGCTTGCAACTGGCCGAAAATCGACTTGTTCTTCACACCGGCAAGCGCACCCGTGCCCAGCACAATTACGGATGGACTATCGCCTGTCAGAAACACCCGGCCCAGCGCGGCATTGGTCAGTGACCCGCTGCGGTTCCCGACCAGATCGTCTTCCTGATAATAGGAAACCCCCAATATACCGCGCACCCGCTTGTCGGCGGGCGATGAAACGCGGAATTCCCCCGAATAATCGCGCGTCCCCGATTTATCGATGGTCTCGAACGCGAACGACCGCAGATCGCTGTAGTCCTGATCAATTGCGGTCGTTTGCTTACGGTAATTATAGGCACCAATCGCAGTGATTACCCAGCCGCCGACGTCCAAATCTGTGCGCAAACTCGACCGGAAAACACTGCGGTCGAGCGCATCCGGATAGCCTGCCTCGCGAAACAACGCGGAGTTTGATCCGAACGTGCCGGGCGTCGGAATTTCGCCACAGAAATAACCGCGCGACCGGTCACTGGCGACAGGACGCAGCGCAGGAGCGGGACCAAAGACCCCCGCGCGCAACGTCGGCGCAAAACAATTGATCGCACCATTATTCTGCAGCACGCCTGCGACGGGCTGCGTCTGGCCGAACACGCGGTTGACACGCGAAATCGGGAAAGGCCCGTCCTGATCGCGGCTGAATCCGACACGGGCCACAATATCGAGATCATCGACTGGCTTCAGCCGGACCGTCGCACCGATCGATTGCGTTTCCTCGCGGCCCATGTTCTCCAGCGAATCAATAGCATTGGTATATTGCCCGCCGAATTTATAAATCCGCCCGTCGAGTTCGACGAACAACCGGTCCTTGATGATCGGCCCCGAGACATAACCATTGAGATCGAGCAGCCCGTCTTGGCCCAAACTGCCCGAGACTTTCCCGCGAAAGTCATTATCGGGCTTGCGCGTGATATAATTGATTGCCCCGGCGAAAGTGGCACGGCCAAACAGCGCGGCTTGCGGCCCCTTGATCACTTCAACGCGTTCAAGATTGTCCAGATTATAGCTTGTGATCGACCCTGTGACGTAGACCCCGTCAACAAAGAATGCCACGTTGGGCGATCCCTGAATGTTGGATTGACCCCGGATGACCGGTCGGTCGGCGTTGCGGCCAAAGCCTTGGCGATAGCTCAATCCCGGTGTGACATTGGCAAGGTCGACAATCGATTTCAGCCCCTGCTCCTCGATCGCCTGCGCGGTGATCGCCGTGATCGACAAGGGCACGTCCTGTAGGTTCTCTTCACGTTTGCGCGCGGTCACTATGATTGCGTCATCGCCGACCTCAACAGCCGGTTTCGTTTGCGCATAGGCAGGTAGTGCGGCCCCCGTGATGGCAATGGCGAGTAGCGAAACCCCTTTAATAATCGTCTTCATTTTTTCGTCCCCTTTTTATTGTTCAACTCATTTTGTTGCAGTTTTCAAATAAGCGATCAACGCCGCGCGGTCGGCGGGTTTGGCCATCCCGGCAAACGCCATGCTTGTGCCCTTGACCATGAGAGCGGGGCGCGTCAGCCACGCATCGAGCGTCGCATCAGTCCACTTTGGTTTCGCCGCCGCAAACGCCACCGAATATTTGAACCCCGGGGCACTGGCGCCCACGCGTTTCAAAAAGCCGCTCAGATTGGGCCCCACTTTGTTCGGCTGATCCGCTTTCAAATTGTGGCAAGCGCGGCACTGCAAAAACAGCAACTGCCCGCGTTGGGTATCCTGCGCGGCGACAGGCGCGGCAACCACTGCAAGGGCAATCAACGCTCTCATCTCGCCCCCTCCCCGACCTGCGCGATCCCGTCCATCGAACTTTGACCTGTGGCATAGTCGGGCACTGGCAACGCCATATGGACTGTCACGACAAAATCCCCTGCCGCCGGATTCGAGCGTAGCGGCACAATCTTCTCGCGATATTCCTTCGAATTCCAGAATGCCCGTGCATGGGCAAAACAGGGAAAACGCACAGCGATCACGGATCGTTCGGGCGGCGACACCCCTTCAAACACCGCGACCGGACGCGGATTGAAGAGGTAATAACCACCGAGCTTTTGATAGAGACCCGACGCCCGGATCGCGGCGGCATAAACCGCCAGCCGCTTGGCGTCCCGCGTTCGCCCTTCGACCATCATCACCACAGGTCGATTGTCGCATTTCACTGGATCAGGCGCCAAAACCGCCGTTGCGGGTGCCGTTATCACCGCGAGGGCGAATAGCGCGATCATGACTTGCCGCCAACGCGTTTTACAAATTCGACCAGAAACCCGTCAGGCATCGCCACGATCACCGATCCTGCGTCTTTGGTCACAATCCGCATGCCCACCGACGCCGCCCGATCCGCGACATCCACCAAATCCTTCGCATCAAATGTCCACATCGTGATCCCGCGCTGCGCAAGCCCCGCTGGTTGGGGTGGCTCGGCGGGACGGTCGAGCATCTTCATCAAGATGACATAACCCGTGGTCGATCCCGGCGCGAACCACTGCTGAAACGCGAACCGCTGTCCCTCGGCAAGGCCGAGCCCGCCTTTCGGTCCCGAACTGGCAAATATGGCATCACGGCGTTTTTCATACCGCAGCACCACTTTCATGAATGCCTCAGTGCGCGGCAGGTCGTTGACCACAAGGCTGGCATAAGCGGGGCCACCAATTCCCGACACAGCGTCAATCGGCCCCACAGGTGTCATCGCGCCGCGATCAATGCCCAGCACCAGCACGCCATCAGGGGCTTTATAATGAATTTCCTCGACCGTGTAGCTGCTCCCGTCAGCACGCGGCAGCACTATGCTGGTCACGCCGACAACTGATGCAAAGCCCGCTGCCTTAACAATGCTCTCACGCTTGGCCTGTCCGCTGACGGGCATCCCCATCGCAAGGCCACCCGGCGCAAGCGCATTATATGTGGGCCGCAACATCGCACGCGTTTGCGGCATACTGACGAGTTTCACGCGGATTGCATCGGCAAGTCCCACGCGGCCATAGACCACCGCAGATCGCGCCGTTTTCGCGCGCGCCATGCCCATCGCCACGCCATAAAAGCGCTGTGCCAAAGCTATATCACCGGTCGCAATCGTCACTTGCCGCAAAGGTGACGCTGCGAGCGGATCAACCACCGATACTGCGGAAAGCGGATCCGTCGATGCGGATAGCGGCGCGCCGACTGCAACCGCAATCCCTAACAACACGCCCCTGAACGCATCCCGCATGACCATGCATCGCACCCTAAAGGTCCGGACAACTTTCGCCTAGCCAAGATCGTGAACTATTTGATAGTTAATGAATTAGGAGTGTTTGACCAGCAAATTAGCGCCACAATCGTGCGCTCAATCTAACGTGATGATCATACCGAGCTATCAATGAACTATTGCTACGGTAAGCATTGTGAGTGGCGCAGGCTGTACAGAAGGTGGCTACCACGGACCGCTCGTCGTTCCGCCACTAGAAGCGCTGGTTCGCGGCACATTTCCGATATTGGTGGACAGGGCTGGATTCGAACCAGCGTACGCTTGCACGGGCAGATTTACAGTCTGCTGCCTTTAACCACTCGGCCACCTGTCCAGGCGCTTCCAGCGAAGGGCGGGCTAATGACGAACGCGGGCTTGCCTGTCAACGCGAGTGCGGCGAAAGAAGGTTGATGAGACGAGGACATCGACCATCACAGGCGCTCGGCGGGCGCATCCGCTTCTGGGGCCGCCATGCGGTAACGGCAGCATTGGCCAATCCAGAGCGCAACGTCCGCAAGCTGTGGGGCACGCGCGAGGCCGTGGCGCCGCTCAACCTGCCGCCGATCCTGCCCGTGGTCTTTGCCGATGTCGCCGATCTTGGCCGCATGGTGCCAAATGACGCGCCGCATCAGGGGCTCGTCATCGAAGTCGATCCGCTCGAGGAAATGTGGCTAGGTGACTTGCTCGCCCATGGCGAAAATGACCGCCGCCCGCTGATCATCCTCGACCAAGTCACTGACCCACACAATGTCGGCGCGGTGCTGCGATCCGCCGCCGCGTTCAATGCGCTGGGGATTGTAACACAAGATCGCCACGCGCCGCCTGAATCAGGGGCATTGGCACGCGCGGCGTCGGGTGCGCTCGAACTGGTGCCGTGGGTGCGCGTCGTCAATCTGGCACGTGCATTGGAGGAAATTGCCGAAGCTAGCTTCTGGCGTATCGGCCTCGCTGGCGAGGCAAAAATGGCACTGTCCGACTCATTCAACGAAGCCAAGAATGCGCTGGTGCTGGGCGCCGAAGGCGAAGGGATGCGCCCCAATGTTGCGGCGCATTGCGACGTCCTCGCGCGTTTGCCGATCAGTTCAAAGGTCGAAAGCCTGAACATATCGAATGCGGCCGCAATTGCCCTTTACGCAGACGCCACACGCTGAAAACACTTTGGGGGAATGTGATGAAACTGCTGACCGCCATGCTCGCGCCGATATTCCTGTTCGGCTGCGTCCTTTCCCCCGGCAAATTCGTTTCGACCCTCACGATCAACGCCGACCGCACATTTGCCTTCACCTACAAGGGCGAAGTCTATGCCAGCAATCCGTCGGAAGCGCTTAAGGGGGTCAGCGACAAGCCTGTGGCAGACCCCGAATTGGACGCCAAGCCCGCCACCTATCAAACTATTGCGGACAATCCGAAAGCAGTCGCCGACCCCGAGCCGAGCGAAGACGACGAAGCCAAAAACCGCGAAATCGCGGCCGCGCTGTCAAAAGAGCATGGCTATCGATCCGCCGTTTATCAGGGGAAAGGAAAGTTCCTGATCGACTATGCGATTACCGGCACCCTGACCCACAATTTCCAGTATCCGTTCAATTCAGACGCGGGCGTGATCTTACCCTTCGTCGCGGTCGAGCTGCGTCGGGGCGGCACCGTGCGCGTCAAAGCCCCTGGCTACACCAACACCGAAACCGGAAGCAACCCGATGGGCGGCGGCAGTATGTCGAAAGCCGCCAAACTACTCGACGGGACGTTCACCCTTGATACCGACGCCGAAATCGTCAGCCAGAACAATGAAGACGGGGCGAAAACAGTCGGCAAGCGCCGCATCATCACATGGCGCGCAACGCCGCTGACCAAGGACGCGCCAACAGCGGTGTTGCGGCTAAAGCCCTAGTCTTCGGCGGCAATCGTGACCTTCAGCCCGTCGAGATCGGCGGTGAACGGAATCTGGCACGACAGCCGCGACGCTGCACTACGATGATCCGACGAATCGAGCAGGTCGTTTTCGTCCTCACCCATCGGCGCAATTTTGTCGGCAAATTCGCCGTCGACATAAACATGGCATGTCGCACACGAACAGCATCCGCCGCACAGCGCGAGGAGCTCATCAACACCGCCGTCACGGATTATTTCCATCACTGACAACCCCGCCTGTCCATCCAGCTCCTGAACAGCGCCATTGCGCGTGGTAACGATCAGCTTGGGCATTTAGGGACTCTCCAATTCAGTGCTGCCGCGCTATGTCGCGGGGGCAAAACGAAATCAAGGAATCCTATGGGCCTGTCCGCCGAACAACTCCGCGAGCATCTTGATGCGCTCGGCAAGATCGAACCCGCCTTCGCCCGCGCCGTCGCGCATGCGGGTTATCCCGAGCCGCGCATCCGCGACCGGGGTTATGTCACGCTGCTCCGCACGATTGTCGGGCAGCAGATCAGCTTCAAGGCAGCGGACGCTGTGTGGAAGAAAGTCGAGGCCACGGTAGGCGACATCGAAAATCCGGCGGCGATGATGGTGCTTGCTGACGAAGACTTGCGCGCAGCGGGGCTATCGCGCCAGAAAATCGGATACTGCCGCAGCTTGGCCGAACTGGTCGCGGGCGGCACGCTCGATCTCCACAACCTCCCCGCCGATGACGAAGAAGCCATCGCCGCTCTGAATATGATCAAAGGCATCGGACGTTGGTCGGCCGAAATCTATCTACTCTTTGCTGAGGGACGCCCCGACATCTGGCCTGCGGGTGATTTGGCCGTGCAGGAAGATGTCGGGCGGTTGCTTGGCCACGATGTTCGCCCCGGCGAAAAGCTGGTGCGCCAATTGGCCGAAAGCTGGCGCCCCTATCGCGGAGCCGCCGCGATTTTCGCGTGGCACCATTACAAGATTCCAGTGATCTGAGCCAACCGTCATTGCGAGCGTAGCGAAGCAATCCAGTTGAACAGTGCACATTGGATTGCTTCGCTGCGCTCGCGGTGACGGTGAATCAAATATACAAAAAGTCGCGGTCGAAACTCTTCAAACTCGCCCCGCCGTCCACGAACAGAGTCTGCCCCGTCACCGCCGAGGCACCCGCAAGAAAAGCGACCGCATCGGCAACATCTTCGGGCTTAGGCAGCAAACCCAACGGCATTGCCGCAGCGCAGCGTTCGACCTGATCCACACTATAATCGGGCGTCGGCATCGTCAGCCCCGGCGCGACCGCATTAACACGCAAGGCTGGGGCCAACCCCACCGCCAGAGTCCGCGTCGTCCCCGCCAGAGCGGTCTTTGACAATGTATAACTCAACTGGTCGCGGTTGGGATTGCGGATGCGCTGGTCGAGGATATTGACAATGCTCCCGGTCGCCCGCGCATCCGCCATCGCCAGCGCGAGTGTGACCGGTGCCGCCGCATTAACGGCATGGTGTTCGGCAACGCTTCCTGGCGAGGCATGTTCGACATCATCCCAGATGAACATTGAGGCATTGTTGACGAGCAGTGACGGCGGCGCGCCGAAATGATCACGGACACGCGGTATCAGCGCTGCAACAGCATCGGCATCGCTCAAATCGGCAACGAACCCATGCCAGTCGCCGAGCGCCGCTGCCAAGGCGGATTCAGGCACCACCTCACGCGCGCCGTGGATGGCCAATGTCCATCCATCCGCCGCCAGCCGCGCGGAGATATAGGCGCCTAATCGCCGGTGCCCGCCGGTGACAAGCGCCAGTTTCATGTCCGGCACTTAACCCGGCGGATGCCAATTGCTTCGCCGGCTTCGGCAATCGCCAACTTTACAATGCGCACTTCAACGCGCATCACCCGTGCATCGCCCACCATTAGGGCATCAATGATATGATCGGCAACAGCTTCGATCAGGACGAAATGCACCCCCTCAGGCAAGCACATCGCGGCGTGCTTCAAATCCATATAGTTTTTTGACGCACCCAGCGGCGTATCGGGCGCGAAATGATCCTGCACATCCAGATCGACGATGATCGAAATGCGCAACGGCTGTGGCAAATGCGTTTCTTCGGAATAGATGCCCGTAAGGACAGGCACTTCGAGATCATGGACTTCAAGCTGGAGAAAATTAGTCATCGCCGCGCGCCTAGAGGAAAACTTATCGGGTTCCAATCACCGAACAGCACGTTATTGGCACCCGCCCCATGACTGTCGTTATTGCTCCCCTGTCGCAAGCCGACCCCGTCGCTGTCGAAGCTCTGCTCGATGCGGCATTCGGTGCGGACCGGCACATGCGCACCGCCTACCGCATTCGTCGGGGTATGACTGCAATTCCGGCGCTGAGCTTCGCGGCGTTCGACGATGGGAAACTCGTCGGCACGCTGCAAAGCTGGCCTGTCTGCATCGGCGATACGCCGCTCACCCTCGTTGGCCCCGTCGCGGTTGCCCCCGATGTTCAGCGCGGTGGCATTGGCCGATTGTTAATGACCACGCTCATCGACGCCGCCTCCGACATCCCAATGGTTATGATCGGTGACCCCGAATATTATGGTCGCTTTTTCAGCTTTACCGCCGATGCGACCGGCGGCTGGGACGTACCCGGCCCCGTCCAGCGGCATCGGTTATTGGCGCGTAATGCCAGAGGGCTACCGCTGTCGGGCACGTTAGGGCCAAACGTCCAACAAGAACCGTTTGGGCTGAGCTTGTCGAAGCCTTGCCCTTCTTTAACTTCCTTAAGACAGTAGTTAAGGACAACCCTTCGACAAGCTCAGGGTAAACGGGTTAGGGGTGACAAGTGCCGATGCCACCCGTCCCCGATTTGTCCACGATGAGCCTCACCGAAGTCGCGGCTGCGCTTGCCGACCAACGCCTCCCGCCTGTCGACCAGTGGCACCCCACCCATTGCGGTGACAGCGAGATGTGCATCGCGCGCGACGGCACCTGGTTTCATCAGGGGTCGCCCATCGGTCGCGAAGCGATGGTCCGCCTGTTTTCAACGATCCTGCGCCGCGAAGCCAATGGCAGCTATGTTCTCGTCACGCCGGGAGAAAAGCTCGACATCATCGTTGAAGATGCGCCCTTCATCGCTGTTGAAGTCAAAAGCGACGGCAAAGGCGAAGACCGTAAACTCACTTTCCGCCTAAACACGGCGGACCTCATTGTGGCTGGTATCGATCACGCCCTGCGGTTCAACGAAAGGCCCTACATCCATGTCCGCGGCGGCATGGACGCCAAGATCGCCCGCCCCGTCTATTATGAACTCGCCAATCTTGCGCTTGATGAGGGCAACACCCCCAATGGCCTTTGGAGTAACGGCGTCTTTTTCGCGATGGCCGCTGCATGACGCTGGTAGATCGCGTGCGTGCATCACTCGCAGATACGGCCGATCATCCGGTTCCTTATGCAAGCGATATGCGCGAACGCCCCGATGGCCCGGGCACGCCCGCCGCTGTTCTCATCGCCCTCACTGACCGTCCGAGTCACAAGGGGGATGGGCCCGGCCTCATCCTAACGCAACGCCCCGACAAGATGCGCCGCCACGCCGGACAGGTTGCCTTTCCCGGTGGCCGGGTCGATCCCGACGACGAACACGCAATCGCCGCCGCCCTTCGCGAAGCCGAGGAAGAGATCACCCTGCCCCGCGCACAGGTCAACGTGATCGACGTCCTAAATAATTACCGCACTGTCACCGGCTTCGACATCACCCCCGTCCTCGCGATCATCCCCCCCGACCTCCCGCTCGTGCCCCACGTCTGCGAAGTTGCTGCCGTCTTTGAAGTCCCGCTGTCCTTTATCTTCAACCCCGCCAACTGCTTTGAACGAACGGTAATGGTCGAGAGGTTTGAACGGCGCTTTTTCGAAATCATGTGGGGTGAACGACGCATTTGGGGCGCGACGGCGGCAATGCTTGCCAATCTGTCGGCGCGCCTACGGTGGTAAGGCTCCCGCACCTTGATCCGCTGGTTGCGGCGCTGGGCGGCGGAGAGACGACGCGGCTGATCGGCGGCGTGGTGCGGGACAGTTTGCTGGGCGTGCCGGTCAGCGACGTTGATATGGCGACGCGTCTTACACCCAAAACAGTGATCGACTGCCTCACCAAAGCGGGCATCAAATCGGTTCCGACTGGCATCGCGCACGGCACTGTCACTGCCGTCATGCTCAGCGGTCCCGTGGAGATCACCACGCTGCGCCGCGACGTTTCGACCGATGGCCGCCACGCGACTGTCGCCTTCACCGATGACTGGCGCGAAGATGCCGCGCGCCGCGATTTCACGATCAACGCGCTGTCCGCCAATCCCGAAACTGGCGAAGTTTATGACTATTTCGGGGGTCGCGAAGACCTTTTAGCAGGACATGTACGTTTTATCGGCGAACCCCTGCAACGCATTGCTGAGGATCACTTGCGCATCCTGCGCTTTTTCCGCTTCTTTGCCCGCTTTGGGGAAGGTGAGCCCGACGCCGCAGCTTATGATGCCTGCACCGCCCGCGCCAATGACCTCATGAGCCTATCGCGCGAACGCATTGCCAGCGAGCTGCTCAAATTACTGTCCTACCCAACACCCGTGGCTGCTGTACGCCTCATGCTTGCCCGTGACATCCTGAAGCCTGCCCTCCCGGAAATTATCGGGGCTGATGCGCTGGACAGCCTTGTCAGTCGCGAGGGCGCGAGCAGCGACCAGATCCGCCGTTTCGCTGCACTGATCGGTCCCAACCCCATCGTCGCCAAGGACATCGCGATCCGTCTCAAATTCTCAAAGGCACAAAGCAAACGCCTCGTCACCGCATGCGGATGGACCATTCCCTATGATAACATTCCTGCGCTAGCCTATCGCCTTGGCATCGAAAGCGCCCGCGATCGGCTGTTACTGAACGGTAACGACGCCGCAATGCTCGACAACTGGCACCGCCCGAAATTCCCGATCAGCGGCGGCACCCTCATCAAGCGCGGCCTCGAATCAGGCCCGATTGTCGCGCAAACGCTGGCGCAAATCGAAAGTGCTTGGGTCGATGCGGGGTTCCCGACCGGCCCGACGTTCGATGCTATTCTCGACCGGATCAGCCCAGCGATTTGATCGCAAAACTAAGTGCTGCATCCGCGCCCATCGGCTCGGCATAAAGATACCCCTGCCCCGTCGTGCATCCCAATCCCGATAGCGTATCGGCGAGTTGCGGTGTCTCGATCCCTTCGGCAGTCGTTGCCATGCCCAGTGCCGCCGCCAGTGACAGGATCGCGCGGACAATCGCCACCTTGTCAGCATCGCCGATCATGCCAGTTACAAAACTCCGGTCGATCTTGAGCGTATCGATTGGCAGCCGCTGCAGCGCCGCAAGATTCGAAAACCCTGTCCCGAAATCATCCATGGCAATCATAGAGTCGCAGCGTTTGAGGGCTGCCAGCGTCCGCGCTGCGCGGTCGGGATCGGCAATGATTGCGCTTTCGGTGAGCTCGATGGTGAGCCGTGATCCCTGTATGCCATGATCGCGCAGCCCCCCCTCGACAAACTTAGCGACATCATCGCGCGCGATCTGGATTGCCGAGAGATTGACGGCCATCGACAGCGGCAGCTTTCGCCCCGTTGCCAAATCCCACACGCGCAACGTCTTTAGGGCATTGTCGAGCGCCCAGCGCCCGAGCGGCACGATCAGCCCCGATTCTTCGGCAACTGCAATAAACTCGTCGGGTGAAATCACGCCCATCACGGGATGCTTCCACCGCGCCAAGGCTTCAAACCCGATCACGCGCCCGGTTTTGAGCGACATCAGCGGCTGATACGCCATCGTCAGCCCGTTGCGATCAAGCGCGCGGCGCAGCTCGGTTTCGATGATAAATCCCCGTCGCGTCGCCGCAAGCGCGCTGGGCTTATAGAATTCGACACGGCTCGTGCCCTTAGCTGTCTTTAGTGCGACTTGGGCATGACGCATCAACCGCTCGGCATCACCATCAGCCTCGCTCGCAAGTGCGCAACCAATTGCGCAATCGACCTTCATTTCGAAATCAGACAGCCGAAAGGGCTGTGCCATCACTGTTTCGATACGCCGCGCGACATGCAAAACATCACCTGGCCCATCAACAATCTTCACCACGAGCGCAAATTCGTTCGCGCCTGTTCGCGCCACTTGGTCATGCCCGCGCAGTGCTGACATTAATCGCCGCGCGACAGTCATGATCAGTTCGTCGCCCCCCAGCGATCCGATACATTCATTAACCCGGCTGAACCGTGCTAGATCAACCAGGACCACCGCATAATCGGTGCACGTGGCGTCCTCGAATTGGCTTTCCATCTGTTCGATAAAACCGAGCCTGTTGGGCAAGCCGGTCAGGCTGTCATGCAGCATTTCATTGCGTAGCGATTTTTCAGTTTGCACCTCATTAGTGCGGTCGATCAGCGAGATCATTGCACTTTCCGGCGTCAAAGGAGCAATCGTAACGGCGTAATGCCGCCCTTCGACGATCGCACCGTCTCGCCAATCAGCGCGATCAATTTTCTGCTTTTGAATGACACGCGCGATGCGTTGGTGCCAAGCATCGATATCGATCGCGTCACGACCGGATCGAACGATCACAGAAAATGCATCGTTGCGCGCGACGATCAATTCTTTGCCATCGATCCGTTCAATCACTGCGGCCGCACACGGCAAAGCGTTGAGAAAGAGCAGTCTTTCGGCATACACGTTTGCAACGTGCTGCACGGGGGGGTGTTGAGCGACCTTCACGGCTTCTTCGGTAAGGCTGAATGGTTAAGGCGTGCTGAAGGTGTAACAACCCTGTCAGCCGAAGCGGTTGTCGCGCGGAAAACCCGTCGGCGGCATCCGTCCTGCAGCACCGCGTGCGGCACGCCACGGGGTCAGATCAGGTTCGGTCCGCGTCCGCCCGCTGTCACCACCCATGGCCCAGCTAAGGCCCTCCACCAGTGTCAGCGTGACCGCATCAGCCAAACCACCGTCACGGAAGCGTTGCAGCGTCACCCCCTGCCCACGGCCCATTTCGGGGAGTTCGCTTAAGGGGAATACGACCAGCTTGCGGTTGTCGCCCATCGTCGCAACGCTGTCATGCGTCGGCAAGATGGACCGCACGACGAGTAATTTCGCGCCGGTGCGCAGGTTAACGACCTGCCGTCCCTTGCGCGTCTCGGCAATGACATCCGCAACCTTCGCCACGAACCCGCGCCCGTCCGATGCTGCCAGCAATAGCTTCGTCTCCGCCCGCGCTGCCAGCAATTGGACGATGCCGACGTCGCCCGGCAAATCGATCATCAGCCGAACCGGCTCGCCAAAGCCGCGCCCACCGGGTAGTTTGTCGGCAGGCAGTGTATAGAACCGCCCGTCCGCCGCCACGATCAAAATCTTGTCGGTCGTCTGCGCGTGGATGGCGAATGCGGGGCCGTCGCCTTCCTTGAATTTTGCCGTTTCGGCACTCGCCAGTTCCGCATGGCCTTTCAGCGCCCGCACCCAGCCCTTCGCCGACAGGATAACTGTAACGGGTTCGCGCTCGATCATCGCATCCAATGGGATGTCACGCGGCGGGGCCGCTTCCTCGATCACCGTGCGACGCGCGCCTAGGTTGGTGTCCAGACCATATTTCTCGCGGAGCTTAGCCAAGTCTTTCTTCAGCTTGGTCCGCTGGCGCGCGGGGCTTTCTATCAGCGCGGCGAGGTCTGCGCGCTCCTTGTCAAGCTTCTCGCGCTCGGTCTTGATTTCCATTTCCTCAAGCCGACGCAGTGAACGCAACCGCATGTTGAGGATCGCTTCGGCCTGTCG
>JANOVZ010000068.1:0-21127 GCA_031417655.1 Sphingomonas sp. | reverse complement strand
CTTCAAAGCACGACCCGCTACGAATCGCCTGGCTGAAAGGGCTGCCAAGGCGACTTCAGGGACGTCATTCGAAAGGACGAAAATGCCCAAACTGAAGACCAAGAGCGGTGTGAAGAAGCGCTTCACGCTGACCGCGACCGGTAAGCTGAAGCACGGCGTCGCTGGAAAGCGCCACCGCCTGACGCACCATACCGCAAAATATATCCGCCAGAACCGGGGCACTTCGGTGCTGTCCAAGGCCGACACCAGCACGGTGAAGTCCTGGGCTCCCTACGGCCTGAAATAAGGAGTAGAGAGACATGGCACGGGTAAAGCGCGGCGTTACGACGCGCGCAAAGCACAAGAAAATCCTCGAACAGGCGAAGGGCTATTATGGCCGTCGCAAAAACACGATCCGTGTGGCGCGGCAGGCGGTCGAAAAGGCCGGCCAATATGCGTATCGCGATCGCAAGGTCAAAAAGCGCAACTTCCGCGCGCTGTGGATTCAGCGCATCAATGCGGCTGTCCGCATGGAAGGGCTGAATTATGGCCAGTTCATGCACGGGCTGAAGCTGGCCGGCGTCGAACTCGACCGCAAAGTTCTCGCCGACATGGCGATGAACGAAGGCGTCGTGTTTAGCACCATCATCGCGCAGGCGAAGGCGGCGCTTCCTGCCGCTGCTTAAGGCAGCGGGTTTTGCCGCGATACGCGCGGCGGGGCCACAGGCAGCCTAACCGTTTCTTCGTGAGAATGCGCAAATGGGCGTGAGCGGGTTGCCGCTCGCGCCCATTTGCTTATGGGCTGAAACCGATGACCGAAAACGAAATCAGAACGCAGATCGAAGCTGCTGCAACGCTCGACAATCTCGAGGGTGCGCGGATCGCATTGCTGGGCAAGCAGGGATCGATCTCGGCGCTGCTAAAGACACTAGGGTCGATGACGCCCGAGCAGCGACAAGTCGAAGGGCCACGGATCAACGGCCTGCGCGAGGCGGCCGCCGATGCGATTTCGAGCAAGAAAGCGGCGCTTGAGGCGTCGGCACGCAATGCCAAGTTGGTGACCGAGCGCTTCGACATGACGCTCCCCGCGCCCGAAACGCCGCGCGGGTCGGTGCATCCGGTCAGCCAAGTGCTCGACGAACTTTCGGAAATTTTCGCCGACATGGGCTTTGCTGTCGCATCGGGGCCGGAGATCGAGGACGACTGGCATAATTTCACGGCGCTCAACATTCCGGAGTCGCACCCTGCGCGGGCGATGCACGACACATTCTATTTTCCAGACGGCAAGTTGTTGAGAACGCACACCTCGCCCGTCCAGATCAGGACCATGACGTCACAAAAACCCCCGATTAGGATCATTGCGCCGGGGCGGGTGTATCGGTCGGATAGCGACGCGACGCACACGCCCATGTTCCACCAGATCGAAGGGCTGGTGATCGACAGGGGCATTCACCTCGGCCACCTGAAGTGGACGCTCGAGACGTTCCTGAAGGCGTTCTTCGAGCGCGATGATGTGACCCTGCGCCTCCGCCCGAGTTACTTCCCGTTCACCGAACCTTCGGTCGAGGTCGACGTCGGCTACACGATGGTAAACGGCAAGCGCGTCATCGGTGGGTCCGAGGGCTGGATGGAAGTGCTCGGCAGCGGGATGGTCCACCGCCGCGTCATCGAAGCGTGCGGGCTTGATCCTGATGTCTGGCAGGGCTTTGCATTCGGGACGGGCATCGACCGGCTGGCGATGCTCAAATACGGGATGGACGATTTGCGGCCGTTCTTCGACGGCGATTTGCGCTGGCTGCGACATTACGGCTTCGGCACACTCGACGTGCCGACGCTGAGCGGAGGCGTCGGCGCATGAAGTTCACCCTCTCATGGCTCAAGGAGCATCTCGATACCGATGCAAGCGTCGAGGCGATTGCCGAAAAGCTCAATGCCATTGGTCTTGAAGTCGAAGGCGTCGAGAATACCGCCGAAAAACTTGGCGCATTCCGCATTGCCAAAGTATTGAGCGCCGCGCCGCACCCGCAGGCGGACAAGCTGCAAGTCCTGTCGGTCGATGCCGGTGACGGGCCGATGCAAGTCGTGTGTGGCGCACCCAATGCGCGGGCGGGCTTGGTCGGCGTGTTCGGATCGCCGGGCGCGGTTGTGCCGTCGAATGGCATGGTCCTGAAAGTCGCGGCGATCCGCGGGGTCGAGTCCAACGGCATGATGTGCTCCACCCGAGAACTCGAACTCGGCGACGATCATGACGGCATCATCGAACTGCCCGCCGACGCGCCGGTCGGGACGGCGTTTGCCGATTATGCCGATCTCAACGATCCCGTGATCGATGTCGCGATCACGCCCAATCGTCAGGATTGCATGGGGGTGCGCGGCATTGCGCGCGATTTGGCGGCGGCGGGGGTTGGTTTGCTGAAGTCGTTACAGAATACCGTTCGGGCTGAGCCTGTCGAAGCCCTGCCCTTTTCTTTGACCAGCGGTGCCCAGAAGGACAACCCTTCGACAAGCTCAGGGCGAACGGTGGAGATAAGAACTGACGACCCGGAGGGCTGCCCAGCATTCTATGGTCGCGTCATCCGCGGCGTCACCAACGGCGCGTCGCCCGACTGGATGCAGCGCCGCCTGAAAGCCATCGGCCAGCGCCCGATCTCCGCGCTGGTCGATATCACCAACTATGTCATGTTCGATCTGGGCCGACCAAGCCATGCCTATGACCTGACCACCCTGTCAGGTGCGGTCATTGCGCGGCGAGCGACGGATGGCGAGACGATCACCGCACTGAATGGCAAAGAGTATACGCTCACCAGCGAAATGACCGTCATTGCCGACGACAATGGCGCGCATGACATTGGCGGGATCATGGGCGGCGAGCATTCGGGCGTTGCCGACACGACCACCGATGTTCTGCTCGAAGTCGCTTATTTCACGCCCGAACGGATTGCAAAAACGGGGCAGGCGCTATCACTGACTTCGGATGCCCGCGCGCGGTTTGAACGTGGCGTTGATCCGGCGTTCCTCGATGATGCCATTGAGATATTGACGGGACTGATCTTGAACGTCTGTGGCGGCACCGCATCCGACGTGACTCGCGCGGGATCACCGCCGATCGCGGCGAGGACGATCGCGTATGACACCGCTTTGTGCTTGCGGCTCGGTGGCCTCGACGTTCCGCCGCGCGAGCAACAGACAATATTAGAAAAGCTCGGTTTCGGTGTCGCAAATGACTGGACAGTCACCGTGCCCAGCTGGCGGCGTGACGTCGATGGTCCTGCGGATCTGGTCGAGGAAGTTGTGCGGATTACAGGTCTCGACCAAGTCGTGTCGACACCATTGCCACGCGCCGACGGGGTTGCGAAACCGACCGCGACTGCTTTGCAAATGGTCGAGCGCAAGGTCCGCCGTGCCGCTGCAGCACGTGGCTTAAACGAATCGATCACATGGAGCTTCTTGAGCGACGGCGAAGCGGCGGCGTTTGGCGGCGAAGCACCGTGGACGCTGAGCAATCCGATTTCCGAAGACTTGAAAGTCATGCGGCCGTCATTGCTCCCCGGCTTGCTGTCGGCAGCGCAACGCAATGCTGACCGAGGCGCGGATAGCATCCGCCTGTTCGAAATTGGACGGCGCTATCTGGCGGATACTGAACCGCTGACCGTCGGCGTGGTGATGGCAAACGAACGAACACCGCGTGGCTGGGCGCAGGGCAAGGCGCAGGCATTTGATGCCTATGATGCGAAAGCCGAAGCCCTTGCGCTGCTCGAAGCTGCCGGCGCACCGGTTGAGAACCTGCAACTCCACGGAGACGCGGGCGCGCATTACCATCCCGGGCAGTCGGCAACATTGCGGCTGGGCTCAAAAACAGTGCTTGCCAGCTTCGGCACCCTGCACCCCACAACGGCCAAGGCATTCGACCTGACCGGCGCGGTGGTCGCTGCCGAAATCTATCTCGATGCCATCCCAGCCAAGCGTGGGTCTGAAAAATCGGGGGGCTTTATGCGTCCCGCTTTCACGCCCTCCGCCCTGCAAGTCGTGCGACGCGACTTTGCCTTCCTCGTACCCGTTGATCTGGCGAGTGATGCGCTCGTCCGCGCGGTCAAAGGTGCCGACAAGGCCCTGATCACCGGCGCGCGCCTGTTCGACGTGTTCACCGGCGCGGGCGTTCCCGAGGGACAAGTGTCGCTCGCCATCGAAGTGACGCTGCGGCCGGCGGAGAAGAGTTTCACCGAAAACGAGCTGACCGCCATAGCGGCAAAGGTGGTTGCGGCGGCGGCGAAACTGGGCGCTGTGCTGAGGGGCTAACGGATCGGGCGCTTACGCTATTCCAGCCGCAGGTAGCCAAGGACAGCCCGAACAGCTTCTTCTTCGGCCACATCAAGCTGCGGTGGTGACAGGTTCGCCCAACTGTCCGTGGCCGCACGAACCAGCGCGGGGAGTGTACGCGCCGCGCGGTCGGGATCAATCGCACCGATTTCACTGGCATAGGCAACCAAGAGGAAGCGGACCTTCTGTCCGGCCTGCAGCAGATAGGCGTCAAGTTCAGCCTGGATGGGAAGACGGGCTTCTTCGTGGTCAATGGCGGACGCCAGCAGGTCGTCATCCCGATGATGTTGCATCGCCGCCCGGACAATCGCGCGCACCACCGTCGGTAAATCCGCCGTTCCGAGCGAGACAATCGCAGCCTGTAATGTTTCGAGTTGCCGCTTTTGGCCGCGATGGATGAGCGCAACCATCAGCGCGTCTTTGTTCGGGAAATATTGATAGAGGCTGCCGATGCTTACGCCCGCACGCGCGGCGACAGCATTGGTGTTGAATTGTGCCAATCCACCCGCGGACAAAATCCGAGCAGACGCTTCGAGAATGGCGTCATGCGTGACTTGGGCACGCCTCTGAAGCGGCTGTTTTCTGGGCGTAATGGTCTTTGTCATGCGCGCGTGTCGCTGCTTATCAAAAGCGAGTAAATTTTACGAGTAATTACTCATATTATGGTTTGCAACGGAGATCTGAACAATGACGACGCACCCAATCACTTTTGCATCCTTCTATCGCGACCACTATCTGCCCGACCACCGGCACCCGGCAAACGTCGCACTGCATGTGGCGGGAACGCTGTGCAGCGCGGTCGCGGCGGCCACGGCGCTATTGTCGCCAATGCCATGGCTCGCATTGCTCTATCCGATCTTGCATGTCGGGCCGGGTTTGATCGGCCACCGCCTGTTTGAACGCAATGCCGTGATTGGTGACGTCCGTATCCTGCGCACCGATTTCCCGCTGCACTGGTTCCTCGCTGCCAATCACCGATTGACGGCAAGCTGCATCAGAGGCTTGTTCGGGCGCTAGAACTTCACCCCGACGGTTGCGAACACCTGGCGCGGGTTACCGTAATAAGCTGTTAAGATGCCTTCGCGACCCAATGTCGGGATTAGTGCGCCGGCGCCGTTGCGGTTGAAATTGCCCGTGTCTGGGTTGGTGCTGAGAAAGTTGTACCCCGACACGATGTAGCGACGGTTGGTCAGGTTGCGGCCGTGGATACCCGCCGTAAAGCGGTCACCGTCGGAGGACCAAACAAGGCTCGCGTCGAGCAGCGCATAGGCGCCCTGATCAAGGCCCGGTGTCCGGATTTCGAATTGCTGTGATTTGGCACGGAACGCCAATGTTGTTGACGCATTCAGCGATCCGCTACCAACGGGCGTGTTGTAACTCAGTGTTTCGCTGACGGTCCATTCGGGTGTGTTCTGAAACGCACGACGATTGGCGACGTCGATCCCGCGCGCGTCGATAAAACGCGTGTATTTTGCATCGATATAGCCAACCGCCCATTGCAAGCCGAGCGCATCACCATTGCCGAACGCATCGCGCGCGACCAGATTGCCTTCGAATTCGACACCGTTGATGCGCGCTTTGCCGGCATTGGTCGTGATGCCGATAAAGGTCTGGACGCCGCCAACGATGGCACCAGTCGATCCGGGAATCTGGACATCGGTATAATCGGCATGGAACCCTGCCAGCGCAAAGGTCAGCGCGCGGTCGAACAATGACGCTTTGTAGCCGATTTCGTAGCTGGTAACTCCTTCAGGGTCGAACGACAGGAAATTGTAAATGTCATCCTGATCACCGCCCGCGCCAGTAATGCCGTTGCCGTTCAGGTCAGGTGCCGCTGTGCCAACGCCGCGTGGATCAAAGCCACCGCCTTTA
This sequence comes from Sphingomonas sp., assembly GCA_031417655.1. Taxonomy (GTDB): domain Bacteria; phylum Pseudomonadota; class Alphaproteobacteria; order Sphingomonadales; family Sphingomonadaceae; genus Sphingomonas_O. The sequence continues at coordinate 14,959 of JANOVZ010000068.1, read as the reverse complement.
AAGCCCTTTGACCAGCTGGCATACAGCATGTGAGCACGGTGAGGTTTAAAGCTGATCGAAGCGCGCGGGGTGAACTGCTTGAAATCGGCCGATCCGCGGAAGTCGGTCTGGCGGACAATCGGCGCCGTCGTGCCGCCAAAGAAGGGCGAGCTGCCGAGATAGACATTGCGCTGGATCTGTGATGTGCGCCGGTCCCATGTGTAGCGACCGCCTGCCGATAAGGCGAACATATCCGAGAAATCATATGTGAAATCGCCGAAGATCGCGCCGGTATCAGTGTCGACATTCCCGAATGTCAGCGCGGTTACGGTATTGGGCAGGCGCACATCGAACACCGTGCGCGACTTGGCGTTGAGATAATAAGCCCCGATCAGGCCGTTGAAACCTCCGCTTTTGATCAGGAACTGCACTTCCTGCGACAGCTGCTTGTTGTTGTAGAAGGCGGGCACATCGACATCGACTGCGGGCAGCGCATCGAAATCAATCGGCGTCGCGCTGTCGTCCTTGCGATAGGCCGTAATGCTCCGGAACGTCAGCCACTCAGCTGGGTTGACTTCGCCGAACAGCGACACGCCCCAGCTTTCAACGTCCTGTTTGGGTGACACCAGCCCGCCGCGGCTGTCATAGACATTGGCGAGTACGGGGGCGGCGGTAAACAGGCTCGGGATCAGCCGGTGGCCGCCGCGCGCATTGCTTTTGTCCTTGGTGTAATCGCCCGAGAGGCGGATGAACGCGTCAGCAGCGTGGATTTCGGCGGTCAAGCGTCCGGCGTATATATCTTTGTTATAATTGCCCTGACCCGTCGTCAGGTTCTTGCCGAAGCCGCCCCGGCTCAACCGCGCGAACGATCCGCCAACCCTCACTGTGCCGTCGCCGATGGGCAGGCCTGCCGTCACGACGCCATCCGCCTGATTGTCGGTGCCGTACGTGCCGCGCAGCGAAAGTGATGGCGATGCGCCGATCTGCTTGGTCACATATTTGACGGCGCCACCGATAGTGTTGCGCCCATACAATGTCCCCTGTGGCCCGCGCAGCACTTCGATTCGTTCGACATCATAAATGTCGAGGACGGCGGCCTGCGGGCGGTTGAGGTAAACATCGTCAAGGTAAAGCCCAACGCCGGCTTCGAACCCGGCAACCGGATCCTGTTGCCCGACACCGCGGATAAAGGCGGTCAGAGTTGAATTGGTCCCGCGCGAGGTTTCAAGCGTGACGTTGGGTGTGCTGTTCGAGATGTCGGTAATGTCGATGGCACCCGTGCGCTCAAGCTGCCCACCGCTGATTGCCGAGATCGCGATGGGCACATCGAGCAGCGATTCCTCACGACGGCGCGCGGTAACAATGATGGCGCCATCTTCGCTCGCGCCCGCTTCTTGTGCCAATGCTGGTGTGGTCGCCATCGCCGCGAGCGCGACACCGGCGTACAGGGCAAGACGTGCATTAAGGGCAATGGACATGATGGCCTCTCCTGATCGGCGCAAAGCCAATGCTTGCGCTCGTTGAGGAAGCCTCATACTGAAACTTGAACCGAGTTTCAACTCTGGGAATGAGGATGCGGACGATGGCGGCAAAGCGTGGCACGGAAGCAACAGTGCCAAGGGAGACTTCAGACAAAACGCCGCGCACCGAGCGCGGGCGGCGAACGCTGCGCACGATACTTGACGCATCGGCCGTCGAATTTGGCGAGCGCGGCTTTCACGAAACGTCGATTGTGTCGATCACGGCGCGTGCAGGCGTCGCGCTGGGGAGTTTCTACACTTATTTCGACAGCAAGGACGCCGTGTTTCGCGCTTTGGTCCGCGACATGAGTGCGCGCGTGGGCGAAGTCGGTGCGGCAGCGGTGCTCGAAAGCCCAGACGCGCTGACCGGCGAACGTGCCGTGATTGCCGCATTTATCGACTTCGCGCGTGGACATACCGAACTTTATCGTATCATCGATGAAGCCGAATTCGTCGATCCTGCCACATATCGTGCGCATTATGAGGGCGCAGCGATGCGTATTCTAGCGCGCCTCGAAGCGGGTGCCGCACGCAACGAATTGCGCGATGGAATGAGTGAGGTCCATGCTTGGGCGATCATGGGGATGAACGTATTCCTTGGGCTGCGCTTCGGCGTGTGGGGCGATGACCGGACGCCCGATGAGGTCGCGGCAATGGCGGGCGATTTACTAAAGCGCGGATTACAGCCTTTGATCAAGGGCTGACAAAAGCCAATTTCCATGTCAGACCGACCTGGGGGTCGTGGAGGTTGCGTATGAATCGATCTTTGATGTCGCTGGTTGTGGCCAGTTCCCTCATTCTATCGGGTTGTGGCGAAGGCGGCGGCACGGCAACGACCGGCGGCGGCTCTTCAAGCAGTGGTGGCACGACAACGGCCGGCTGTTCACTCGTTGAGCGCCAGAACTGGGCTTTTGCCCAACTGAACGAATGGTATTTGTTTCCTGAAACGCTGCCAACATCACTGAGTCCCGCGCCCTACACGACGGTCGATGACTATATTGATGCGCTGACAGCCACCGCACGCAACCAGCGGCGCGACCGGTTTTTCACTTACATCACCTCGATTGCAAAGGAGAATGCCTTCAACAATTCGGGATCGAGCGCGGGGATTGGCATTCGTCTGTCAACCGATGCGGCCACCAAGAAAGCTTTTGTCTCCGAAGCCTTTGAAGGAGCGCCGGGGCTGAATGGCGGGATTGATCGTGGTGACGAAATCATCGCCATTGGGGACACGTCGGCGACCTTGCGCACCGTGACCGACATCATCACTGCCGAGGGGACGGCTGGCGTCACGACAGCACTTGGGGCCACGACCGCGGGCGTCACGCGCACGTTGCGCCTGACCAGTCCAGCAGGCGTCACGCGCAATGTCACGGTTACCAAAGCTGATTATTCGCTCTCGCCCGTGTCCAGCCGCTATGGCACCTCCGTTATCAACGATGCCGGAAAACGTGTCGGCTATCTCAACCTGCGCACGTTCATTTCAACCGCAGATCCGCAGTTGCGCACCGCGTTCGAACAATTCCGCGCGGCGGGGATTACTGAGTTCATCATTGATTTCAGGTACAATGGCGGCGGGCTCGTCTCGACGGCCAACCTGATGGGCGACTTGCTCGGCGGCAACCGCTCAAGCTTCGATATATTCTCGAACACGACCTATCGCACCGAGAAATCCTCACAAAATTCAATTAAACGCTTTGCGCCCGGCGCGCAATCGGTGTCGCCGGTTAAAATCGCCTTCATCGGCACCGGCGCAACGGCCTCCGCAAGCGAGCTCGTTATCAACGGCTTCATCCCCTATCTTGGTGCCAACGTCGCGCTGATCGGGGCAAACACGTTCGGCAAGCCCGTCGGCCAAGTCGCGCTTGACCGTGCGGCGTGCGATGACCGGTTGCGCGCCATTGCTTTTTCGTTGCGCAATTCGGCCAATTCGGATGCGTATTATGATGGGCTGGCGAGCGCTGTTCGGACCAGTTGCGCGGCGGGGGATGACGTGAAGAAGCAGCTTGGCGATCCGCAGGAGGCCTCCGTGCGTCAAGCTCTTGATTTTCTGGCTGGTAGGCCCTGTACGGCGATTGCCGTGGGACAGACGGCGCAAGCGGTTCAAGCATCCAAGCCGCAACTCCTGCGCCCCATGGAACCGACTGTTAGTCAGCGCGAAGTGCCGGGGCTGTTTTAGAGCCGCAGCAAAAACACTGCATGCTCGGCGAAGAGATTCGCCCCCGCCGATGTTGTTGTCCGGTCACCGGTCAGAAACCACTGCCCTTCGATTTTGATGTTACGCGTCGCAATAAAGCTGCGGAAATCGTCAATGGTTACGTGGTGAATGTTGGGCGTGTCATACCATCGCGAGGGCAGCTGCTTGGTGACGGGCATCTGCCCCCCGAACATCAGCGACAAGCGAATGCGCCACTGCGCGAAATTGGGGAAAGAAACGAACGCGCGGTCGCCAATCCGCAACAATTGTTCGATCACCAGATCGGGTCGCCGCGTCGTTTGCAATGTCTGGCTAAGGATCGCATAGTCGAAACTGGCATCGGGATAGTCAGTCAGGTCGGTATCAGCATTGCCCTGAATAACCGACAGCCCCCGCGCAAGCGCTGCCGTGACGTCGGTGACATCAATCTCGATGCCGCGCGCGTCGCATCCTTTCGCGCGCAATTCCGCCATCAAAGCGCCGTCGCCACACCCAACATCGAGCACGCGCGCGCCGATCGGCACATTCGCCGCAATGATCGCAAGGTCGGAGCGGAGCGGCATCATCGGACAGGCGTAATGCTATTGGCATAGCTGGCGTCGAGCAATTCCATATAGGCGCTGCCATCGGGAGCGGCCGTAAACCCGAGCGGCGCATAGACGCCTTGGGCATCGCGCGTGTTGAGGTTCCAGCGGCGCAAGCCCTGAAGCCGCGGATGATCAAGCATATGGCGGACCATCGCGCGTCCGATCCCTTGCCCGCGCGCGTCAGTCGCGACCACGACGTCGGACACCCAGGCGAAAGTCGCATAGTCGGTGATGGCGCGTGCGAAACCCTGTTGCTTGCCGTCAACGAACGCTGCGACACAGAAACAATTGGCGACCGCGCGGTCAAAAGTTTCGCGCGTTGTTGCCGCGCCCCAATAGGTTGCCGCGAGCCAGTCATAGGCAAGATCGAAATCGATCCGCGCGGGATCGCTGGTCACATCAATCATGCCCCCGCCTCCAGAAAGCCACGCACCACGCGGTCAAAACCCGACGTGTCGAGCAGGAACGCGTCATGGCCATAAGGGCTGGTCAGCTCGACAAAGCTCACCGGCGCACCAGCGGCATTGAGCGCGTGCGCAATCGCTTTTGATTCATGTGTCGGATAGAGCCAGTCGGTGTCGAAACTCACAATCGCAAAGCGCGTCGGGCTGCGCTTGAACGCGTTCGCGAGGTGCCCGCCAAACTCCTCCGCCAAGTCGAAATAGTCGATGGCGCGCGTGATGTAGAGGTAGGAGTTGGCATCAAAGCGATCCGTAAAGCTCAGCCCCTGATGCCGAAGGTAACTTTCCACCTGAAAATCGGCGTCAAAGCCAAAGGTCTTGGCCTCGCGACTTTGCAAACGCCGCCCGAACTTCTCGGTCAGGCCCTGTTCGGACAAATAGGTGATATGTGCCGCCATCCGCGCCACCGCGAGGCCCGCGTCAGGGGATTTTGGCGGCGTTTTGGCGTCACCATAATAATCGCCGCTGCGCCAATTCGGATCGGCCATGATCGCTTGCCGCCCGACTTCGTGGAACGCGATATTCTGCGCACTGTGCTTGGCGGTCGAAGCAATGATCAGCGCCGCCGCCACGCGATCCGGGAAATGTGCGGCCCAGCTGAGCGCTTGCATCCCGCCCATCGACCCGCCGACCACGGCGTGAAGCCGCCTGATGCCGAGATGGTCGAGCAGTAACGCTTGCGACCGCGCCATGTCGCTGATGGTGACGACAGGAAAACGCATCGCATAGGGTCGACCATCATCCGCGAGCGTTTCCGGTCCCGACGATCCCATACACCCACCGATGGCATTGACTGCAATCACGCAAAACCGGTCGGTATCAATCGGTTTCCCCGGTCCGACCATCCGGGCCCACCATCCCGCCTTGCCGGTGATGGGATGGTTCGACGCGACATGCTGATCCCCCGTCAGCGCGTGGCAGATGAGGATCGCGTTCGAGGCGTCAGCATTGAGCGTGCCGTAGCTTTCGTAGGCCAGCTCAACCGGCGCAAGCACACCGCCGCCATCGAGCTTCAACGGCCCGGGCAGGGTGACTATACGGTGGAGGCCGAAACGATCATCCATCGCGCGCGGCTTTGCAGGGCGAGGGCGAGGGATGCAAGAATTACAGGAAGTTGTTCGGCCAGATCATCGTCCGCCACATATGCGCGGTCGGCGATCCGTCGAAGCCGAGCCCTTCGGCAGGCTGACGAAAATTGCGGCCGATGATGTCCGCCAGCGGCCCAATATCTGGCGTCGTTTCATCCTCGAAAAAGTAGATGTCATACAATGTCACCAGCCGCGACGACATATACCAGCGGTGATTGCGCGCGTCGTCAGCCTCGCGGCGGATATAGTCGGGCGGCACATAATCAGGGCCGAAAAAGCGGTCATAGCTTTCGGGATATTTATACCCCACTGATTCATCAGCGAAATAGCGCAGCGCCTGATGCTTCTCGACCGCCCACGCGACTTCGGGTTCGACATAGGGGGCAATCATTTGTGCACCCCAATAGCCATGGTCCGCGCGGATCAGGCAGGCGTTGGAAATATCATGCAGCAGGCAAGCCATAATGACCGTCTCGGGCTGACCGTCAGCCACCGCGCGCATCGCGCTCGAGATGAGGTGTCGCCCGGTAATCCCGCCAATGCGATGCTTAAAGAAATCAAGCAACGTCGGGGCCGCGGGCATTTTGGGCAGCGCGGGATTGTCGCCCATCATCATCACCGTACCAGGTTTGAGCGCCACAAGCGCTTCGTTCTCGCCGGTGGACGCGCCCGTCCCAACATAGCCGACCGGCGCGGGGACAATGAGGCGCTCGTGGCCAGGTTGGTTGGATTGCGGCGGGTTACACATGCGTTGTCGTGTAAGCATCGTTAGCGGGTGGTGACAATGGGCGGCGTCGCGCTAAAGGCTTTTTGCATGACACACCCCCAGCCTAAGCCATGGATCATGGACATTGCTCCTTACTTACCCGGTCGGTCGGCGACTGATGACGGGCGCAAGGTGGCCAAGCTTTCGTCGAACGAAAATCCGCTCGGCACCAGTAACGCTGCTCAAGCAGCGTTTACCGCGCATGCCAATGATCTGGCGCGCTATCCAGATGCTGGCGCAACGGCGCTGCGTGAGGCGATTGCCGCGCATTATGATCTTGATTCTGCACGGGTGATTTACGGGACAGGGTCCGACGAGATCTTGCATCTGGTCACTGGCGCTTATGCCGGGCCGGGCGATGAAGTGATCCAGGTCCGCTATGGCTTTGCGGTTTACGAGATCGCGACGCGGCGGGTTGGGGCGACGCTCGTGATTGCACCCGATGCGGACTATGCAACCGACGTCGATGCGATCCTGAGCGCCGTTACGCCAGCGACGCGGATCGTGTTTGTCGCTAATCCGAACAACCCGACCAGTACGTTTACGCCGCGCCAAGAGATGGCGCGCCTGCATACGGGGCTTCCCGCTCGCGTAATGCTCGTGATCGATCAGGCCTATGCCGAATATCTCGACACGGACGAAGACGATTGGGGTCTGGAACTGGCGAAAACGCAGGCCAATGTCATCATCACGCGAACATTCTCAAAAATCTATGGGCTGGCAGCCGAACGGATCGGCTGGGGCTATGGCTCAGCCGAAGCCATTGCAGCGATGCACCGCATTCGTGCACCGTTCAACGTGACGACGGGCGGACAGGCCGCCGCGATTGCGGCACTGCATGACGTCGCGTTCGTCGACCATAGCCGCGCGCATAATGCCACATGGCGGACTTGGCTGAGCGATGAAGTCGCCAAGATGGGCAACGCGGGGCTGCGCGCGATCCCGTCGAAAACCAATTTCCTGCTGATCCTGTTCGAAGGGACAGTGAGCGCTGAGACAGCATATCGCGGCCTCATGGAGCATGGCTTCATCACGCGCTGGTTGCCGGGGCAAGGGTTGCCCAATGCCCTGCGCATTTCAATCGGCACCGAGGAGGAAACGCGAGGGGTTGCGGCGGCGTTGCGGAAAATCGTAACCTGATGTCCGCACTCAAAATCGATCAGGCTGAGCTTGTCGAAGCCCTGTCCTTCTTCTTTACCAGCGCAAAAGATAGGACAGCCCTACGACAGGCTCAGGGTAATCGGGGATATCTAGATGCTCCCCTTCGCTAGGGTTTCCATCATCGGGCTGGGACTGATCGGATCATCAATCGCGCGCGCGGTGCGTGACGCCATGCCGACTGTCGCACTCACGGGGCACGACGCCGACTCAGGCGTGCGTGCAACAGCGCGGACACTGAAATTATGTGATGACATTGCTGACGCTGCTGGGGCAGCAGTGACTGACGCCGATCTTGTCATCCTGTGTGTACCGTTGGGTGCAATGGCGACGGTGGCGGAAAGTATCGCGCCCGACTTGCCGCCCGAAGCCATTATCAGCGATGTCGGGTCGTCCAAAGCGGCGGTAACCGCAGCACTGTCGGCAGCCTTACCCAACCACGCGATTGTCCCCGCGCATCCCGTCGCAGGGACCGAGCGCAGCGGCCCCGAAGCTGGCTTTGCCGCCCTGTTCCACAATCGCTGGTGCATTTTGACGCCTGCTGAAGGGACACCCGATCGCGCTGTCCAACAGGTCACCGCTTTTTGGCAGCGGCTCGGCGCTCAGGTGGATGTGATGGATGCGGCACACCATGATCTGGTGCTCGCGGTGACCAGCCATGTCCCTCACCTGATCGCCTATACCATCGTAGGAACCGCGTCCGACCTTGAGAGTGTCACCCAAAGTGAGGTCATCAAATATTCAGCGGGCGGCTTCCGCGATTTCACGCGCATCGCGGCGTCGGACCCGACGATGTGGCGTGATGTGTTTTTGACCAATAAGGATGCCGTGCTCGAAGTTCTTCAACGCTTTTCGGAGGATTTGACCGCTTTGCAGCGAGCGATCCGGTGGGGCGACGGCGAGGCGTTGTTCGACCTGTTCACGCGAACGCGCGCCATCCGGCGGAGCATTATCGAGCAGGGCCAAGATGATGACCGACCCGATTTCGGGCGAAGCGATCACTAACGCTACCTCGTCATTCCCGCGAAGGCGGGAATCCAACGCCTGATCTCGAGCCTTTGGCGTTGGACCCCCACCTTCGCGGAGGTGAAGAAACAAAGTTAGGACTGCGGCGCGGTATTCAGTGCGTTGATCGCTTCATGGATCCGCGCCTCAATCTCTTCGCGGGGCAGACCCGGCGGAATTGGTTCGCCGACTTGCATTGTCACAGTCCCCGGTCGGCGAAGAAAGCTGCCCTTTATCCACAGCCGCCCTGTGTTTAGCGCCACTGGATACACAGAAAGACCCAAGGTCTTGTAAAGGCCGGCAATCCCGGAACGCAGATCGGGGCGCTTACCCGGGAGCACGCGTGTGCCTTCAGGAAAGATGACAATGGGCCTGTCCGCTGTAACAGCCTCGCGCGCCGCCTTTAGCATCATGCGCAGCGCCGATGACCCGGCTTCGCGTGAAATGGGAATAACGCCGTGCCGCCGCGCGACCCAGCCCCACATCGGGATACGGATGAGTTCGGCTTTGAACACCGTTGCGGGGCGCTCGATAAGGCGTAGGATCTCAATCGCTTCAAGCATTGATTCGTGCTTCATCGCAATGATGCACGCACCCGTCGGAAATTGCCCTTCGACAACAACCCGGATGCCGAGAATCCACCGCACGCACCAATAATGATATTGCGCCCAGCGCCGCGATCCGGCGATCACGGCTTCCTGACCGAACAGCGCGCCCAGTCCCGCCGCAATCACGACCGGAATGCTGCCCAAATAAAAGATGATGGTAAAGAGGACTGAACGAACGAACGTCATAGGCCCGTCAGCACCGCGACACGGCGAAAGAGATATTTATTATATTCGCGCATCAGCACGGCAAGGCTGGCATCACTGCGCACGGCATCGGGCAGCACGGTTGCCGTATCGCCCAAGGCGCGTTCAAGCTCGAACTGCGCGCGCGGCATATGCCAGTCGGACGTAACCAAACGGACGCTTTTGTATTTGTTGCGCCACACCCACGCCGTCGTTTCATCAGCATTTGACCGCGTATCGCTGGCCTCACGGCCCAGATCAACGCAGCAGGCCATGATCGTCAGTGACACATGCTGAGCTTCGGCGAGTTCGGGAGCTTTGACGCGCCGGTCAACGCCAGTGATCAGCACGCGCTTGGCACTTTTCTTTGCTACCAGATCGATCCCGCGCGCGATGCGGCCTTGCGCGCCGGTGGGCACAACAATGCCGTCGGTCTTGGTCGGACCGGCAGGCAGCGGCAGCAGAACGACAAACAGCGCAAAACCGAGTGCCCATGCGACCAATGCCAGTGCAAAGAGGCGGCGGATCATAACATTCGGGCCAGCGCACGAACCACAGTCATCCGCGCGGTCAGGATCGACAACAGCACAGCAGCGATCGGAAGCAGCGCAATCACCAGCCAGCCTTTCCAGCCCAGCCCGCCCGTATCAAGCAAAGCCGCGCCAACATTCGCCATCCGTCCGCCGAGTCCGAAAATGACGAGCGCCCCGCAGATGCAACCGAGCAGACTGCCAAACAGCGCATCAAGCGCGGCCCGCCGCTGAAACAGGCGCGCAACCTGAACATCGGTGGCGCCCATCAAGTGCATAATGTCGATGGTCGGGCGGTGCGTCACCAGCGCGGTGCGCGCCGCCAGCACAACCGCCGCTGCCATTGTTGCGGCCATCAGCGCGACCAGTGTCACCGACAACCAGCGCAACGTCGAAAGCAAACCCTGAAGCGGGCCGAGCCATTGCGCATGGGCATCGACGCGCGCCGAAGGGGCAACGGCCTTCACCGTCGTCGCCACTTCTTCCATGCCGCGCGGATCAGTCGAGCGTATCGCCACGTCAATCAGCGTCGGCACTGGCAAATCGGCATCAAGACCGTCCTGCCCGAGCCAAGGGCTGAGCAATTCACGCATGCGCGCCTCGTCAACTCGCTCAGCCCGCACGACGGGGCCAAGGCGCGCCAGTTCGGCGAGAACCGTCCGCGTTTGGCGATCACGAATGTCGGGATTGGGCTCGACAATCTGGATGGTAAGCTTGCCCGCAAGCTGATCACCCAAACCCGACGCGGCGTTGCCAAGAGCGAGCCCAGCGCCCGCCGCCAGCACTGTGAGGAATGTCATGATCGCGATCACCCATGGCATAGGCCCCGCCAGCCGCCCCTCGGGCAACAAGCGCCGGTCAGCCGCCGAGGCAATCAGCGGGTTGTTCATATATCTTCGCTCAGCGGCGGATATTTGAGCGCACCGGTCGGGTCTGACAGCCGCCCGCGATCAAGCCGCATCATCTGGGCGGTGCCAACCCGGCTGAGCAAGTGAAGGTCGTGCGTTGCGACAACTACGGTCGTGCCGAGGCGATTCAGCCCATCGAACAAATGCAGCAGCCGCTGGGCCATATCGGGATCGACATTGCCGGTCGGTTCGTCGGCCACAAGAATATCGGGTCGACCGATGACCGCACGGGCAATCGCAACGCGTTGCTGTTCGCCGCCCGAAAGCGTTGCGGGGCGGGCATCGGCGCGATCCTGAAGCCCGACCCAAGCCAGCATTTCGCGCACCGGCGCAGCAATTTCGCGCTCATCGGTCCCGGCCACCCGCAACGGAAGCGCGACATTATCGAACGCCGACAGATGCTGGACGAGGCGAAAGTCTTGGAACACGACGCCGATCCGCCGCCGGAATACCGGCAACCGGTTGCGGGGGGCAACCACGAGATTTTCGCCGAACATCCGGATTTGACCACGGCTCGGCCGCTGAGCGAGATAAAGCAATTTCAGGAGCGACGTCTTGCCCGCACCCGACGGGCCGGTCAGGAAATAAAACGCGCCGCGCGACAGCGAAAAGCTGAGGTCGGAGAGCGTTTCGGCGCCTGTGCCATAGCGCAGACCGACATTTTCGAACTGGACAATATTACTCACGGTCCCCGTGCCCGACGCTTAGCAGTAGGGTCGCCATCGCACGGCAAAGGCGCATCCGTAAAGGGAAGCGCTTGCCAGCAGCACGTTCGCAGTGCTTAGGTTGCGATTAATCACGCCTCCAGAGTATCGCGTTTGCAATGATCCTGTCCTGCCCCGCCTGCCGCACCCGTTATGTCGTGCCCGACAGTGCTGTGGGCCCAGCGGGGCGTCAGGTCCGCTGCGCATCATGCCGCCACAGCTGGTTTCAGGAGCCTGCGTCGCTCGACCTGGTCGAGCGCGCGATCCAAGCGACGCCTGCCCCCAAGACACAAGCGGCCAATCCTGCGCCTGCGCCAATCCCAACCTTCGTTCCACCGCCAGCTGTACCGACGCCGGTCGACATTGCACTCTCACCCGATCCGGTAGCCAAGAATTACGATGCCTTCGCGCCAGCGCCGCCATTCCGCCCGCGCCGCAATCCGGCGAAGCGCTGGACGTTGGCGGCTGGAATTGTTGCCGTGCTGTTGCTCGCAGGGATCGCAGCGGTGCAGTTTTTCGGCACACCGACGTTTGTAACTGGCCTCTTGGCGCGCGCTGGATTGCCGGGCGGGCAAATCGATGTGCCACTGCTCCTCGAAGTACCCCGCAAGCCAGAACGGCGTGAATTGCCAAGCGGCAACGAGCTTTTCGCGCTCACAGGTCGCATCGTGAATCCGACTGAGAGCGCGCAGCGTGTGCCCGACATCCTCGCCGAGCTGCGCGATGCGCAGGGTCGCGTGGTTTATGGTTGGACGATCACGCCGCCGAAGCGGACCATCGAGGCGCGCGGCAAAATCGAATTTGATTCAGCAGAAATCGACGTGCCCAAGGGCTCAAAGAAGCTCAATCTCAGTTTCTCGGGTGCACCGCCGAAATAGAGGGCCGAAATAGGGGCATTGCGGGCGAGCATCGCCTTTGCTAATGGCGCGCCCCTACCCCGCTGCCATATTCCGGCAGCTGATGGCTGTGCGGCCATGGCGGAACTGGTAGACGCGCAACGTTGAGGTCGTTGTGGGCGAAAGCCCGTGGAAGTTCGAGTCTTCTTGGCCGCACCAGTCCAATCGCTTTGTGCGATTGGACCGGCCAGCGTCGCCTTGAGCGACGACTGACGACGTGGCTTTGCCACGCGGACCATGTTTACCGAGATGCCCGCAGCTCCATAACCTGCGCCGCCACCGCCCCCAGATGCACGGACGGCGTATTTTCGCCCACCAGCGCCACGCCACGCAACATCGCATCAAGCCGCGTCGCTTCTGCCGCCAATTTTGCGATCCGCACCGTGTAGCGCCCATAGGGCACCCCTTCGAACAAGAAGAAGCCATCGAAGTCAGACCGCGTCCGCGCCACCGCCCGCCCTTCGACGTCCACCAGCTCAAGATCGACACCTTCCAGATTGCCGCCGCCAGCACGCACGAGTGTCCCGTCAACATCGCCCGTCGCGACCAGAGGAAGCTCAATCGCGACCGAAACGCCCGGACGTGGCGTGACGACCAACCCCGGCGTTGACGGTTGTACCAACGGATCAGGCAGCGCCGACCCATCAACACTCACCAGCACCGGCTGGAACGGCTCAAGTCCGTCGACTACCACTTCGCCATTCGCATCGGTCAGATTGTCGACCGGCGCTCGTCCCGCCGCAATCTGTGCGCCTTTTTCGAGCCGCTCACCGGGATCGCGCCGGCCATTCATATTGGCATCGCGATAGACGCGCACCAGCGCCGACCCTTGCGAAGCAAGTTTGTCCGCAGTCACACGAATGCCGCCGCTCCGCCGCGGGTTCGGTCCAAGGCTAAAAGCAAAGTTGAGCCCTGCTGCTACCGAGCCATCACTCGCGACTTCGCCGCTGGCGCTGAACGAGAACCGGTCATAGCGTTTGCTATAGCCAACACCAGCCCGCGCGCGGCTAAGCGCTTGGTCGTAACCAAGTTCAGCTCGCCATTGTGCGGGATGCAGCAAGCTGCCCCCCGCGGACCACTCACCCACAATAGTTGCAGATTGAAACTTGCTTTCGGGCGCAATGCGGAAGCGTGCCTCGCCGCGCAGCCGGATTTTGCCAATACGGGCATTCGCAAGGAGTCCGGCTTCGATCTGCGGCGGCGGATCGGGGCCGAATTTCCGCCGCTCGTCACGATAGGCCAGCTCGCCGGTCAGCGACATACGGCCAAAGCTCAGCGACGACCGCGTCGTGAATTCCAGCGTGCTGTCGCCGCCGCGCCGCGTTGTCAGCCGTGCATCAACGTGAACCGGCACCGTGCGCCGCCCGCTGCCGAAAAAATGATCGACGCTGATGACGTGCAAGCCCGTGACATTTTGCAAAATGCGATCGGACCGGTAATCGCCCCCCGCCCAGATCGTTTCGACCGCGAAATTGGTGGTGCCCAGTTGTGCGAGTGCCTGCACCCGTATCGCATGCCCGCCCGTTGCATCCACAGCGCCCGAAAACTCGGCCAAGGCAGGGCCAATTGCCCGCCTCATCGCAACTTCGCCAAAGTTGCGCCGACCGACGCCTTCGATCACGAGGCTGCTCATAATGAGTGCAACTGACGTCTTGGCGTTAATCCCGCGCTCGAGCCCGAACGAGCCACGCCACCCGCGCCGTCCAAAAGTTGATGCCTGATAGAGATTGATGAGGTCACGGCCTTCCTCGTCCGCGCCTGCCCAATACCAGGTTTTTCGCGGCGGAATGCTGTCGAGGCCCACCGGCACTGATTTGACCTCGCGCCGGATCTGCCCCTGTGGTCCGTAAAGGACGACTTCGAACCGGTTCTGGCCATATTGCAGCGCCACATCGAGAAATTCATAGCGGCCATCGGCACGATCATTGGCAAACGCGAGCAGCTGGCCGTTGCGATACAGCTCGGCGTCCCAGCCGCGGGGGAGTTCGCCGCGGAAATCGGTTCGGTCGAAATTCTGTGGGCGGTCCACGGGGCGGTTGGTGATGACAAAACCACGTCCGACGCCCGATTGCGACACAAGCGGCGTCGAAAGCCCCTGAACATCGCCGACCGCTATATGCGTCGCCCCCAAGGGCAGGCCACCAGCGGGATCAGTCCGATATCCGCGTATCCGCAAACTCGACGGCACACCGCGCCGGTCCGACGACAGCCGCGCGTCATAGGCAACCGGCCCCGCTTCGCCCGACGCATAAAGCTCATATTGCGCGTCAATCCGGTTGCCGTTCTGGCGATCCAGCGTTGCGCCTAGACTGGCGACGACGTCTACCGAGGGCATCTTGACGCCACGATAGGGCGCGCTTGATTTGGGC
>JANOVZ010000067.1:0-2073 GCA_031417655.1 Sphingomonas sp. | reverse complement strand
ATCACCGATTGCGGGTGGACCAGTATGTCAATGTTATCAAGGCCGATAGGGAACAGATGATGCGCCTCGATCAGCTCCAGCCCCTTGTTCATCATCGTCGCGCTATCGACGCTGATCTTGGCGCCCATATCCCAATTGGGGTGCGCCACGGCCTGTGCAGGCGTGACGGCGCGCATTTGATCGAGCGAGTGAGTGCGAAACGGCCCGCCGCTTGCAGTCAACGTGATTTTGCGAACTTGGCTGATCTTGCCGCCCGCGAGGCATTGGAAGATGGCGTTGTGTTCTGAATCGACAGGTAAAAGCGTCGCGCCAGAGCGGGCGACGGCGGCCATCATGAGTTCGCCTGCGGAAACCAATGCTTCCTTATTGGCGAGAGCAACGGTTTTGCCAGCCTCGATTGCGGCCATGGTGGGAGGCAACCCGGCACAACCCACAATCGCCGCCATCGTCCAGTCGGCACCCATACAGGCGGCTTCGATCAGGGCGGCGGGGCCAGCGGCTGCTTTGATGTTGGTGCCAGTGAGTGCGGCCTTGAGCGCGGGATAGGCGGCCTCGTCGGCAACGACCGCAATCTCGGCGGCAAATTCTTTAGCGAGTGCCGCCAAATCCGCCGCGTTGCCATTGGCGGTGAGCGCCACGACGCGATACGCAGCGCGGTGTTGGCGGACGAGGTCGAGGGTGGAGAGGCCGACTGATCCGGTTGCGCCAAAGATGGAGATAGAGCGGGTCATAAGCCTGCAGTCAAAGCTATTACGCCAACAACGAATAGCACGGCCAAAAGGCCATCGACTCTGTCAAACAGCCCCCCATGTCCGGGGATGAGGCTGCCCGAGTCTTTCACTCCCGCCATCCGTTTCATCCAGCTTTCGAAGAAATCACCGGCCTGCGCAATTACGGCAATCACCATGCCAACCCCAACTGCGTCAATAGCTAGGCCCGTCGGTGCCAAATCTCCCGGTGTTCGGAGACCAATCGTTGACCAAGCAAGCACACACCCAGATGCCAACATGCCCCCAGCGAGACCCGCCCAAGTCTTAGAAGGGCTGATTTTGGGGGCAATCTTAGGACCACCAATCGCACGTCCGGCAAAATATGCGCCAATGTCGGTCGCAATTACAGATAGGAAGACCGTGAGGACAAGGAAAGCACCGGCAAGCATTGGGGCGCTGCGAAGGAACAACAGTCCAAAAATGGCCAAGCCGACGTAAATAATTCCGCCTATGCCCCATGCGACGCGCGCACCTGTCGAGGGCGTGATTGCTAGAGCCAGTCTGGACCACTCCCATAGCACCCCGAGTGCCACCAGCGAAGCGAACGCCGTCCATACAAAGCCACCGAGCCACAAAGCGCTGCCCGCCACGGCAACCATCACAACTGCCGAAAGAGTCCTCACTCCAAGGTCAGATTTCGGTTTCGCTTGAATTTCTGTCACGACACCAGCCCCAACACACCGTCACCCTGAAATTGTTTCAGGGTCCATTGGGAGGTTTCATCTGATGCTGTTGAAAAAGCCTGACGGCGACGTAGGGCTTTGAGATGCACACTCAGGCGGTATGGAGAAATAGACCCTGAAACAAGTTCAGGGTGACAGTGGTTGTTGAACGGACGTGCCATATCAAAACTCATCGTCCGCCATAGCGCCTTTCGCGCGTGGTGAATTCGGCAATGGCTCTTCCAAATTCCTCCGGGCCAAAATCGGGCCAGAGCGTGTCGGTGAACCACAGTTCCGCATAAGCGGCCTGCCACAGCATGAAGTTGGATAGCCGCTGCTCACCCGATGTGCGGATCAGCAAATCCAGCGGGGGCATGTCGGCGGTGTCGAGGTGGCGGGCGATTGCTTCCTCGGTAATCGCGCCCTCGGCTGCGGCGGCTTGCGCAGCGCGGACCAGTTCATCTTGCGCGCCATAATTCAGCGCCACGGCCAAAGTCGTACGCGTATTATGCGCGGTGCGTGCCATGGCGTCTTCGATCAGGTCGATAATATCGGGGGCAAGCACTTTGTAATTACCCAAAATCTTTAACCGCACATTATTGGCGGCGAATTCGTCGATGTCGGATTTGATGAAGGCGCGG
>JANOVZ010000066.1:0-46257 GCA_031417655.1 Sphingomonas sp. | reverse complement strand
TCAGGCCTTCCCGCGCCAAGGCACTTGCAATCTTGGGGTCAAGACGGTCGAGCGCGTCAACGCCATTGCTAATTGGCGTGGATCCCCCCTCGCGTGCCGGGTGTTGGCAGAAAAAGAAGACTTGCCGCGGCGCAGTCGGCGTATGCGCGGCTTCGTTATGGAAAAGCAGCTCGGCATCCGGGGGGTAGGGCGTGGTCCGGAATATGTTGCGATGCCCCAAGCTGGGTAAATCCCCGTAGCGCTCGGCGGGTTCAAACCCCATGCTGATAACGACGTCGTGAAATTCACTGATCGACGCCGCAGCACCGCGAATTAAACACCAACCATGCTGTCGCAAGCTGTAATGTACGGCCTCCTTGTCAATGCCCACTGAAACCCTGAGCAAGTCGTCTGCCCCTATTTCAGCCACATCGCGCAAGGTTTTAGCCATATTATTCAGCTCCTTCGAGGAGACGACTAAATATAGTTTGGTAGTCAAATTTTACGTAAGTACCAAAATCGAAGAGGCCAAGATCGTAGCCGATGGTCATTGATAGACCTGTCGCATTTCTTACACAGGACAACTTGATCTTGTGCCAGATCGGGGAAACACTCATATGTCCGTTAACTTGTACGCCGCGTCCGAAATAGTTTTCTTCGGGGGTCGTTCGGTAAGAAAAGGCGGCAGCCGCAGGGCGAGCATAGTGGCGTCGGCTTGACGGATTAAACGCATTCATCAACTGCTCTGCGCAGGCCTCGGCATAGCTCCGATTATCCCGCAACGCATCGTGGTAAAGCGAGAAGCGGAGTACCTCCGCATAAGGCCCAATCGGAAAAAAACCGCTATTTTCATAGCGCACCCTGCTGTCCATCGCACAGTCGATCAACGTGCACATTTCCATATCGCGGAACAAGGATGCAAACCCTCCGAGAAGAAGAGCGGGAGTTGTAACTTGCCACGACCTAGCCGTTTCCTCGAGCCTTGCGACTGCGGCGGCATCAAGGGAACACTCGGCGGTGGTCCATTGGCCTGTTAGGCTGGCACATGATGGTGCGTCGTTTTCCTGCTCAGGCGGAGAGGTCCTCGCATTTTTGATGGTTGCACGCCATTCTGTAGCTGAGGGATAACTCACCGGATCGAGCAATTCCTTGCGCTCACGCACGACATTCTCGATCAGTTCCCGAAGCAGTAGCTGCAGTGAAGTGCCATCCAGAAAGTCCGCGCGCGCTCGAAATACAATTTCATTGATTTGGCTGCCCTGCACGGTGGCGTCGATGGCAAAGACGCTGTCGCCAGAGGTCAGCGTACCGTCCACCGACGGGCATTCTTCAGGATCTGCACCGTCCCCATAAAGGCAAAGCAACGGACGTTGCGGCCTTTCATCTGTAAGATGCCCATCGTTATCGAACCGCCACTCCAGCACAGGATGACGACTGACCAACGCTTGGACGGCGGCGGCTAGCGCCCCTGCCAGTAGAGGTCGTTCAAGCCGGATAACGATTCCAAAATGAGCAACCCCTAAATGCATCGCATCGTTCCACAATGCAAATTGCCGCTGGTTTCTGGCCAAACAATCGAGAAGGATGTTATTTTGTGCCTCGGCACCATTTTCCTCCGCCGTTTCGATCGAAGCTCTCGAATTGAAAAGCGCGGCAGTAATGCGGCGGAGCGTTCGCAACTCAAAAATGCTGACAACGGGCAGCTGAACTCCGAATTCCCGCCGAATATCTGCGACCAGTTTCGCCGCAAGCAATGAATGACCGCCAAATGCAAAAAAATCAGAATCGGGATATAGCATGTCGGTTTTGAGCAAGCGACGCCACAAATCGCTCATGGCCGCCATCACCAGGTCCTCTTGCCGATACATGTCTTCACCCGACCGATCCGCAAACAACATGCTTTTCAAGAAAGCTTCGTCAATCTTACCGCCCGCCTTTGCTGGCAGGCGATCAAGAAACAGGATAGCAGGCGGGATCATGTGGCGCGGAAGCATTTTTTCCAGCGCCGCTCGAATGGTACCGCGCATTTCCCTGGTGCGCGCCGAAAAATTGGGCCGGTTCGCAAGCGCGCCGCTGAACTCGAGATCCCCGTTATAGGTTAGCCAAAGCGCAGCTCGGTCGATATCCGGAGCCATTACAAAAGTGCATGTCTCGGCACCAGACGCATCCGGAAAAATCTCGCTAGCCCACTGCCGTTGGTCGGCGACTGACAAGGCCTTTTGCAAATGACTCGACTTGACCGATGCTTGCTCGCCTTCAAAAAAGGGAACGCCCGAGATGGAAACCGGTCCTTTGGCAACAGACAATAAATCCGCCAGATCGGTCTGCTCTTCCAAAGACTGCGCTATTACTTCGGGCGAACTATTGTCGAGTCGGTTACGAGGTAAAATCGCATCGAACCTGTAATTTGTCATTTCATTGTTTATTATCAGTGGTTTATACCGAACAATGGGACATGCAAAATTGCATTCATGGGCAATTTTTGCAAATGCCTCTGGATGAAAATGCGCTTCTTCATCCTGCAATCGTGCTTGCAAAATCCGTTGCGCAATTGTGGCATCGTCAATTTTCGGAGATCTTTCTTGTTCCACCATTCGATAGAAGCGGTCGCTCTTGCGCAGGTCGCGAACGTCGCCAACGAAAAATGCCCCTTCAGAATCGAGCACCGGGACGAGGGAATGGATAAGGCCGTGCAATTCATCATAGCCCGACAAATACTGAGCTACGGAATTGATCACAATGACATCGAACAATTCGTCGGCAAAAGCTCCGGCGATCTCGGCTCCCGCAGCCTGCCATGTGCGCAGTTTCAATCCATGGAAAGCGGCCTTTCCGATTAAGGCATCCAGGGCTTCGGCAGAAATATCGGTTGCCACATAATCGTCGACCCGGTTGGCCAGCGACAAGGCAATGAGGCCAAGTCCGCTGCCAATTTCGAGTATCCGTTTCGGGCGCAGCGACATAATGGCATCTATCGTGTCGTTCAGCCACGCGCACATTTCATCTGGCGGTATCGCCTCGCCGCTCGCGGTCTTAGACCAGCCAGTAAATTCGAGGAGTTCTCGTTCAGATGACGTCGAAGCCCCATAGAGATTATCGAACGCCGACTGCCAATCTTGCGTCATGCTAAGATGGGTATAACGGACTTCGCTTGGCACGACGAAGGCGCATAGAGTCGAGATGTCATCCCGGCCCGCGACGAGAACGACCGCTTGTTCAACCTCAGGCAATGACCTCATTGCAGCCTCAACTTCACCCAGTTCGACGCGCATCCCGTTTATTTGGACCTGTCGATCAACACGCCCCGCAAATTCCAGCTCTCCGTTTTCCAGCCAGCGTCCCCGGTCGCCACTACGAAAAACCCGCTGAGGTTGTTTGGCAAAAGCCGCATTGACGAACTTTTCCGAATTGGCCTCATCATCGTTGACATATCCGTCCGACAGATAAGGGCCGCCAATCCAAATCTCGCCAATGACCCCGATGGGAGCCAAAGCGCCGTCCGAATCCACTATAAAAATATCGCAACCCGGAATCGGCCAACCGATATTGACATCAGGCTCCGCAGCCGCGCCGACCGGATAATAGGAAGTTGTGGCGTTGAACACCGCCTCACACGGTCCGTATTGATTGGCAAAGGCAGCTTGGCAGCCAGTGGCCCGCAGCCTGTCAAACAGATCTTCGGGACAAGAATCGCCCCCCGTTACTACCAGTCTGAGAGAAGGGATAACAGATGCGGAACGAACCAACGTCTCAACGACAATGGGAATAGCGTCGAATATTGAGATGGCCCGTTTCGTACAGAAGTCGGCCAGGTCCTTTGCGTCGCTGAGAAGCGACAGCGGAACAAATTCGATGGGAACTCCCCGGGTAAGAGGCCAGAAAGCACAGACCAGTCCCCCATCATAATTGAACGAATAGCAGTGGGCGAATCTGTCTTGCGCATTGATAGGGCCAAGAACGCGATCATTGGCTTGCAGGCGTCCGCAAACGGCCCGATGCGACACCTGTACTACCTTTGGCAAGCCGGTGGTGCCGGAGGTAAATGCAAGAAATGCCGTATCATTTGGCGTGCAGCGCGCCTCCCCGCCATTACGGCCTTCCTGGCCCACAGCCGCTGCGCGCTCTTGCACAACACTCTCGTGTAAAGGCATAACAACAAGCGTTTCGCCCTCCTTGACGATGGCAAATTGACAATGTGCCAGCTGCATAAGCTGTTGCCTGCGGCTTTCGGGATAGCTCGGATCAACATACGCAGGTCGCCCGCCCACCCATTGCGCAGCCAATATGGCGATGGCCACCAAGGGCCCCCGATGAACAGAAATGGCAACCGCCGTACCCGAGCGGCAGTTAGCGAGATCGAGTTTGCCAGCAAGCGTTCTGACGGCGTCAATGACTTGCTGATAGCTCAGGCGCCATTCGCCGTCTATGAGGCATAGCCCTTCAGGGTGCTCGTCAGCGATATTCTGGACATATTGACATATGGTTTGGTCGTCCGGGTTTGATACTTCCTCCCCATGGCCGAAGAGTAGCAAGCGTTGCTTTTCATCGTCGGGCATATTCGCGAAACGATGGGTTGGGATGTCGGGGTTAGCGAGACATTGGGTAAGTGTGTGGGTGAAATGTATGGCAAGGCGCAGCGCAGTTGATCGATCAAACAACTCGGATGAATATTCCAGTTCAGCCTCAAATCCCCCGTTTCTGGGCCGAAGTTCAAGACTAAGATCGAACATTGCGCCAATGGGCGGTAGCCGAAGCCGCTCCCCTGCCAGACCGCCCAAGCCAACTGGAACCTCGGCATTGTTCTGAAGCGCGAACAAAATCTGGAAGACCGCCTGATAGTCAGCAACCCGTTCAATAGGCAGATTTTCCAGCACAACCTCGAATGGCACATCCTGATTCTCGAAGCCTCGAAGTGCGACTTCCCGGGCATGGGACGCAATATCTCGAAAGCTTTCGGCAGCGTCACTCCTTATTCGCAATGCTAGGGAGTTAACCAGAAAGCCAACCAGTCTTTCGGCTTCATAGGTGTTCCGGTTCGCTAGGACGGTTCCGATAACAGTGTCGTTCATTTTTGATTGGTTGCGCAACATGACGTGGAATGCAGCCAGTAAAATAATGAACGGAGTTGCTCGGATGTCCAGCGCCAGGCGGTTGACCTTTTCTGCCAAGCTCGGCTCGATATCAAAGACGATTTTGTCGCCAGCCCATGATCTGCGACCTTTCGGCAGCCGGTCGTAAGGAAGTTTTAGCCGCAACGGCGCATCTTCCATTTCGCTCTGCCAATATTCGATCTGCTCGGCAAACTTCCTTTGCCGCGCTGCAGTTTTGTCATGTAGCGCAAGGTCGAGATAGTCGATCTCGATGTCGTCCAATTGCGCATCGCGGTCGTCGGACTCTGCTTCGTAGAGAAGGCCGAGCTCCCGCATTGCGACCGCCATCGACCAACCATCTGAAACGATATGATGACAAATCAGGCAGAGAATTGTCTCGTCCGGACTGATTGAAAGCGCAAGCACTCTGAAGAGCGGGCCTCTCTCAAGATCAAAATGCTTGTTCTGCTCCTTGTCGAGGATCCCGATGGCTTCCGCAGCGGATTGGCAGCCGGAAATGACTTCGACATTTCCCGCAGATCGCGGCGGGGCAATTCGGATTTGCGGCTCGCCATTGAATTCGACAAATGTTGACCGCAGCGTGATGTGCCGACGACAAAGTCCCCCGATGGCTCGATCCAGGGCTGATAGATTCAAGGCTCCTGCAAGGCTGACGGCGTGCGCGATGTTGTAGACCGGACGCGCAACGCCCAACCGCTCGATGAACCAAAGGCGTCGCTGCGCATGGCTCAGTACGAGCGGGGCCCCCTCGTCCCTTGGCATAGGTATTGCGCGATCGCCTTGTTGCGTGGTGGCAATGCGCGCAGCCAGCAGCCTTGGCGTGGCCGCTTCGAACATTAGCCGCAACGGTATGGTCATCCCCAGATCGCGCTGCAGGCGGTTACAGGCTTGTGTTGCAATCAAAGAGCTTCCACCAAATGCGAAGAAATCATCGTCCAGCGCAAAGCGTGTTCCGACGAGACTCTGAAAAACATTCGCAATCGCCTCCTCAACTGAGCCTGGCAATGGATACTCAACAGCGGAGGAGCGACGGATCGCTCTTGCGGTTCGTAGGATGGTTTGCTGATCCTTTTTGCCGTTGGGCAAGCTGGGGTAATAGGGGAACGGAATAAGGCGCTGTGGTATCAGGCGCCTCGGCAGCCGTTCGGCCAAGCAGTCTGGCA
Source organism: Sphingomonas sp. (assembly GCA_031417655.1). Classification (GTDB taxonomy): domain Bacteria; phylum Pseudomonadota; class Alphaproteobacteria; order Sphingomonadales; family Sphingomonadaceae; genus Sphingomonas_O. Next base: position 40,004 of record JANOVZ010000066.1, on the reverse strand, counting down.
TCGTCCCGACTTGGGTGAGAAAAGCCCTCCAGTCGGCGGGTTTCAGGCGGTTGGGATTTGGCAGACGCAAAAAATTAGCTGGTTTACCACGCGGCACATAGCCCAGCGCCGCGACGCACGCGGCGAGTCCGACCGATCGGTCCATGGCCTGCAGACGTATCGACCCCGGGTCGTTGGTTAGAGTTGCGATTATTCTTTTTTCGTTGGTCGGCTCACCAGTTCGTTGCGCTACACGACGCGGTTCGCCACCGGGCAAATGCCCGTGACATTTCGCAAAGGGTTGGTTCGACGGTGATCGTATCGCGGCTTCGATAAGTCTATGTTCTCGAACAAATGGCGAATTGGGAATCAACTCTGGATCGGCCAGCGGCGTAAAATGTGGTTCGGAAGCCTTTCGGCACAATGTGGCATCAAAACGAAAATTGACCAGTTCGTTGTCATGATCGCAATATTTGGGTTCGAGTAGCGGAGGACTGAACCCGGTGCGTAATGTCCAATCATAAAGGCGATCAGGGTGTAGCAACAATTCTGTGTCAGAAAGGCTTTCGATTAGAGAGGTGAGGAGCAGTTCTTGGCAATGCACCTCATCGCCGCGCCGCTGGCGCGTTTTCCAAAAAGCGCTGACATCCCTTAATCTAGAATCTCGAACGTCACCGATGAACAGGAAACCATCCTTGTCCAACCGGGGTAGCAAGCTGTCTAGCAATTGTTCGAATGCGGCATCGCTCGGTAGATATTGAGCGACGGAGTTGACGACTATCGCATCAAATTGCCCCTCCAGCGTGGCTGCAAAACTCCTTAAATCGGCAACTTCAAAACGCGCTGCGGCGAAACCCCTTTGTGCCGCATGGTGGCGGCAGTAATTTATCGCGGAAGCCGAAAAGTCGACTCCCAAAAAAACCTCGCAACTTTCAATCAAACGAAATGCGAGCGTTCCTATCCCGCAGCCCAGCTCAAGAATACGCCTTGGCTGCCATCGCCGAATCTTTTGCGCAGCATCCTCGATAACGTCGCACACCTCATGGCCTGGAATCGGCTCTCCGGTTGCGCTGCTGATCCATCCCAAAGTGTTGTTTTCCGGGGAAACTGAAAAGTCCACATCCCGATAACTGTCGTCAAATACTGCTTGCCAATCCGAACCCGCGTTCAGCGGTGCAAACTCGGGCGACCCGTCACCACTCACGATCTGCGGGAACAGGAATCCGGCAAATTCACCCTGCTCACCTTTGAGCAAAGCAATTTCCGCATCGCCAACTCCGGGCTGACGAAGCAGTTCGGCCTCGATCGCCCCTGGTTCCATGCGTTCGCCGTTGACCTTAATCTGGCGGTCTGTCCTGCCTTCGCAAACCAGTGATCCACCTGCAGCAACGACAGCGAGATCACCCGTAAAATAAGCTTCGCCGAAGTGCTCGATTGATCGGAAACGCTGCTGCTGATCTCCGGACAAATAGCCATTCGCCACCGCGCATCCGCCAACAGCTATCTCACCACGTGCCGTCAGGGGTAGTATCTGACCGCCGTTCGCAATCGCGAGACGCACATTTGGAACGGGCCGTCCGATGGGAATTATTGTTGTTGTTTCGTTGCCGATGACGCGGTAGAAAGTCACATCTACCGTGGTTTCGGTCGGTCCATAGACATTGTAAAGTGCCATTGACCCGTCTGCTACGATTCGATGCGCCAAATCTTTTGGTAAAGGCTCGCCGCCTGACATGATCGCTCGCAGACATTGCGGCAGCGGGGCGAGATCGGTCAAAACTCGAAGCTGAGTCGGAACGCAATGCAGCGTCGAAATTCCATTTGCTTCGATCTCTTCGCGCAACATCGACATGTCGCGCTGTGCATCAGCGCGTCCGACAACCAGCGTTCCACCCGCCACAAGGATCGGAAACAATTCGCGCATCACCGCGTCAAACACGATTGTGGTCTTCCAAATTCCCTTGTCGGTGGGCATCAAGCAAAGCGTGTCGGCGATCCAGCTGCAGATATTGGCCAGCCCGGCATGCCCGACGAGCACAATCTTCGGAACGCCGCTGGAACCGGAGGTGCCGATGGCATAGGCTGGCATTTCGGGTTCAGGAAAAGCCAAAGGTGCCCCACCCCCGATTGCCTCAACATCGGCAATAACCACCCGGCGATCACCGTCGGATAAAGTCGTTTTCGCAATCGTGAGTATGGGATTGATGGCGCGAAGCTGGGAAGCCAAGAAGAACTCCGGAACATCGGGATCAACCGGCGCCCAGACCATACCCCCGCGCATTATGCCAAGAAGGGCTGCAAAAAGATCTGCGTCGCGCTCCAACATCGTGCAAACAAGTTCGCCCGGCTTGACACCAAGCGCCAACAGTCCGCGCGCGATGGATTCAGCCCGCTGCGTGAGCGCAGCATATGTCAGCAATGCGCTACCGGATTGCAGAGCGATCGCTTGAGGCTGCTGCTGTGCTTGCTGCCAGATCAGTTCGACAACTGTCGTCTGGCATCGCGAAGGTTCACTGGCCCCGGTCAATACCATCGTTTCGATATCGCGAGGCTGCCTGCCCGTTCCAGTAAGCGTTGCCAGTTCCTCCCTGACCAGCCACAACAAATCACATGCAAAATCGCTGCTGACCCGGCCAGGGTCGAACTCAATTTCGATCTCCAGTGATTGATTGCGCTCGGTAACGAAAAGCGTGACCGGCACTTTCGCAGGTCCAATCCGCACGCGCTCAACATCGATATCAAGTTCAGCAATGCTGACTTCTTGGAAAGGTGCATTTTGCAGTACGAATAGCGCTTGGACAGGGCCATCTTCGCGGCGATTGCGGATCAGATTCAAATTATCGATTACATAGTCCAGCGGTGCTTCCTGGTTTTCTTGGACATCGATCATCAATTGTTGATTGCGGGCCAGCAAATCTTCAACCGGGTCACTCAGGACAGCCGTAGCGGGAACCAACAGGGTGTTCGCAAAAAATCCTATTATTTGAGATACATCAGAATCATTCCGGTTGGCTGCGACAATCCCCAAAAAGAATTCATCCTGTCCGCTTATAAGGCCAAGCGCCCGTTCATAAGCCGTCAGTAAAATCGCGGAGAGTAGCGTTCCGCCGTCAACCACATATTGTTTGAGGCGAGCAAAATCACGACCCTCAATATACCAGCTGCACTGCTGCGCTCTTAACGGTTGATCACCTGGCATTGTAATTGGAAGGTCAAGCGCTGGTATGCCTTCCAATCGCTCGACCCAAAACCGGACTTGCTTGCTGATCGCTTCCGACTCCAAACGTTCATTTTGATATTCGGAGAAATCTGCAAACTGAAGCGGCAATAGGTCCAGCTCCGTTTCGGATTGACCGTCGGCCAGCAAATATCCGTGGCAAAAATCCGTAGTTAAAACCGAGTGCGACCAGCCATCTCCAATGATATGGTGCATGGCGAAAACAAGCGATGCACGATTTTCGGACAGGCGAATTATCCTGCAGCGGAATAGAGGTGCCTGATCCAGCGCTATGGGTTCCAGCGCGAACTCTTCGCTTAGCCTGTCAAGCAGGCGGTTCTGATCATTTGCCGTCGCATTGGTCAAGTCGACAGAATCAATCCACGCCGGGGCCTCATCTTCCACAACCTGAAAAACTGTCTCGCCATCAAATTCAAAGCAAGTTCGAAGTGTTTCATGGCGGGCTTGCAGCATCTTGATGGCATGGCGAATTCGTTCGATGTCGATCTTCCCGCGAAGATTGAGGCGGTAAGCCATGTAATAAGTCGATTGCGTCGGGTTTTTCTGCTCAAGGAACCACAAGCGGACCTGTTCGCGCGATGCGCGTGCCCGAAAACGTCCGTCGCTTTTAGGGGCATCTACCTTTTCGGAGTCTTCCACTGCCACTGTAATACGGCCTTAGTTGAGGGTTCGCCCAGAGCGACGAATGGGATTGATGGCGGATTTGCCGCCGCCGGCCGACCCTTGGCTTACCGCTGCAGCAAGCGCAGCAACGGTCGGCTCCGCAAACAAATCCTTGACTGTTAGCGTAGTGCCAAACGTCTTGTTGACTTTGCTCAACAGCCGTACTGCGCTCAGCGAATGGCCGCCTATCGCAAAAAAATTATCGTTGCGTCCAATGTTTGGGTGGCCAAGCAGTTCCTCGGCCATCGCAATGATTTTGGCTTCGATTGGATTCGTAACGATTGTTTCTACCGGCTTTGCAGGGGTGGCCACATACCGCGCTGCCATTTCCAACAGGTATTTATGATCGAGTTTGCCGTGGGCGGTTCGAGGAAAAGCGTCGACCGGCAAAAACAGTGTCGGCGTCATTGCCGGTGGTAGTGATCGGGCGGCATAAACTTGAAGGAACGTTGTCCAAACATCATCGCCAAAGCCCAATCCTGGGACAGGCTCAACAGCAGCAAAGAGCCGCACTTCGTTCCCGCAATCAGGCAATGCCAGCACGACGGCCTTTTTGACATCTGGATGGGTCTCGATCACCGCCTCGATCTCGGCAGGTTCGATCCGCATTCCGCGAATTTTAATTTGGCGATCTGTGCGACCACAATATTGAATTTCACCGGAAATCAACAAACGACCGCAATCGCCCGTTCGATAAGCTCGCACGGGCGAGTCAAAATAGTCACTAAGAAAGAATGAGTCGCTGCCCTGGCGTTCAGGCAAACGATAACCCAAGCCGACCGGCGCCCCGGTAATAATGATTTCGCCGATCTGTCCCTGATCGACTGGAAGCATCGATTCATTAGCAATGATGATCGAGCAATTATGTATCGGGTGCCCCAGCGTAATCGTTGCGCCGTCTTGTTTAATAATTTCCTTGCATGTTACATCAACGGTGCACTCTGTAGGACCATAGACATTGAAAAGGCGGCAGGATCCCGAAAGATCAAAGTGAAGAGCGGCAAGATTTGGCGAGAACTCCTCACCACCGCACATAACCCGAGAGAGCGATTGCAACGACGTTCCTGCCCGTGGCCCGGCCTCGGCGAGCATCGCGGCATAAATTGTCGGTGTTGCGTGCAGAACAGTGACGTTTCTTTCGTTTAGCATCGATACAAGTTTTTCGATGTCCAGCGCATCGTCATCATTTGCCATCACGATCCGACATCCAAAACACAGCGACGCCAAAGTTTCGCGCAGGAATGCATCAAAACTTACGGGCGTTTTCGCGAGCACGCGGTCAGCACCGGTCAATCCAAGCGCATATCCCATCCATCCGACGAAATTAGCCAATGCCTGATGCGAAATTGTGACACCTTTGGGCGTTCCGGTGCTCCCTGACGTATAAAAAATATAGGCCGGGTCGTCAGGCTGGATATCGCGACTCGCCAAACTTGCTCGTGCCGTGTCGCACGCTTGACCATATCGTTCCACATTTGCTGCGATCTGGCCGGGCAGCAATTCAAACTGATCGGCATCAAGCGGGTCTGAAAACAAAAGAACTTTCGGGCCGGCATCGTCAAATATATACTGGTTGCGCGAAACAGGTGCATTCAGGTCCAGCGTGATGAATATTGCTCCCGCCGCAAGAGTACCGATGATTGCTGCGACCTGTTCGAAACCGCGTTTTGTAAGAATGCAAACGGTTTGTCCTCCGACGCCGTCAGCTTGCAATTGCTCCGCAATCTGCGCAGCCCTGCGATGCAATTGACTATAGGTCCAATTCTCCCCCTCACATTCCAGCGCGACTTGCCCAGCATGCCGCTCCACCGCCTGATCGAAAAAGGTCAACATCGTTTCGGGGCATGGTTGCTGTTTGCCATGTACAACCGAAGGGCTTTGCCCAATCATCTCGGCAATTGAAATGTCGGACTTGGCCGTAACCGATGTCAAAAACTTCCGATATAATGATATAAATCGGTCACTTGCTGATTGGCTAATAAGCTCTGCATTATACTCGAGTTCAAGGAACAGATCGCCTTCCCCGTCAACCGCCAGTGCCATACGACTGTCGGTAAGGAACATGGTGAGATCAAGCTTTGCCGAACCGTTGGGTAGCGGCAAAAGGGTTATGTCCATCCCGGACAGGGCAATGCGGCGCGCAGGAACGTGCGAAACGAACATGTACTGAAAGAGCGGATGCAGATGCGGATGCCGCTGGACTCCACACAATTTCACTATTTCCTCAAATGGAAGAAAAATCCTATCGATTGCAGCGAGTTTTTCCGCATGAAATTGCTCCACGAAGCTGATAAAACTTTGATCGCCCCGACAATCGACCGGCACTGCGAGCCAGTTGACGAAAAAGCCAAAACTATTTTCGAACCGGGCATGCGGGCGGTTTGACGCTGCAATGCCAATGGCAAAGCGATTCGCGTCGATAAATCGATGGAGTGTCAGAGCAAATGCGGCAGCAAGCAAGCTTCCGATGGTCAGTGAATGCTGGCTGGCCAAAGTACGCAACTGGCGCGCTTGTAAAGGGTCAAGGCTGAATGCCGCGCGTCCGGCTCGGTCGCTTGTGACAGGCGTCCGCAGCCTGCCATCAAAACGCTGGCTGGCTAAGGAGCAGCCGCTGAGCGCGACGTGCGCATCAGTCAGCATTCGAGGCGCGTCTGCCTGAAGCATGCGTTGTCGCTGCTGGCGCGCGAATTGCTGATATTTGGCGCCGGGCTGGTGCATATCGACCCCCACGCCCTTGCGCCCATAGATCTGAGCCAGTCGGCGGAACGCTGCTGCGAGAGACCACCCGTCGCTGATGAAATGGTGAATCGCCACAATGAGTTCGAAACTATTGTCTCGCATCTTGACCAGCGCCGCTCGCCATAACGGCGGTGTTGTGAGGTCGAACGGCGATGTCGATATGACATTGCGCAAACGTAGAACTTCATCGTCCGGATTCGCGTGATTTGACAGATCGATAACCGGCACTTCAATCTGCATGCTACGATCTACAGCAGACAGATCGCATTCGTCCGAACGGACAAGATGTGTGAAAACTGCATCCTGTTCGAATGCAACTTGCTTCAAGCATTCGACGAGCTCCACCTGATCGACTTCGCCCCGGAAAAACACCGATGCCGATACGACGTAGGCGCTGCTCTGGGGATGGAGCGCATCGAGGAAAGCCAAGCGCTGCTGACCATGAGACGCGAGATAAAAACAACAGCTATCGTTATCGCCCCAGAGATTTTCGCTGGTTCTTCGATATCCCCTAAGTTCGCGGACCAGTTCCAGCTTATCTTTGACCAAAGCTGCCCTGAGCGAGGGAGGCAGCGCGTCGGTGTTGCCGGTCAGTATTAGGTTGTCGCCAACAATCCCCAAATCGATGTCGAGCGCATCAAGTTCTTGGAAAACACTAACTGCCTTCATATGATCAACGAGCGTTCCAAAGCTGGTGCTGTCATCTCGACATTGACATTGTTAATTGCCGCAACGAACAACGGCAAAAGACGATCTACTACTTCAACGATAGTTTTTGCGTCCATCAACACAACGAGGCCAATTTCAATACCAAACTCGTCAGTCAGGGTATTACGCAATTCAACAGCCATCAACGAGTCAAAACCCAGATCATAAAGATTGATATCCTCTTCAACCTCCGCAGCTTCCAATTCGAGGGCGTCCGCGATCACATTGCGGAGATGCTCGATCATTTGTTGGCGTCGCATGGCAGGGTCTACATCGCGCAGTTCCACCAAGGCCGGGCTGGCACCAGTTGCTTTTGCAAGATCGACAAAGATCGACTGCGCTGTGGTCGTCGGCGATTCTTGCTTCGAAAGGTTGTCCGCCAAACTAGCAATTATGACTTCGCTGCGACCGGTTACAAAAGAAAGGCCGAGCGCGCGCAACGCTACGTCTGGCGCAATGCGGTTCACCCCCTTTGCTTGCAAGATTACATCCAATCCTGGCGCGGACGCCATGCCACCGCCTGCCCATGGTCCGTAATGGATGATCGTGACTTTGTGCGGCGTTCCTGCAGCTAACCGGCGCAGCATGGCCGCTGTCGCAGCATTTGCTGCTGAATAGGCAATCTGACCCTGCGAACCGCGGAGCGCTGAAAGGCTTGAGAAAAATATGAAATGTTTGGGAACATCGCTGCGGAAAAATGTTCCGAGATTTTGTAGTCCGCCAAGCTTTGGTCCAAAAACGGCTCGCAGCAACTCGGGCGTCACGCCTTCGGCTTCAGGCAAATCGACGCCTGCGAGATGGAAAACCATTTCAAATCTGTCAGGGTCAAGGTCGTGGGCAGCAAGGATTTTTTCTATCGGCTGATGTGATACATCCCCCTTGCAATACTGGACCGAAATGCGTTGGCCTTGGTTGACCGTCGCCGAGTCGCCACGCCTCGAAATTGTGACGACATTGGTGGCACCTTCCTCGCCAAGCCACGCTGCCAAAGTGCTCCCCAAAGCGCCAGTTCCTCCGAGCACAAGAGCCCTTTCGGCGAAACCTACCGATGAAAGTTCACGTATGGCCGCGGCATCAGGCTTGCCGGCATTCCGATAACTCATCTTGAAGATTCGACCATCTCTTATGGCACAAGTAGTCATGCCATTCGCCAAGGCCTTGGCAATGCTTAGTGCTGTCTTGGCGTCAACTAGGTCATCCAGATCGATAGCTCCTGAATTTTCAGGCGCTGCAAAGGAAGTAAGCGAACCTGCCGCAGCCCAAGCGGACGCTGAAACCGGGTGAGGGAGTGAGTCCTCAGGCGCAACTTGTTGCCCCTCCTGCATCAAGACGACCCAGCGCGCCGACCGGTCTTTTTCGCGCAGGGCTTTCGTCCAGGTTATAATTTTAAGGACTATATCCTGACTCAACTCAAAAACATCTGTCCCGTTTTCGGGCTTCTGTATCGCCAAAATATGCCAGTCGTTGGCCGTTGGAGCCGGACCTGTATTTAGATCGGCTTCCAAGTTAACCTTAAACCCAGCTTCCTGAAAAGCCGCAACCCAACGTTGTGCGACCATCTTTTCGAACGAATGGATCCTAAATTTGGCACTGAGATCTGGCGCACCGGTTTCATCGGCGGGAGTCCAAGCAATCTCGTACATCGAACTGACAGCGGCTTCGACACGCGGATCGCTCGAAGCAAGTTTAAGTCGATTAAATGCTATGTCCGAGAGCTGAGCGACGATCAAGCCACTTTCATCATGCACGACGGCATCGAATAACTCGATGTTGTCTGAGCGCCCTTTGGCGACCGTGGTTACGGTAAGTTTTCCAGGCCGGACGTCGCCCAAGGTCATTGATCCAACACCAGCAGGCATTGCCAGTGGCATCGTGGCTCCGCGTAAACTCGGTCGCAAGGCAAAAGCATGTGCGGTCGAAATGATCGCATCGACCAGAATCGCCTTGCCCTGTTCGCTGACATCGGCAACGCGCAAGATAGTTTCCGCACTGTCCCCGCTTAAAGAGACCTTTTCAACTAGGCGAAACTCATCACCATAAAAGCCCCCCAGTGAACCAATATAGTCGTAAAAACTCTCGCGATCGGCGACGAGGTCAGGCGACCGGCTGGCCCGCGCATTGCCTGCATCAGGGTTAGTACTATTCAAGTTATAGCGAGCATTGAAATCAACAAGTCTGTCAACGGACTCCATGACCATTGAGTCATTATCAACGAAATCGATCAGGCAGGCGACTTCAGTCACGCCGATGTTGGCCAGCCTATCCACAGTCTCGTGCGCGGCGTCGAACGAACCTATCAACGACAGCTTTTCAAAAATTCTGTTGAACTGAATATCTGCCATTTCTTCAAATACAGCTTCGCTAAGCGAGCTTCCCGAATTGGTCGATTGCAACAACAGGCTTCGATTGTTGAAAAGATAATCACGATAAGGTTTGGCAACGACCTGCCGCACCGTTTCACTAGTGGTGCCAAGAAAAGTATGCATCATCACGGCAACCGAACCCGTTTTGGGATCGAAGCCATGTTCCGCACGCGCCTCCTTATAGGCGGCAATCGCTTCTTCCATTTTGTCAAAACCCAGATCCACCAGATAGGTCAGAACATTGGCCCCGATAGCGCCGGCAAACTTAAATGTATCGGTTGACCGGGCAGCTGTAATCCAAAGCGGAAACACGGGCTGTACTGGATGTGGGCGGATGGCAACGTCGTGATCGGTGCCGTTCACCACGCGCTTCAACGTCCCGCCAGCCCACAAGCTGCGCACTTCGCTTACTCTTTGGCGCAACACGTCATGCCGCATGTTATAAAGCTCGGGAGCCAGCGCGAAATCGGATTCAAGCCAGCCCGATGCGAGAGCGATGTCAACACGCCCGCCAGAAAGATTGTCTACAACCGACCATTCCTCGGCAATCCGAACTGGATCGTGCAGGGGGGCAACGACGCTGCCAGCAGCCAGGCGAACATTCCGAGTACAGCTGGCCAGATATGCGGCGAGTACAGCCGGGTTGGGATGAAGGGCACCAAAGTCAACAAAGTGCCGTTCTGGCAGCCAGATACGCTTGAATCCGGCAGCGTCAATTTTACGACTTGCCTCGACGATGAGGTCGTAACGTCCGGAAGCGGCCGCACGCTCTCCGCTCCCGGAAAAGAACATGATGCTGAAATCCACTAGCAGGTCCTCCCAATCACGATTCCATCGGCAAAAATGGTATCATCGCCAGTTCTCGACAGTTCGAAACGATGGCCATCATCCTGGTCTTGCACAAGCCTCATCACGGCCTGAGATGTCCGGTCCGAGTCTGCTGGATCGATCAACATCGCATTGCGGAAACGGACATTGCGAATGTCAAGCTCACGGCCAACGAAAAAGGGGGCCAACGCGTTTCTGATCGCCATCATTATTGACGCGCCTGGGACAATCACTGCTCCCGCAATCCTGTGATTGGCAATATAATCAGCGCCAAAATCAAGCATGATCGTTGCGGGAAAAGGGTGAGCATCTGCTGCTGCTTGAACGGGTCCATCCGGCAAGTAATCATATGCCCAGAAGCGTTTTTGCATAAAGGCATATTGGGGGGGCGGCACATCTGGACGACCGCACAGGACCGGCGGAGAAATAACAAGCGCCGCGCCAATTACTGGAGGGGCAGCCAGCAACAGCTCTGCAGCCATTTTCGGGGAACTCGCTGTCACCTCCAAACGAAAGCGCTCGCCGCCATAGGCCTTTTGGCTAATCAGACAGACCTTCGTGAAATCCGCCTCGCCGAGAGAACCTAGGTAGCGACCCCACTCTCTCCGCGACAGATCAATAGCCTCCTGCGTATGAGCGGAAACAAATAGTTGCCGGTCGCCCGCGTGCCAGCTTTCGCCTTCATGGCTGGATACAGCCGCATCGTGCGAGCGCAATATTATATGTACATTGGTGCCGCCAAAACCGAATGCGCTAACGCCTGCGTAAATCGGCTTGCCGTTCTTGTTTTCCAGTTCCACTCGCTCCGTCGGCAACTTAAGCGCGGATTCGGGATCGGAGAAAGGCGCTATCGGATTGGTCGCCCCAACATGAGGCGGTAGGCATCGCCGCGAAACCGCTAAGGCGGACTTTATCACCGATAGCACACCGGCAGCAGCCTCCGCATGACCGAAATTTGCCTTTAACGATCCGACATAACAAGCGGAGCGTCGCTTCCCAAAAACTTGAGCCAAGGCTTGCGCTTCAATTGGATCGCCGACTGGAGTACCTGTGCCGTGGGCTTCGATAAATGCGATATCCTCCGCTGTGATCCCCGCTTTGCGATGACAATGCTCGATCAATGCTTCCTGCGATTTTCCATTGGGAACAGTGATTGACGAGGTCCGGCCATCCTGATTGCACCCGGTCGTCGATATAATCGCATGGATCAGATCGTCTGCGGCATCTTCAAGCCGTTTTAGGACGACCACACCAACACCCTCGCTTCGGACATAGCCGTCGGCAGCTTGATCAAACGCCGCGCAATATCCGGCAGCCGAGAGCATATTGGCAATTTCGAAGCTCATATTGACGCCGGGCACCAGCACCAGGTTCGCACCTCCGGCAATAGCAAGATCACACTCACCGGCGCGCAGCGACTGAACCGCCAGATGAATGCTCATCGCCGAGGCGGCGCAGGCGGCGTCGACGGTGATGCTGGGGCCCAGCAGGCCTAAAGAAAATGATACGTGGTTAGAGGCTATGCAATGGGCCGCGCCCAATGCCGAATACGGACCTACCCGCTCCGGCATCTCATGGCCAATCAGTCCATAATCATGCGAGCATAATCCAAAAAATACCCCTGCAGCCGATCCATCCAAAGTACGCGGGTCGATCGCCGCATCAAGCAGCGCTTGCCAGCTTTGCGTCATCAGCAGGCGATGCTGGGGATCAAGCAGCCGCGCCTCTCGCGGCGAAATGCTAAAGAAACGGGCATCGAACTCATCGAAGTCCGTCAAAAACCCACCTGTCATAGCCCTGATACGATCAGGTTCGGCTATTGATTCGAAAGCCGGGCAGTTTGACCAAATCCGTGAAAGATGCTGCCTTGCCCGGGGCCAGTCGCCCACAGTCTTTCGCCCTTCAACAAGGAGGTTCCAAAAGTTCTGATATGAATCGGCTTCTGCGGCCCTACAGGCCATTCCAACAATTGCAATTTCCTGCGGCACCATAACTCCGATTAGCAATTACTAACATCAGTCTTGCGGCATAAGCTCCAGAATCTTACCTTCTGTCTTCATGCTTGCCACAAATTTTTCATCAACGCTGTGGAAAGAAGTATTTCCGATCGGGCAGAGAAGAATTGATGTACGTGACCTGGTAAGTTTCTGTTCAAAATCAGTAAGCTGAGCTTCAAAAGTGACCGGATCGTCAAATCCTACGAAGGCCACGGCAACACCAATGCATCCAGCCGAGAAACGCGCGCAGAAATAGGGCGAAAAAATGCGAGTCGACCCCATGAGTTGTTTAGCAAACTCAAATTTTTCATCTATAATTTCGCGAGACGAACCCGCACGAGGTTTAAAGACCTGCTCAATCATAAATTTGTAACTTGTAATTAATTCTTTTTGTGTCAGCTTCTTCAAGTCAGATCTGCCAAAGTGATTTATAAAACAGTTAAATTTCTCCAAACAGACAAAAGGTTTATCGCACAGATTATTGACAGCAATTTTATCGACTGATTCAGCACTGTGGGGGAAACTGGTATCTTTCAGCAACTGATGAACAGGATTTTCATCATGTTCAGCCACGCTAACAAAATATACGAGAGCCATTACGTCAAAAATATTGCTACCGGTCTCAGTTTCAATGTAAGTGCGCGGATTGAGGCCGGTTTTGGCTTTGGAATCTTTACGAGCGGTCAATAGAAGCCTCAAAAACAGGGCTTTATATTCATTTGGAACAGATACGTCTCTCTTAATACGGACACGCATTCGCTCTTTCCTAAAGCTCGTCGAACGCATTACCTAGAATTAGATAATGCATTAAGGTATTTAAAAATTAGCATGATTAGACGGCAGAAAAAAGCGGAATCCACCTAATCTGCTGCGAGTTGATGACTTGTCACGATCAAACGATATTGAACGGCGTCATCGCTAACGACAGCATCGCCCGCGAAGAGCACGGGCCCCGCAGATTTTAACTGTTTTTTCATCCACTTAGGTAATCGGATTTGCAAAGTTTTACTAGGTTTGCGTGCAAAGGACCGGGATCGTTCGTGCAGGCGCGAAGGATGCCCTCCCTGCGTTGGCGGATGTGATTCAGTCTAATCGCGACGCTGGATACAAGGCGAACGATGACTCCAAAAAACGCGGCCGCGCGCGGTCCAAGATATCTTCCCAAGCCGGTCGGAAAACACTTTCGATACGACGGTGCAGACCAAGGCGATTGCCGATCCCGACGAAGCGCACCTGCTGCTCCCGTCGATCCCGACACCGGCGCACATGGCCGAGGCCAAAAGCGTCATGCTGCGTCAATCCTTCCTGTTCGTTGCGAAGAGAGCGCGGATCAAAGCTGCGCGCCTTTGCAGGCCGCCTGCGTCGCCACATTGCCCGGAAGACCGGTGAAGATACTGACCTGGAAAGCGCTTTTTCCAACATCCTCGAGCTGGTGGATGGAACCGTCAGGATTTTAGCGTGCGGACGGGCGTTTAAACATTGTGCTGCCATGATTTTAAGGAAGCGTTCGCCCAAAATGACGGCAAACTGGGCTTTTGCCATGGATCACCCCCGTTGGAATATCTTCCACTCTTTTTCCGACCTATTTAACGTCAGAAAGTGCAGGTTGGTTGCTGCATCATTAGGTACGCGGCCCTTTGCGCAAACAGCGCGCCCGGAGCTTAACATCTTCACTTTGCTTCAGCTGAAGGTCAAGAACCTCCTTCGCGCCATCGTCCGGGATCGCGCTAAACAAGACCTGCGGGTAAACCAAATCGAGCGATGGGTGGCATACGCCAAAACCTCAGCGATTTTCGATCTATTTGAAAAGAACAAGAAATCTCTTGCCGATCGTAATGGCCAAGTCTTCGGTAGCGATGACAACCCCCACCACACGCTCATCCGTCCGTTGGCTAGCTGTGTCGGACTGGAGGAATCTGCCACCGAAAACCGGCGATATGCGTCGAACCGTTCCTGGGATCGGCTTGGAATTCGAATTTTCTGGCAAGATTTCTACAGGCTGTCCGACCCGTACCGCTTGCAACGCGTTGTCAGTGCCTTCCGCGCGAACGATCCGTGGCACAATGGGTGCAATCACGAACAGCGTGGAAACGTTCAACGTCGAAACGCCCGCTCCCGGCGTGGCAAAGCTTTGCGCGATAACGCGGTCGACCGGAGAGGTAATGGTCTTTCTCTCACGTGCAAAAATTGTCCTAGCCTTGTCTGCTCGCGCAGCCTGAACCTGCGCTGATCGCTCGAGAAACTTGAAATGTGCCAGATCAGCTGTGTCACGCGCCTTTTTGATTAACTGGTCTGCAACGGCACCTGTGCTGCGCAACTGTGCAAGCCGCCTATATTCTCTGGCGGCTGCGCCAGACTCGACCCGAACAGATTCCAATTGAGCTTGCGCCAGCCTAAGCTGCGCTTGGTTCTCATCAGTCTCAGCCGTCGCATCATCAAAATTCAGGCGCGCTAATATTTGCCCTTTGGTAACGCTGTCGCCTTCGCTTGCATATACAGTGTCCACAACCCCGGGGGTTTTGGCCGCTACCGCAATCAACCCGCCTTCGACATCAACGCGTGTGTTTGCAACCGCAGCATAACTTGTTTCTTCCCCCTTGAAATCCCTTTCGCCGGGTACTTCATTGGAACAGGCGCTGAGTACAACGCCAACTGCGAAAACCGCTCGCCCGCCAAGGCGGCGAGATTGTACGCACATTAATTTATCAAGCATGGAGGATTTGCCCGTCCTCCAACTCAATGACTCGATGAGCACTTTGTCGCAGTTTGATATCGTGCGTTACCACAATGATTGCGGCATTGCGTTCGCGCGCTGCAGAATTCAAAAGTTTGATAATCATTGCGGCATTCTCGGAATCAAGTGCAGAGGTAGGTTCGTCGGCAAAAATCAGCCGCGGCTCTTTGACCAAGGCTCGAGCGGTTGCCACTCGCTGCTTTTCGCCACCCGACATTTCGGAGTGCCGAAGGGATAGTTTGTCGCGCAATCCAACTCGGGATAATGTTTCTCGGGCCCGATCCTTCGCATCGGCGTCTTTTACCCCCATATAACGAAGAATTAATGCCACCTGGTCGAGTGCATTCAAAGCAGGGAACAGGTTGAACCTCTGAAATATGAAGCCGCAATTATCGAGGCGAAACCGGTCGATCTCCTTCGATGCAAGCTGCCACAATTCGACGCCCAACGCCCGAATCTGCCCCGCATCGGGTCTCAACAATCCGGAAATTAATGCCATAAGGGTAGATTTTCCTGAACCCGATGAGCCGAGAATCATCGTCAACTTACCGAATGCAGCCTCAAAATCGACCCCTTTCAATACCACTGTATTTCTGCCGCCGCTGGCGTAAGCCTTGCGCAGGCCTTCGGCAAAAACCGCTGAACCGCCACCCAAACTGCTCATTTCAGCAGCTCCGCCGGATCGGTACGCGTCAAAAGTCTGATCGACATCGCTCCGCCGATGATCGCGATCAATAGCGAAATTACGAATATGATCAAAAATGGCCACAACGGATATGCCATGGGCAAGCCAATGCTCTTGGCGATAAAGTAAACCAATACAAATATCAAAATTGCAGCGACATAACCAAAAGCCACCAGCCACAAACTTAATTCGATGACAATCAAACGCAGCCCCGACATAGGTACCCCTAACGCCAGAAGCGCTCTGAATTCGGCGAGGCGGGCGGCGACTGCCCCTTTCAGTGTTTGCCACGCGATTATAGAGCCAACGATCGCTTCGAAAGTTACGAGAAAAATTAGAACAATGCCCAATATCCCGCCGTTCAAAAATAGATCCATCTCGTTGGCGCGCGCCAATTCTTCTTTTGTCCAAACACTTACTGACCAACCAAGTTTGTTCACAATATCCGTCTGAGCCGTCTGCTGTCTCACGCCTGGCTTCGCTCGGACAAGCAGGGCGCCGACATGCAAATCGGATGTATCAACTAGCCCCAGCTCCTACCCTGTTTGCAATGAAGTGAACACCATTGATCGACCACTAGCGTTGGGGAAACCGTCGGCGATTCCAGCAATCGTGACAACCCGACCGTTGATCGCAGATTTACCCCCTAGCCGGGCATCGAGCTTGCGAAAGCTGGTACGATCAATGGCCACCGTCAAAGGCAATCGAAGGCCGGCAATGGTACTGTCGTCAAACGAGGCCGGCATGGTCAACGACCCTCTGGCAATATCACTGGCAATAACAAGAACGCCCGTCCGCGAACCGGCGCGTTCAATCCCATCATCGTCCGCCGGTGACCATTCTGCGCTGGCAATAGGCAGTTCCGCAACTTCAGCCACTCCCGAGCTTGCCTTTATCTCAGGCACGACGCGCCTCGGCATCTTATCCGCGTCTAGCCAGCTTTTGGCCTTTGCATTCAGCACAATCAGATCTGCATGCGTCGCATTGGTAAGACCTGAATAGGACTTGGCCACGCCGCTGAATAATCCAGTGAAGCACAGGATCAGCGCGCAGCAAAAAGCAATTGACAATATGGCCGCCAATAACGCCGCCATTCAAAAGTTATCATCTTGAGCGCGAGGCTCATATAGAAATACCGGTTTGGGCAGGGATCGGTACCGACGCCCTGTTGCTCGACCAACTTTCGCGATAAAAGGCGGATCGCTGATGAATTTCTGGAAGTAGTGTTTCGAACAGTCCGGCGTCGATGAAGCGGCATGATCCATAGAAGACTACCATCGTTGCCAACCAGTCGAAAAAGCTCCCCTCATCGGTAAGATGCCTTTCCATAGCCATGCCGATCCAAGACATATGAGCCCAAACGTCAAAGCATGTAGAGCAGCTTCTTTCCTCGCCAACACAACATCTGCGAGGCGCCCCAAGATCGGGGCCATAAGCGTTGAAAAATGGGTTGTAACTTTTGCCATTTAGCAGTCGCTTGGCATTTTTGGGCGCGTCAACGGAAACGCTGCCGCATACGTCATACCCCCACACCTCACCCTTCATCAGCCCGCTGCTGACAACCTCGTTCAAATATCGCGTGCTGGCAATTGCCTTCGGATGGCGCTCGATCATCCGCTCAACAAACTTACGCGCACCTGAAAAACCTTGCTGGTGACTTAGAGCGTCACCGATGTTTTCGAGATCGCCATAATAGTTGAAACCCACCAAGTTTCCATTTGCCACACAAGCATCGACAACCTCAGCGGTTTCTTTTGCAGGATTCGCCGGCAGCGTTATGTACCACCTGACCCTTTGGTCACCCGCATAATTCTTCAGCGCCTTATCAAAGATATCGATTTTTCCATATCCGCGAAGAGCCCGATCAGTTGCACGGTCCCCCCACATCGATACAGCTATGGTAATATCCTCCAGCCCTTTTTGAGGCAGGATTTTCAAACCATTGGTAACGACCATCACTCGAAAACTGTCGGCGACTAGCTTGAGCCGATCTGGAAAAAGACTCGGCTCACCTCCAATCACCGTCACAAAATTGATGCCCCGATCTTTTTGCGCTCGGACAAAAACTTCTAAATCTTCGAGGCTTGCTTCGCTCGACTTGTCCATTTCTTCAGCAAAAAAATAACATCCGCGACATCGCAAATTACATTTATGGGTTATATCCAAAGAAATGGAGCGCAGCGATACAACAGATCTAAATGCGTTCCACATCGCATCAATCAAATTATCTTGCCTATATTTCGAAATAGTATCTCGAATTTTCATATTGCACGAACCAACGAACCAAAACCGATGAAAAGGTCGATGAGTAGCTATTTCATAATTTGCCATGTTCCGCAACCGCATTTTGGGAAATAACGATCGGTTTGGCGCTGATATCACTCATGTTTTCCGATTTTACCGCCCGTACAGAAATTTCACCCGGTCAAGAAAGAAAAGACGGTTACACGAATGCAGCCCCGGCAATAAAGAACGCGTCGTGTCACACTTAGGCAGCAGAAAGTACGCAGCAGAAAGATTAGCTCCCCTTCTCGGCACGACGGCCGTCGTCAACTTCGGCTGCGGACGACGGCCGCTGTCCTGCTAAGCAGTCAGGCTTGCGCCTGACGCCGCAGACTATCCGGCAACCTTGCCCAAATCGAACGCAAGAAGCTCGGCGTCCACACGCCTGTACACCGTCGTCATGGGCGGTGTCTTCAACAGGCCCTCAAAGCGAATAGCGATTTCATGATCTTGCTGCAGAAAAGCGCTGGCGCATTGCGGGCACTCATCGCTGTCCCAGAAAATTTTCGAGCAACCAATCCTCGCGGCGGAGAATCGGGTACAAAAATAATCAATGCCATGGCCGGTGCCAATTTTGAATTTCTCGGCAAAGTCGAAATTCATCTTCATGACATCCGCCAGCCTCCCCTTGCTTGCGCAATATTCACGCTCCGTACGGAACTTGGCACGCCCTTTGTTCAACTTTGCAGATTGGCCAAGATCAAGGCTTTTTCCAGGTTTCATCTTGTGCTTCCGGTTCATGAAAACGTCGTCGGTGTCCATTCGCACATACATTTCATCCTGAGGCTCATCGACGATCATGTCGACCAAACCTTCAGCCACATCCAGATATTTCGTATCTTTCAAAACCTTATGAAGGAAAATCTCTTCATACTCGGCAAGGCTGTCAAAATCGGTAAATATCCTTACCTCAACAGCACTAGCGTTTTTATATAGATTGACGAAAACATCAGGATAGATATTCGTCTTTTTATAAAACTTCTCGGCATCGTTAAACAACACATTCAAAAACTTGTTCTGAAATTTCGGATATACCTCAATTTTTCTTTGAACACGAATTTTCATTACTATTCTCCTAAGATATCGCAATTTTTCAATGTGCTTGCCGTTAAAAACACAATTGATTTGCATTCCGGATTTGAATGCGAATGGTGCGGCCCTAGGATTTTTTCGGCTTTGATACTGAACCATATTTTAGGTTATCGTGCAAGAGGACTTGGGATCACGTAGGGGTAGCGAGACGTCCGCCGCGCCCTTGCCGCAGACAGCGCAAAGCATGGTTGCCGATTGTTTGGCCTCACGCTCAGCCAGAGCACGCTGATGAATATGTTTCGGCGCACCGCACCGGTCGTCGCCACCAGATGCAACAAGACCCTCGCCGCAATAATTATGTCTGGATCAATGGATTCAACAGATGAAACTTTTGTCTTAATTTCCGCAGACTGCGACCCACGCGGATTACTAAAACTGACTGGATTGCTCCCCAAATAGTCATAGAGATTCAAGCCGTCGTCATAACCAATCAGATTGGTCTGCGCGACCCAGCCATTCATCGGTGGCCAACTTCGTCCATCGCAATCCACGTCGATATGTGGGGACGAGTGATAGAGTGCTGCAACCGAAACCCTATGAAGTTCCAATAAAAATATAACATAAAAATTGAAATTGGTGGAGCTGAGCGGAATCGAACCGCTGACCTCGTCATTGCGAACGACGCGCTCTACCAACTGAGCTACAGCCCCGCGTCCTGCGCGAAGTTGGCGTATCTAACGCTGTCATTTATAGGATGCAACATGGCGCTTGCCCGGACGGGCGTTGCGGCTAATCTGCGCATCAACGATAATCCCCGGGGAGAAAAACATGATCGACACGAATCTTGCTGCGTCGCGGCGCCGCTTCATGGGCGGGCTTGCCGCGACAACGGCGTCGCTCGCGATACCGTCATCAACATTTGCGGTCAGCCCGGTGCGAAAGTCGCCGTCGGATGCGCTGCTCAATGTTTTCGCCGATGAGCTGCTGATGCTGGCGCCCCGCAACGCCACGGGACTTGGGCTCGATACCGGCAAATTTGCCGGTTTAAGGTCGCAGCTCAACGATGCGGGACCAGCAGGTCGGGCCAAGGCAGCGGCACAGGTCACTTCGATGCGCGCGCGGTTGGCAAACATTGATCACGCGACGTTAACGCCCGCGCAGCATCTGCATGTGATGACCGTCGATTACGCCGCCGCGCGTGGCGAGGATGGCGCGCGCTTTAATTACGGTGGCGGCGCGCTTGACGGGTTCAACGGCGGAGCGATTCCTTATGTGATCACACAGCAAAATGGTGCAATGACTGACATTCCCGAGTTTTTGAACTCACAGCATCCTGTCAAGACTGCTGCGGACGCCGAAGCTTATCTGTCGCGGGTCGCAGCGCTCGGGCGGGTGCTCGATCAGGAATCGGAGCAAGTGAAGGAAGACGCGGCAAAGGGCGTCATGCCGCCGTCGTTCGTGGCCGCCAATGCGCTCGGCCAACTCAGGGGTTTTCGCGCGATTGCAGCGGCTGATCAGCCAATGGCGGCATCGCTGACCAAGCGCGCAAAAGCGGCAGGCATTGCGGGCGACTGGAGTGCGCGCGTTACAAAGGTCATCGAAAACATTGTCTATCCCGCGCTCGACCGACAGATCGCAGCTTTTGCCGATTCAACAAAGAATGCGCCCGACGTCGCGGGAGTTCAGCGATTGCCCGAAGGTGAGGCCTATTATGCCTATGGCCTTCGCCTCGGCACCACGACCACGACAAACGCGGATGAGATCCACAAGATCGGCCTGGCCCAGAACGCAGAGATCAAAGCGAAAATCGATGCGATCCTGCGGGCACAGGGGATGACAAAGGGCACAGTTGGCGAGCGCGTCGTCGCACTGAACAGCAACCCCAAATTTCTGTTTCCCGATACCGACGTGGGACGAAACCAGTTAATCGCTTACATCAACGGCAAAATCGCCGCACAGCGCGCGCTGATGCCGCGCATCTCGCACATGAACATGAAAGCGCCTGTCGATGTGAAGCGCGTGCCCGTGGACATTCAGGACGGAGCAGCGCTTGGCTACATGAATTTTGCCTCGCTCGACGGGACACGACCCGCAATCTATTATGTAAATCTAAAAACGACGCGCTTGTGGCCAAAATATCAGCTCGCCAGCCTTTCAGCGCACGAGGCCATTCCCGGCCATGCGTGGCAGGGAGCCTATCTTGCCGAAAACCGCAGCCTCATTCCACTGATCTCATCGATGATGGGGTTCAATGCCTTCGTTGAAGGCTGGGCACTTTATGCCGAGCAGTTGATGGACGAGTTTGGCCTCTACAAGACCGATCCCTTTGGGCGGATCGGATACCTACAGGCGCAACAGTTCCGCGCCTGTCGCCTCGTTGTTGATACCGGGCTGCATTCAAAGGGCTGGACACGCGAGCAATCAGTCGCGTTTCTCGTGGCCGAAACCGGCAAGGGCCGCGACGCGATGACCAGCGAAACCGATCGTTATTGCGTATCACCGGGTCAGGCGTGCGGCTATAAAATGGGCCACAACGTGATCGTCGGACTTCGCGACAAGGCAAAAAAGGCGTTGGGTACGAAGTTCGATCCCGCAGCATTCAACGACGCATTGGTGCAAACCGGCGGGGTGCCATTGTCGCTGGTGGAGGGTGTGGTCGACCGGATGATCGGGCGGGCCTAACCGACGGTTTGCTCGATAACCCCAAAAATTGGGTGGTGTTTTGCGTCATCCATCCAGATGCGCACGCTGTCGCCTGATTTAAGGAACGGCGTGACGGGCGCGCCCGACTGGATGGTTTCGACCATGCGGACTTCTGCAATGCAGCTATAGCCAAGGCCGCCCGCGCTTACGGGTTTGCCGGGGCCACCGTCGGCGTCCCGGTTTGACACCGTGCCCGAGCCGACGATCGTGCCCGCGGACAATGCGCGGGTTTTTGCAAGATGTGCAATCAGCGTGCCAAAATCGAAGGTCATATCGACCCCGGCATCGGCGCGGCCGAACGGCTTGCCGTTCAAGTTGACATTCAAGGCACCATTGAGCTTGCCGTCGGCCCAGCGGTCGCCAAGTGTCGCGGGTGTGACGAACACTGGCGAAAATGCACTTGCGGGTTTCGACTGGTAGAAGCCGAAGCCTTTGGCAATTTCCACTGGGATCAGATTGCGGAGCGAAACATCATTGGTCAGGCCGATCAGGCGGATCGCCGCTAAGGCTTCGTCGCGTGACGCCCCTTGTGCGACATCGCCGGTGACGACGACAACTTCGGCTTCCATGTCGCATCCCCACTCGGGATCGGCGAGCGGGATGGGATCGCGCGGTCCCAAAAACCCGTCCGACCCGCCCTGATAGACCAGCGGATCGTGCCAGAAACTGTCGGGCATTTCGGCGGCCCGTGCCTGCCGCACCAGTGCGACATGGTTCACATAGGCGGATCCGTCGGCCCACTGATAAGCGCGCGGCAAGGGGGCCGCAGCCAGCCGTTCATGAAACCGCCGCATCGGGATCGCTTCATGCGCTAGGTCCGTGGCCAGCGCTTCAAGCGAGGGGACCAGCGCGTCCCAGTTGTCGAGCGCGGCTTGCAACGTTGGAGCAATATGCTGCGCGTCGGCATACCAGGCGAGGTCATTCGACACGACAACCAAGCGGCCGTCGCGTCCCGATTTCAGACTAGCAAGTTTCATTCGACAAGGGACCCCGGATCAACATGCAGCCAGTCTGCATGGCGCGGAGCCTTCTTTGTTCGCGCCCATTCGTCAAGCATCATCGGCGCAACCCGCTTTAATTCATCATATTGATCCGCCGTGCCGATGTCGCAGGCAAGCTCAAGCCGGTGGCCATTGGGATCAAAGAAATAAATCGACCGGAAAATCCCGTGATAGGTCGGGCCGAGTACATCGACGCCTTGGCTTTCCAGATGCGCTTTCGCGGCGAGCAGTGTTTTCCGATCTTTGACTTCAAATGCAATATGCTGGACCCATTCGGGCGTGTTAGGATCGCGGCCCATATCGGGCTGGTTGGGCAACTCGAAAAACGCAATCACATTCCCGCCGCCGCAATCGAGGAAGATGTGCATATAGGGGTCATACGCCCCCGTCGACGGCACATGATCCTCCGAAAAGGCGGTCGTGAAGCCCATGCCGAGCATCTGCGCATACCAGTCCGCCGTCGCCTTGGCATCGCGGCAGCGATAAGCGACGTGATGGATTTTATTGAGCGCGAAGGGATGCGCGGTCATTCCGCCACCTCGAGCACACCGCGTTCAATCTGGTCGCGTTCGATGCTTTCGAACAGTGCCTTGAAATTGCCTTCGCCAAAGCCTTCGTCCCCTTTGCGTTGAATAAATTCAAAGAATACCGGCCCAATTTGCGGCTGGGCGAAGATTTGCAGAAGCAACCGCGGCTGGCCGTTTTCGGTTGTCCCGTCGAGCAGGATGCCGCGTGATTTGAGTTGGTCAGCAGGTTGGCCATGCGCGGGCAACCGTTCGTCGAGCATCGCATAATAGGTCTCAGGCGGCGCGGTCATGAACGGCACGCCGAGCTTTTGCAGATTGTCCCAGCAGGCCAGCAAATCATCGCAGATCAACGCGATGTGCTGAATCCCCTCGCCATTATAGGCGCGTAGATATTCTTCGATTTGCCCGCCGCCGGCCTTGCCTTCCTCGTTCAGCGGAATGCGGATCTTGCCGTCTGGTGCCGTCATCGCGCGGCTGGTGAGACCGGTATATTCGCCCTTGATGTCGAAATAGCGGATCTCGCGGAAGTTGAAAATGCGCTCATACCAACCCGACCAATGCGCCATGCGCCCGCCGTAAACATTGTGCGTCAGGTGATCGATTTTCTTGAAGCCTGCGCCGATCGGATGGCGGTCTACGCCGGGTAAGTAGACGAAATCGATGTCATAGATCGACAGCGCATCCGGATTTTCGAGCGTCGCATAACGATCCACCAGATAGATGAACGCGCCGCCAATCCCTTTGATCGCAGGAATGCGCAATTCCATCACGCCGGTCTTGCTTTCGACCGGTTCCGCGCCGCGGTTCAGCGCTTCGGCATAGGCCGCGGCGGCATCCTTCACCCGAAACGCCATACCGCATGCCGATGCCCCATGTTCGGCCGTAAAATAGGCCGCCGGACTCTTTGGCTCATAATTGGCGATCAGGTTGATCTCCCCCTGTCGCCACAGGTCGACATCCTTCGACCGGTGATGTGCAATGCGCGTAAAGCCCATGACTTCGAACACGGGCTCGAGCACACCGCGTGTCGGCGCCGAGAACTCGACAAATTCAAAGCCGTCGAGACCCAGTGGGTTTTCGAACAGGTCGGCCATCGTCACTCTCCAAATTTCACAACGCGCAAATCAGGTTGACGTGCGCGTAAAGCAATGGCTTTGATCCTATCAACAATCAGAGGATAAAACCATGACGCTCGATGTCGCTGGACGCACTGCCTATAACGAAGACCACGAAGCTTTCCGCGACTCAGTGCGCAGCTTCATCAAAGCCGAAGTCGTTCCGCATATCGAGCGCTGGGACGAAGCCGGCATCATCGAAAAGGAAATCTGGCCCAAGGCGGGCGCGGTCGGCATGCTGTGCCCGACGGTTCCAGAAGAATATGGCGGGCTTGGCCTCGACTTCGGATACAATGCAATCATCGACGAGGAAGTTGCATACGGCGGCACGTCGCTCGGTTTCTCGCTGCAGTCTGACATCGTCGTCAACTATATCGTCAGCTATGGGTCCGAGGAGCAGAAGAAGCATTGGTTGCCCAAGCTGGTTTCGGGCGAGACGATTACTGCGATTGCGATGACCGAACCGGGCGTTGGCTCCGACCTTCAGGGCATCCGCACAACCGCAAAGAAGGATGGCAACCATTATGTCATCAATGGGTCGAAAACCTACATCACGAACGGCCAGAATGCCGACCTGATCCTTGTTTGCTGCAAGACCGACACCGAGGTCGAGCCGGCATGGAAAGGCGTGTCGATCATTCTTGTCGAGGCCGACCGCGAAGGTTTCAAGCGCGGGCGCAATCTCGACAAGATCGGCATGGATGCGGCCGACACCAGCGAACTGTTTTTCGAAGACGTCCGTGTGCCGATGACCAATTGCCTTGGCGAGGAAGGCAAGGGGTTCATCTATTTGATGAGTGAGCTTCCCCAAGAACGCCTGTCGATTGCGATAAGCGCGCAGGCGTCAGCGCAGAAAGCCTACGACGAAACCGTCGCGTTCGTCCGCGAGCGCAAGGCGTTCGGCAAGCCGGTGATCGATTTCCAGAACACGCGGTTTACGCTCGCCGATCTGAAATCGAAACTGCAAGTTGGCTGGGCGCATCTCGACTGGGCCATTGCGCGGCATCTGAAAAAGGAGCTGACCGCCGAGGAAGGGGCCGCTGCGAAACTATGGCACACTGAATTTCAGTGGGAAGTGATGGACAAGTGCCTCCAGCTGCACGGCGGGGCGGGCTATATGAACGAATATCCGATTGCCAAAATGTGGCGCGGCGCGCGCGTGACGCGCATTTTCGGCGGGACGAATGAGATTATGAAGGAACTGATCGGGCGCAAACTCTAGCCAACGTCGTTTCTGTGCAAGACGCGGGCGGTGCGCTATCGTAGGGTTCGGCAATCATCAGGGAGGATGAAAATGCGGCGCTCGAAATCACCGGCAATGTTTGGCGCACTGGTTCTGGCGTTGGCCCCGGTAGCGGCATTGGCAGACACGATTTGCGAATGGATGGGGTACGCCGAATCGGTTGCCAATAGTGCCGCACCAACACCATCCGGCGCGGCGCAATCGCCCGATCACGAGCATGTTTCGACGCAGGTAGCGCTGGCGATGTTCGAAGCAACCAATGCGATTGACCGACGTTACGAGACCTATCTCGGGATGGCACAGGGGGACGCGAAAGCATCACAGGATGCCGCCGCCGTCACAGCTGCCTATCAGGTTCTCCTCGGGCATTTCCCAGCTCAAAAAGCGGGCCTTGATGACAGCTATCGCATTGCTATGAATGCCGTGTCCGACGCCTCGGCGCGCGAAGCCGGCCGTCTGATTGGCGAGGCAGCAGCGAAACTGGCGCTTGCCGCAGGAGGGATCGACCCGGCGATAAAGCAGGTCCAATATCGCCCGCGCACATCGCCGGGGACATATATCGCCACCGCGCTGCCCGTGATCCAGCCGTATAGTACGGCGTTCAAGCCGTGGGTTATTCCCAGTGTCGAAGCCATGCGCCCGCCGCCACCGCCCGCGCTGACGAGTGAGCGATGGGCGAAGGATTTCAACGAAGTTAAAACGCTTGGTGCACGCGGCAGCACGACGCGGACCGAGCACCAATCGCTCATGGCGCGATACCGGATCACCCCCGACATGATGCCGACCTATCGCCTTGTCGCCGACGCATCCGGGCGCTCGCTGGTTCAAAATGCGCGGATGTTCGCACTGGTCGGAATGGCAGGCGACGACGCCTATATGACGACGCTGGCCGCCAAAATGCACTATAACTTCTGGCGACCGATCACGGCGATCCGCAATGCACAGGACGACGGCAATCCCGCGACCGACGTCGATCCGGCATGGGCACCGCTGATCAACACCCCAAACCACCCCGAATATCCCTGCGGTCATTGCACCTTTGCCGGAACAGTGGCCGAAATCATGAATTCGGAGACCGGCGCTGCGCCCCCCGGCGGCGTGCGTGTCAGTTCGCGCTCGATACCGGGTGCGGCAGTGCAAGTCCTACCAAGCTGGGACGACTGGGTCCGCGAAGTGTCCTTCTCGCGCACGCTAGGCGGTGTGCATTATCGCTTCTCAAACGAGGCTGGCGAACAGGTTGGGCGGCGTGTGGCGAAGATGACGCTGGCGAAAGTGATGCGACCGCTGGCGCGTTAACGCACGACGCGCAGCCACTCGCCCGCCTCTGCCCGCTCGGTCCGCAATCCATTTGCCGGTTCGCTTTCGTCCTCATACCCCACCGCCATCCCGCAGAAGAGCATCCGCTCGTCGGGCGTGCCGAGGAACGCCTTTACCGTTTCGGGATAGACCGCCCAGCATTCCTGCGCGCAGGTGGCAAGGCCCGCTTCGACGGCGAGCAGCATGAAGCTTTGCAAGAACATGCCGAGGTCGGACCATTGCGGCGGGCCCATGCGCTTGTCGACGGTCATGAACAACGCAATCGGCGCACCAAAGAACGCGAAGTTGCGCGCGAACCACATGCGGCGGGCTATCTTGTCCTCGCGCGAGATACCGATGCACTCATACATGGCCTCGCCGACGGCAAAGCGGCGGTCGCGATAAGGGCTCAATAGTTTTTGGGGATAAATATCATATTCGGGTGTCTCAGGGCCGCCCGCGAGCTTGGCGAGCATCGTCTGTTTAAGGCGATTCATCGCATTGCCCGCAACAATGTCGACGTGCCAAGGCTGGAGATTGCCACCCGACGGCGCGCGTGACGCTTCGACCACGAGTCGCTGCACAAGTTCAAGATTGACCGGTGTGTCAAGAAATCCGCGCACGGATCGTCTCGACGCTACGGCTTCACGAACTTCCATGCTAACCTCCAGAATCTGCCTTGCCTCGCAAAGCCGAACGCGCAATTGAGGCTGCAAGTTTACGTTCACGTCAAAGGAAATCAAATGGCAGAAACCTATATCGTCGATGCCGTCCGCACCGCCGGTGGCAAGCGCGGCGGGAAACTCGCCGGATGGCACCCCGTCGACATGGCGGCATCGGTACTCGACGCAATTGTTGCGCGCACGGGGATTGATGGTGCTGCCGTCGACGACGTTATCATGGGCTGCGTCATGCAGGGTGGGCAGCAAGCGGGACAAGTCGGTCGTAATGCCGTGCTCGCCGCGCGCAACTTACCCGACAGCGTGCCTGCCGTGTCGATCGACCGGCAATGCGGATCGTCGCAACAGTCGATGCAGTTTGCCGCGCAGGCGATCATGTCGGGCACGCAGGACATCGTCATTGCATCGGGCGTCGAAAGCATGACGCGCGTGCCGATGGGCTCGACGATGATGCTCCACATGAAAGAGGGCATGGGCAATTATAAATCGCCGCGGCTCGAGGCGAAATATCCCGGCATCATGTTCAGCCAGTTCACGGGTGCCGAAATGATGGTCAAGAAGCACGGCTTTACGCGCGAAATGCTGGATGCGTTTGCGCTTGAATCGCATCGTCGTGCGGCGGCGGCAACGCAGTCGGGCGCGTTCGAGAGCGAAATCATCGGTCTGGAAGTCGAAACACCCGATGGCAACGAAATGCACATGAAGGATGAAGGCATCCGTTATGATGCGTCGGCCGAGAGTCTGGCTGCGGTAAAACTGCTCCAGGACGGCGGCAGCATTACTGCGGCCAACGCCAGCCAGATTTGCGATGGTGCCTCCGCCGTGCTGATCGTGAGCGAAGCGGCGCTGAAAGCGCACGGCCTGACGCCGATGGCGCGCATCCACAATGTTACGGTGACCGGCGGCGATCCGGTGATCATGCTCGAAGAGCCACTCTTCGCGACCGATCGCGCATTGAAGCGGGCAGGCATGACGA
The DNA here is from genome assembly GCA_031417655.1 of Sphingomonas sp. Lineage (GTDB taxonomy): Bacteria > Pseudomonadota > Alphaproteobacteria > Sphingomonadales > Sphingomonadaceae > Sphingomonas_O. The sequence continues at coordinate 11,214 of JANOVZ010000066.1, read as the reverse complement.
TCGGCGACATCGACTTGTATGAAGTCAACGAGGCCTTTGCCCCTGTGCCGATGGCGTGGATGAAGCATGTCGGTGCCGACCCCGCGAAGCTGAACGTCAACGGCGGCGCGATTGCGCTGGGCCATCCGCTGGGCGCGAGCGGCACGAAGCTGATGGCGACGCTGGTGCATGCATTGAAAGCGCGCGGCGGGCGCTATGGATTACAGACAATGTGCGAAGGCGGCGGCATTGCCAACGTCACGATTATAGAGCGGCTTTAAGGATCAACAGATGAAACTCGACTCAACAATTTCGGCCGTCATCACCGGCGGCGCGTCAGGCCTTGGTGCGGCAACGGCTCGGGCACTTGCAGCGAAGGGCGTGAAGGTCGCGATCTTTGACCTGCAGCGTAACAAGGGCGAGGAATTTGCGTCCGAAATCGGCGGCGTGTTCTGCGAAGTGAACGTCACCGACGATGCGTCGGTCGATGCCGGGTTCGCCAAAGCCCGCGAAGCGCACGGGCAGGAACGCATCCTCGTCAACTGCGCGGGCATCGGCAATGCGATGAAGACCGTCAGCCGTTCGAAGGAAGACGGCACGATCCGCCACTTCCCACTCGATGCCTTCAATTTCGTTGTTCAGGTCAATCTGGTTGGCACATTCCGCTGCATCGCCAAATCGGCGGCAGGCATGCTGACGCTCGACGTAATGGCCGAGGGCGACCGTGGCGTGATCATCAACACGGCAAGTGTTGCCGCCGAGGATGGCCAGATCGGACAGGCGGCCTATTCGGCATCAAAAGGCGGGGTCGTCGGCATGACGCTCCCCATCGCGCGTGACTTGATGAACGAGCAGATTCGCGTGAACACGATCCTGCCGGGCATTTTCGAAACGCCGCTGCTCGCCGCCTTGCCGCAGCCCGCACAGGACTCGCTCGCGCTGCAAGTGCCGCATCCCAAGCGGCTCGGGAAGCCCGCCGAATATGCGCATCTAGCGCTGACGATGATCGAGAACGGTTATTTCAACGGCGAAGATGTGCGGCTTGATGGCGCGATCCGGATGGCGCCGCGCTGAAATGGCAAAGCCCGAAGGATGGCGGCTCAATCCTGCAGCCTATCCGTTTAGCACTGACATTCCGACGCGCTGGGCTGATCTCGACTTGCTCGGCCACATCAACAATGTGTCGATGGCCGGGCTGTTCGAGGAGGGGCGCGGGCAGTTCAACCGCACGCTCGACCTGTTCCGGGGTGATCGCAGCATCCGCTGGCTGATCGCGGGCGTCGACATTGCCTATCTGGCCGAAGCGCACCACCCCGCGCCCGTGACGATCGCCAGCGGCATCGGGCGGATCGGCGAGCGGTCGTGGAGCATCCTGTCGGCGGCATTTCAAAAAGACGTTTGCGTGGCCACCTGCGAAACGACACTTGTTTATACCGATGCCAGCGGGCCGACCGCATTTCCCGAGGAATTTCCCGCCAAGTTCGACGCAATGAAAGTCCGCGCGGTCTAATCGACGAAGACGGGCGCACGTTTGCCCATGTGCGCGGCGACGGCTTCCATCATATTGGCTTTGCCGATGACCGCCATCTGTTCGCGCGTTTCGGCTTCAAGAATAGCGCGCTCGGGCGTGTCGTGGGCCATGTTGCAGAGCCGTTTAGCCCCGCGCATCGCGTGCGGGCTGTGGCGGGCGATAGTCGTCGCGAGGTCCATTGCGGCGGCATGCGGATCATCGGCGATGCGCGAGATGAACCCGTGGTGCAGCGCTTCGTCGGCATCGAATTCGCGCGCGGTGTAAACCAGCTCGCGCAGTACATCATCGCGCACCAGCCCGCGCCAGATTACAAAGCCCGCCATGTCGGGGACAAGGCCCCAATAGCTTTCACGGATCGAAAAGCGTGTGCCCGGTGCGGCAATCCGGATGTCCGCGCCCGACATTATCTGTAAGCCACCACCAAAGGCGACGCCGTGCACAGCCGCAATGACCGGCATCGGCAGATTGCGCCAGCCGAGCGCGACATGCTGCGGCAGGATTGATCCTTGATCGTTGCGGGTCGCGCTCGTGCCCGATCCGCCCGCTGCCATGCTCGCCATGTCGAGCCCCGCACAGAACGCTTTACCTTCCCCCGACAGGACGACGCAACGGATATCGCTACGGTCGCCCAGCGCGTCAATCGCAGCACCAATCCCTTCAAACATTGCCGGATCAATCGCATTCATCTTGTCCGCGCGGTTCAGGCGGACATCGGCGATTTGGTCGGTGACGGTGATACTAACGCGGTCGGTCATGTATTTTCCTTTGCCCAATAAGCATCGCGGATCAGGCGTTTGTAGAGTTTGCCGGTGTCGTGGCGCGGAAGTTCGGCCATGAAGTCGATGCGGCGGGGGGTTTTGATGCCCGACAGCGAAGCGCGGCAAAAAACGGTGAGTTCGGCGGCGAGATCATTGCCTGCCTCGGCCAAATCAGCGGGTTGCACAACGGCGACAACCATTTCACCCATCTCATCATGCGGTGCGCCGATCACGGCAACATCGGCAACTTTGGGATGCGTGACGAGCAGGTTTTCGATCTCTTGCGGATAGATGTTCACGCCGCCCGAAATGATCATAAAGCTCTTGCGGTCGGTCAGGTAAAGATAGCCATCATCGTCCACACGACCGACGTCGCCAAGCGTTGACCAGCCATGCTTGTTCCGGCTTTCCTCAGTTTTTTCGAGATCGTTATGATAGTGAAACGATCTTGACCCTTCGAAAAAGATCATACCTTCGGTCCCCGTCGGCAGGTCGTTCCCGTCTTCGTCACAAATGTGGAGCTTGGCCTCGCCGATGCTGGTGCCGACCGAGCCCGGGTGGGTCAGCCACTGCGCGGCTTTGATGCCCGTAAAGCCGTTTGCTTCTGTCCCTGCATAATATTCATCGATCACCGGTCCCCACCAGTCGATCATGGCTTGTTTGATGGGGACAGGACATGGGGCAGCGGCGTGAATCGCGACTTTCATGCTCGAAACGTCGTGACGGTTGCGCACATCTTCGGGCAATTTGAGCATCCGAACAAAATGGGTGGGGACGAACTGACCGGCGTTGCAGCGGTAACGCTCGATGTTCGCCAGCGCGGCTTCCGCGTCAAATTTGTTCATAAGGACAACCGTCCCGCCCAATTGATGCAACGTCATCGTCCAGCCAAGCGGCGCGGCATGATAAAGCGGTGCTGTCGACAAGTAGATGCTCTCCGCGTTCAAGCCGAAAAACCCGGCGGCGAGCCGTGCCAGCGGCGTTACTGCATCGATCGCAGGGTCGGGCAATGCATCGCGGATAATGCCCTTGGGTCGCCCCGTCGTGCCGCTTGAATAAAGCATCCCCTGTCCGGCCGTTTCATCGGCGATAGGCGTGGCGGGCATCGTGGCAACGGCGTCTTCCCACCGACCAAAGCCCGCAATTGGACCACCAAGGCTATAGCGATCGGTCGAAGCGGTCAGCGCGATTGCGATTGGCGCCAGCGATGCGCTCGCGATGAGTAATTTTGCACCGCTGTCGATGAAGATATAATCAACTTCGCTCGCTGTCAGTTTTGACGAGATGCACACGAAATGCAGGCCAGCACGCTGCGCACCCCACGCCAGCGCAAAATATTCGGGTGTGTTTTCAAGGAAAAATGCAACGGCGTCGCCTGCCTGATAGCCCATAGACCGGAAAAACTGCGCCACGCGGTTCGACGCCGCATCGAGATCGGCATAGGTCGTCACCGCACCGGTTTCGGCGACAATGACCGCAGCTCTATCGGGCGTTGCGGCAGCATGATGAAAGGGGTGCATTTCCAAACTCCGTTTGCCCTGAGCCTGTCGAAGGGCTGTCCTTTTCTTAAAAATAGCTAAGACGAAAATCAGGGCTTCGACAAGCTCAGCCCGAACGGTATGGAACAAATATGAGCGATTTTGACGCCTCCGTTTTTATCAAGGCAATGAGCCGCATGGGGCACAACGGGATGCTGGGCTTTGCTTATCATGCGCATGGAAGCGACTGGGTGGCGCTCGCGTTGCCTTATCGCGACGACCTTATCGGTGATCCAGCGACTGGCGTGCTGGCATCGGGGCCAATCATTGCGCTGATGGATATGGCGGCAAGCATTGCATGCTGGATAAAAACCGACGCATTCAGCCCGCTCGCGACAGTGGATTTGCGCATCGATTATCTTCGTCCTGCTGAACCCGGCAAAACCGTGATCGGGCGCGCCGAATGTTATAAACTGACGCGGCGTATCGCGTTCATTCGGGGCGAAGCGCATGACGGCGATCCCGCGCACCCGCTCGCGCACGTTGCCGGCACCTATATGTTTACCGCGGTTGACTGAGTTCAGATCGCCTTATGCCAAGACGCTCGGACTGCGCCGTGACGGCGCGCATGTGGTTATGCCATTTGCCGAGGGATTTACGGGGCGCCCCGGGTTCCTGCACGGTGGTGCGATTGCCGGATTGCTGGAAAATGCGGCTTGGGTGACTGTGCTCGATGCTCTGCCCGAAGGGGCGATGATTAAGCCGATCAGCGTGACGGTCGATTATCTGCGCGGGGCCGCCCGCCTCGAGACCTATGCTGAAGCCGAGATTATCCGGTTGGGGCGGCGGATTACGAACGTGCTGGTGACGGCGTGGCAGGAGGATCGGACGAAGCCGATTGCGACGGCGAATATGAAGTTGATGATCGAGCGAGTGGGTTGAGTTCGTCATTGCGAGCGTAGCGAAGCAATCCAGTTTGCAATGTTCAACTGGATTGCTTCGCTGCGCTCGCAATGACGGCCTAGGCGTCGATACTCGTGCCGACCGCCGCGTTGACAAGGCCACCATCAACCGTCAGCGTATCGCCGACAACATAGTCACCCGCGCGGCTGGCGAGGTAAATTGCTGCCGCGGCCATGTCTTCGGGTTCGCCAATCCGGCCGGAGGGGATGCCCTTTGCCACTTCGCCACCATGGTCGCGCGCCGCACGGTTCATGTCCGATGGGAAGGCGCCGGGGGCCAGGGACGTGACGTTGATGTGGTCCTTTACAAGGCGCGCGGCCATGCGTTTGGTCAAGTAAATCAGCGCCGCTTTCGATGTCTGGTAGCTGTAGGTATCCCACGGATTCAGGCGTTGTCCGTCAATCGATGTAATGTTGATGACTTTCGAGGGGCGGTCGGCGCGGGCGGCGGCTTTGAGATGTTCGTGCAGCGCTTGCGTCAGGAAGAATGGTGATTTGACGTTGAGGTCCATGACCTTGTCCCAGCCTTTTTCGTCGAAAGTCTCGAACGGCGCGCCCCATGCTGCGCCAGCGTTGTTGACGAGGATGTTGAGCGACGTTTCATGTTCGGCGAGTTGTGCGGCAAGGGCTTTGCATCCGGCGACAGTCGAGACGTCTTGCGGCAGGGCGATGCAATTCGGCCCCAGCTGTTCGGCCATCGCAAAGCAGGCGTCGGCCTTGCGCGAGGAGATATAGACTTTGGCCCCCTGTGCGATGAAGCCCTCGGCAATCCATGCGCCGATATTGCGCGATCCGCCGGTTATGAGTGCCACGCGGCCATCGAGCCGGAAGAGTTTTGCTGCGTCCATGTTATCCGCCCCTTTTGATTGTTTCGCGCGCGATGATCAGCTGCTGGATCTGGCTGGTGCCTTCGTAAATCCGGAAAATGCGGACGTCGCGGTAAAAACGTTCGATGCCGTAATCGGCGATGTAGCCGGCACCGCCGAAAATCTGGACGGCTTTATCAGCAACCCTGCCGACCATTTCGCTGGCAAAATATTTGGCAGCGGCAGCTTCCATCGTGACGTTGGCGCCGGCATCTTTGTCTGCAGCAGTTTGGAGGACGAGTGCCTTCGCCGCGAGACATTCGGTCTTCATGTCGGCAATCATGCCCTGGATCAGCTGATGTTCCGAGATGGGTTTGCCGAACTGGATACGCGTCGTCGCATAAGCAACCGAGTCGGCAATCAACCGCTCGGCTGCACCGACGCAGACGCCCGCGATGTGCAGCCGTCCGCGATCAAGGACGCGCATCGCGACCTTGAAGCCTTCGCCTTCTTCGCCGAGCATGTTTTCAGGCGGCACAGGAACGTCATCGAAATGGACGTCGCAGACGTGCGCGCCTTGCTGGCCCATTTTCTTTTCCGGCGTCCCGACGCGCAGACCGGGCGAGTCAGCAGGGACGAGGAAAGCCGAAACGCCCTTTGCGCCAGGCTCGCCGGTGCGTGCCATGACCGTGAATAAGTGTGCGCGGTCGGCGTTGGTGATGTAGCGTTTGGTGCCTGTGAGTTTCCACTGGTTGCCGACTTTTACGGCGCGGGTTTTGACGTTGGCGCTGTCCGATCCCACATCGGGTTCGGTCAGGGCAAAGCTCGTGATGATCTCGCCTGACGCAATGCCGGGCAGCCATTTGGCTTGCTGGTCGGGGGTGCCCGCCATGACGAGGCCCTGGCTGCCGATGCCGACATTGGTGCCGAAGGTGGAGCGCATGGCGGGCGACGTTTTGCCCAGCGCCATGCCGACTTTAACTTCTTCGAGCATGTTGAGACCGAGCCCGCCATATTCGGGATCGATCGACAGGCCGAACAGGCCGAGTGCCTTCATCTCCGCAACGAGATCGGCGGGAATATCGTCAGTTTCTGCGACTTCGGCTTCGGCGGGGCGCAGGCGCTCGGTGACGAACCGCTCGACGGTTTCGATCAACGCGTTGAAGGTTTCGGTATCGAGCGGCATTAGTTTTTCGTCCACCAGAAAGAGGCCACCCCCAGCCCCTCCACGAAGGCGCGGAGGGAAGTCTCCAGTGCGCTGTAGCTCCCCTTCAGCCCTTGCTGGAGGGGCTGGGGGTGGCTCTTGCTCTGTTTCGCCATCAGTAGCCGCTCATCCGCGCAACCCGTTCGGCATGATAGCGCGCGTCGCCGAAAAATTCCTCGAGCGCGCGGTCGCGTTTCATGAACAGGCCGATGTCATATTCGTCGGTCATGCCAATGCCGCCGTGCATCTGGACGCCTTCCTGGACTGACAGGCGGACGGCTTTGCCGGTCTTGGCCTTGGCGACGGCAACCGCGATTTCGGCGCGGGGGTCTTGCGAGTCGAGCAGCTGTTGGGCTTTCAAAACGGTCGCCCGCGCGACTTCCATTTCGCCGTAGAGATGCGCGGCGCGGTGTTGCAACGCCTGAAACTCGCCGATGAGTTTCCCGAACTGCTTGCGTTGCTTGAGGTAATCGACCGTCATGTCCATCGCCGCGGACCCGACGCCGATCATCTCGGCAGCAGCCCCGACACGACCCGCATCGAGCAATTTGGTGAGAACCGACCAGCCGCCGTCGACATCGCCGATCACCGCGTCGGCATCGACTTCGACACCGTCAAAAGTGACATGACTGGCGAGCGAGGCGTCGACGAGGCGGCGGGGGTCGGAGGTCTGGCCTGCGTCCTTGGGCACAGCGAATAATGTCAGGCCGTCGCTATCGCCCGCCGTGCTCGCGGTGCGCGCGACGACGATCATCATGTCGGCGACATGGCCGTTGAGCACAAACGCTTTGGTGCCCGACAGCTTAAAGCCATTGCCCGAGCGTTCGGCCTTCATCGCGGTCGCTTCGGGGCGATGCTTCGCGCCTTCGTCGATGGCGAGCGCGACGATGGCGTCGCCCGATGCGATTTTGGGGAGCCATTCCTCGGACAAGCGTCTGCTGGCTTTTAGCGCTTCGACCGCCGCGACGGCGGTGGTCAGGAACGGCGACGGCGTCAGGTTGCGACCGATTTCCTCGAGCACGATCCCCGCCTCGACATAGCCCATGCCCATCCCGCCATGCGCTTCGGGCACCATGATCCCGGTGAAGCCCATTTCGGCGAATTGCTTCCAGAGATCACGGCTGAAGCCGGTGGCGTCTTCACGCAAAGAGCGCAGGTGCTTAACGGGCGCAGCGTCCGCGATGAACGGTTTCGCAGTGTCGCGGAGCATCGCCTGGTCTTCGTTGAGGTAGAGGGGCATTTTTGTCTCCAGCGGAGAAAAGTGTCAGACACTTTTTCGCGGTCAATTGTTCAATTTGGGTTCAACGTCGCAGGCGAAAAAGTGTCTGACACTTTTCTCCGCCTGCTGCACCGTCAAGCCCCCGGCAAGTCCAATATCCGCTTCGCCACGACACCGAGCATGACTTCGCTCGTGCCGCCTTCAATGCTATTCGCCTTGGTGCGCAGCCAGCCGCGTGCTTTTGCACCGCCGCGTGAACCTTCGCTGTCCCATTCGAGTGCCTCGGAGCCGCCCGCCGCCATGATCAATTCGCTGCGTCGCTTGTTCAGCTCGGTCCCGACATATTTCATCATATTGGGTTGTGCCGGGTGCGATTTGCCCGCTTTCATCTCGTCGACGAACTTCTCGCTCATCGCGCGGAACGCCATGACCTCGACATCGAAGTCGGCCATGTCGGCGCGGAGTACCGGCTCCTCGCCCGCAACATCCTTATACTGCGCGCCGATCGACATCATGTCGGTGCCGAGGCCGCCGCCCGAAATCATCTCGCGCTCGTGACCGAGCAAATACTTGGCGACGTCCCAGCCGCGGTTCAGTTCGCCGACGATCTGGTTCTTCGGCACCGCGACATTGTCGAAGAACGTCTCGCAAAACGGTGAGTTGCCGCTGATCAGCAGGATCGGCTTGGTCGTGACGCCCGGCGTTTTCATGTCGAACAACAGGAAGCTGATACCCTGATATTTGTTCGTCTTGTCGGTGCGGACGAGGCAGAAAATCCAGTCGGCCTTGTCGGCATAGCTCGTCCAGATTTTCTGGCCGTTGACGACCCAATGGTCGCCCTTGTCCTCGCCGTAAGTCTGCATAGAAACCAAGTCAGACCCCGATCCAGGCTCCGAATAACCCTGGCACCAGCGGATTTCGCCCTTGGCGATCTGGTTGAGATAATGGACTTTCTGTTCCTCGGTGCCGAACTGGAGCAGCGCCGGGCCGAGCATCCAGATGCCAAAGCTCGACAGCGGCGAGCGGCATTTCAACGACTGCATTTCCTGCTTCAGGATTTTCGACTGCTCGGGCGTCAGGCCTGCGCCGCCGTAAGCCACCGGCCAGTCGGGCACGGTCCAGCCCTTGGCCGCCATCACATCCATCCACTGCTTTTGTGCAGGTGACTTAAATGTCGGATTGCGTCCGCCCCAGCAGGCATCATCTTCGCTACGCACGGGTTCGCGCATTTCGGGCGGGCAGTTTGCCTCAAGCCAGGCGCGGGTTTCGGTGCGGAAAATTTCCAGATCGGAAGTACTATCAATCACGGGCGACTCTCCTACAAAATCGGCTGATTTGCCAGTGAAGCTATGCCTGCTTTACGTTTACGGCAAGCAACATTTGCGTGCGGCCCCTTTCCGTAACGGCAGTTGGAACATGGTCACAACTTCCGTTCGGGCTGAGCTTGTCGAAGCCTTGTCCTTCTTTGAAAATGCGCCAAAGAAGGACAGCCCTTCGACAAGCTCAGGGCGAACGGGAGAGAGTTTGGTGATTAACAAGGACCACGTCCCGTTCGGCACCAAAATTGCCTATGGGATCGGTGCCATCGCTTACGGCATTAAAGAGAACGGCTTTTCGACCTTTCTCCTGCTTTATTACAACCAAGTGGTCGGGTTGCCCGCGAGCACCGTGGGCCTCGTCATTGCCGTTGCGTTGATCTTCGATGCGATGATCGATCCCGTCATCGGTGTGCTCAGCGACCGGACGCACACACGCTGGGGACGGCGGCACCCGTGGCTTTATGCGTCCGCGCTTCCGATTGCGCTGAGCTGGCTTTTGCTTTGGCATCCGCCCGAAGGGACCGGTCCGATGGTCATGGGCTGGTTGCTCGTCACAGCGATCCTTGCGCGCGCCGCGATTGCGACAAACGAAGTGCCATCGCTGGCGATGGCACCCGAAATGACGCTTGATTATCACGAGCGGACCGCCGTGCTGCGTTATCGTTTTCTGTTCGGCTGGCTCGGCGGACTGGCGATGCTGATGCTGGCATACGGCGTGTTCCTGACACAAATGTCGGGACCGGGAGCCGCAGCGGGATTTCAGACCTATGGTCTGTTCGGGGCGGTCGTTATGGCCGTGACGGTTCTCGCATCGGCGCTGGGGACGCATCGCGCCCATGCCAAACCGCCGCTGAAACGGATTGAGCCACAACCCGTTGGCGTCATTGTCAGCGAGATGCGCACGACTTTGTCGAACCGGGCGTTCATCATTCTGATGATCGCGGGCGTTTTTGGATACACCAATCAGGGTGTTGGCTTTGCCATCTCGCAATATAATCTCAATTATGTCTGGCAGTTCAGTCCCGGCGAGTTGCTTATTTACGCTGGCGCATTGTTTGGCGGGATGATTGCGATTTTCTTTGTGATAACGCCAATGGCACGCGCCATGGGCAAAGTGCGGGCGGCGGCGCTGCTGTCGATTGTTTCGGCGCTTTTCATCGTGTCTACTTACACATTGCGATTGCTTGGGCTTTTTCCTGAACCCGGATCACCAATGTTGTTGCCGGTTTTCCTGTTGTTAAACACAACCGGCACGGCGGCAGGGATCGGCGCACTGATTATCAGTGGATCGATGATGTCCGATGTCGTCGAGGCGTCCGAGGAACAGACGGGGCGCCGCGAAGAGGGTCTGTTTTTTGCAGGCACATTGTTCATGCAGAAGACCGCGACGGGGCTCGGCATTCTGGTCGCGGGGTTGTTACTTTCACTCGCGTCGTTTCCTGAGAAAGCAGCAGTTGGGCAGGTGCCCGCCGATGTGCTCAACGCCATGAACCTCTATTTCATCGTAACGACACTGGTGTTGTCGGCCATCGCAACGGCTGTCTTTCTTCGATTCCCCTTCGGTCAGGCCGAACATGATGCACGCATCGCCAAGCTTGCCGTCGCGTCGCCACAAAAGGGCTAGGCAAAGCGGGCGTTGAAGCGCCATAGGCTTTACGTCAACGTAAAGGAGAGCACCGATGGACTTCGATCTGACAGACCGTCAACGCTATTGGCGCGACCGGGTCCGCGATCATATGGCCGCGCATGTTTTCCCCCGTGCGCAGGATTATTATGACCAGCAGGCGCAAGGGTCGCGCTGGAAAGTCCTGCCCGTGGTCGAAGAGGAAAAGGCGCGGGCGAAAGCCGCGGGCATCTGGAACCTGTTTATGCCGCCGAGCGCAGGGCGCATTCCCGTTGACGACTCGTTTGAATTTGAAGGGCCGGGCCTCAGCAACCTCGAATATGCGCTGTGTGCC
>JANOVZ010000065.1:0-16507 GCA_031417655.1 Sphingomonas sp. | reverse complement strand
CTCAGCAGCGCAAAAGCTCTATCAGGATTTGAACAAGCTCACCGACATTCCAACGCTCGCAAAGCAACTCCAGACCGATGCCCTGCGCCAGCTCGATACTTCAGCGGGATCGCTGAAAGGCTTCGGCACCGGCAACCTCGATGTCGTGGGTGCCGCACGCGGCAAAGCCGATGCGGTGTATCGCGACCTGCTCGCACAGCTTGGTGTCGCTGGTTCCAAACAATCTCGCGCCGCGTTCGATCTCAATGCGCGCAACATCGGTATTCAGGCAGGCCTTGCTGAAAACATCGGCGCGGCGGTTACATCACGCACGCAAGGTCTCGAACAACTGCGGGGTCGTCTCACCTCGGCTGGCACATCGAAGGAAGTGGTCGATCTCACTGCGCGGCTCCAGCTTGAGTCCGCCGCGATGCAGAATGACCAGTTGCGGTTGCAGGCCATTGCCTTGCAACAAGCGGCCCAAGTGCGCGAGCGCGCGGCATCGGGACAAGCTGCTCTCGCGCAGAAGATGGATGCGGCAAGCCGTTACTACAAAGGCCAGCAATGATGCGGGCCGGGCCGCTTCTTATCGCATTATTCCTAGGGGGATGCGGCAAGTCCGCACCCCCAGCGGACATGCCTCCACGGACGTGGAAATATTATGTCGCCAATCCCGCCGACATCGAACCGATGCAGAAAATCTGTCTGCAATGGTCCGCATCGAACGCACCAGCAACTTCGGTACCTGCCGTCGTCACTGCCAATTGCAGCGCTGCCGCCTACGCCAAAGCCCATCTGAAATGGAACAATTGAGAGGCTGATACCGCATCATGAACTTCACCGATCATGTTTTCACCACGATGTTCGACGCGCTCAACAGTGCGCTCGCGGGCATCGTCGGCAAATACGCAGCGGTGATCGGCATCGTTTCACCCGCGTTGCGGATCGGTATCGTCATTTACATTTCGCTGCTCGGCTACGCGATCATGCGCGGGGCGGTGCAATATCCGTTTCGCGAATATGCCTATCGTGGCTGTCAGCTGGCGTTCCTCTATTTCGCAGTCACATCACTCTACGGTGCACAGATCGGCATGTTCGCTGTCGGAGGACTGCCGAGCCAGTTTGCCTCGGCACTCGGCGGTGCCGACATCGGTGGCTTAGGCGGCTTTTACGACAAGCTGGCCGGAACCGGGTTCGCAACGGCAAATACGATGCGTGACATCGCAAAAACCTATCAAGAAACCCAGGGACCATTGCCCGATATTGGCTATGCAGTGCTCTCCGGCTTCCTCATCGTCCTCGTCATGGTTGCCACATTGCTCTGCGCGGCGATCGGCTTCGTGATTACGGCGTTCGGGCTCTTCGCGCTGGCATTGCTGTCGGTCGTCGGCCCGCTGTTCGTCGCGGCCCTGCTGTTCGAGTCAACGCGCGGATATTTCTTCTCGTGGCTAGGTGCCTGCATCAACTTCCTGATGCTGATCGTGTTTGCGCTCGTGCTGACGCTGTTTCTGACGCAGGTCGGCGAATCCATTTTGACTACAGTCTCCGAGAATGACGAAATCGGACAGGCCGCGATCAAAGTGCTGGCGTTCTACGCGCTGGGCTTCTTCTTTTTTCTGCAGATTCCGATGCTCGCAGCCTCGCTGGGCGGCGGCGGCCCTGCCCTTGCAAACCAGTTTGCATCGGCAATTTCTGCCGCTGGCGGCTTTGCAATCGGTCGTGGGGTTAGCGGCACGCGAGCATCGCTAAGCGCCGTTGGGCGTCGGGTGGATCGCTTCCGCGGTTCGGGGTCGGTCAGTCGGGGCAACACATGAGGAATGATCAATGCGCCACTATGTGAAACTTGCCACGCTCGCCATCATGTTGATCGCGCCCGTCACCACAACGATCGCGGCGTCTAAATCGTCCAAACTCGCGCGATGCGACGGAAAGCATCGTCGGCCGGCCAATGTTTACGGATCGATCCTCCCGACCGTCGATCCGGCGAGCGGCGTCGTGAAGCCCGCCAGCGCAACGCAGAGCGGCGTCGAAGTGTTTCCGTTGGCCGGTCCAGCGCAGCAAAATCCCCGCGATTCGAAGGCTCGTCTTAGTGACAAGCCTCTTCCGCGAGTGCCACCGATCAGCGCGGTCGCGCCCCCAACCTCCATTAGAAGTTGCTGAATATCATGGCGAGCGGAGTCACCGACAAAGACGATCTGAAATCCTATTTTGCGGAATCCGCAAGTTGGGATCATGACCGGCTGTTGGCAGCCAATCGCTCGAAGCGATTGGCCTGGATCATCGCCGCTATCGCGGGTGGACTTGCCATTACAGGCGTCGCGGCGGTGGCAATGCTTGCCCCGCTTAAGACCGTCGCGCCTTATGTCATCACTGTCGACAAAGCGACCGGCGCCAGCGAAATCACTTCGCAACTCTCCGGTGACCGCCATGCGAGTTACGAGGAAGCGGTCTCGAAGTATTTCCTCGCCGATTATGTCCGCAATCGCGAAGGCTGGATTCCACAGGCGCGCAAAGAGTTTTTCGAGGGCGTGCTGGCGATGTCGTCGCGCGACGAGCAGGCGCGGTGGATTGCATTCTACGGAAAGGATAATCCCAAGTCGCCGCAAAGCGTGTTCACCGACCTCGATACTGTGTTCATCGCGGTCAAATCGGTGACGTTCGTTTCCAAGCAAGTCGCGCAAGTGCGGTTCACCAAGACGCTTCAGCATGGCTCAATCTCGACCGACACGCCCGCCATCGCGACCGTGACGTTCGATACGACCGACACGCCGACGACCGAGCAACAGCGGTTCAAGAACCCGCTGGGCCTCGAAGTCCAAACCTACCGCGCCGATCTGGAGGTGGCGCAATGAAGATCAAGCTCGCATTTGCGGTCGCCATCTCCGTCGCCATCACGGAACCGGCATTTGCCGCTGAAACGCCGCACCCGACGTCGCAAGACCAGCGCATCCGCGAAGTCGTATATAGCGATGCACAGGTTTTCCGCGTCGTCGGCGTGTTCCGCTCGGCAACGCAGATTGTGTTCTCCGTCGGCGAGCGCGTCGAACATGTTGCACTCGGTGACACCGTATCGTGGGAAGTGGCACCTGCCGAAAACTCGCTCTTCATCAAGCCGCGCGAGCTGGCAGGATCGACCAATTTGATTGTGCTGACCCGTTCGAGCGCTGGGGTTCGCACCTACACATTCGAGCTGACGGCCCGGCGCGGTCAAATCGGGTCGCGTGTGGCCGACACCTTCTTCAAAGTCGTGTTTCGCTATCCGCGCGAGGAAGCCGCTGCTGCGCAAGCGGCCGCAACACAGTCGGCCTATTCACGCTCGGTCGCGCTGCAAACCGGTGCCATCCGGTCGGCACTCGATCTCGCGGTCCTCGAAGGCAAGCGCAACCTCCATTATGCCGTGCAGGGTTCAAGCGCGATCCAGCCCTCCGAAATCACCGACAATGGCCAGTTCACGGCACTGCGCTTTCCGGGCCAGCGCGAATTACCTGCCTTCTTTGCGGTCAACCCGGACGGCACCGAGACCATCGTTCCGTTCGATGTCCGCGACGAGTTCGTCGTCATCCACGGCGTCTTCAGCCAGCTCCGCTTGCGGCGCGGCAAAGAGGTGCTGTGCGTCTTCAACGAGGCGCAGGATTTCTACGGCCGCGATCCGAAAACCGGGACGGCTTCGTCGGTCGTTGAACGCACGACGGAAGGACAGCGATAATGGACACGCCAGCCGAACGCTTCACTGTCGATCAGACACCGAACCCCGGCGACATCGACCGGACGCCAGCAATCGAACGCGCCAACAAGATGCCCCCGATTGCGGGCACGGCGATGGACCCGAAGAAAGTCATCGGTCTCGCAGCGGCGGCCGGCGCGGTTATGTTCACAGTCTTGGCGCTGGGTTCCGGGTTTACCGGAAATTCAACGCTGCCCGCCGTCAAACCCAAGCCTGCGCTTGAACCGGCGCGCTATGATCCGAACACGGTCATCGCGCCGACGCTGGCAGTCGCACCCACCGATCCGAACGCTCCCATCGCGTTGAATGCCACCCAAGTGCCACCGATCATGGGTCAGCCCGGACAAGCAGCCGGTCAGACACAGACGCAACCGCAACAGGCATCGCCAGCGCAAGTGTTGCGCGAAGCGGCCCGTCGTTCTTCGCTGATTGCCTATGGCGGCGAACGCGACGGCAGCGCCAGCGACGGCACTGCCGCGCAGGGTGGAAACGACAATGCTGGCGCGGGCGTGATCGGACGCGCGCCACCCCGCGAACTCACCAATCTCGAAACGCTGCGCCGCGCCTCATCCATCGGACAGGCGCAGGCCCGACCGCTTCCCGACCGCAATTTCCTGGTGACGGCAGGCACGTTCATTCCGTGCGTGCTTCAAACCGCGATGGACAGCAGCCAGCCGGGGTTCGTCACCTGCATCATCCCGCGCAATATCTATTCGGACAATGGCCGAGTCGTGCTGATGGAAAAAGGCACCAGGGTGTTCGGCGAGTATCAGCGTGGGCTCAATCGCGGCCAATACCGGTTGTTCGTGCTGTGGAACCGTGCGGTCACCCCGCGCGGCATTGCCATCGACGTTGCGTCACCTGCCACCGATGCGCTCGGCCGCAGCGGCGCGGATGGTCGCGTCAACAATTTCTTCTGGCAACGCTTCGGTGCCGCACTGTTGTTCAGTCTCGTCGAAGACGCGGCGACCGTCGGTGCCGAAGCCGTCGGCGACCGGGGTGCCAACACCACCCGCGTTCCCTCCGATGCAGCCTCGACGATCTTGCAGCAAAACGCCGAGATCAAGCCTGTCCTCCGCAAAAACCAGGGCGAGGATGTCGGCATCACTGTGGCACAGGATTTCGACTTCTCCAGCGTTTACGGCCTTGCGCTCAAATAATGGCCGCGCCCGGCAAGAACACCGCCGTGCTCGACAGCGTGACCGCCCCGCTTCGCAAACATCTCGATGACGAGAACGTCACCGAACTCGTCATCAACGTCCCCGGCGAGATCGGTATCGAGCGGCGCGGCGGATGGACATGGGAAAGCGAGCCCGCGCTTGATTTCAAGAACCTCATGGCGCTGGCGACGGCCGCTGCGGCTTACACCGCGCAGGACATCAACCGTGAAAACCCGATCGTCTCGACGATTTTCCCGACCGGCGAGCGCGTTCAGATCATCGTGCCGCCCGTCGTCGCTGACGAAACAGTGTCGATCACGATCAGGAAGCCATCGACAATCACGCTAACACTCGCCGACTTCGAGGCGGCTGGCCTGTTCGCGCATACGCGCATCGCCGAAAAGGCGGTGACGTCGGCTGAGCGCGACTTACTTGAGCTGCTGCAATCGGGCCGCCACGTCGATTTCTTCAAAGCCGCTGTCGAAGCGCGTCTCAATATCCTCATCTCGGGCGCGACGGGTTCCGGCAAGACCACGCTGTCGAAGGGTCTGATCCAGCTCATTCCACCGCACGAGCGGTTGCTGACGATCGAAGACACGCGCGAACTGGTCGTGCCGCACAGAAATGTCGTCCACATGCTCTACGCCAAGGATGGGCAAGGCACCGCCAATGTCACCGCTAAGCATCTGCTCGAAAGCGCGCTCCGGATGCGGCCCGACCGCATCCTGCTCCAGGAGCTGCGCGACGGCACCGCCTTTTTCTATCTGCGGAACGTAAACTCGGGCCACCCCGGCTCGATCACGACGATTCATGCGGACTCTGCCGAACTCGCGTTCGAGCAACTGACATTGCTGGTGAAGGAAAGCGAAGGCGGGTCCGACCTCGCGCGCGACGACATTCGGGCATTGCTGAAGATGCTCGTCGATGTCGTCGTCCAGACCAAGAAGGTCGATGGCGAATTTAGTGTGACGGAGATCTATTATGACCCTGAAAGCAGGCACGCCGCCTGAGCGCGGGGCGCTGACGTGGATCATCGGCGGCCCGCTCGCCATTGTCATGGCACTGACGGTCGCCAGTATGATTGCGTGGATCGTGCTTGGCCTGCCCGCCACCGCTTATGATCCGCTGAAAGTTCCGCAATTCTTCTGGTATTATCGCGGCGACCCTCATGTCGTGCGCGCGATAGCAGCCGGTCTGCTTGCCGGAGGGCTCATCCTTGCCGTCCTCGTTTATGCGCTCTGGGCGCGGCAACCACCGCTTCACGGTGCCGCGCGCTTTGCGACCGAACGCGAACTGCGCCGCCACGGGTTCCGATCCGAAACAGGCATCGTCGTTGGCCGCAAGCGCGGTAAGTTTCTCACATTCGGCGGTCCCGAACATGTCATTGTCGAAGCACCGACACGGTCGGGCAAAGGCGTCGGCATCGTCATCCCCAATCTGCTGACGTGGGAAGGCTCGGTCGTCGTCCTCGATGTAAAACGCGAGAACTACGAAGCGACGGCTGGATTTCGCGCCCGTTACGGACAGGACGTCTTCCTGTTCAATCCGACCGACCGTGAAGGCCGGTCGGCGCGCTACAATCCGCTCTCCTATATCGACCGCAGCGACCCCGATGACGTCATCATCGAATTGCAGAAGATCGCGACGATGCTGTTCGTGGCGCCCGAACATGGCGAGGCGTTCTGGGCGACCGGCGCGCGGACGGGATTTACCGGTGTTGGTGCCTATCTTGCGGAAGCCACCGACGGTCCCTTTACTCTGGGTGAAATTTACCGGCGCATGACCCAAAGCGACGTCCGCGCGGTCTTCAAGCGCGAACTGGCCAAACCGTCGCTGAACCTCTCGGTCGGATGCCGAACGGCGCTGTCGGACTTCGCAGGCGGATCGGACAATAGTTTTGCAGACATCAAAAAAACGATCACAAACGTGCTCGGCCTGTGGCTCAATCCTCTGGTGGATTGGGCAACGTCGGTCAGCGATTTCGATCTACGCGACCTGCGCAAACGCCGTATGTCGATTTACCTCGGGGTCTCGCCCGACGAACTCGACCGGATCGCGCCACTCTATAATCTGCTGTTCCAGCAATTAATCGACCTGAACGTCCGCGATCTCCCCGATGAGACCACGACAGTGCCCGTGCTGGTCATTCTCGACGAGTTCGCGCGGCTCGGCCGTGCGTCGGTCATTGCCAGTGCGTTTTCCTATGTGGCCGGCTACGGCATCCGGCTGCTGCCAGTCATTCAGTCTCGGTCACAATTGCGTGGTGTTTACGGCGAGCATGTTGCTGATGAGATTGTCGCCAACTGCGGTGTCGAGGTCGCGTTCACGCCCAAAGAATTGCGCGTTGCCAACGAGCTGTCCGAGCGCATCGGCTATATCGGACAGGAGAGCATTTCCAGATCGCAACAATTGGAAGGCTTGTTTGGCAACCGCTCGCGTACGGTCACCGACCAGCGCCGTGCGCTGATGTTGCCGCAAGAGTTGATGCAGTTTCCGACGTGCAAATTGATGCTACTGCGCGGCGGCATTCCGCCGATCATCGGCGACAAGATATTTTATTTCAAAAGCCGCTTCTTCAGGAAGCGTACCTATCCGCCGCCGCACGTGCAGCCCATTGAACGAGGCATTGCGGTTCAGAGCCCCCCTGTCCGGAAAAGAACAGCCTCAAAGGCTGATGCCAACACAGCACAACCGCAAGAGCCGATAATAATCGACATACCTGGCTATGCCGTGCCGTTCCACGATGTGAGCACGGTCAGGGACGGCGACAGGGTAAGCGGCACCCTCGATCAAGGAAATGCAAATGGCTGATAAACTTGAAGGCAACACGTCCGCTGGCCGGACCCGCAGCAATAAACCAAAGCCTGAAACGCCCAAACCTGCTATCGCCAAACCCAAGCGTAAATCCGAACCGCCGACAGATACCGTCGATCTCACCGGCAGATTTTTGCGTGTCGGCAACAAACTCTATCGGACTTCGAATGACAAGAATCCGATTGTGCGGATCGAGCCGGACCGGCTCATAACCAACAATATCGACGCACTGCCTGACATCGTCAGGATGGCGAAGGCAAGCGGATGGACGTCGATCAGGATCAATGGTGGCGACAGGTTCAAGAAGGCAGCGTTCCTTGCCGCAGCCGCCCAAGGGCTCGATGTCGAGAACTACACCCCATCGAAAGTGTTGCAGGCCGAAGCGGATCGCCTTCGGACAAGGCTTGCCGAACGAGAGCAGCGCCGTGAGGCGAAGGAGTCTGGCGGGGCCAAGTGGCAAATCAAGGATGAACTGAGCAAACTCAAAGTCCGCGCCGAACGATTCCTAAGTCAATCGCACGCCGAGAATGCACGCGATCCCGAACTCCGCCGGGCACAGAAATTGGTAGCCCAGACCATCTCGATTGCGCGTGCGAAATACCCTGATGATCCGGTCAAGGCGTCGAAGGACGTAGGGGCCAGACGACAAGAAGTCGCAATTCGCATCGCAAACGGCGACAAGATCACTGTTGTCCCGGCGCGGAATCAGCAAACTCAGCAGCCGCGCGAAAAATCGAAAGATCACGCATCGAAGCACGTCGAACGGTCGCGGTGAACCTTAAAATAGGCAAAATTGGCTGTTTGTAGAATAGAGAGTTCAAAATAGGGCTTTTGGAAAACAGTTATCGTGCGCTCGGAAACCACTTCGATATTAGCGTAAGCAGTCGTGCCAGCTGATAAGCTCTTTGAACTGAATGATGATTGCTGGGTATCTGCGGTCACTCCGGTTCAACAAATGCGCCGCGCACTCATGACAGTTCGTGATTTCTCTTGGAAGTCTCACCGAAAAGCTCGCAATGGTTCGCCGAATGGCTCAATCGGCGAAGTTTCTGGCCAGCGGAATTGCCATCACCCATGCTGAAACTGCTGACAGTCGTACGGCTTGGAACGGCTGCAATTGACCCTTCGCACCAAGCTAACGCCAGCAAGATATTGTCCGAAAGGTCGTCCAGTCTTGAGTTTCTATTCGCTCAGGCTTGGATGGACGGACAGCGCAGAAACTGCCATTGAACTGCCAAGCAGAGACCGAAGTTTTTAGTCAAATGTGCAAAATTCTCTACACAGCGTCTACACAGATGAAAATAGTGGTAAATTATGCAGCAGAGTCATGCAGTTGAGAGAGGCTTGTCTCCCGCAAGGGGAGAGGGAAGATCGGTTCATTTTTTCGACCGGATCACACCGATCAAAAACAGCAACCAGCCGACAATCATCAACCCGCCAGAAATCATTACCGTTCCCGAGACGGCAAGTTCCACGGTTCGGCTCGCGCTAAAGCCTTTTCCAGCCATCGGGAGCGCCTCGCTGGCACCGGTCGCCGCGGCCAGCGTCAGTCCAAGCCAGAGGCCATAGGTTCCGACGAGCGTTGTCCAAAAGGAGAGCATTTCGACCTTTTCAGGCCAGACGGCAATCGACCAAACCGCACCCAGAACCATGAGAGCAGTGCCGCTTTGCACCGCTGTCAGATGTGCGGACAATCCCATGCGCGGATTGGCGAACATCGAGACGGCGACGCCTTGCAGGAGGCCAAGAAGAAAAAGCCATGCGCCTGCGACGATAAGGGATTTGGCGTATCGATTAAGTGTCACGAGCGTCGCTTTCTTAAGGCAAATCAATCCGCGCCGTTCCGTCACGCAGAACGTGGAGGTCGCATTGCGAAATGACGTCCATGCCGATGAGCACGGGATAGGTGAACCCTGCAGCAAGTTCGAACGTGAAGAAGTGCCGGTCGAGCACAATCGGATATTGATTGTTTTGGTCGGCTTCGCCGCTCCTGAAATCACCTGCGAACAGGCCAAACCGCACGAGATATTCGCGAGCAAAGAGCGGGCCATTGGCCGTTTCAATCCGCCGCTGGCTTTCCGAACGGAGGCCGAGGCGTCGCGCAATATCGCTGCGGGTTCCCGACCGCGTCGCGCCTGTATCGATAAGACCATCCGTGCGCACCAGTTCCGAGGCATTGGTCGAATGTGACGCCGCGAAAACGGCAATCGGAATGATGAGCCGAGCGTCGCTGTAGTGCCACTCAATAGAGGGCATAGACACCAGGGAATATCGGCTCGTCGGTCACTTCCTGAATTGAATAGTGCCCGTTGCCGGGAATGCTTTGGCCAGCGATGCTTGCGTCGAGGGGATCGTCGTAAAATCCCAGCACATTCCGGTCTTTCAGCAGCGCATATTGGCGGTGATGTTCGGGCATGAAGCGCGCAAGATTGCGCATCAGATAATCATAGTTCCCTGCAATCTCTGCGTCCCGCTCGTCTTCAAGTGTCACGACTCACCTCCTTAGACACATGCTACAACGCCCGCCCGTCCGTATCCATCAGCACATCCCTGCGCCCGACATGATCGGGCCGCGAGACCACCCCATCCGCCTCCATCCGCTCGATCAACCGCGCGGCGCTGTTATACCCCACGCGCAATTGCCGTTGGAGCCACGACGTCGACGCCTTCTGTGACTCCGCCACAAGCTGCCGCGCTTTGCGGTACATCTGGTCTTCGGCGCTGTCTTCGCCGCTGGGGGCACCGTCCATCGCGTAGCCGCCGTCTTCGGGTTCTTCGGTGACTGACTGGACATATTCGGGGCTGCCCTGTCCACGCCAGTGGTCGGCCACTGCCTTGACTTCCTCGTCGCTGACGAAGGGGCCGTGGACGCGGACGATCTGTTTGCCGCCGGGCATGTAGAGCATGTCGCCTTTGCCCAGCAGCTGTTCGGCACCCTGTTCGCCGAGGATGGTGCGGCTGTCGATCTTGCTGGTCACCTGGAAACTGATGCGGGTCGGCAGGTTCGCCTTGATGACGCCGGTGATGACGTCGACGGATGGGCGCTGCGTCGCCATGATGAGGTGGATGCCCGCGGCGCGTGCTTTCTGGGCGAGGCGCTGGATGAGGAATTCGACTTCCTTGCCCGCGGTCATCATCAGGTCGGCGAGTTCGTCGACAATGACGACGATCTGCGGTAGCGGTTCGTATTCGAGCTTTTCTTCTTCGTAGATCGGCTGGCCGGTGTCCATGTCGTAACCGGTCTGGACGCGGCGGCCGAGGTCTGCGCCTTTTGCCTTCGCGCTGCGCACTTTTTCGTTGAAACTGGCAAGGCCGCGGACGCCGACGCTGGCCATCATGCGGTAGCGTTCCTCCATCTGCTCGACCGCCCATTTGAGCGCGCGGATCGCCTTGGCGGGTTCGGTGACGACGGGGGCGAGGAGATGCGGGATGTCGTCGTAGGTGCTGAGTTCGAGCATTTTCGGGTCGATCATGATCATGCGGCACTGATCGGGCGTCAGGCGGTAAAGCAGCGAGACAATCATGGCATTGAGGCCGACCGACTTGCCCGAGCCGGTCGTGCCCGCGACGAGGAGATGCGGCATGGGCGCGAGATCGGCGATGACGGGATCGCCCGCGATATTCTTGCCGAGGATGATCGGGAGCGACCCTGCGCCGTCCTCGAACGCCTGGCTGGCGATCATTTCGTGGAGGACGACCGATTCACGACGGGCATTGGGGAGTTCGATGCCGATAACACTGCGCCCGGGAATGGTGGCGACGCGGGCGGAGAGCGCGGACATGTTGCGGGCGATGTCGTCGGCCAGCTGGATGACGCGGCTGGCCTTGATGCCCGCTTCGGGCTCGAGTTCGTACATGGTGACAACGGGGCCGGGGCGGACTTCGGTGATCGTGCCCTTCACCTTGAAATCGTCGAGGACCGTTTCGAGGAGGCGGGCGTTGCGCTCAAGGCCGGCCTTGTCGATGGCCGGGCCTTTGCTGGGCGGGGCGGGGGTGAGCAGGTCGAGCGAGGGGAGGACATATTTGTCGCGCAGCGCAAGGTTGGTCTGGCGCGCGGGGCTTTTGGTCGAGGGCGCGGCGTTGCGGTCTGCGATAATCGGGCGGGGGCGCGGTTCCTGCGGTGTTGCGGCGCGGGGGAGCGGCTCGGCGATTTTGGTGGGCTTGGCGGGGCGCGGCGCGGCGGGGGCATCGGGATCGCGGCGGCGGAAGAGGAAGGCGCGCTCGGCATCGTCGAGGTCAAGGCTGCGCGCCCAGATGACGACGCCGGTAATGCTGAGGAGCGCGACGCCCGCGAAATTGACAATGCTCTGGATTTGTGCATCGGGGATGAAGGCAAGGCCCCATTTGAGCGCGCCCGCGCCGGTCAGCCCGATGACGCCGCCGAGGCCTGCAGGCAGGCCGAACACCGCATCGCCACGGAACAGCGCAAGGCCGACGCCGATGAGCGCGATGCCGAAACTGTCCCAGACGAGCCGCCGCCGCCAGCCGCTGACGGGCACATCGCGCCACAAGCGAACGGCGGTGATGAGCATGACGGGCACGAGGAGGATGACGGCGGGTCCGGCGAGCCATAGCATGATGTCCGACGTCCATGCACCGAGCCCGCCGACCCAGTTGTTTGCTGGGCCAGCAGCGGCAGTGTTCATGGCGGGGTCGCTGGGGCGGTAGCTGACGAGCGCGAGCGTGACGAGCAGGGAGGCGATGATAAGCGCGACGGAGCCGACCAGCGTTCCGCTGCGGACGGCCCCGCGCTTTACGGCATCGCGCCATACCGGCATCTGAACCATCTTTGCCCGACTTGCCATCGACCCGACCCCTTTTCGTTAACCAGAATCGCAGAGTGGGGAGTCGGGGTCAAGGGCGGGGTAGGGGTTGATGTCATCCTGCTTCATAAGTATGATTGGCCGACAATCTTTTCAGGAGCGGCAGATGTCGGCGATTGAGCGGCTTACCATTACCTTGCCGTCGCAAATGGCGGCGCGGTTGAAATCCACTGTGGCGGATGGGCAATATGCGTCGACGAGCGAGATCGTGCGCGAAGCGTTGCGCGACTGGACCCGCGAGCGTGACGCCGAGCAGAACGACCTGCAAACCTTGCGCGAGGCCATCCGGATCGGCGATGAGAGTGGCCCCAGTGTTCCCGCGAACGAAGTCTTCGCCGAATTGCGCCAGATTATTGCCGACCGACGCGCCGCCCAAGCGTGAAGGCGCTAAGTTTCGCCCCCGAAGCGCGATCGGACCTTATCGAAATCGCGTGCTATATCGCGGAGGATAATCCCGACCGGGCGATCAGTTTCGTTGATGAGCTCGAAGCCAGGGCTCGACAAGCCGCTGAGCGGCCTCGGACTTTCCCGGCACGCGATGATGTCAGCCCCGGGTTGAGGGCGGTCCGCCACGGACGATATCTGCTATTCTTTCGCGAGCTGGTGGACGAAGTCAGGATCGTCCGCATTCTCCACGGAAAGCGCGATCAGGGGCGGGTGTTCGAGGTTTAGCGATCGGCTGGTTGGGCCGACCCGTGGTTAGGGCTTGCCCGGCTGAATCGCAGACGTCACAAAGCGTACATGACCAACAAACTCTATTACGGCGACAATCTCGACGTTTTGCGCGAACATATTGGCGACGCGAGTGTTGACCTGATCTACCTCGATCCGCCGTTCAATTCGAACGCGAGTTACAACATCCTGTTCAAGTCCCCGGCGGGTGCGGGGGCGGACGCGAGCATCGAGGCGTTTGACGATACATGGGCGTGGGGGCCGACGGCGTCATCCGCGCTGATGGACATCACGCGGAGCGGCAACCACAAGCTCCACGTCCTGATGCAGGCGATGAAAACCGCGATCGGCGAGAACGCGATGATGGCCTATCTGGCGATGATGGCGGTGCGGCTGGTTGAATTCAAAACGCGATTGACTCCAATGAAAAATCGGATTGCATAGCCCAAATGTATCTTTTGTTTGTTGATGAAAGCGGCACGCCACCAAAGCCAAACACCGGCCATACAGCTTACTTTGTGATCGCAGGCCTTGTGATTCCCGAGGATCGTTGGGTTGGGATGAGTGACAAACTCTCCGGCCTAAAGCGGGCCTCGGCATATCACGGCGAGGTAAAATGGAGATTCTTTGCTCCAAACAACACAGACGCTGACAACCCGATGGCTGGCTGGGATCAAGAAAAGCGAAATGCCTTTCGAGAGCGAGTTTTCTCGATAATTACCGAAACCAAATCTTGCAAAATAATTGCCTGCTCCAGCGAGGCTCCGACAGCATATGCACTTGGGAACGTGAATTCTCAGGAAGATTTGTATTTCCGAACTTATAAACCGATTACTGAACGATTTCAGTATCTTCTGCAGGATATTACTCGGACGAGTGGACGTGACAGTTACGGGCTTATCGTAGCCGATCATCGCGGGCGCGGCGATGATGATCGGATGCGGCACCAGCACGAAAGGCTCGTTCGAGAAACCGGGCAATACTCTTCCAACTACGGCAATTTTATTGAAGGCTTGTTCTTTTCGCCCAGCCATATGAGCGTCGGAATTCAACTGGTCGATATGATTGCGGGCGCGATATGGCGTGCTCAATCACATAATGACCGGACATGGTACGATAAGCTCCGCCCATCGTTCAGGAGCTCGCCTACCGGTAAAATCGACGGCTTCGGACTCGCGCGCTTTCCGAAAGCGGGATGGCTCGGCAACATATTGGATTAGACGCCGGGTGAGGCCATAGCCTCAACGTGCTAAGTGACGCACTCCCGGCATAGCAGATGTAGGCATCAAAGAGCCGATCGTCAAATTTGTTGTTTTCTCCGCACCAGTTCCAGCACTGGATCACGCTGAAACTCGGCGGCTATCCTTGGATGGGCGGCAAGAAAGGCGGCGACAAGGGTGTCGACGGCTATTTCTATTATATCGGCGAAGGCGGCGCGACCGAGACGGGGGTGATCTCGGTCAAGGCGGGCGGCAATGTGAACCCCAATATGGTCCGCGACATCGGCCGGGTGATGGCACGCGACGGGCACAAGATCGGCCTGTTCGTCACTGCGACGCTGCCGACCAAGGGGATGACCGACGAAGCCAATTCACACGGCCTGATCGAGCCGGAGTTTGGGCGCTTTCCGGCGTTGCAGACGTATACGCTGGCCGAACTGTTTGCCGATGTACGCCCTAAATTGCCGCCTTTGGTGTCCGTGAACCGCAAGGCAGCGCGGGTCGAGGTGCGGGCTTCGCACCAGACGGACAGTCAGGGGTCTTTGATTTAGGGGTATGTGCTCCGGACTTGATCCGGAGCCGTGCGTTTCGCGAGTGTACCAATTCTCGCAGGGCTCCGGATCAAGTCCGGAGCACTTTATGAAAGTCCGGAGCGCGTCGCTTCAAACCTTCTTCAACCGCCGGACCAGCGCACTCGTGTCCTGTCGCCCGCCGCCCATCGCTTGCACTTCGGCGTAGAATTGATCGACGAGCGCGGCGACGGGGAGGGTGGCCCCGTTGGCGCGGGCTTCTTCGAAGGCGAGCCCCAAGTCCTTGCGCATCCAGTCGACAGCGAAGCCGAAATCATATTCGTCCTTGACCATCGTCGCCCATCGGTTGGTCATTTGCCAGCTGCCCGCCGCGCCGCCGCTGATTGAATCGAAGACGCGGTCGAGATCGAGGTCGGCGGCTTGGGCGAAGCGCAGGGCTTCGCTGAGCGACTGGATGGTGCCCGCAAAGGCGATCTGGTTGCACATTTTCGTGGTTTGTCCAGCACCGGGCGGGCCGACGTGGACGATGCGGCTGGAGTAGGCGTCCATGAACGGCGAGGCAGCGGCGATCCCCTTGTCTGTTCCGCCGCACATCAAGGTGAGGGTGCCGTTGACCGCGCCGACTTGGCCGCCGGTGACCGGGGCATCGACACTGTGCAGGCCCATCCCCTTGGCCTCGACGGCAAGCTGGCGGGCGATTTTGGCGGAGACCGTAGTGTGGTCGATGAAGACCGCGCCTTTGGTCATGGCCTTGAACGCGCCGTCGCGACCGAGCGTGACCGAAGCGAGGTCGTCGTCATTGCCGACGCAGGCGATGACGGCTTCGGCGTCCTTTGCGGCTTCGGCGGGGCTGTCGACGGCGGTTCCCTTGTGTTCGGCGACCCACGCGTCGGCTTTGGCGCGGGTGCGGTTGTAGACGGTGAGGGTGTGCCCCGCAGCGGCAAGATGCTTCGCCATCTGCCCGCCCATCACGCCGAGCCCGATAAATGCCAGTTTTGCCATGGGCTTGTCTTTAGAGCGCGTTTGCGGGGAGCGCTAGATGAGGTTAGAGGCATGAAGTAATAGAAGTGAAGTTGTTCACACGAAGGCGCGAAGGCACGAAGGGGGTAGTGAGCTTTGCATGATATCGAGCATTTAGCCGCGGAAGCAATTGATTGTGGCATCAAATTGCACAAGCGATTGGGCCCTGGTCTGTTAGAATCAGTATATGAAATTGTGTTGTGTGAGCAACTTCGGGCGCGTGGATTTATCGTTGAGAAGCAGCGGCCGATCACAATCGAATTTGACGGCATCCGCATCGCGGATGCTTTTCGCGCTGACCTTTTGATCGAACAAAAGCTCGTGATCGAAATCAAGGCCGTTGATAACTTGATCCCCGTGCATACAAAGCAGGTTCTCACTTATTTGAAACTGCTCGACCTTCCGCTCGGCCTGCTGATGAACTTCGGTCAGGAAACGCTTCGTGATGGGTTGCGGCGTGTTGTGAATGGACCATCCTCCTTCGTGCCTTCGCGCCTTCGTGTGAATCACTCACTCACTCCTTCCCAGGTGTCCTCATCAGAATGAATGCTATTTCGCCAATCGC
>JANOVZ010000064.1:0-4343 GCA_031417655.1 Sphingomonas sp. | reverse complement strand
CTGCTCGGCGTCACGCCCGATTTGCGCCGCGATGTCGATGTCAGCGAATTTCTGCCCTTGCTGTGGCACCGGCCGGGCGAAGACCTAGCCGCGGCGGAATGAAGGCGCGCGCAAAGCTCGTTGTGCTCCGGCGGAAGCAGGAGCCCAGGGCGGCAAGCGCGGTGCTCCCATCCCTGGGCTCCTGCTTTCGCAGGAGCACGGAGGTTGGAATGGGTATCGAAAACCAGAATTTCGAAAGCGAACATGAAGCCGGACCATCATGGGCACGCGCCGGTTGGTCACCGCTGGTCAATGATGACCTGACGGCGGCGCTCGACCCGACGCAGATGGCGGTTGAGATCAAGAAGGCAGCGGCAAAGACCGGTGCGCCTGTTGCCGAAGGCGATCTGGTCAAGGCGGCATCGGATTCGATCAAGGCGATGATGCTGATCCGCACCTATCGGGTGCGCGGGCATCTTGCTGCCAATCTCGATCCGCTGGGCCTGACCAAGACCGATCTGCCCGCCGACCTGACACCCGAATATCATGGCTTCACCGAAGCCGATCTCGACCGCAAAATTTATCTCGGCGGGGCACTGGGCTATGAATGGGGGAGCATCCGCGAACTCGTCGGCACGCTGCGCGCCAATTATTGCGGCAATGTCGGCCTCGAATATATGCACATCTCTGACGTCGAGGAACGCCGCTTCCTGCAGGAGCGAATGGAAGGCAAGGACGCCGCCATCGCTTTCAGCCCCGAAGGCAAGAAAGCCATCCTCGCCAAGGTGATCGAAGCCGAGCAGTGGGAACGCTTCCTCGGCAAGAAATATGTCGGCACCAAGCGCTTCGGCCTCGACGGCGGCGAAGCGATGATCCCCGCGCTCGAATCGATCATCAAATATGGTGGCGCGATGGGCGTGCGCGAGATCGTCTATGGCATGGCACACCGCGGACGGCTCAACATGCTGGCCAATGTGATGGCCAAGCCCTATCGCGTGATCTTCCACGAATTTTCGGGCGGCAGCGCAAACCCGGACGATGTCGGCGGATCGGGCGATGTCAAATACCATTTGGGCACCAGCACCGACCGCGAATTCGACGGGATCAAGGTGCACATGAGCCTTGTCCCCAACCCTTCGCATCTCGAAGCTGCCGACCCCGTTGTGCTTGGCAAAGTGCGGGCAATCCAGACCGACCGTGACGATCTCGCCGACCATATCCAGGTGCTGCCGGTCTTGCTCCACGGCGACGCGGCGTTCGCGGGTCAGGGGATTGTTTGGGAATGCCTCGGCTTTTCGGGCGTGCGCGGGTATAATACCGGCGGTTGCATCCACTTCATTATCAACAACCAGATTGGCTTTACGACCAGCCCGCAGTTTGCGCGCTCCTCGCCCTACCCATCCGACGTGGCCAAAGGCGTTCAGGCTCCGATCTTCCACGTCAACGGCGACGACCCCGAAGCGGTGACCTTTGCGTGCAAGATGGCGATCGAGTTCCGCCAGCGTTTCCACCGCGACATCGTGATCGACATGTGGTGCTATCGCCGCTTCGGCCACAATGAAGGCGACGAACCGTCGTTCACGCAACCCTTGATGTACAAAGTCATCAAGACGCATCCCGGCGTCAGCGATGTCTATGCCGCGCGGCTGGTCGCCGAAGGGACTATCGACAAGAATTGGGCGCCCGAGCATGTGATGCGCTTCACGGCGATGCTTGAGGAGCAGTTTGCGGGGGCCGCCGACTATAAGGCAAACGCAGCTGATTGGTTCGGCGGACGCTGGGCGGGGCTGCACAAACCCGCCGATCCCGAAACTGCACGGCGCAATGTCGAAACGGGCGTCGAGAAGAAGCTGTTCGATGGATTGGGGCGGACGCTGACGACGGTGCCTGATGGGCTGACGATTCACCCGACACTGAACCGCGTGCTGGATGCCAAGCGGGCGATGTTCAATTCGGGCGAAGGCTATGACTGGGCGACGGGGGAAGCGCTCGCCTTCGGGTCATTGCTCTCCGAAGGCTATGGCGTCCGCCTTTCGGGACAAGATTCGGGGCGCGGGACATTCAGCCAGCGCCACTCGGTTTGGGTCGACCAAACCGACGAACATAAATATATCCCGCTTTCCACGCTGCCCCATGGCAATTTTGAAGTGCTGGACTCGACATTGTCCGAATTCGGCGTGCTTGGCTTTGAATATGGTTATGCCAGCGCCGACCCGAAAACGCTGGTCCTGTGGGAAGCGCAGTTCGGCGATTTCGCCAACGGTGCGCAAGTGATGATCGACCAGTTCATTGCGTCGGGCGAAGCGAAGTGGCTGCGCGCCAACGGGCTGGTTATGCTGCTCCCGCACGGGTTTGAGGGTCAGGGACCGGAGCACAGTTCGGCACGTCTCGAACGCTTCCTACAACTGTGCGCCGACGACAATATCCAGGTCGCCAACATCACGACGCCGGCCAATTACTTCCACGTCCTGCGGCGACAGATGCACCGGAGCTTCCGCAAACCGCTGATTATCATGACGCCGAAATCACTGCTCCGCCACAAGCGTGCTGTGTCGAGGACCGAGGATTTTGTCGGTAACGGGCATTTCATGCGGATCCTGTCAGACCCTGCCGCGCCCGCCGATGCGGACGTGAAGCGGCTGGTGCTGTGCAGCGGCAAGGTAGCCTATGACCTGCTCGATGCGCGCGACGCGGCGGGCGGGGCGGACACAGCCGTGGTGCGGCTCGAGCAGCTTTATCCGTTCCCCGGCGAGCCGCTGACCGAGCGGATCAAGCGCATGACGGCGCTCGAAGACGTTGTCTGGGCGCAGGAAGAACCGAAGAACAACGGCGCGTGGTTCTTTGTCGAGCCGGAAATCGAAGCATCGCTTGCGGCGGCAAAATGCAAGGTCTCGCGTGCACGCTATGCGGGGCGTAAGTCCAGCGCATCGCCCGCCACTGGCCTAGCCAAGCGTCACCAGTCCGAACAGGCGGCACTTGTTGCCGAAGCCTTGGGTCACAATGTCCGCGCCGAAATCCGGCGTCAGCGGAAGGGATAGGGTCACGTGCTCCTGCGAAAGCAGGAGCTCTGCCGCCACGCGCGGCGGCACATGTTAACAAGGCTCCTGCTTTCGCAGGAGCACAGAGGTAGAAAATTATGAGCACCGAAGTCAAAGTTCCCGTTCTCGGCGAATCGATCACCGAAGCCACGCTTGGCGAATGGCTGAAAAAGCCCGGCGATGCGGTCGCGGCCGACGAGCCGATTGCGAGTCTGGAGACCGACAAGGTTTCGGTCGAAGTCCCTTCCCCCGTTGCGGGTGTGATGGGGCAGCAGGTCGTGAAGGTCGGTGACACAGTGAACGTCGGTGCGGTGATTGCGTCGATTGAGGCGGGATCGGGTGCGGCGGTTGCGGCCCCTGCCCTCGCGCCTGCTGCTGCGGCTTCGCCCGAACCGGTAGCGGAGTCAGCGCAGACGCTGTCCCCGTCGGTTCGCCGGATCGTCCTCGAAAAAGGCGTAGATCCCTCGACGATCAAAGGCACGGGCAAGGATGGTCGCCTGACCAAGGACGATGTCCTGTCCGCTGCCGCTGCGCCAAAACCCGCGCCGACCGCCCCTGCTGCGTCCGCCAATATCCCGACTGTGAACGAAGACCGCCGCGAAGAACGCGTCCGGATGACGCGCCTGCGCCAGACGGTCGCACGCCGTCTGAAGGAAGCGCAAAATACCGCCGCGTTGCTCACCACCTTCAACGACGTCGACATGACCGCCGTCATCGAAGCGCGGACCAAATACAAAGACCTGTTCGAAAAGAAGCACGGCGTTCGCCTCGGCTTCATGGGCTTTTTCGTGAAAGCCGCGTGCATGGCGTTGCGCGACATCCCCAATGTGAACGCACAGATCGACGGCGAGGAAATCGTCTATCACGACTATGTCGACGTCTCCGTCGCGGTCAGCGCGCCCAATGGCCTCGTCGTCCCTGTCATCCGCGATGCACAAGCGCTGTCAGTCGCGGGGATCGAGAAAACCATCGGCGATTTCGGCGCACGCGCAAAGGCCGGCACGCTGACCATGGACGACATGAAGGGCGGCACCTTCACGATCAGCAACGGCGGCGTCTTCGGCAGCCTGATGTC
Organism: Sphingomonas sp.; assembly: GCA_031417655.1. GTDB lineage: Bacteria > Pseudomonadota > Alphaproteobacteria > Sphingomonadales > Sphingomonadaceae > Sphingomonas_O. The sequence goes on along the minus strand of JANOVZ010000064.1, from coordinate 251 downwards.
CACCCCGATCATCAACCCGCCGCAAAGCGCCGTCCTCGGCCTCCACCGCATCGAAGACCGCGCCGTCGTTCGCGATGGGCAAGTCGTGGTGCGCCCGATGATGTATCTCGCTTTGAGTTATGACCACCGCCTGATCGACGGTCGCGAAGCCGTGACTGCGCTGAAGACAATCAAGGAAGCGATTGAGGACCCGACGCGCATCCTCATCGACCTTTAAGGAGCTGACACATGGCAGAGCAAGATTATGACCT
>JANOVZ010000063.1:0-4666 GCA_031417655.1 Sphingomonas sp. | reverse complement strand
ATCGGTTATTCGGTGGGCACGCTGGGCATTCACCGTGTCGGCCTGTTTCTCGCACTGAGTGCGGCCTTCTGGAGCGCGGTCTGTATCATCATCTCCGGACCGTTCTGGACACGAGGATGGCCTGAATGGTGGACATGGTGGCTCAATCTGCCGGTCTGGGCTTGAGGGGAGATATAGGTCATGGCAAGTTATCAGAATATCTTCACGCAAGTTCAGCTGCGCGGCGCGCCCGAAATGGGCGTTGCGCTTCCCCCCGGAAATGCCGCGCGCGTCGGCAAGCCCGGCTACAGCTATTGGATGGGCAAGCTCGGCAATGCGCAGATCGGGCCGATCTACCTCGGCACGCTGGGCACGATGTCGCTGGTCTTCGGCTTGATCGCGTTCGAGATTATCGGGCTCAACATGCTGGCCTCGGTCAATTGGGATCTGATCCAGTTTGTCCGGCAACTTTTCTGGCTGGCGCTTGAGCCACCAGCGCCCAAATATGGCTTCAGCCCGTTTGTACCGCTGGCCGAAGGCGGCTGGTTCATCCTTGCGGGGGCGTTCTTCACGCTTTCTGTCAGCCTGTGGTGGCTGCGCACCTATCGCCGCGCACGCCAGCTCAATATGGGCACGCATGTCGCTTGGGCCTTTGCAAGCGCGATCTGGCTGATGCTCGTCCTTGGCTTCATCCGTCCGATGCTGATGGGCAGCTGGGCCGAAGCGGTGCCTTACGGCATCTTCCCGCATCTCGATTGGACTGCGGCGTTCTCGATCCGGTATGGTAATTTGTTCTATAATCCGTTCCACGCGCTTTCGATTGCATTCCTTTATGGATCGACATTGTTGTTCGCGATGCACGGGGCGACGATCCTGGCGGTCGGCCGTTACGGCGGCGAGCGCGAGATCGAACAGATTACGGACCGCGGGACGGCGTCCGAACGCGCTGCGCTCTTCTGGCGCTGGACGATGGGCTTCAATGCCTCGATGGAATCAATCCATCGTTGGGCGTGGTGGTTCGCGGTTCTTACGACGCTGACTGGCGGGATTGGTATCCTGCTGACCGGTACTGTTGTGGATAACTGGTATCTCTTCGCGCAGGAGCATGGCTATGCCCCGCTCTATGCACCCACCGGGATCGTCGATCCCGCCACTCTTCCGGGGGCAGCACAATGACCCAGACGCGCTTTGCAATTTTGATCGCGGCGGGTGCGTCGCTGGCTTTGGCCGGATGCGAGATTGGCCCGAAAGTCACATCGCAAAACGGTTATCGCGGCACGGGGATGAATCAGGTCGTCAACCTGTCGAAAGTAACGCGACAACAGGCAATCCCCGCCAATATCTATGAAACGCCCGATGACAGCGGGCCGCGCGCCAGCGAAACCTATCAGAATGTTCAAGTTCTTGGTGGCATCAGCACGGAACGCTTCAATCACTTCATGGCAAACATGAACAACTGGGTTGTCCCTGCGGGGCTGCCCGAAAGCGAGCAGGGCTGTAACTACTGCCACAATCCGGAAAACATGGCGTCTGACGAAAAATATCAAAAAGTCGCTGCGCGCAAAATGATCCAGATGACGCAGAACATAAACGTCCAATATACCAGCCATGTGAAACAGACTGGCGTGACGTGCTGGACTTGTCACCGCGGCAATGCCATTCCGCTCAATCGTTGGTCGATTGACGGTCCCGAAGGCAATGGCACAATCACCGGCCAGCGCTGGGGCCAGAACAAGCCCGATCCGCGCGTTGGCTTTGCATCGTTGCCCGGCGGCACGGCGTCGAAATATTTCCTTGGGTCGAGCAGCATGGCCGCACGCGTCAATAACCCCGGCATCCACCCGTCGCCTGACCATGTGGTTTCGACCAAAGATGCCGAAAATGTCTATGGCATCATGATACGCATGTCGACGGGGCTGGGCGTCAACTGCACTTATTGCCACAACAGTGGATCATTCCAGTCATGGAACATGAGCCAGCCGACGCGCGCGCTGGCGTGGTACGGCATCAAGATGGTCCAGCATTCGAACGAAAATTATGTGACGCCGCTGGGTGGTGTATTGCCCGCGAGCCAAAAAGGGCCAGGCGGCGATCCGTATAAGATCAACTGCGCGACTTGCCACAATGGCATCAACAAGCCGATGTATGGCGTATCGATGCGGGCCGAAAATCCGGCGTTATGGCCGGCGTCCGTGTCGATGACGGCACCCGCGATCATGGCACCGAAAGCCGATCCAAACGCGACAGCGGCAAGTTGCAATGCCGATTTCGGCAAGGCGCTCACCGGTAAAACCGTCGAGTTCGATACCGGCAAGGCAACGATCCGCCAGACGAGCACACTATTGCTCGATAGCCTTGTGCAAATTGCAGGACGCTGTTCGAACTTCAAGATGTCGGTTGGCGGTCACACCGATGCAACGGGCAATGCAGCGGCGAATGTGACGCTGTCGCAAGCACGCGCCAAAGCTGTGGATGAGTACCTGACCAAGGCGGGCCTTGCGGCAGGGCAGTTGACCGCGCAGGGCTATGGTTCGGCCAAGCCACTCGATACGTCGGGAACGCCAGCGGGCAACCAACGCAACCGGCGGATCGAGTTCACCGTTGCAGCACCGGCGGCGGGGGGTGTGGCGACAGGGCGGTAAATGGCCGGTCATTAAGGGCAAAAAGGCCCGGTCCCGATTGGTGGGGCCGGGCTTCTTTGCGTGGAGCGGCGGATTGCGACAAGATCGCGGTCGTTCGTTCATCGAAAGGCGAAACCTGAAAGCGGACGCAATTTGAGCGCGATTCCGCGCCAACGAAATGGCGACCTCTGGTGGAACGTCCGGTTTCAGAAATCAAATGCGAAAAGCGGACACAAACCTCAGGGTCAGGCGTGAATTGCATACGCTGCAACTGCACACGCTCCGGCCATGATCGTTACAAGGATCGTTACGGACGCGCCTGCTTGTCGGGCCAACGAGGGGCCAAGTGATCGCGACAATCCTAAAGCGGATAATAATCGAGCTGCGATAAGCGCCGTGACCAGTCCAACAACAATCAGCCGTGACGTCCCCGCGATCTCGGCGGCCACAATTGCGAGCAACGCAAGCGGCACGAGTTCGGCAAAATTTGCATGAGCACGGACAGCCTGTGCCATAGCGACATTTCCACCGTCGCCCCATTCGACGCCGAGGCGCACGCGTTGAACGATTACGAATATGGCAAGAAGCGCACCAAAGATTGCTAGGATGCCAGTTCCGACGAGCGAGACGGGCACCACCTCGATCATCGTCATTTTGCGCACTCCGTCCGGTTAAAAGAATCTGCAAAAGTGTGCGCGAATATCATGTCCCACCCCTGATCGTAGCTCGCGCGCTCGACAGTGGCACCAGCGACTTCAAGCGCTTCCCAGCCACTGTGGGTCAGGATGACGCGTGTCTGGTCAGGCGCGACTTTTTCAAAGGTGACTTCAACCACGGTCTCGACGGGGCGACCAAGATGCCACTGCATCCTGATAAAGCGGTCTTGTTCGATGGCCGTGACCGTGCCCCATTCAAGACGGGTGCCGGTTTCGGTCAATTCGAAAATCGAGCCGCCTTCGCGGGGCTCCAGAACGACTGTTGGCGGGACTCCGCCCGAGCTGCGGACAAACCGGTCTCTCGGCCACCAGCTACCAAATTTCGAGACAAACGTATCGAAAACGGTTTGCTGTGGGGCGTCGATCATGATGGTTTTTACGATCGGCGACATCTTTTCATTTGCTAGACTTGCCATGGCGTTCCTCGCTTTCGGTTTTAAGATTGTTTAGGGCGGCAGCCCAAATCTGGTCGAGCCATTCGCGAAGCGACGCGATGCCTTCCGGATTTGCCCGATAAATCCGGCGCGTTCCTATTGGGGTAAAATCGATGAGGCGGGCGTCCTTCAATCGCGCCAAATGCTGTGACACCGCCGGACCCGAGACGCGCACCAAGGCCCCGATCTCGCCAACCGACCTTGGGCTGGCCGCAACGATTTCGAAGATCCGACGACGTGTCGGGTCGGCTAATGCAGCAAAGCTCAATTCGTAAGTCATAGCTTATATTAGCGTAGACTTACTTAATGGCAACAGCCAATTTTTGCCAATTCACGCGGCTAGCGCAATGTCCGCTTTCGCGGATCACGATTCGAGCCGGCAACGACCGAAAAGTTGTCGCAAGTAGCCATCTCAGGCTTAGCGGCGTGGTCGTCGGCTCACGCCAACATTGTTGACGTTCCTTTCGGTTCGAGCGGTCTTTGTTAGCTGCCATACGTTCACGCGGTATAGAGCGGCTCCTCTGCCCCAAAGAGGAGCCGAAGGCTTCAGATTTCGGTCCGCTCGGCCAGTGTAATCGCATCGTCGATGTCGACGCCAAGATTGCGCACTGTGTTCTCGATGTTGGTATGACCCAGCAATATCTGGACCGCGCGCAGATTGCCCGTTGCCTTATAAATCAGAGACGCTTTCGTTCGACGCATGGAGTGGGTGCCGTACTCCGCGACGTTTAGCCCGACCGCTCCGACCCACTCGTCTACAAGCCGCGCATACTGGCGCGTGCTAAGGTGGCCCATGTAGTTCACCCGGCTCGGGAAGATGAAGTCATCGAGCGTGCCACCGCGGCGCGTCAGCCAGGTCAACAACGTCTTACGTGCCTCGGTCATCAGCTCGAACTGCACCGGTCGGTTGGTCTTC
>JANOVZ010000062.1:0-36860 GCA_031417655.1 Sphingomonas sp. | reverse complement strand
CGGCAACCGCACAATCAACCGCATAGCCCTTAGCGATCCCGCCCAGGTCGATGAGTGTGCGGCGGTGCAGCCGGACATGGCGATCATCGACTACCTCGATGTCGCTCGCACTTCCGTCGAAACGACCGAGATGCCCAATATCCATACGCGGCAGGAAATGAGTGCGGACGAGCTGACGGCCAATAGCGACGTTGAACAGCCCGTCGGTCGCGGCGTGTAACGTTGCCGCGATCTGCAACACCTTCACCGTGTCGGGGTCGAGCGCAACGACCGCATCGGGCCGTGCCGCCCGCAACTTGGCAAGATCGCTGGCGTCTTCGTGAAACGACATCAATCGGTGAATACGGGCAATTTCGGCAAACCCTGCCTCGATTGCAGCCTCACAGCCGTTCGAGACGCCAATCTCGACAATCGTTCCAAGCCAGGGGCGTGCGCGGCGCGCGAGAGGCTCAGTCGAACCCATCGTCAGGCATTGAGGGCGAGCGCGTAAGTGGCGAGCAACCGGCGCACCCCTTCGGTGATATGGACGCAGGACAGTGTCGCGCCCGAGATGTTCTTGATCTGCTTGTCGATCTGGAGCGGTTGGCCATGGCGTTTGCCCGAAAATTGCGCCCGCCATTTTGGAAGGCGGATTTGATCGCCATAGGATTCGCGGTAGTCCATGATTTCGATGCCAGTCACGCTGCCGCCCGCATCCAAGGCGACAGCATATGTGATGAACTCGTGCTTGCCGTAAACCTTGTCGATCAACAACGTGCCGAGTTTCCCCGGTGCGCCAAAGGCATCCATCGCAACGATGTTCGGAAAATTCACGCGCGTTGCCGCTGCCCGCGCAATGGCTTGCGCCTGTGGCTTGGTGAGCGTGAACGAGCGATCCACGAACCGCGTTGCGCCGGGGAAAAGAGCTCTCTTCACTGCCTCCGGCGAAAAATAAGCTGTGGCGTAGGCTGCTCTTGTTGTCAGCAGCAGACCGAGCGGTGCGACCCCCAGAAATGTGCGCCGATCCATCGGTCAGAACTCCCGCCCGATGGTCAGCCCGATATGAACCTTTTCATGTTCGTCGACATTGCGGCCACCCTCGTTGATCGCAAATTTGCCGCCACCCGAAATCTGCCACAGGACGCCTGCTGTCCCCCACGATTTCTGGGTGGCGTAATGGACGGTGGGGCCAAGGTAATTCCCGTTCTGATACTGGCTACCGAAATTGAACGGAAACTTGGAAGGGCGAAGGTTGGGATCATATTGTCCCGTCGCGGTATCGAGTGGGCTTAGATAGTCCGACTGATGCCGGAACTCGCCGCCGATATAAAGTCGCGGCGCAACACGGTAGGACACGCCTGCCGAAATATCGAGCGCAATTTCCTTTTCGATCACTCCCGGCGATTTGCGATCTTCCCATTCGATCTTGGGCGAAAAGGCCAGCACGAGCTGATTGTTGAGGAAATTTTTCTGAAAGTGCAGCGTCAGGTCGAACTCATTCTGGTCGATACCCGCACCGTCGATACGGTATTTGGTGCGACGGTCGTATTCGACGCTGACCGCGAAGCCGATCGGGTCTTTGTAAGGGCTGAGAATATTATATCTGGCCCCGACATCGAAGCCCGCGATTGATGTCTTCCTGAACCGACCGCCTGCACCGCCCTGCGTATCGAACAGCGGTTGGAGGTCGGGATTACGCGTGGAATATTCGTGATTGAAGATCACCAATTCGCCGTAGAGGGTCAGCCGGTCGGTAACACCGTGTTCGACTTCGAGCCGGATGTCGTTGAACACATAATCCGACTGCGCTTTGCCACGCCGCGAGATGACCGCCACTTTCGCTTCGGTATCGCCCTTCGGCAACGTTTCCGCCCCCTTGGCATAGAGCCACAGGCTTTCATCGGCGTGTGCGACGGTCGGTAGCGCAAAGACGCCTAGGGCAGCCCAGAGGGCGTAGTTGCGAATCGACATTATGTTCTTTCAGTTAGACGCTTGCTACGTGCCTCAGTTGCGAATGAGTTGCAACAGCAAATCAGTCATGCTGAAGGGGCGGCTGCTTGCCCAAGATCACTGACATCAATCGGAAGTTCGGATTATTCAGACTGCGGCTTTCTAGAAGCACGACCTTACAATGCGCGCCTGACCTGCTAACAAGGTGGCCGATGCGATCGCTAACGTTCCTTTTGGCCTGCATGATGGTCGTTCTCACGACATGGTCGGGCGTGGCGCACGCCGCTCAGTGTGGCGGCTGTCCAGAAGTGGTGAGCATGACGCAGAGCGTCCAGCTCAAGGCTGCTTGCGATAACAAGCAAGTGCCACAGCGCAGCGAAAGGGGTTGTGTGCACTGTCAGGCGGGCTGCCACAGCCAGGCCGTCGGCACGCCGCTAGCGTTCGAGGTTCCCAGCACGGCATTGCCCGAAGGCCGCGATTTCGATGCGCCGCGCCGGGTTACGCTCTTGGCCCATATAGAAGACCCCGCACTCCGCCCTCCACAGGCCTGACGTTTCGCGCGGGCGCATCGACGCGCCCGAACTCGAACTGTCCGGAGTAACCTACATGTATCGCACGATCGCGGCCCTGCTGGCCGCAAGCGCATGCGTTTCGACGCTGCAAGCGCAAACCCCAATGTCAGCGGCCCCTGCGCAAATGCTGACCCTTGACGACGCCCTGTCGGCGGCAGTCGCCAATTCGCCCGCGCTCGATGCGTCGCAATCGGGCATTCGCGCTGCCGAAGCCCAACGGTCGGTGGCCGGGCTGCGCCCGAACCCGACGCTCGATGCAATGGCCGAGAATGTCGGCGGGAGCGGCGACTATCGCGGCTTTCGCTCGACCGAAACGACAGTCGGCCTGTCGGTGCCGCTCGAACTTGGCGGAAAGCGAGCGGCGCGCGTCGCGGTTGCCGACGCTCAGCTCGGTCGCGCGGGACTGGATGCGGCTATTGCGTTAGCCGATCTGCGCCAGCGGGTCACACAAGCTTATAACGAAGCAGTTGCCAGCCAGCGGCGCGCGACGAACGCCCGCGAACAGGTCTCTATTGCCGCCGACGGTGTGCGCGTTGCGCGGGCGCGAGTGATGTCCGGTCGTGCATCGCCCCTCGAAGAACAGCGTGCCGATGTCGCGCGTCTCACTGCCGAAGGAGCCGCCGAACGTGCCGAACGCTCCGCAGAAGTCGCACTCGCCAACCTCGCGCGACTGACCGGTCGTCCGGCAATGCAGCTCGATACCTCATGGTTCGGCCGCATCGAAACTATGGGGCCGCTGCGTCCCGTCGAGACGGGTGGGACGCTTGCAGCGGTCGCGGCTCAAGCCGACCTGACCACCGCCAAAGCGCAAGTGCGCCTCGCCCGCAGCCAGCGTGTTCCGGACGTGACAGTGAGCGCCGCTGCGCGGCGGCTCGCGGCGACCAACGACACGGCGGCAGTTTTCAGCGTGTCGGTGCCGATACCCTTCTTCAATAACGGGCGGGCGGCAGTCGATTTCGCCTCGGCGCAGCGCCAACAGGCCGACGCGAACCGGCGGCTTGCACTGCTTGACGCGGAACAGGCCTTCGCCGCGGCACGGGTCGAGGCAGCGAATGCCGCCACGACCGCGCGCAACGCAACCGGGCCAACGCTTGCGGCAGCCCAGGAAGCGGCCCGGATCGCGCGCATCGGCTACCGCGAAGGCAAGTTCGGTCAGCTCGATCTGCTCGAAGCTGAACGCACACTCGCCGAAACGCGTGCGTCGGCCATCGATGCGCTTGCGGCTTACCACGACGCTGAGGCGCGGCTCGAACGTCTCGCTGCCCCGGCACCGGACATTGCGAAGGACGCACGATGAAGAAGACAAGCACATGGCTGCTCGCTTCCGCTCTTTTACCGCTGGCGCTGGCCGCTTGCGGTAGCGGACCGGAAAACAAGTCCGACGTCGCGGGCGGAATGGAGGGCATGGCGATGCCCGAAGGCGGCAAGGCTGTCGACAAGGACGCGATCGTCCTGAGCGCACGGCAGATTGCCGACGCGGGCATCGAAGTCGCGCGCTCGTCGGTCGGTGGCGTTGGCGGTGCGCTTGAAGTTCCAGCGCTGGTTCAAGGCGACCCACAGGGGTTGCAGATCGTCTCGGCGACGCTCGGAGGCCGCCTCGTGCAGCTTACGCGCAACCTCGGTCAGTCGGTTCGCCAAGGCGATACCCTTGCCGTGATCGAGAGCCGCGAGGCGGCGTCGCTGAACGCCGAAGTCGAAGCGTCGCGCGCGCGTTTGGCATTGGCGCAATCCAATCTGCGGCGCGAACAGCGGTTGTTTGATCAACGTGTATCGCCCGAACAGGATTTGATCGCGGCACGCACCACCGCGACCGAGGCAAGCATCGCGCTCCGGCTGGCACAGCAACAGCTCGGTGCCACCGGCGGCGGTGCGGGGGCGCTCAATCGGGTGGCAATGCGCTCGCCGATCTCCGGCCAGATCATCGCGCGACCCGCGATGCTCGGGCAAACGGTCGATGCCAATGCCGAGCTCTACCGCGTCGCCAATCTGTCGCGCGTCACGATCGTTGCGTCGATCGCACCTGCGGATGCAGGCCGGGTCCGTCCCGGCACGCGCGTCGAGGTCACGGCTGCGGGACGGCGGCAAGAGGGTCGCGTGACCTTCGTCTCGCCAGTGCTCGACGAAACCACGCGCCTTGTCCGGGTCATCGCCGCGCTCGCCAATGCTGGCGGGTTATGGCGCGTCGGCGAGCCGGTCAGCGCCGCGATCCTGCTGCCCGCAACCGGCGACCGCAGCATCGCAGTGCCGTCAACTGCGGTGCAAACGGTCGAAAACCGCACCGTCGTTTTCGTGCGGACGTCGAACGGATTTCGCGTGGTGCCCGTGACAACGGGTCGCCGCGACGGCGATCAGGTCATCATCACGAGCGGACTCAGGGGCGACGAGCGCACCGCCACGACCAATTCTTTCACGCTCAAGGCCGAACTCGGCAAGGGCGGCGAGATGGAGATGTGATGTGATTGCACGCCTCGTCACCTTCTCGGTCGAGCGGCGCTGGCTCGTCCTGCTGCTCACCGTCATTGCCGCGCTCACCGGCATCTTCGCACTCCAGCGCCTGCCGATCGATGCGGTCCCCGACATCACCAACAATCAAGTGCAGGTGAACGTGCTCGCGCCGTCGCTGTCACCCGACCAGATCGAGCGGCAGGTATCATTTACTATCGAAACTTCACTCGCGGGGATTCCCGGCCTCGAATTCACGCGTTCGCTCAACCGCAACGGGTTCGCGCAAATTACGGCTGTCTTCTCGGATTCGACCGATATTTACTTCGCACGCGCCCAAGTGGCGGAGCGCATGAAAATGGCCGAAGGGCGGCTGCCAGCGGGCGTGATGCCTGAAATGGGTCCGATCGCCACCGGCCTCGGCGACATCTACATGTGGACGGTCGAATACCGCGAACTCGACAAGGTGAAACACCGCGACGGCGAACCGGGGCTGCAACGCGACGGCAGCTACATCACGCCCGAAGGCGAGCATCTGGTCAGCGCCGCCGACAAGGCGACCTATCTGCACACAGTCCAGGAATGGATCGTCGCGCCGCAGTTGCGCGGAACGCCGGGTGTCGCGGGTGTGGACTCGCTCGGCGGCTACGACCGTCAGTATCTTGTGGTCCCCGACATGCCGCGATTGGCAGCGTTGCGTCTGACGATCAACGACCTTGCGACTGCACTCGAACGCAGCAACTCAAGCGTTGGCGCAGGGACGGTCAATCTCAACGGCGCAGGTCTGTTCGTTCGCTCGGATGCGCGCGTTCGCACCGCCGCCGAACTATCGCGCATCATCGTTGCCTCGCGCGAGGGCGTGCCTATTCAGCTCAGCCAGGTCGCAACGGTTCGCACCGGTCAGGGCATCCGCACCGGCTCGGCATCGGAGAACGGCGTCGAAGTCGTCGTCGGCACTGCCGTCATGCGGATTCGCGAGAACAGCCGGACGGTCGCAACCGCCGTCGCCGAACGACTGAAAGTGATTGGAAAATCGCTGCCAACCGACGTTGTGGCAAAGCCCGTCCTCGACCGCACCGAGCTGGTAAATTCGACCATTTCGACGGTCGCGCGCAACCTCGCCGAAGGCGCATTGCTCGTCATCGTCGTGCTGTTCCTGCTGCTCGGCAATATCCGGGCGGCGCTGATCGCGGCGCTGGTCATTCCGATCACAATGCTGCTGACGGCGACCGGGATGCTGCGCGCGGGCGTGTCCGCCAACCTGATGAGTCTGGGTGCGCTCGACTTCGGCCTGATCGTCGATGGCGCAGTCATCATCGTCGAAAATGCGCTGCGCCGTCTTGGTGAGCGACAACATGGCAGCGCGACCGCTCTGCCGCTCAAGGAACGTCTCGCCGTGGTCGCCGCCTCGGCGCGCGAAATGATCCGGCCCTCGCTCTACGGACAGGCGATTATCATCCTTGTCTATACGCCGCTGCTCACGTTTTCGGGCGTCGAGGGCAAGATGTTCCAACCGATGGCGCTAACCGTCATCATCGCGCTGCTGTTCGCCTTCGTGCTGTCCGTGACGTTCGTGCCGGCCGCGATTGCCGCGTTCCTCGGCGGCAGGGTCGAAGAAAAGGAAAGTCGAATCGTCGCATGGCTCCGGCGGCGCTACGAGCCGAGTCTCGATGCCGCCATGCGCAAGCCAAGCCTGACGATCGGCGGCGCGATTTTGGGCATCGTTCTTGCAGCCCTTGCCTTCACCACGCTTGGACAAGAATTCCTGCCGCAACTCGATGAAGGGGACATTCTCGTCCAGGCATGGCGACCGCCCGGGACGTCGGTCGATCAAAGCCAGCAGATGCAGTTCGCTGTTGAAAAGACGATCAGCCGAGAACCCGAAATCAAATATGCATTCTCGCGGACAGGCACGTCGGAAATCGCATCCGACCCGATGCCGCCGAACGCAACTGACACGTTTATCATGCTCAAACCACGCGCCGAGTGGCCAGACCCGAGCCTGCCAAAGAGCGAGTTGGTCGAGCGTATCGAACGCAAGGTGTCGACGATCCCCGGCAATTCCTATGAATTCACCCAGCCGATTCAGATGCGTTTCAACGAACTGATCGCAGGCGTGCGCGGCGACATTGCGGTCAAGGTATTCGGCGACGACTTTGCGAGCATGAACGCGACCGCCGTGCGAATTGCACAAGTAATGCGGAAGGTGCGCGGCGCGTCCGACGTGCGCGTAGAACAGACTGAGGGGCTGCCTTTGCTCGATATTCGGCCCAATCGCGATGCGATGGCGCGGGTCGGTGTCACCGCAGGCGATGTCCAGGACCTCGTGTCCACCACCGTAGGAGGGCGCGAAGCGGGCATGATCTTCGAGGGCGACAAGCGTTTCCCCGTCGTGATCCGCCTCGCCGACACGTCGCGGTCCGACATGCAGGCGCTCGGGCAACTGCCGGTGCCGACGGCAAGCGGCGCGTTCGTGCCGCTTGCAAGCGTCGCCGATATTTCGATCGGCGACGGCCCGAACCAGATCAGTCGAGAAAACGGCAAACGCCGCGTCGTGGTGCAGGCCAATGTGCGGGGACGCGATGTCGCGGGCGTCGTTACCGATGCACAGGCTGCCGTCGACAAGGAGGTTGCTCTGTCGCCGGGCACCTATCTGCAATGGGGCGGCCAGTTCGAGAATCTGGCAACCGCTCGGGCGCGGTTGATGATCGTGGTGCCAATCTGCTTCGCGGCCATCATGCTCCTCCTATATGGTGCGCTTGGCTCGGTCCGCGATGCAGCGATCGTCTTCACTGGCGTCCCGCTCGCACTGGTCGGCGGCATCCTTGCTCTCGTCCTGCGCGGTATGCCGTTCTCGATCTCGGCTGCGGTCGGATTTATTGCGCTATCGGGTGTCGCGGTGCTCAATGGGCTCGTCATGGTCAGTTCGATCCAGGACTTGATGCGCGACGGCATGGGGCGAGCGAGAGCGGCACGCGAAGGCGCGCTCGTCCGTCTCCGCCCGGTGGCGATGACCGCGCTGGTCGCATCACTTGGCTTCGTGCCGATGGCCCTGGGCCACGGCGCGGGTGCCGAAGTGCAAAAGCCGCTGGCGACGGTCGTCATCGGCGGCCTGATCTCGGCAACCCTGCTGACGCTCTTTGTGCTGCCGACACTCTATGCGCGATTTGGCGCTGGCGGTCATAAACGACACGAAGGGGAAGCCGATGTCGGATCATAACGAGGCTCATAAAAGCGGTGGGCATTGCCACGCCGGTCACAGCCACGCGCCCGCCAACTTCGGGCGCGCCTTCCTGATCGGGACGGTACTAAATATCGGCTTCGTCGCCATCGAGGCGGGCTATGGCTTTGCCGCGAACTCGGTCGCGCTGCTTGCTGATGCCGGTCACAATCTGTCCGATGTGCTTGGGCTACTCGTGGCGTGGGGCGCAGCGTCACTTTCGCAGCGTCGCCCATCTCAGCACTACACCTATGGTTTGCGGCGCACGTCGATACTCGCGGCACTGTTCAACGCCGTATTCCTGCTTGTGGCTATCGGTGCCATCGCCTTCGAGGCGCTGAATCGGTTTGCCCAGCCCGAACCGGTCGAAGGTGGAATCGTTATGGCAGTGGCAGCTGTCGGTATCGTCGTAAACGGCGTTACGGCATGGCTGTTTGCCAGCGGACGCAAGGGCGACATCAATATTCGCGGCGCGTTTCTGCACATGGCCGCCGACGCACTCGTTTCAGTCGGCGTCGTCATTTCAGGGTTTGCGATCCTGCGGACAGGCTGGCTGTGGCTCGATCCGGCAACAAGTCTCGTCATCGTCGCCGTCATTCTCATCGGCACTTGGGGCCTTCTCAAGGACTCGGTGAACATGTCGCTCGACCGCGTGCCCGAAAGCATCGCACCGGGCGATGTCGAGGCAGCGCTGATTGCGCTACCCGGCGTAACCCGCGTGCACGACCTGCACATCTGGTCAATGAGCACGACCGAAGTTGCGCTTACCTGTCATCTCGTGATGCCGGGTGGTGTGCCGGGCGACGCCTTCCTCCATGAAACAGCCGCAATGCTCCACGACAAGTTCGAAATCGGGCATAGCACGATCCAGATTGAATGCGATGAGGGCGATGCTTGTCTGCTCGAGCCACGCGATGTCGTGTAAAAGTTTTCAAACGAGGGTTCTGGGTTATCGCCCGACGGCTAAACGATTCCAAATTGCGCCTGAATGGACGGCAGGTTTCAGGAGGTCTGATCGCGGCACTGAAAGACCGCGTTGTTGGCGGGATACGACAGCATTTTCCTAAAAACTCATATGATACAACTAGTCAGTCGGCGAGCCTAGTAGCAGCCGTACCGTGCATTTCTCCTTTGCGCCGCTCCAGGAATCCGTTAGCATTTGAGAACGGGAAAGCGGTGTCCCGTTTAGGCGTTCGCCCACAAACCGCGAGACTTCCCGTAGGAAGGTTCGAAAGGCGATGCACATGATCTCCGCGTATTACGAAACCAAACTGATTGCACGCAGGCACGTGCTGGGTTGTGCGCTCGTCGCCGTCGTTAGCGCGAGCATGCCGATACCGGTAATCGCGTCACCAGGGCCATCGCGTGTGCTGTTTATATGCCAGTTTGGGACCGCCAAGAGCGCTATTGCCCGCGAGCTTTTCAAGCGGCGCGCAGCCCAGCGCGGTGTATCGGTCGCTGTGTTCTCCCGCGGCATTACGCCGGAACCGCATCTAGCGACTTCGACACGTGACGTTCTGCTCACTGAGGGAGTCGTGCTGGACGCCAAGGAGGTGCGAAAGTTGAGCTCGGCCGATTTGAACGCGGCCGACATTGTCGTTTTCTTTAACTCGCTGCCTGCGCCATTCCGTAAAGGGACGCAGCGCGATTGGTCGGCTGTGCCATCTGTAAACGATAGCTATTCCTTGGCTCGGGCTGACCTTGATCGGCGCATTGACCTTCTGATTGATGAGGTCGCAGCGAGGCCCTAGGAGGTTCGGTTCTATTTCAGCTACTCGTTTGTCGGGATCAGAAACCGCCGTTCCGGCCCCCACGACCATCTGGATTGCCTGATGAATACGCGAAACGACGAAGCGTTTCAGGCCTCGAAATCGGCAGTTTGAACGATTGCAAAGTCGGCGGCTGCGGTCGTCGACAATCGGCGTAACTAGAATAGGCTTTGGCACCTTTACGCGTTACAACTCAAATAGCGCCAAGCGACCGAACTTGTTCACTCACGGCATCAGCCGCATACGCCCTTGGGACAAATGCCAGCGCATCGATAGCGCCGCGCGCTCTGGGTCGCGTTGCCGGATCGCTTCGACGATCGCCGTGTGCTCCTCGATCATTGTATGGATGGCTTCTGCTGATCGGGCGCGTGAGATATGGATGCCGGCACGCATGACACGCCCGATATCGCTGGATAAAGCGTCGAAAGAGAGAACAAAGGCTTGGTTGCCCGTCGCCTCCATGATTGCGCGGTGCAACTGCATATCCTCCACATCGCCATCGCCGTTGGAACGGAGCGCCTTGACGAGGTCGTTTAGCCGAGCTTCGAGTTCGCTCATTTCTTCGGTCGAGCGGCGGAGTGCGGCGAGCCTTGCCGCTTCAGCTTCAAGCGCGAAGCGGACCTCGTAGCTCCCCAACGTCGTTGACATTTCGGATGCGGGCATATGCTGGTTCAGCAGCCGTGACGGCAGGCGCGTTACGAACGAACCCGCACCGCGTCGAGATTCGGTAATCCCGTCCGATGCAAGCCGCGTGAGGGCTTCCCGAATGACGGTGCGCGAAACGCCGAGCTTGTCGCAAAGCTGCGATTCCGCCGGCAATCGGTCCCCGACTTCGAGGTTGCGATCGTCGATCATCGCAACAATATCGGCGTACGCTTTATCGGCCAGTCTGATTTGCATCGAATGTTGCGAACCTCAGGTAAATATCCGCGTCAGGGCGTAGAGCAATAGGATCAAGATCAGCCCAACAATAGAAAGGACGGTCTCCAGCGTCGACCATAATTTGAACGTGTCTACCGTGCTGGTGCCGAGATAGCCTTTCACGAGCCAGAAGCCCGGGTCGTTCACGTGGGACAGGAACACGGATCCTGCCCCTATCGCGAGGACGAACCACGCAGGGTCGATCCCGCTTTGCCGAACGGCTGCTCCCATCACGCCGCCTGCCGTGATCGTGGCGACGGTCGCAGAACCAGTCGCGACCCGGATCGCCGCTGCAACCAGCCAAGCCACGACGAGCGGCGATATGAATTCCGTGGCAGCAAGGCGGCCGAACATGTCGGGGAGGCCAATCCCGATGAGCACTTGCTTCAACGAACCGCCAGCACCGATCGCAAGCACGATACTCGCACTGGCGGCCACTGCGTCGCGCCAGACGGCTTCTTGAGCATCCTTTTCCCCCAGCGCGCGGGGATATAAAACAAATAAGCTGATGATGATCGCCAGCATCAATGCGATCGGCGGGGCGGAAAGCGCCATCACGACATTCATAATGGCCGAACTTTCTGAGGCCGTAGTTCCCGGCGATGCTTCGCGCAGGAGCGAGCCTGCAGCAATTAGCACGACAGGGATCAGGAGGACGATCGCGGGACGCCACGCCGAGACGAGCGTTACCACCGGCGGCACCAACAATGGTGGCGTTGCACCGTGCACAAAGCGGGTCGTGTATTTCGCCAACAGCGGACCGGAGACAAGGGCGGCAGGTACGGCAAGTACGAGCCCAAGTGCCAGCACTTCCCCGACCGAGGCACCAAGTTCGCGCGCGGCGATCAATGGGCCAGGATGCGGCGGCAAAAGCGCATGCAATACGGAAAGCGTCGCCAGCGCCGACAGCATCACTGTCAGCTTCTGACGCTGATCGGTCACTTTTATGGTCAGTCCCGCCGCGATAATCGGCATTAGCAACACGACGCCCGTCTCGAAAAAGAGCGGCAGGCCCAGGATCAGCGATACGATCATGGCGCCATAGGGCGCCCGCTTTCCGGGCATGCGCCCGAAGACAGCATTGGCGAGCGCGTGTGCACCGCCTGATAATTGCAGGATGGCACCCAGCGCCAGGCCGAGCGTGACGACTAATCCGGTCCCGCCGAGGATGTCTCCAAAGCCCTTTTGGATATCCTCAATCACTTTGTGCGGTGCCGTGCCGCCCGCAATGCCGATGAGGAAGGCAGCACAGATCAGCGCATAAAATGGATGAAACCCCTTTCGCGCGATCATCCAGACCGACAGGGCAATGCCCGCGCTGCTAACGGCGATCAGATACAGGTCGCTCAATCATCATCTCCGCAACATCTCACAGTTAAGCTATCACACCGCATTTGTATGACCACTTTACGATCCAAATGTCAAAAGAGCCTATCTTGGTTAGATTATGGTGGACAGGGTTCTAGATTTGTCATACCAATATGAGAGAATCAGACCAGTTACAGCTAGTCTGTATGACATATCTAGAGTTCGAGACCTGTATGGCAGGCACATGAGAGGGGATGATTTATGAACGGCAGGCAGAGAAAAAGCATTTTCTTCACATCGGTAGCGGTTGTTGCCGTTCTTAGCGCGAGCGGAGCGAGCGCGCAGCAATCAGAACCCAACTCCCCGGTCGCGACGGCACCTGTTGATAACCAAGCGACGGTTGCCACTCCCTCCAAAGAAGCAACCGAAGGTGAAATTGTCGTCACCGGAACGCGCCTTCGCGTCAGCGGCTACGACGCCCCAACGCCGACAACTATCATAAGCGCCGAAAACATTGCGTCGAGCGCACAGCCCAATGTGTTCAACGCGATTACGCAGCTGCCCTCCCTTCAGGGCAGCACCGGCGCGACGGTGGGGACAAACAACACGAGCACCGGGCAAAACGGCCTCAGTTCGTTTAACTTGCGCGGCCTAGGGCCGATCCGCACGCTCACCCTTCTTGACGGTCAGCGTGTAGTCCCTGCGAACGTGACCGGTGTTCCCGACATCAGCCTGTTCCCACAGTTGCTGATCAAGCGCGTCGATATCGTGACCGGCGGTGCGTCGGCTTCTTACGGTTCGGATGCCGTCGCCGGGGTCATCAACCTGATCACCGACACCAAGTTTTCAGGTTTCAAAGCCAATGTGCTGGGCTCGATCACCAAATACGGGGACAACGAAAGCATTTCTGCGCAGGCAGCTTGGGGCGGCAGTTTCGCCGACGATCGTCTTCATCTTGTGCTGAGTGCCGAATACACTCGAGAAGGCGGCGTGCCGTCGAACGGCTTCGGCGCCGGTCCCGGACCGAATGGCCGGACCTGGTATGCCGCACCCAGTCTTCAGGTGCGCACGATCGCCAACACGGTTGCCGGATCGCCGCAAATTACGCGCATCCTGAACGGTCAGGATTATCAGTTCGCGAAATACGGTTTGATCACATCGGGTCCGCTGCAAGGCACCGCGTTCGGTGCGAACGGCGTGCCCTTCACTTTCAATTATGGATCGAATGGTCGACCGACGGGGACCGGTGCTGTGACCAACTGCGTCGCACCATTCTGCGAAGGCGGTGATTTGTCCGGCAATGTCGGTAACGGCACCAGCCTTGCATCCAAGCTCGATCGTTATAACGCCTATGGACGCGTGTCGTACGAGTTAGACAGCCGCAACGAAATCTTTGCGACCATCAACCTATCGCGTGTCAGTTCATCGAGCACCCCCAACCCTGGTGCATTCAGGAACGCCAACCTCACGATCCAGTGTGATAATCCATACGTGCCCGCGTCGATCCAAGCCGCCTGCACGTCGAATACAATCACTAGCTTCCAGTTCGGCACGTCGAATGCACAACTGCCGAAGTTCATCAATGTGCAGCCTGTGCGCGATCAGGTTCGGGTCGTGCTCGGCATGGAAGGGACAATCGATCTGCTCGGCAGCGCCTGGAAATACACGGGCTATGCCCAGATTGGCCGAAATTTAACGGCAATTGACGTCAACGACATTCTCCTCATCCCAAGGTACATCGCCGCAATCGATGCAATCCGCGACACCAGCGGTAACATCGTCTGCCGTTCAGCCGCTGCACGCGCATCCGGCTGCGTGCCCATGAACGTCCTTGGCGATGTCGCCCCAAGCGCGGCGGCGCTGGCCTATGTGACGCCGATCAATGGCCCCCGCCAGCGGTCGCGCCAACATCAATTTGCCTTTGCCTATGGTCTCAGTTCGACGCCGTTCAGCGTGCCGGGCGGCCCGGTCGCATTCGCCGCTGGGATTGAATATCGTGTCGAATCGTATCGCGTAACGGGCGATCCCTATGGCGACGGAACGGCACCGGAGAACCCCTACACTGCGGATTATCCCGCCGACCCCCTCTTAAACGTTACCAACGGCAACAATTGGTACGCCGGCAATTTTCATCGTGGCAATGGCAAATATGATGTCGCGGAGGCCTATGCCGAATTTGGCATACCTCTGTTCAACAGCCCAGGCGCAGGCAAGGCGATGCTTAACCTCGCGGGTCGTGCGACAAATTACAGCACGTCAGGGTTTGTGGCGACGTACAAGATCGGCGGCACTTGGGAAACGCCGCTCAGTGGCCTTCGCTTTCGTGCCGTCCATTCAAAGGATGTGCGCGCACCGAATTTAAGCGAGCTGTTTGCCGCACCTACGATCGTCAACATCACCGTGAACGACCCCGTGACCAAGACCGCGATCACTGCGCAAAGCCGTACAATCGGAAACCCTAATCTTTCACCCGAAATCGGCAAGACCACCGAGGTCGGGGTTGTTTACAGCAACCCATCGTGGTTGCCCGGTTTCAGCGCTTCGGTTGATTATTACACGATCAAAATCGACAAGCTGATCTCCACCATCACGCCGCAACAGACCGTCGATTTGTGCTTTGCCGGCAACGCATCGCTGTGTGGCAATGTCTTCCTCACCGGCGGCGGAAGCACCACCCCGAACTTTGTCATCGTGCAGGCGATAAACCTTGCCCAGATCGAAACGCGTGGGCTCGACATCGAAGCCAGCTACCAGTTCGAGTTGCCGGGCGTTCCGGGCAAATTTGCCCTGCGAGGCCTCGCGACCCATACGTTCAGCTTCCTGACCAAGACTGGGGTGCTGGGCCAGGAGCCGATCGAGTCAGCCGGGAATAACAGTGGCAGTGTTCCCTATTGGAAATTCTACACCACGCAGGGGTGGGAAACCGACCGCTTCAGCCTGAATTTGACCGAACGCTGGTTCAGTGACGGCGTAATCAATCGCACGTATATCGAATGTCAGACGAACTGCCCGGTGCCGACGCTCAATCGCCCGACGATCAACAACAATCGGATGAACGGCGCATTTTATATCGACGTGGGCGGTAGCGTGAATGTCTCTGACTCGGTCAAGTTTTACTTCAAGGTCGACAATCTGCTCAACCGCAACCCTGAACCCGATTACAAAGCGGTTCCCAATAATTTCGGGGCCAATCCGCTGCTTTACGACATTTTCGGGCGGACGTTCCGCGCTGGCGTGCGCTTTACACTCTGACCATGAGCAAGCTGCCTTCCAAAATCCGCATTCCGGCGATCGTTGTCATGGGGGTGAGCGGAAGCGGTAAATCCACCGTGGGACCGAGCCTCGCTGAACGTTTGAAGTGCCCTTATCTTGAAGGCGACGAGTTTCATTTGCCAAGCAGCATCGACAAGATGGCGGCGGGTATTGCGCTCGATGATGACGATCGATGGCCGTGGCTGTCGCGCTTGGCTGACAGCATCAATACACTCGTCGATGAAAGCAA
The DNA here is from genome assembly GCA_031417655.1 of Sphingomonas sp. Classification (GTDB taxonomy): domain Bacteria; phylum Pseudomonadota; class Alphaproteobacteria; order Sphingomonadales; family Sphingomonadaceae; genus Sphingomonas_O. The sequence continues at coordinate 21,197 of JANOVZ010000062.1, read as the reverse complement.
CTATGTCGTTGCCACGTGTTCAGCGCTGAAGCGTAAATATCGTGACCGGCTGCGTCAGCAGATCGGTGGTCCGGTGGTCTTCATCCATTTGGTCGCGGAAACCACCGTCCTCGAAGAGAGATTATCCGCACGGGACGCGCACTATATGCCCGCCAGCCTGCTGCGAAGCCAGTTGGAGGTGCTAGAGCCTGCCGATAGCGACGAAAAGGCGCTGGTCCTGTCCAACGATGCCGATGTCGAGGGCGCGGTCAAAGCGGCCCACGATTGGGTGATTGCGGCTTTCGCTTCGGGCAATCGCGAAGTTTGAGCATGGGGTTACCCGCTATCCATGCATGTCCAAGCTGTCGGTCGGCGCTTCGACGCGGTCATTGAGGGCGTAATCCCTGCTCACTTCGGCGACGCGGAGGCGGTAGTTCGAGAACACGCCGTGCCTCCCATGCGCCTGTGTGGTGCGGTGTCCGGGCCGATTGCGCCACGCCTGCACTGCATCTTCGTCGCGGAAGAACGATAGCGACAAGAGCTTGTCTGGCTCGCTGAAGCTTTGAAATCGCTCGATCGATATAAACCCATCGATCTTCTCGAGATCGCTTCGCAAAGCCGCCGCCAGATCGAGATATCGTTGCTTCTGGCCTGGCGCCGGCCAGGCTTCGAAGATGACAGCGATCATGACCGGATCAGTTGCGTGTGTGGCGTTGATGCCAGGCGCAGGAAAATCCGGTCCTCGCGGCGAATGAACTGCTCGCGTTTGGCGAATTCGTAGTTGCTTTGTCCGAGGGGATCGGCGCGTAGGCGTGCGCGATAGCACTCATAAGCCGCAAGGTCTTCGATACTGTAAACGCCATAGGCTGTTGTGCTCGATCCTTCGTGCGGCGCGAAATAACCGATCAGCTCGGCGCCGCAGCGTGGAATCGCTACGCCCCAATTGCGGGCATATTCCTCGAACGCATCGATCTTGAACGGGTCGATGTCATAGCGGATGAAGCATGTGATCATGGTGAGGCTGCCTCCTGGTGGATAGACTGAAGCCGCTAGCTGATTGCCAGTCGACAATGCTTCGGCTAAGATCGAACTATGTACGATGGCCCGATGATCTCGCGCGTTGCAGCGCTGATCGGCGATCCCGCCCGCGCCAATATTCTTGTTGCCTTAATGGACGGTCGTGCGCTCACAGTGACTGAACTGGCAGAGGCGGCAGGAGTGACGATACAGACCGCCAGCGGACATCTGGTCAAGTTGAACGAGGCGAAATTGACTCAGATCGAGAAGCAGGGGCGCCATCGCTATGTGCGCTTGTCGGGTCAGGACGTTGCCCTACTACTCGAGGCGCTGATGGGTCTTGCTCAACGCACCGGCGCCGTGCGCGTACGCACCGGTCCGCGCGATACCGCAATGCGCACCGCGCGCTTATGCTATGATCATCTCGCTGGTGAGCGCGGGGTTGAACTTTTCCAGCTCCTCGTCGGGCGGGGACTAATCGACTCCGAAGACGATCCGCATGTGACCGCCGCCGGTCGCTCGTTCTTCACGACCTTCGGTATCGACATGGCCGCGCTCGAAACACACAGACGCCCCATATGCCGAGCATGTCTGGACTGGAGCGAACGCCGCAATCATCTTGGCGGTGGGCTGGGTGCCGCCCTTCTGCAGTCCTTTGAACTGCGAAGCTGGGCGGTCCGCCGCAGCGGGCGCGTGGTCGAGATGTCTCCTGAGCGTATACAGCAATTTCTGGCATTGGACTGACGAGATGGGCGGTTGCGGCTGCTGTCGACCTTTGCGGCGCGAAAGCAGACCGTCCGCCCCCCAACAGATTCGTCGTCCCATCGGTGCTGAATGGACGGCAGGTTTTGACGGGCGCAAGGCGCTTGTTGGACGACCGCTTTGTTGGGGGCAGTTGTCCTTGCGCCACTGTCTGTGCTGTTGATGCAAGAAGCGCCCGGATTGCGGCTGCGCGCCGTGCCTTGGGGTTCGTCAACGGTTGACGACCTAGAGCGCGGCGGTACCGATCTCGCGCTCTACGCCGATGGCGACCTTCCAGGGGACTATCTATGCCGCGAGCTGTTCGAAGAGCATTACGTAGCTGCCGTGCGCGAAGATCATCCCCTGGTCAGCGCCGATCATTTCGAAAATGAAATCTGCAACTGACCGCGCGTGGCGACAACATACCCCGAAGGGCGCATTGCCGTGGTCGATAACCCCCTCGTCCAAGACGGATCGCCAAGGGCCCCTTCAATCGCGCTCCCTTATTTTCTTGCCGCTACGACAGTGGTCGCCGCAACGGATGCCGTCGCAATCCTGCCGTCCCGCCTGATTGCCCTTTCGGGTGCCCGCGTCGTCGCATTGCCGCTGCCGGACGCCGCACGCTTCGGCTATCGGTTGGTCTGGCATCGGCGCGTTCACTCCGACCCGAGGAACCGGTGGCTTCGAGACGCCGTCGCCCGCTGTTGTGGGTGAATGGTTTCAAAGAGCAAAATTGCTCTAGTGCGATTGAACAAAACAACCTGCCTTGCAGCTACGCGCCCAACTCGGTCATTCGATGCAATTGTAGACGCTACTGAAAGCAGACTTCCGACTCAATCATCACCCTCGTGGCCACATGGGATGAAGGTCGTCGATCACGAATGCGTGGCTCGCAGCAGCCTTGTCGCCATGCTCGCTCACGACATGCGGATGATCGAGCGGCAGGTCATCGTGGCGATGCTCGATCGCATCGGGGTCGGGCGCGTGCCAGACCCGTCCTGCCAGTACGACGCCGATACCGGCAAGCGCAGCGAGCGCGCCGAAAGCCGCCACTTGCCCGGGTCCCGCACCGAGCTGACCGGCGAGTGGGTAGGCGATCAGCCAACACGCATGGCTGAGCGCAAACTGCGCCGCGAAGACGGCGGGTCGATCCTCGGGGTTTGCGGACCGTTTCAACAGCCTGCCCGCCGGGGTCACGCTTGCCGAATAGGCAATGCCGAGCAGGAACCAGCCGCAAAGGATCGTCGGCCAGAACATCGGCGCGCGCGCGTAATTGGCAGTTACGACCGCCAGCGCGGCGAGCATCGCGCACATTGCCATTGCTGCCGCCATCATCACGACCCGGTCGCCGATCCGGTCGAGGATGCGTGGGAGCGCGAACGCTGCGATCATCGAACCCGCGCCGTATGCCGCGAGCGTAATGGCAACCTCGCGCTGCCCCATGCCGAGGACATCGCGCACGATCACGACAGTGTTGACGATCACCATCGCGCTCGCCGCCGCCGCCGAAAGCGTAAGCGCGAGCAGTCCTTTCAGGCGTGGTGTCTTCAGATAGATGCGAAGGCCGCGCGTCGTCCGCTCGTAAATGCCGCCCGAACGCGCGACGGCGGGCGATCTCGGGAGCACGACCGAAAGCACGAGCAACGCCGAGCAAGCGAAGCCGACCGACGTGCCCGCGAACAGCCAATGAAAATTGATGACCGAAAGTAGTGCCGCCGCGAGGATCGGACTGACGAGGCTTTCGGTGTCATACGCCAGCCGCGATAGCGAAAGCGCGCGGGTATAGTCGCGCTCTTCGGGCAAAATGTCGGGGATCGTAGCCTGAAACGTCGGGGTAAACGCTGCCGATGCCGACTGCAGGACAAAGATCAGCACGTAAATCTGCCAAATCTGGTCGACGAACGGCAACACGAGGGCGACGCCCGCGCGAATGATGTCCATTGCGACTAAGAACGCGCGACGGGGAATGCGATCGGCGAACGCGCCGACGACGGGCGCGACGCCGATATAAGCAACCATCTTGATGGCAAGCGCGGTTCCCAGCACCGCCCCCGCATTCGCGCCGGCGAGATCATAAGCCAGCAAGCCGAGCGCAACGGTGGCGAGGCCGGTTCCCAACAGCGCCACGATCTGCGCGAAAAAGAGATTCCGATACGTGCGGTTGCCAAGTATTTGAAACATGAGTCGTTCTCGCGGTTGCGGCGCTCTAGCCCGAATGCTACGCCCAATGCCATGCGCATTGCCGTGCTCACGCTCTTCTTGATCGTCGCCGTCTTTTTCGGCAGCACGCATGCGTCGGCATTCTCGCACCAGCACGACGACGCAGCTCATGTGACGCAAGCCGCGCATCATGACGCGGCCGCCGATGCCGATCATGATCCGGCACCTGCCGACTCGGACAATCCCAAACAGGTTACGCATAGCCACTGCACAATGGCGTCTTTGGCGGCCGATTCGGCGCTCGCTGCGCCGATCTATCGAATCCCGGTCCCGGCACTGTCGCTCGTGATAATCGCGATGTCGTCGCTCGGCATCCCACCACCGCTCGAGCCGCCTTCAGCCTGATTCCAGCCGCTTTGGGCGAGCGCCAATGCGCTCGCCTGCATGTCTCGTGAATCAGGACCATCATTATGCCTATTCCATTGCGCGCGGCCATCATGGCCGGTGCGCTGCTCAGCGCAGGCCAGACGGCCTTCGCGCAGGAGCTGACGCTCGAGGGCGCCGTGGCGAAAGCCGCAGCGGCGACGCCACTGCTTCGTGCTGGCGAAGCCGGGATCGCTGCGGCGCGTGCCGGACGCCGTCAGGCCGATGTTCGACCGAATCCGGTCGTCATCGTCGAGGGCGAAAACCTCGTCGGCAGCGGCCGCTACAATGTCCTCGGCCAAGCCGAGATCACGGCAACTTATAGTCAACCTATCGAGCGCGGCGGCAAGCGCGCGGCGCGGGTATCGCTTGCCGAACGCGACATCGGCGTTGCCGAGGCCTCGGCGCGCGTGGCGCGTCTCGACCTGGCGTCTGCCGTCGAGCGCGCCTTCCTCGACGTCGTGATCGCCGACTATGTTGCCCCGATCGCGGGCACGCGGCTGGGTATAGAACTCGAAATGCAGCGCGAGGCGTTGCGACGGGTGCGTGGCTACAAGGATCCGCTGTTTGTCGAAACGCGTGCGGCGGCCCGCGTCGCACAGGCACGGATCGGGGTGGCAGCGGCCAGCACACGACAGCGTTCTTCACGTGCGGCGCTTGCGGCGTTCTGGGGCGAAACGGGCGAAGCGCTGACGCTCAAAGGCGACTTGCTGACGAGCGTTCCCGCGACATCCAAAATCGCGGCGGCCGATCTCGCGTTGGCCGAGGCGACGACGGCACGCGCGGCGGCAGCAGTCACCGTCGAAGAAACTCGCCGCATTCAAGACTACACCGTAAGCGGCGGCGCACGCTTCCTGCGGGGCACCAACGACATCGCGGCGGTGGCGGGCATCACGATCTCGCTTGGTCGCTTCGACCGCAACCAGGGTGCGATCGAACGCGTGCAGGCCGAGCGGTTACGCATCGAGCTGACGGCGGAAGCGGCCCAACTCGACCGGCTCCGGCGGCTGGCGTCGCTCGGCGCCGATGCGGCAGCCGCGCGCGCGCAGGCGCAGGCCATCGTCACGGAGGTCTATCCGCGCACGACCAAGGCGCTCCAGCAAGTTCGCGCGGGCTATGCGCGCGGCGGGTTCAGCTTCCGCGACATGCAGGACGCCGCCGACGCGATCCTGCGCGCGCAGGATCAATGGCTCGAAGCCATCACGAAATACCGAGACCTTCAAACCGAAATCGACCGGCTGACGGGGCGCTTCGACGTCGCACAGCCGCTGGAGACACGCCCATGACCCGTTCGTTTACGTTGCGCGCGCTCGGCGCGTTGTTGCTGATCGCGCCACTTGCAGCCTGCGGCGGCGGAGCCGAAACGCCTGTTGCCGAGGGCGAGGCGGGTGCCGCTGCCGAATTTGAAAAGGGGCCAAACAACGGGCGGCTGCTCAAGGACGGCGACTTCGCGCTCGAGATGACGATCTTCGAAGACGGTGTGCCACCGCAATTCCGCGTCTTTCCGATGCGAGGCGGCAAGCCGGTCGATCCGAAGACGGTCAACCTCAGCGTGACGCTCAAGCGCATCGACGGCGAAGTGAACCGCTTCGCATTCAAGCCCGACGGCGCGTTTCTGACCGGGCAAGACACGGTGATCGAACCGCACAGCTTCGATGTCGAAGTCGTGGCGGTCGAGAACGGCAAGCAGCACCGATGGACTTACGCCAGCCCCGAGGGCCGCACGCGCATCGCCGCCGCCGCCGCCAAGTCGGGGGGTGTCGTCATCGAGACCGCCGGACCGGCCACGATCAGCGAAGTCCGCGAAGTCGAAGGTACGGTGCAGCTTGCTCCCTCGGCGCGCTCGGAAGTGCGCGCGCAGTTCCCGGGCAAGATCATGGCGGTCGCCAAAGCGGTCGGCGATTATGTTCGCAAGGGCCAGTTGCTGGCCCGCATCGAGTCGAGTGAGTCGCTTCAGATTTACCCGGTATTTGCGCCGGTCAGTGGCGTCATCGCCGAGCGCAACGCCAATGTCGGCAACGTCGCCTATGACCAGCCGATTTTCGTCATCAGCGATCCGGCGGCAACCACGGTCGTGTTCAACGTCTTCCCGCGCGACCTGACGACGATCCGGCCCGGCCAGCGTGTCATCATCGAAACACTCGACGGCCAGCCGGTCGGCGAAGGACAGCTGTCGGGCTATCTGCCCGAGGGTAATGCCGAAGCCGGAACCGCATTGATGCGCGCGACGCTGCCGAATCGCGACGGGCGGTGGCGACCCGGCATGGCGCTTCACGGAAAGGTGACGGTCAATGCCGTGACCGTGCCGCTCGCCGTGCGCACCGAAGCCCTGCAACGATTCCGCGACTTCACCGTGGTTTTCGCCAACTTCGGCGAGGATTACGAAGTGCGGATGCTCGAACTCGGTCGCAAGTCGCCAGAGTGGACCGAAGTCCTCTCCGGCCTGAAACCCGGCACGCGTTACGCCGCCAAGGGTGCCTTCCTGATCCGCGCCGATGTCGAAAAGTCGGGCGCGAGCCACGACCATTGATCGGACACCAGACCATGCTTCCCCGCATCATCGGCTTTTCGATCCGCCAGCGCTGGTTCGTCCTCGCCTTCGTCGCCGTGCTCATCGCGATCGGCGTGTGGAGCGCGACGCGGCTCCCCATCGATGCCGTGCCCGACATCACCAATGTCCAGGTCCAGATCAACACCGAGGCCGAAGGTTTCTCGCCGCTCGAAGCCGAGCAGCGCATCACCTATCCGATCGAAACCGCGATCGCGGGCGTGCCCGGTCTCAGCTACACGCGCTCGGTCTCGCGCTACGGCCTGAGCCAGGTCACCGTCGTGTTCGCCGACGGCACTGACCTCTATTTCGCGCGCCAGCTCGTCAACGAACGGTTGCAGGCGGCAAAGACGCAATTGCCGCCGGGGATCGAGCCCGCAATGGGGCCAACCGCAACGGGGCTCGGCGAGATCTTCATGTATTCGGTCACGCCGAAGAAGAACGCGCGCAAGCCCGATGGGTCGCAGTGGACGCCGACCGACCTCCGCACGCTGCACGACTGGGTCGTCCGCCCGCAGATGCGCAACGTGCCCGGCGTCGCCGAGGTCAACACAGTGGGCGGCTACACCAAGCAATATCATGTGACGCCCAATGTCGAGCGGCTGGCGGCGCTCGGCATTTCGCTGAGCGATGTCGTTGCGGCACTCGAAAGCAATAATGCCAATGCCGGCGCAGGTTATGTCGAACGCGCAGGCGAGCAAATCCTTATTCGCATCCCAGGCCGCGCCGCCGACGAAGCCGATCTTTCGCAGATCATCGTGGCGACGCGCGGCGGCGTGCCGATCCGAATCGCTAATGTCGCCGAGGTCGTGATCGGCTCGCAACTGCGGACCGGGGCCGCGACCGAAAACGGCAAGGAAATCGTCCTCGGCACGATTTTCATGCTGACCGGCTCCAACCCGCGTATCGTCGCGCAGGCGGCTGCCGAACGGCTCGAAGCGGTCAACAAATCGCTGCCCGCAGGCGTGATCGCCCAGCCGCTCTACGATCGTACCGACCTTGTCGAACGGACGGTCGAGACGGTCGAGAAGAACCTCGCCGAGGGCGCGCTGCTCGTCATCGTCGTGCTCTTCCTGTTGCTCGGCAACGTCCGCGCGGCGCTGATCACGGCGGCGGTCATCCCGATCGCGATGCTGATGACGCTGACCGGCATGGCGGCGGGGCGCGTGTCGGCCAATCTGATGAGTCTCGGCGCACTCGATTTCGGGCTGATCGTCGATGGTGCGGTCATCATCGTCGAGAATTGCCTCCGCCGCCTCGGTGAAGCGCAGCACCGGCTCGGGCGGCTGCTCGACCGTGAAGAGCGCTTCGACCTTGTTTCATCGGCGAGCAGCGAAGTCATCCGGCCGAGTATCTTCGGTGTCATCATCATCACCGTCGTTTATCTGCCGATCTTCGTGCTGACCGGCATTGAGGGGAAAACTTTCCACCCGATGGCGCTGACGGTGATGATCGCGCTCACCGCTGCGTTGATCCTGTCGCTCACCTTCGTCCCCGCCGCGATCGCCATGTTCGTGACCGGCAAGGTCGAGGAAAAAGAAAACCGCGTCATGCGCTGGCTGCGAAGCCTTTACGCCCCGCTGCTCGATCGCACGATGCAGCGCGGTAAGCTGTTGGTCGCAGGCGCTCTCGTGCTGGTCGCGCTGAGCGGCTTTGCAGCGACACGCTTGGGTTCGGAGTTCATCCCCAACCTCGACGAAGGCGATATCGCCATGCACGCGCTTCGCATCCCGGGCACCAGTCTGGGCCAAGCTGTGCAGATGCAGGAAGCGCTCGAAGCGCGGATCGTGAAGTTTCCCGAAGTCGAGCGGGTCTTCGCCAAGATCGGCACCGCCGATGTTGCGACCGACCCGGTGCCGCCCTCGGTCGCCGACAATTTCATCATGCTGAAGGACCGGAAGGACTGGCCCAATCCCCGTAAGCCGCGCGCCCAGCTGATCGCAGAACTCGATGCTGCGGTGCGCCAGATCCCGGGCAACAATTACGAGTTCACCCAGCCCGTTCAAATGCGCCTTAACGAACTGATCGCGGGTGTTCGCGCCGACGTCGCGGTCAAGCTGTTCGGCGAAGACCTCGACAAGCTGCTCGAGACCGGCGGCGCGATCGAGAACATCGTCAGCGGCATTCCCGGCGCCGAGGACGTCAAGCTCGAACAGGTCACGGGTCTGCCGGTGTTGTCGGTGACGCCGAACCGGACGATGCTCGCGCGCTACGGCATCAACATCAAGGATGTGCAGGACGCCGTCTCGACTGCGACTGGCGGTCGCAACGCAGGCGAAGTGTTCGAGGGCGATCGGCGCTTTGCCGTCGTCGTGCGCCTGCCCGAAGATAAGCGCACCAAACTCGACGAACTCGGCCGCCTGCCGATCCCGCGTCCGGCGGCGGGTGGCGTGACCGATTTCGTGCCGCTCTCCGAAGTCGCCGCGATCGAACTGTCGGTCGGCCCCAACCAGATCAGCCGCGAGAACGGCAAGCGTCGCGCGGTCATCACGGCGAATGTGCGCAACCGCGATCTCGGCTCTTTCATCACCGAACTGCGCGCTAAGATCGATGCCGAGGTGTCACTGCCCGAGGGCTATTACGTCGAATATGGCGGCACCTTCGAACAACTTCAGTCAGCGGCGACGCGGCTCCAGATCGTGGTCCCGCTCGCACTGCTGCTCATCTTCGGGCTGCTGTTCACGCTGTTCGGATCGGTGCGCGATGCCGCGATCGTCTTCTCGGGCGTGCCGCTTGCGCTGACCGGCGGCGTCGCTGCGCTGGCATTGCGCGACATCCCGATGTCGATCTCGGCAGGCGTCGGCTTCATCGCTCTGTCGGGCGTCGCCGTGCTCAACGGCGTCGTGATGCTCTCGTTCATCAATGATTTGCGCGAACGCGGCATGGCTCTCGACAAGGCCATCCGCGAAGGCGCGTTGACCCGCTTGCGCCCCGTGCTGATGACCGCGCTCGTCGCCTCGCTGGGATTCGTGCCCATGGCGTTCAACGTCGGAGCCGGCTCCGAAGTGCAACGCCCGCTTGCGACCGTGGTCATCGGCGGGATCATCTCGTCGACGATCCTGACGCTAATCGTGCTGCCCGCGCTCTACCGGCTCATTCACGAGCGCAAGGGGCGTACCGGACATGCCGCTCAGCCTGGGTTCGAAACCTCGAACGCCGATTAATGTCGGGCGAAGACGACAGGCTTGCCAGTACCGAACGCGATCACGTTGTAACGCTCGGCGGGCCGCCCGGGTACTTCCATGCCCGGCGAACCAGTCGGCATGCCCGCGACCGCAAGCCCCCGCACGCCCTTGGGCTTTGTCGCGATCAGCCGCTTCATATCGGCGATCGGAACATGCCCCTCGAACGCATAGCCCGAGATGATCGCCGTGTGACAGCTTGCGAATTGCGGCGGCACGCCGACCGTGCGCTGGAGCGTGGGCCGCGCGGCGTCGTCGATGATGCGCATTTTTTCGCCGAACGCGGCCTTCACTTGGGCCGCCCAATGCATGCAGCAGCCGCAGCCAGGATCGCGGTGGACGACGATCTCGGCCGCAGCCATGGCAGGAACGAGGGCGAGCGTGGCGGCATAAATTAGCTTTCGCATCGCAGTATCCTTTTCCAAACGTGTGCGGGGTAAAAAGCTTTGTCCCCCGCGCTCTTCGCTCATTTGGGCGCCATCGCTCCCATGTCGTGCCTGGCGTGTTCGTCGCCGGCCTTGTCCTTGCAGCAGGCCATCTTGCCCTGCTCGTCCTTCTTGCAGCAGCATTCCTTCTTCGGTGCTGGGGCTGGTTCGGCAGCGAAAGCGGTGCTCCACAGCGTGAGTGCTAATGCGCCCAACAGGTATTTCGTCATTCCATATCTCCCTTCAAACGCTTTTGTGCGGCCTGGAAACAGGTACTCAAAGCTGTCGCCGCGCACTAGCACTATACGCGGCCGCCGTCGCTTGCCCTCACGGCACTTGCAAGTTTTGCGCGTGCGCGGGACAGCCGTGTCTCTACTGCCTTTTCGCTGATGCTAAGAAGATCGGCGGTTTCGGCCTGGCTCATATCCTCGACCGTGCGCAGCAGTAGCACTTCCTTGAGCCTCACCGGCAGGTCGGCCAGGGCGCGCGCAAGGGCGGCAAGGTCAGCACGTCCGCTCGCGATCCGATCCGGCGTGGCGGCATCGTTGGCAAAGCCTGACTCGGCACCGTCGGGCATGCCGAACTCGAACAGCCGCCGGACCGCACGCCGCCGCGACCAGTCATGGCACTTGTTGAGCGCGATACGCGTCAGCCAGGCACCGAACGGGCGCGTAGCATCGTAGCGCCCCAGCGCTGAGAACGCAGCAACGAATGTTTCCTGCGCGATGTCGAGCGCTTCTTCGGCGCTGCCGGTCGCGTTGCGCGCAAGCCGCCAGATCGCCGGTCGGTACCGTTCGACGAGCGCTCGTTGCGCTTGGCTCTCGCCAACAAGGCAACGCCCGACAAGCGTTGCATCGTCGTCTTTCGAGGTCACTTCGTCTCGGCGGTCAGCGTCTTGTCCAACGCTGCATCGAACTTTGCAGCCTGGTCGGGGCGCAGGATCGCGCGCATCGCAAAGACGTGTTCAAGCGTAGCCTTCTGCACCGCGCCCATCGAATGGTGCGACGCATCGACCGCCGTGGCTACCCGTGGGCCATAGACGTGTTCGGCGGCAATTGCTTCCGCCATGCGTGCGTTATCGGCGCGCAATTGAGCGTCGAGCGTTCGGCGCTTGTTTGCGAAATCTTTCTCAAGTGCATCGAGCTTTGCATGCTGCGCGGCATCAAGGTCGAGCCGGTCATGGAGCAGTGCGTGCAATTCGGCTCCCGTATGCGTCGGTTGGGACAGGACCGCGCGACCAATACACACGCCAAGCACTGCGGCGATCAGCGCGACCAGGGCAACGAGAGCAATGCGACGTGCCGTCATCCGCGTCCTATCTGCACGAGCGGCACCAGCGATGCTGGCGGACCGAACGGCACGACCGATGCAGACGCTGCCCCGGGTGCAGGCAAGCTGCCCGCCACGCCGATCATCAAAGCCGCACCCGCCGCTGTTGTCAGCATCACGTGCCCCTGCCGCCGTTCCCTACTGGCACGCATCGCCAGCCGCACGCCGTCGATGCCCGACAAGTCCGGGATAGGCTCGGCCTTCAGCCGTTCGAGATAGTCATCGAGTTCCATGGTCGACCTCCGCACCTGATCTATACGCAGCGCAACGGATTATCCCTCATCTTGCTGGCGCGGCAAACGTCGACTGCATGGCAATGCGTCGCGCCATGATAGGCTGAGGCTGTAGATAGCCGAACACGACTCAACGGCAGAAATTTTGAGGGCAAATATCGCGGCGCGCGTAAAGGACATCATGAACAATTCGACACTTTCACGACGCCACCTCATTGCCGGGCTTGGCGCGGCTTCGGCTTTCGGCGCGATGCCCGCTTGGGCGCAAGGGCACAGCATCGGTGGGCATAGCGGCGGGCATAGCGTGTCCCGTCGCGGGGCCGCCACAATTCGCGCAGGTTTCGACGAAGTGCGTGGCGCGGTGATCGATCTCGCCGTGCGCGATGGGCTGCGCATCATCGAGGGCCGCCGAAGCATTGGTCGTGCGGTGAACGGCAGCGTGCCCGGTCCGCTGATCCGATTGCGTGAAGGGCAAAACGTCCGCTTCAACGTCACCAACCATTTGCGCGAGGACACGTCGATCCACTGGCACGGGCTGCTCGTGCCGTTCCAGATGGACGGCGTTCCCGGCATCAGCTTTCCGGGCATCAAGCCCGACAAGACTTTCACTTACGACTTCCCGGTCCGTCAGGCGGGCACCTATTGGTATCACAGCCATTCGGGCTTACAGGAACAGCAGGGGCATTACGGGCCGCTGATCATCGATCCGGCGGGCGCGGAGCCAGTCAGATACGACCGCGATTACATCCTGTTGCTCAGCGACTTTACGGTACTAGATCCGCACTTCATCATGAGCCGACTGCGCACTGGCGAGGGCTATTTCAGTCGGCAGCTGACCAGTTGGACCGACCGCTACAAGCTTTCGGGTGCCGAGCGCCGGATGTGGGCCGAGATGCGAATGCCGCCGACCGACATCATGGATATCGGCGCACCGACCTACACGTTCCTCGCCAACGGACGCGGACCGACCGAGGGTCTCGAATTTCTCTTCCGTAGCGGTGAGCGCATTCGCCTGCGCGTGATTAACGGCTCGGCGCAAAGCTTCTTCAACGTCCGCATTCCCGGCCTCCCCATGACAATCTTCGCTGCCGACGGGCAGAACGTGCGGCCAGTCGAAGTCGACGAATTCCAGATCGGCACTGCCGAAATCTACGATGTGATCGTCGAGCCAAAGAATGCCGACGCCTATGCCATCGTTGGCGAGTCGATGGACCGTTCGGGAATGGCGCTGGCGATGCTGGCCAGCCGACCGGGCGCACGCGCGACGATCCCGGCCTTGCGCGACCCGCCGCTGCTGACGATGGGCGACATGGGCATGGACCACGGGTCGGGCGGGATTGACCATGCCGCCATGGGTCACGGGCCGATGGCAAAGCCTGCGCCCGTTGCCACCGACGCGCGTGCGGCAGCGGTCGATCATGCCGCAATGGGACATGGTACACCCGCTGCGACTGCTACCGGCGCAACCGCGGTCGATCACGCTGCGATGGGGCATGGCACGCCGGACAGCACGGCCAGTGCTACGGCGGTGGGCGGCATGAGCATGGACGGCATGAACATGCGCGATACCTCGCTGCTGCCGCCCGATGTGAAGGTTGGGCCGGGCATCGACATGGTTTCGATGTCGCTGGTCGATAAAACGGGCGACCCCGGGCTTGGCCTGCGCGACGTCAAGCACCGCGTGCTCAACTACCGGATGCTCGCCGCGCTCGAACCGAACAAGGACACGCGCGAACCGTCGCGGCTGCTCGAACTGCACCTGACGGGGAACATGGAACGCTATATGTGGTCGTTCGACGGTCGAATGTATTCGGCGGTCAGCGACGTGCCTATCCGCTTCGCCTGGAACGAGCGGGTGCGCGTAAAGCTCATCAACAATACGATGATGGCGCACCCTATTCACCTGCACGGCATGTTCTTCGAGCTGGTCAACGGCCAATCGCCCACGACTCAGCCGCGCAAGAACGTCGTCATTGTTCAGCCGGGGGCGAGTGCAACCTTCGACCTGACCGCCAACGAAGCTGGCGACTGGGCGTTTCACTGCCACCTGATGTATCACATGCATGGCGGCATGATGCAGACCGTGACCGTCATGGGTCCGAAGGACGGCGCATGACCGTGCGATTGTTCGTCTCGACCGCCGCGCTTGCCACTGCCCTGATCGCAACGCCGGTGATCGCGCAGCATCAGGGGCATGCGATGCCCATGCCTGCGCCAGAGGCAAAACCCGCGCCTGCCCCGAAGCGTCCGGCACCCGCGAAACCGGCGGCAGCGCCAAAACGTGCGTCAGTGCCGAAGCGTGCGCCCGTTCCGGCTGATCCGCACGCTGGCCATGCAATGCCCGTGACGGCGGCAGCGACACCACCCGCGAACGATCCACACGCGGGCCACACGATGCCGTCTCTAGCCCCGTCACCCTCCCCTGCTCAGGCAATGGACGGCATGGATCATAGCACGATGGATCATGGTGCCACGGACGGCGCTGGTGCATCGCCCGGCCCCGACATGGAAACGCCGCCTCCGCCCGACGCGGGTAGCGGCCCGCCGCGCGCCGCCGATGCGATCTGGGGCACCGAAGCGATGCGCGCTTCGCGCGAAGGCTTGCGCCGGACGCATGGCGACTTTCCGGTCTTCTGGTTTCAGGGCGACCGGTTCGAGACGCAGGCGCGAAAAGGTCGCGATGGCTATCTTTGGGATTTGCAAGGCTATTACGGCACGCCGACCAGCCGGTTCTGGTTCAAGAGCGAAGGCGAGGGCACATTTGGCCAGCGCATCGAGGATGCCGAATTCCAGGCGCTTTATTCCAAAGCAATCACGCCCTTTTTCGATCTCCAGGCGGGTGTCCGGCAGGATGTGCAGGGTCCGAACACCACCTATGGCGTCATCGGCGTGCAGGGTCTTGCGCCCTATCTCTATGAGGTCGACGCCGCGCTGTTTGTCTCGCATCGCGGCGATGTGACCGCGCGCGTCGAGGCTGAGGTCGATCAACGCATCACCCGACGCCTCATTCTCCAGCCGCGCGCCGAACTCAATCTCGCGGCGCAGGATATTCCAAAGCTCGGCATCGGCGCTGGTATCGATAAGGTCGAGGTCGGACTACGGCTACGCTACGAGATCGTCCGCGAATTCGCGCCCTATATCGGGGTCGAACAGAGCTGTAAGCTGGGGCGCAGCGCGACCTATGCACGCGCGTCCGGCGATGACCCAAGCGTCACCAATTTCGTCGCCGGCATCCGTTTCTGGTTTTGACATGAAGGAAAGCACCATGAAATTCGTTACTGCTTTTGCGGCGTTGGCAATGATTGCCGCGACAGCCGCAGTTCCCACGTCGGCGATTGCGCACACCAAGGTCGTGGCTTCGACTCCGGCGCAGGGTGCCGCCGTCAAGGCACCGCGCAGCGTCACGCTGACGTTCAGCGAAGCGCTGCTGCCACCGACTGCCGCCGCCAGCATCGTGATGACGGCCATGCCGGGCATGGCGAACCACGGCGAGATGGTGATCCGCAATTTCACCACGGCATGGAGCAACGGAAACAAGACCATGACTTTGTCGCTCAAGCAGCCGCTACGGGCGGGCAGCTACGAGGTGCGCTGGCAGGCGGCGGGCGCGGACGGCCATCGCATGAAGGGCGCGGTCAGCTTCACGGTCATCTGATCGCAGCTCGATGGATGAATGGCTTCAACCAGCGCTGCGCTTCCTGCATTATGCGCTGCTGCTCGGACTTTTCGGCTGGGCCGCGTTCCGCGCTATCGGCTTGCGCTCTGCGAGCTGGGTACCTGCACAAATTGGCATAAAGGCAGCGATCGTTGCTGCGGGGCTTGCGCCGTTCGTGTCGATCGGCCTCATGCTCGCGTCGATCGCGGCGATGATGGGTCAGCCCCTAACGACGCTGGACTGGTCCATGGTCGATGCCATGACCTTGAGCACCGACATGGGTTGGGCGTTCATGGCGCGCATGGGGTTTCTGTTTGCTGGGCTCGTGTCGCTCATCATTGGGCGCAGCGCAGGCTTGCCGATTGCCGCCATCTGCTTTGCCGTCGCGTTGATGACGCTTGGCTGGAGCGGACACGCAGCTGCAACCGAGGGCGCGCTCGGCTGGGTTCACCGGCTTGGCAACGGTGTCCACTTGCTTGCGGCCGGCCTGTGGCTTGGCGCGATCGGCTGGTTCGGGCATCTGACCATTATCGCACATCGAAAGCCCGCCCGCGTGCCGGTGGTACCCCTGCTTGCCGTCATGCACGCCTTTGCGCCGTTCGGGGTGGCACTTGTGGCAACAGTATCGGTTACAGGCCTTATCAACGCGCAGTTTATCTTCGGACTCGAGAACAGCGCGGCCACGCTATCAACGAATTACGGCGTTTTGCTCGTCGCCAAGATCGCGATCGTCGGTGCCATGCTCGGCTTCGGCGCACACAATGCGAGGATAAGCTCGCGCAGCGTCACGCTGGGCGAGAGCGCAGAATTGGATCATGGTGCAGCGCTGTCCCGCCTCCGTCCCACCTTGGCGTACGAAATGATTTTCGGGACTGCCGTTCTCGGGTTCGTAGCAATCCTCGGCATGCTGTCGCCAGTGATGATGGAATGACCCCCGCCCCAAAAATAGGAAGGACACAGATGAAAAACGATCACGTTACGATGCGGGCCAACGGGCAGGCGATGAAGTTGATTGGAGCAGCCATCACGGCTATGATGCTGATCGCCGCTGCCCGTCCGGGATTGCCGCAATCGGCTCCAGCGAAACCAGCTGCCGCGTCGGTCGCCAATGCCGCCGCTGCGACACCCGTCGCCGTTGTCGATGCATTTCATGCCGCACTTACCAGCGCCGACCCGCGCAAGGCTCTGGATTTCCTTGCTGAGGATGTGCTGATTTTCAAGTCCGGCGGCGTCGAGCGCAGCCGTACCGAATATGCCAGCCACCATCTCGCGGCCGACGCTGCTTTCAGTGCTTCCGTTCGACGCACACTTGTTAGTCGCTCTCACGGCGAGGTAGGCAATGCCGCCTGGGTCACGAGCGTCGAGATCGTCGCCGGAGCCTATCGCAGCCGCGCAATCAACAGTCGCTCGGTTGAAACGATGCTGCTCGGTCAGGTGGCCGGCAAATGGCGCATTTCGCACATTCATTGGTCGTCGAAGGATGTCGCTCCCAAGTAGGCATTATCCCAATGGAATGACGTCAGCGATTCACGTCTACCAATTCCTGAGCCAAAGTATTGCTAACGATTTTGGCGTTATTTCGCAACGCGGACCTATTTCCTTCGCGGGAGGTTAAGTCTTAGCCTCATGCTCGAACTGCGCTTGGCAGCAGCGATCCTCGGCTTGATCGCATGGCTGGGTACATTGGAACCGCCAATGTCAATGTGAGCCACCAAGCACATACGAAGGAAAAGGCGATGCCAAAGGCAATCCCACTCTCGATGATGACCGCAATACTGCTGGCCGGTTGCGCGACCACCGGCGACCGAATGGCGACGAGCGAGGAACGCGCGGCCTGCATGGACATGGAAAAGGACATGGGCCTCGGCACGCCGCATGATCACGGTGAAATGAAGGGCATGGGCCGTAATTCGATGAATCTGAGCCATGATCGCTGCATGCAGATTCTTAAGCAGCCTGGCTGACGCTTGGTGGCGGGTCACATGACCCGCCACCTGTCGGTCGTTTGAGCAAGGGACTTTATTGGTGAACGATAACACTGCGGTCGACTTGGCCAACGATCCCGGTGCGACCACAACCACGAAGGACGTAGTTTGCGGCATGGCAGTCGATCCCGCAGCGACGGCGCATCACGCATCGCACGACGGACATAATTATCATTTCTGTTCGGCGGGTTGCCGGACGAAGTTCATTGCCCATCCCGAACAATATCTTACGAAAGCGCCCCGCGCCGCGCCAGAGGCAGCGCCGGGCGCAATGTGGACGTGCCCGATGCACCCGCAAATCCGCCAGCCGGGTCCCGGCACGTGCCCGCGCAGGGCTATGGTTCGGCCAAGCCACTCGATACGTCGGGGACGCCAGCGGTCAACCAACGCAACCGGCGGATCGAGTTCACCGTTGCAGCACCGGCGGCGGGGGGTGTGGCGACAGGGCGGTAAATGGCCGGTCATTAAGGGCAAAAAGGCTCGGTCCCGATTGGTGGGGCCGGGCTTTTTTGTGTGGAGTGGCGGATTGCGACAAGAATGCAGACGTTCATAATGAAAACTCATCTCGCCAAAAGCGGACGTTGAACAGCGCCGGAGCGGTTCACATCATCCAGACATTAAGGCCTCGTTCATCTGAGAAAAGGTTAGATTATTGTAATAGTGAATCTATATACCTAATTTGGATTTGGTTATGATCGGTCGGCCGATTAATTGGGACAATACGATCATTTCCAGGTGGGCAATCTTGATCACGTCTTTTATTTTCTTTGTCATTTGTCCGAGTGTCGCAATTAGCAAGACTCACTACAAATTTGATACTTTTGACGTGCGTGGCAGCCGCTATTTTTCGAACTACAATGCTGTTGTTGGTCGGTATCTCCGCGAACACAGCCCACACCGGCGGGCTCGCGCTTGTGTCGTTGGACAGAGGATCGTCGGCCAGCAGGATGAAACGGCCTACGTAATTTGGCGTGGTGGCGACCAATTGATTTTATGGTGGGGAGGCGGTGATGATGATCTGAACCGTTCCAACCGCATATTGAACCTGCGACGCGATGTCGTCGCGAGTGATGCAGCCGTCGGCACCAGCACCTATCGTGTCAGTCGACCATGGGTGGCTATGGTTGAGCGCAAATGTGCTCAAGCGGGTCGCTATGTGACCGTGAATTAGCAGATCACCAAGGTAAGGAGATTAGAACATGGCTAGCGCACCTCCACCTCTCGTACTGCCCGATGCGAATACGAGGGCAGGTATAGAAGCGAGGATGTTCCTTAATGAATGCCGCTCTCCGGCCTATACGACCTACAACGCTGCACAGACTGTAATTTCCATGCGACGGATGAGTATAGTTTTACATAACCGAATGCAGCCCGCAAACTACAAACTCTTCGGTGCGAGTGGCCCGAATATGCAAGCGGTGGTCCAAGCTCCGGGTCAATTTGCTGGGTTTGCGAATTACCCGACATTATCTACAGGCGTCGCAAACAATATCAAAGCAATACTCGATATTGCTAATAATCTAAGCGATGCGCGTTCTCCGGCATATCGGGCGCACGTGCAAAAAGCGATTGACGTCGGAAATGCTAACCCTGTTGCTGACCCTTCACCCGGACAGCTGACATTCTGGAGAACCGCTGGGTCGTCCGCACCCGGTGGAAGCGCCAAATTCTTTGAGACTTATAATTTTCATGATTATTACTATATCTGACGCCCGGTAGGGTCGTCACGTGTAAGCTCATCGGATTGCGCAACAACAGTTGCGGCAGGCGAACCGACTAGCAGTCGCTGGCCTGCTTTTGCGACAGACTGGAATTGCTTAACATCACCGTCCGAGACGACCAGCGTAAACCATCGAGCGAGCAGGACGTGAAGTAACGTCCGGTAATCATGCCAAGCCACCCAAAAGCCGCTATCCGGACTCCCCAAACAAACCCGCCGCAGAAATCCCCTGTCCTACAGCCCCGCTCCTGTGCTTAGCTTGCCCCATGAACAGTCGAGCTGCCACCGCCAACGCACGAAGCACGGCTCAACATAGCCGCATGAGGGAAACAATCTCGGGTGACCGCCGTAGTGTCAACTTTGTCAACTTCTCACGACACTTCATCGTGAGAACTTCGAGAACTTCGCCCGCCCAAAATCATCGCTTTGTCCGCACCCCTTAAGTTCACACCCGATGCGCGAACCCTGTGAACTTAGTGAACTTAAGCCGGGTTTTTTGGCGCTTTTGAGTAAATCCGGATTTCGCCTGGAAAGCGCCCCTCAAATATGAATCGCTTTCCCCGTCACCCCCATTGCCGCTTCCTTCAACGCTTCCGAATGCGTCGGGTGGGCGTGGCAGGTGTAGGCGATGTCTTCGCTGGTCGCGCCGAATTCCATCGCTTGCGCGGCTTGCGCGATCATTGTGCCCGCTAGCGAGCTAATGATGTGGACGCCGAGCACGCGGTCGGTCTTTGCATCGGCAATCACTTTGACGAAGCCATCGGTGTCGCGGTTGGTTTTGGCGCGGCTGTTGCCCGCGAACGGGAATTTGCCGACTTTTATCTCGCCTCGCTCCTTGGCCTGCTCCTCAGTCAGGCCGACGCCCGCGATTTCGGGATGGGTATAGGCCACATTGGGGATGACGTCGTGGTTTACGATGCCGGTCAGGCCCGCAATGTTTTCGGCAACCGCGATCCCTTCATCCTCAGCCTTGTGCGCGAGCATCGGGCCGGGGACGACGTCGCCGATTGCCCAGATGCCGGGGACAGTCGTGGCAAAGCGCCCGTCGATCTCGATCTGGCCGCGCGCATTGGTGGCGAGGCCGGCCTTATCGAGCGCGAGGCCGTCGGTGTTAGGGCGGCGACCGATGCTGACCAGAACGACGTCGGCAGCAATGGTTTCGGCGGCACCACCCGCCGCAGGTTCGACGGTGACGGTGGCTTTCTTGCCCTTTACAGAAACGCCGGTCACTTTGGTCGCGGTGCGGATTTCGAAGCCTTGCTTTTTGAAAATCTTCGCCGATTCCTTGCGGATTTCACCGTCGAAGCCGGGCATGATCTGGTCCAGATATTCGACAATCGTGACCTTCGCGCCAAGCCGCCGCCAGACGCTGCCCATTTCCAGCCCGATGATGCCGCCGCCGATGACCACCAGATGTTCGGGCACTTTGGGAAGCGCCAAGGCACCCGTCGAATCGACCACCACATCGGGGACGAGATCGACACCGGGGAGCGGCGTGACCGACGATCCCGTCGCGATGACGATGTTCTTGGCGCGATAGGATTTGCCCGCAACCTCCACCGTGTCCGCGCCGGTAAACGCAGCAAATCCCTGCAACCAGTCGACTTTGTTCTTTTTGAACAGGAAGGCGATGCCGCCGGTCAGTTCCTTCACCGCCAACGCCTTTTCGGCGTGCATCTGGTCAAGGTTGAGCGTTGCGCCCTTGATGTCGATCCCGAACTTGGCGAGTGCGCCCGAATGCGCTTCTTCGTAGAGCTCCGACGCGTGGAGCAATGCCTTCGACGGAATGCAGCCGACATT
>JANOVZ010000061.1:0-6785 GCA_031417655.1 Sphingomonas sp. | reverse complement strand
GGTTGCATGGAGCGCATCGTCGACGCGGTCCTTGCGTTCCTTGACTTCGACTTCCGACGCGCCACCAACCTTGATGACTGCAACGCCGCCGGCAAGTTTGGCAAGACGCTCCTGGAGCTTTTCCTTGTCATAGTCGCTGGTGGTGTTTTCGATCTGCTGGCGGATCGCTTCGACGCGGCCCTTGATCG
This sequence comes from Sphingomonas sp., assembly GCA_031417655.1. GTDB lineage: Bacteria > Pseudomonadota > Alphaproteobacteria > Sphingomonadales > Sphingomonadaceae > Sphingomonas_O. The sequence goes on along the minus strand of JANOVZ010000061.1, from coordinate 6,597 downwards.
CAGCTCCATCACCCAGACCGTCGATGATCGTGGTGTTGTCCTTGTCGATGGTGACGCGCTTGGCCGAGCCGAGCATGTCGAGCGTGACGGTTTCGAGCTTGATGCCGAGGTCTTCGGAAATCATTTCGCCCTTCGTCAGGATCGCAATGTCTTCGAGCATTGCTTTGCGACGATCGCCGAAGCCCGGTGCCTTGACGGCCGCGACCTTCAGACCACCGCGCAGCTTGTTCACAACCAGCGTGGCAAGGGCTTCGCCTTCGATGTCTTCGGCAATGATCAGGAGCGGACGGCCCGACTGAACGACAGCTTCCAGAATCGGGAGCATCGCTTGCAAGTTTGACAGCTTCTTTTCGTGGATCAAGATGTAGGGATCTGCGAGTTCGACCGTCATCTTTTCGGGGTTGGTGATGAAGTAGGGCGAGAGGTAGCCACGGTCGAACTGCATGCCTTCGACGACATCGAGTTCGAAATCGAGACCCTTGGCTTCTTCGACAGTGATAACGCCTTCCTTGCCGACCTTTTCCATCGCTTCGGCAATTTTTTCGCCGACGATGGTGTCACCATTGGCCGAAATAATGCCGACCTGTGCGATTTCCGCCGTGCCCGAAACAGGCTTCGAACGCTTGACAAGATCTTCGACAACGCGTGTGACCGCGAGGTCGATGCCACGCTTCAGGTCCATCGGGTTCATGCCGGCTGCAACCGACTTCATGCCTTCGCGGACGATGGCTTGGGCCAGAACAGTTGCGGTCGTCGTGCCGTCACCGGCCATGTCGTTGGTCTTCGATGCAACTTCACGAAGCATCTGTGCGCCCATGTTCTCGAACTTGTCCTTCAGTTCGATTTCCTTGGCGACGGTGACGCCGTCCTTGGTGATGCGCGGGGCACCGAATGATTTGTCGATGACGACGTTGCGGCCCTTTGGCCCCAGCGTGACTTTGACGGCGTCGGCGAGGATATCGACTCCGCGCAGAATACGTTCGCGGGCGTCGCGGCTGAATTTTACGTCTTTGGCTGCCATGTGGCTTACCCTTTCAATTGATCGAAGTTGACAAAGTTGACACTACGGGTGCGCTGAAATCAGCCGACAATCCCGAGAATGTCCGATTCTTTCATGATCAGCAGGTCTTCACCGTCGAGCTTGACTTCGGTGCCTGACCATTTGCCGAACAGGATCTTGTCGCCGGCCTTGACGTCGAGTGGCGTGATGGTGCCGTCTTCGCCCTTGGTGCCGGTGCCCACGGATACGACTTCGCCTTCCTGTGGCTTTTCCTTGGCGGTGTCGGGGATGATGATGCCGCCCGCTGTTTTTTCTTCAGCTTCTACGCGGCGAACAAGCACGCGGTCGTGCAGGGGTCGAAATGCCATTTGCTTTCCCTTTTTTTGGGCCCCGAGGTCGGGGCGGAACATAAATTGGCACTCACGCAAGACGAGTGCCAGCGACAAGCAAATGGGGATGCCGAGGCGCTGGGTCAAGCGGGGCAATAAGATTTTTTGTGATTCAGGTCGGGCGATATCCAAGTCGGTCAAGCGGGGCGTTGATGCGACCAAATGTTCCGCGCGCGATTGACGCAAAGGAAGCCGACCGTCAGCACACTGATGGGGCTTATCGATGGAGATGGGAATGTCGATCCTAAAGCCAGACTTTGCCTCGTTCGCATTCCTGATGGCGGTGCTCTTTGCGCCGATGCCCGCTTGGGCCCAATATGACTATTACTCGTCGGGCGCATTTAGCTTTAACCAGAACAACTATCCCGACCTGTCGCAGCGCAAGTGGAAGAAGCCGGGCACGACGTCGTCGCCAACGCCCACGACAAGGTCGTCACCGCGCCGCGCTTCACCAACGACAACGGACACGATATCGATACCGGTTTCGCCCTTGCCCTACACCCGCGACCGCGCTTTATCGAACGACATACGGTCAGAGTTTCTGGTCGATCTGGCAGGGCGCGGACCCGCGAGCGACGTCGTGCAAATGGCCAAAATGATGGCGCAATATGATTTCGTGCAAGTCTATGCGGGGATGGCACGGCAACAGGGGCTGGACAGCGGGACGCCCGAAGGGCTGACGGCTCTTTTTTACGGGCAGGCATGGGCGATTGCCAACAAGCAGCCGTTGCCACCGGCGCGTCAATATCAGGCTATCGAGAAGCAACTGCGCGACACCAATGCCCGGACGAAGGTTTGGGATAAGCTCGACAATCGAGGTCGGCAGAAATTGGTTGAGACATTGGCTTATCCAATCATCGTTCAGAAAGCGAACTATGAGGCTTATCGCCGAGAGGGTCGCGCCGCCGCGATTGCCGACATGGCGCAGCGCGTTCAAACTGGCATGAAGAATTTCCTGATGGACATGCAGGCAACGAAATTGACCGACGCCGGTTTTGATCGGCTGCCATAGCGATAAGCGCTTGTGTGAATTCTGTGAACCGCCTAGCCGGAACCGCTGAATTGAGGCACAAATAATGGGTCGGCGTAAGGCAGTTGTTATCGGGTCGGGCATTGGCGGCATATCATGCGCCATGCGGTTGCAGAGTTTGGGTTTCGATACGCAGATTGTTGAGAAGCTGGATGCGCCGGGCGGGCGGGCTTATGTGCGGCGGGCGGAGGGATTTACATTCGATATGGGGCCAACGGTACTGACGGTGCCGCACTTTATTGAGGAGCTGTTTTCGCTCGAACAGGACTGCGCGATGCTCGGCGAGCCTGATTTTCCGCCGCACATTTTGGATGAATCGAAGCGGATTACCTCGGGCGTGAGTGGCGGACCAAACACGTCGAAATATGTGAAAATCGTTCCGATCCTACCGTTTTACCGCATCTATTTCGATGACATGACTTACTTTGACTACGACGCGGACCCGGTGCGGGTGCGCGAACAGATTACCAAGTTGGCGCCCGAAGATTTGGAAGGATATGAGAAGTTCCACGAGGCTGCGCGGGCCATATTCCAGCGCGGGTTCCTGCAGCTTGGCTACACCTATTTCGGCGGTGTCGGCCAGATGTTCGGTGTGCTGCCTGATCTTGTGAAACTGAACGCGATCCGCCCGCTGTTTTCGCTGATCAAGAAATATTTCAAGAGCGACAAGATGCGGCAGGTGTTCAGTTTCGAACCGCTGCTGGTCGGCGGCAATCCGTTGAAAGTGCCCGCGATTTACGCGATGATCCATTTCGTCGAGAAAACGTGGGGCATCCACTTCGCGATGGGCGGGACGGGCGCGCTGGTGGCGGGGATGGTCAGGAAGTTCGAGAATATGGGCGGGACGATCCGCCTGAACGCCGAAGTGTCGCAGATCGATGTCGAGAAGATCGATGGCAAGCGGGTGGCCAAGAGCGTGACGCTCAAATCGGGGGATGTGCTTGCCGCCGATCTCGTCGTGTCAAACGCCGATTATGCGAACACCTATCTGAAGCTGATCGACAAGAAGCACCGCCGGATCAACCGCGACGCGCTGGTCAAATTCCGCAAGCAATCAATGTCGTTGATGGTCATTTATTTCGGATACAAGAAGGGCGATCATGACCATGACCTCCAGCATCACAATATCATCCTCGGGCCGCGTTATGAGGAATTGCTGACTGACATTTTCGACCGCAAGATATTGCCTGCGGATTTCTCGCAATATCTCCATATCCCGACGCTGACCGACCCGAGCCTGGCACCCGAGGGGCATCATGCCGCCTACACGCTTGTGCCGGTGCCGAATAACCAGAGCGCGATCGACTGGGACAAGGTTGGCAATGGCTTTGTCGAGACGGTGCTGACGTTCCTCGACGAGCGCGGTTATATCCCCGGGCTGCGCGAGCGTATCGTGTATAAAAGCTATGTCACGCCCGATTATTTCGAGGACGTGCTGGGGTCCTATGCGGGCAATGGCTTCGGCGTCGAACCTGTGCTGACGCAGACTGCGTTTTTCCGCCCGCACAACCGCAGCGAGGACGTCTCGAATCTCTATCTCGTCGGACAGGGAACGCAGCCGGGCGGGGGGACGCCGTCTGTCATGATGTCCGCCAAGATGACAGTGCGCGAGATCGCGAAGGATTTTGCGGTTGGGGATGCTGTGGTGAACGGGGTGCCGGGGGTCGCGTTGGGGGTTGCGGCCTGATTCGACACAGTCCGAAGGACGTGGCCTTGCTCCGTGCTCCGGACTTGATCCGGAGCCTTGGAAGGACGGGCAGTGACCAAGTCGCAAAGCTCCGGGTCGAGCCCGGAGCACTGGACTGCTTTCAACGTCCGCAAGCTCAGCCCCTCAGGAAGTTTACAGCTGTCCTATGACACTGTAGCGGTCCCCATCCATAAAGTGAGATGTCAGATGCGGTTGGTTCGCGGTGCGTGGAAGATTTTGGTTGGCGTCAAGGACGGGCTTGTTCTGTTGTTCATGCTGCTGTTTTTCGGGGTGCTTTATGCCGGGCTGGCGGCACGGCCAAACGCGGCGGCGATAACTGACGGTGCGTTGGTCCTCGACCTGAAGGGTGTCATCGTTGAGCAACCCGAAGTCGCATCGCCCAGTGAATTGCTGAGCGGCAGCGCGCCGACCAAGCAATACCGCTTGAGCGATGTTATCCGCGCGCTGGACATGGCGGTGGGCGATGACCGGGTGAAAGCGGTTGTCCTTGACCTCGATGGCTTCATGGGTGCGGGGCAAGTCGCGCGCAGCGACATCGGCGAAGCGCTTGACCGGGTGCGGGCGAAGAAGAAAGTCTATGCCTTTGCAACCGGCTATAGCGATGACAGCTATCAACTTGCGGCCCATGCATCCGAAGTGTGGCTCGATCCAATGGGCCTTGCCCTGTTTCAGGGACCGGGCGGATCGCGGCTTTATTACAAGGGGTTGATCGACAAGCTGGGCGTTAATGCGCATGTCTATCGCGTCGGCACCTATAAATCGTTCGTCGAACCGTTCACGCGGACCGCTTCCTCGCCGGAAGCCAAGGCCGCGAATGTCGCGCTTGCGGCGTCGCTATGGCAGGAATGGCAAGCCGAGGTTGCGAAAGCACGACCGAAGGCGAAGCTGGCGGCTTATATCAATGATCCGGTCACAGCGATGGCGACGGGCGATCTGGCACAGAGTGCGCTGGCGGCGGGCGTTGTGGACAGACTGGCGGACCGCAGCGCGTTCAACAAAATGGTCGCTGGCGTCGTGGGTGACGGTAAGGATGGGCAGGATTTCGCCCGGATCAAGCTATCCTCGTGGATCGCCGCCAATCCCCCCGCACGCAGCGGCGAGATCGGCATTGTAACCGTCGCGGGCAATATTGTTGACGGCCAAGCCGGACCCGGCACCGCTGGCGGCGATACGATTGCTAAGATCATCGACAAGGCCGTGGCGAGCGAAAAATATAAAGCGTTGGTCGTTCGCGTTGACTCGCCCGGGGGGTCTGCACTCGCGTCTGAGAAAATCCGTGTTGCCCTGAACGGCGCGAAGGCCAAGAAAATGCCGGTCATCGTGTCGATGGCCAATGTTGCAGCCTCGGGCGGCTATTGGGTCGCAACTGCGGGTGACCGCATTTTTGCCGAACCGTCGACCATTACCGGATCAATCGGCGTGTTCGGCATCATTCCGACCTTTGAAACGGCGCTGTCCAAAATCGGTGTAACGACGGACGGGATCACAACAACGCCGTTGAGTGGCCAGCCCGATATTACGGGCGGTACCAACGCGGCGTTCGACACGATCATCCAGAAAAGCATCGAATCAACCTATGCCAAATTCCTGACGCTGGTCAGTGGTGCGCGCAAAATGCCGGTCGCGAAAGTCGATGGCATAGCGCAGGGCCGCGTTTGGGATGGCGGCACAGCGCGGCAATTGGGATTGGTCGACGGTTTTGGCGGGATCAATGATGCCGTTGCCGAAGCGGCGCGGCTGGCCAAGCTCGATGTGTCGACGGTGAAAGCTGTCTACCTCGAAAAACAGCCGAGCTTTGCGCAGAGCATTGCCGAAATGATCATAGGCGGCGAATCAGATGACAGCCAGCAGCCGAACGATATTCTGTCCACACTAACGCGAGTTCGCATGGCCATGCTGGGGCAAGCCGTGGCTGATGCAAAATCACTGGCGACGGGGTCGGCAGTGCAAGTCCGCTGCCTCGAATGTCCCATGGCGACGGTGCCGGTTCAGGCGCAATCGCTTACCGAACTCTTTCTTGCTTGGATAAAAAAATGATTACGCTCCGTGCCGCAACGTCTGATGACGCGGCGGCGATTCTTGGCATTTATTCGCCCTATGTCGTGACGAACGCCGTATCGTTTGAAACGACGCCGCCGCCGATTAAGGAAATGCGTGCGCGTATCAAGGCTGCGGGCGATGTTCTGCCGTGGATTGTCGCCGTCGATGACGACAGTAGTTTGGTGCTGGGCTATGCTTTTGCAAAGCCGGTGCGACCGGGTTCGGCCTATCGATTTGCCTGCGAAACTGCCTGCTATGTGGCAGGCGAACTGGAAGGGCAGGGTATTCGCCGGACGCTGTATCAGAGTCTTCTCGCGACGCTCACCGAACAAAATTACACTCAGGCCGTGTCAAACCTGACCATGCCCAATGACAAGGCCATCGTCCTGCACGAAGCCATCGGTTTCAAGCGCGCGGGCGTATATCGCGA
>JANOVZ010000060.1:0-3526 GCA_031417655.1 Sphingomonas sp. | reverse complement strand
CTGCAACGCCATCACAAGCTGAGACGCGATATAGACGGGATCTTTGCCGAGATGCGGCGATGCGCCATGCGTTGCAACGCCGCGCACGGTAATTTCGAGCGCGTCGGACGAGGAATATTGAATATCTTCGGACGCGCTCACCTGCCCCGTCGGCAATTCTGCCCCGACATGATAGGCCAGCGCATAATCGGGTTTCGGAAAGCGGGTGTAAATTCCGTCCTCGACCATCTCTTTCGCACCGCCCAGTGACTCTTCGGCAGGCTGAACGACAAACACGAGAGTGCCCGACCAGCGATCCTTCATCGCCGCCAGCCGTTTCGCCGTCGCGATCATGCCGGTGATGTGGGTGTCGTGCCCGCAGGCGTGCATCACGGGGGAGTCTTTGCCGTCAACGCCGACCTGCCGCGCTTTCGATGCATTGGCGAGGCCCGATTTCTCCTCGACCGGAAGCCCGTCCATATCGGCGCGGATCATGACCGTGGGCCCCGTCCCGTTCTTCATCACACCCACAACACCAGTCTGACCGACTTTTTCGGTTACCACGATGCCGGGGATCGCGCGCAACTCCTTGGCCATCCGCGCGCCTGTGTTAAACTCGCGAAACGACAGTTCGGGATTGCGGTGGAAATAATCGAACAACGGCGCGAGGTTTGCGTCGTAATCGGCGCGAATCGCAGCAGCATAATCGGGTTCCGCTAATGCCGGGGTTGATGCCAGCAGCGCGGCAATGACCAATGCACGGCGGATCATGATGCGGCTCCAATCCGGAAAGCAGCGAGCTTGTTTCCGTCGAGATCGCGGAAGTAAGCACCGTAAAAGGCTTGTGGCCCCTCGTCGCCGCGTAGTCCCGGCGGGCCGTCGCAAGTGCCGCCCAATTCGAGCGCCTTGGCGTGCAGCGCATCGACGAGCGCACGCTGATCAACCGCCAGCGCAATCATGGTGCCATTGCCGACGGTTGCGGGCTGCTTGTCATACGGCAAGGTCACCGCAACGCCGGGCTTGTCCCAGCTCGTGCCCCACATCGTGAAGCCACCAAGGTCGTCGCCGAATTCCATAATCCGTTTGGCGCCGAGAATTTCAAAGAGCGCGTCGTAAAATGTGCGCGCTCGCACAATGTCATTTGTGCCGAGTGTTGTATAGCCGATCATTGTTTGCAGCCGCCTCCCTGATTTGGCGGAAAACTAACCGAGGCGTCGGTATGAGTCCATCGACCACGCGGACCACTTTAGTCCAAAAATGAAAAAGGTTGCCGACCCTTTCGGATCGGCAACCCCTAACATGGTCAGCGGCCGGAGACGTATCTCTAGCCCGGGAGACCATGGGCAACCAAGGAAATGCCTTAGCCGCGCAGCTCCCGAACGAAATTACCCGTGCCACTTGCTGAACCATGAGACATCGGATCACCTCCTTTCGCTAGTTGATATGACGTGCCCTGCGTTGGACACAATATACACATGAGTCATTTACGACTCGCGATCAAGGCTTGTGGAAAAATAATTATCCCGTCATGATTCGAGGTCTGCGGTTTTGCGCCACGCTTTTTTTCGGCCCCGCCGTCATTGCGAGCGCAGCGAAGCAATCCAGTCGAACAGTGCATTCTGGATTGCTTCGCTGCGCTCGCAATGACGAAGCCGTATAACCCTTTACACCAAAATGTAATGATGTAACATCTTGCCTTAAGGTGGTGCATTAGTGACACCATCGATAAGGAGGTGTTGTGATGTCCACTGGGTTCCTCGATACCAAACCACGCCCCGGCGCGATGGTTGCTGTTGTCGCCATTCATGCCGCCGGGATTGGTGCGCTGATGATGGTTGCACCGACTGCTAAAACGATCATCCCCGACATTCTTGAAGGATACAATGTCCCCAAAGTCATCATTCCGCCCGAAGTCGTCGACGATGCGGCACCAAAAACCAAAGCAAAAACTGCCTTGACTGTAGATCGGGTCGAGCGCGTTGTGAAAAGCAAGCCAACCGGCGCTGATCCCGGTTTGAACGATGACGCAGAACCGCTCGTCGGGGCCGGCGGCGGCGACGGGCTCGGCGGCGGCATTGGCAACATCGAAATCGATCCGCTGACCGCGCCTGTTATCGTCGGCCCGCAATTTACCGGGCGCAATCCGCAGCCGCCTTATCCGCCCGCCATGCAGCGAATGAACATCGAAGGCGCAGTCACCGTGCGCGTGCTGGTCGGGGTCGATGGTCGACCACTGCGCATTGAGGCCGTAAAGGTTGATCAGGACGCCTTTTTTGCGGCCACGCGCGACTGGGCGATGAAAAAGTGGGTTTTTGCGCCTGCGACCAAGGATGGCGTGCCGTTTCAGGAATGGCGGACAATGACGGTGCGGTTCGAGATAAACTAGCCGCGACAGTCCTCGACGACGCGGGTGAATTCGGGCCAGATCGGCAGGATCAGGTCGCCCGCGCCGTCGAGACCGATCAGGATGCGGCCGCGACTAAATGCCATCGCATCGAGCTGTGGATCGCGTGCCGCCAATTGCGCGGCAACATAGGGCGGGGTGCCACTCGTCGGCAGCGCATCATAGGCTTTGGCGCCATTCGTCGAGCGCAAGGTCATCCGTGCGGCGACGCTACCGGGCCGTGAAACAAAAATGCGCGCGCCGCTGGCTTCGCAACGGATTGTGAAAACGGCATCGGTGCCCGCCTGCCCGAACCGAGCAATGCTGCCGCGACCATCGCGCGTATAGGTCCAGACGCCGGGGGCAGGCGCGCGGTCCGCCCAATTCGCGGCAGGCGCGGGCGGCAGTGCTGGCACCGGTCGCAATATGGGCGGTGCAGGGCGTGGCTGAGGCACCGGGGTGGGCGGCTGGACGCAGGCAACGACCACAACGGGCGCCATAACAAAAAGACGGATAACACGCATTGCCGTCCCCTAAGCCATCCCCCGCTTGGCAGCAAAGCCCTTTGTCGCATAAGCCACACAGATGGCCATTGACACCAAGCGCTTGAAATCGATCGTCGCGGGCTCGGCGGGCAATCTCGTCGAATGGTATGACTGGTTCGCCTATGCCACCTTCGCCATCTATTTCGCGCCGGTATTTTTCCCCAAGGGCGATGCGACCGCGCAATTGCTCAACACCGCCGCAATCTTTGCCGCTGGCTTCCTGATGCGCCCCATCGGTGCGTGGGTCATGGGCATTTACGGCGACAAGCATGGGCGCAAGGCAGGGCTGACGCTGTCGGTGATCATGATGGCGGTCGGATCGCTGATGATCGCCTTTGCGCCGACTTATGCGCAAGTCGGCGTTGCCGCGCCGGTGATGCTGGTCGTCGCGCGGATGATCCAAGGGCTGTCGGTGGGCGGTGAATATGGATCGAGCGCGACTTATCTCTCTGAAATGGCCCCGGCGGACCGGCGCGGCTTCTGGTCGAGTTTTCAATATGCGACATTGAGCGGCGGGCAGCTGCTGGCGATCATCACGGCGCTGATCCTGCAAGCGACGCTCAGCGAGACGCAGCTTAGCGACTGGGGCTGGCGCATTCCGTTCGTCATCGGCGCGATC
>JANOVZ010000059.1:0-1780 GCA_031417655.1 Sphingomonas sp. | reverse complement strand
AAAAAAGAACGCGCCGTGCATAGTCTTCATCGACGAAATCGACGCTGTCGGCCGCAGCCGGGGCGCTGGCCTTGGCAACCAAAATGACGAGCGCGAACAGACGCTGAACCAGTTGCTTGTCGAGATGGACGGGTTTGAGGCCAATGAAGGCGTTATCATCGTGGCTGCGACCAACCGTCCCGACGTGCTTGACCCTGCGCTGCTGCGTCCGGGCCGGTTCGACCGTCAGGTCGTTGTGCCGCGCCCCGATATCGAGGGCCGCGTCAAAATCCTTGAAGTGCACATGAAAAAAGTACCGTTGGCACCCGATGTTGACACCCGCACCATTGCGCGTGGCACGCCGGGCTTCTCCGGTGCTGATCTTGCAAACCTTGTGAACGAGGCAGCCTTGCTTGCCGCACGTCGCGCCAAACGCCTTGTCGCGATGCAAGAGTTTGAAGACGCCAAAGACAAAGTGATGATGGGCACCGAACGCCGCTCGATGGTGATGACCGAAGACGAAAAGCGGATGACGGCTTATCACGAGGCAGGTCATGCGATTGTCGCAGTGCATGAGGCTGCATCCGATCCGATCCACAAAGCCACAATCATTCCGCGCGGTCGTGCGCTGGGAATGGTCATGCGCCTCCCGGAACGGGACAATTACAGCTATCACCGCGACAAGATGCATGCCAACCTTGCGGTCAGCATGGGTGGCCGTGTCGCCGAAGAAATTGTCTTCGGCCATGATAAAGTCTCGTCGGGCGCATCAAGCGACATCCAATATGCCACCAGCCTGGCGCGCGATATGGTCACGCAATGGGGCATGTCCGACGCCATGGGGCCGCTGCAATATGAAGAAAAGCAGGACGGTTACCTCGGTTACGGGATGACGCAACGCGCCGCGATGTCCGATGAAACCGCAAAGAAAATCGATGCGGAGATCCGCAAGCTGGTTGAAGGCGGTCATAATAAAGCGACGATGTTGCTGAAAAAACACCGCAAGCAATTGAACTTGCTGGCTGAGGCATTGCTCGAATTTGAAACGCTTTCGGGTGAGGAAATCACGAACCTGCTTGCCACGGGTAAGTTTGAACGTGATGCTTCAAAATCGACGCAGCCCGCGCACGTTCCTGTGGTTGGCACAGCTATTCCAAAGGCAGGGCGCGGTAAGCGCACCGGTCTGGGTGATGCTAAGCCACAAGGCGCCTAAGGCCATCTGACCCAGACGCCCGGCATGCCCATTTATTGCGATGAATCGGGTGGAGTCGGGCGCGGGGTTATGACGTTGGCGGCGGTCGAAATCGCTGCCGAAGAGGCCGAGGCTTTGCTCACCCGCTTTCGCGCCGCGACGGGTTATGTGGGCGAATTAAAGGGCAGTCGCATCGACCTTGTCAGACGCGGACTGTTTTTCGATTTGTTCACCGACTCGGTCGCAACCGCGACGGTTGGCATCGCGATTTCTGCGTTGAAGCCTGATCACAATGCCGACCGTGGTGATCATGATATTGCAACCTATGCTGCTTTGCTCAACGACGTCGTCGGCGCGATGTTGCCGGATGTGATCAGCTGCGAAAGCGTGATAATCGACGACGGCCGTTACGGCCCGGAAACATTATCCAAAGTGCGTGACGATATCGGGCGGATCGTCGGCCCATGTGGCACAGCGCGACTGGAACTTAGCCACCGGTTGGCGGGTCTGCAAATCGCCGATGTTATCGCCAACAGCTTCTTCAACCGCGCGTTGGTAAACGACCGCCAAGGGCGCATGGCTGCCGTGGTCGCTCCCTTGTTAGAAAAC
>JANOVZ010000058.1:0-2519 GCA_031417655.1 Sphingomonas sp. | reverse complement strand
CCAAGCTGCGCCACTCAACGCCCGGCGTCACACTCATCTCACCGCCGCCGCATCACGATATTTATTCAATCGAGGATCTGGCGCAGCTCATCTATGATCTCAAGCAGATTAACCCGCGTGCGCGCGTTTGCGTCAAGCTGGTCAGTTCGGCGGGCATTGGCACTGTGGCGGCGGGCGTTGCGAAGGCGCACGCCGACGTGATCCTGGTTTCGGGCCATGTCGGCGGGACGGGAGCCTCGCCGCAAACCTCAATCAAATATGCCGGGACGCCTTGGGAAATGGGGCTGACTGAGGTCAATCAGGTTCTGACGCTCAACGGCCTGCGGCACCGCGTCAAACTGCGCACCGATGGCGGCCTAAAGACCGGGCGCGACATTGTGATCGCGGCGATCCTTGGCGCTGAAGAGTTTGGCATTGGCACGCTCAGCCTTGTCGCGATGGGGTGTATCATGGTGCGGCAATGCCATTCAAACACCTGTCCGGTTGGCATCTGCGTTCAAAATGAAGCGCTACGCAAAAAATTCACTGGCACGCCTGAAAAGGTGATCAACCTGATGACCTTCATTGCCGAGGAAGTGCGTGAGATTCTTGCGCGGCTTGGCTACCGCTCACTTGATGAAGTCATCGGGCGCACCGAACTACTCCGTCAGGTCAGCCGGGGTGCCGAGCATCTTGACGATCTTGATCTCAATCCAATCCTCGCCAAGGTTGATGCGCCGGAGGATAAGCGCCGCTTCAACCTGCCGACCGCGCGCAACGAAGTACCTGACAGCCTTGACGCACAAATACTGCATGATGCCAAGCCGGTGTTTGAACGGCGCGAGAAAATGCAGCTTACCTACACCGTGCGCAATACCCACCGCGCGGTCGGCACGCGGCTTTCGGCAGAAATTACATCGCTGTTCGGCATGTCTACCTTGAATGATGGGCATGTGCACGTCCGCTTGCGTGGGTCAGCGGGGCAGTCGCTCGGTGCATTCCTGTGCAAGGGGATCACACTTGAAGTCTTCGGCGACGCCAATGATTATGTCGGCAAGGGGCTGTGCGGCGGGATCATCGCCGTCCGCCCGATGGTGAGTTCACCGCTTGAAAGCCAGCACAACACAATCATCGGCAATACCGTGTTGTACGGCGCAACATCGGGCAAACTCTACGCCGCTGGCCAAGCGGGCGAGCGGTTTGCCGTGCGCAATTCGGGTGCGCAGGTCGTTGTCGAAGGCTGCGGCGCAAACGGGCTTGAATATATGACCGGCGGCACCGCGATCATTCTCGGCGTCATTGGTGAGAATTTCGGCGCTGGGATGACCGGCGGCATGGCGTTCGTACTTGATGTTGACGGCAATTTTGAACGGCGCGCCAACCCCGAAAGCATTTTCTGGCAGCGGATCGCTTCGCCCTATTGGGAGGCACGCGCCAAATCGATGATCGCTGAACATGCGCTGGCAACCGACAGCAAATGGTCAAACGCAATCCTTGATGATTGGGATCGCTGGGTCGGCCATTTCTGGCAAATCTGCCCCAAAGAAATGCTGACGCGGCTCTCGCATCCGCTTTCCGAAGAACAGGCCATCGCTGCCGAATAACGGCTGAACGCGGGGCGAACGCTTTGTTCAGGATCGTGAAAGCTGCCCTAGCGTAATCACGCTCTCAATCGGGAAATGGTTTCCCGTTTGCCCGAAAGGCACGCCAATGCGTTCAGCCCTTTTCACTGCTATTGCTCTTGTTGTTGCGACCCCAACAATCGCCTCTGCACAAACAGAATCCAGTACCGAAGCCCCTTCGGAAGCCCAGCGTGATGTGCAGGGCATGGCCGACAAGCTTAATGATCCTTCGACGCAGGCCGCAATGGCTGGCGCGCTCGGCGCGGTGATGGCGGCAGTGCTTGACATGCGCGTTGACAAAATGGCCAAGGCGCTAGAACCGCTCAATGGCGGCAAGAAACTCAAGATGAAGGGCAATACGCTGCGCGAAATCGCGAGCCGTGATGACCCCAAGTTTGAGCGCAAAATGGAAGAAGGCACTAAAACCGCAGTCCGTTCGGCAGGCTCGCTTGCTCAAGCACTCGCGGTGATGATCCCCGAATTGCAAAAAGCTGCCAAAAAAATGGGCGATGCACTTCCCAATCTGCGATAAGCTGGCCAATCTTAAATAAGCAGGGGTGACGTAAGGCAGAGCAGCCGCTAAGCACATGGTTCCATGTGGCTGCTTTACCAATTCCCGCTCTGTCCCTTTTCACGCAAAGTCCGGCTTCTGCTCGGCGAAAAAGGCGTTGGGTATGAGCTTGTCCGAGAAAGCCCGTGGGAGCGGCGTGACGAATTTCTTGATCTTAACCCCGCCGGGCAAACCCCGGTGCTGGTCGAAAAGAATAAGAATATCACGCTGATGAGTTCTGCCGCGATCTGCGAATATTTTGAGGAAACGGTCGATAAATCGCCAATGATTTCGGGCACCGCGACCAACCGTGCCGAAATCCGTCGCCTCACCGCCTGGTTTGATGAACAGTTTTACGCCAGCGTCGT
>JANOVZ010000057.1:0-23274 GCA_031417655.1 Sphingomonas sp. | reverse complement strand
GGGAGCTTGATCTACAACTTCGGTGGTGACGACGCAGCTCCGCCGCCTCCCCCACCCCCACCACCTCCTCCTCCACCGGAAACGCCTCCTCCGCCCCCACCAGCGGCGCAGTGCACTCCCGGGCCGTACATTGTCTTCTTTGAGTGGGACAAGTCGGACATTACGGCGGATGCGGCTTCGATCCTTGACAATGCTGTCTCGGCTTATGGCAATTGCGGCAACGCACAGGTCATGCTTGCCGGTCACGCTGACAAGTCGGGCACGCCCAAGTACAACGTCGGCCTTTCCGAGCGTCGTAACGCTTCGGTCCGGTCCTATTTGTCCGGTCGCGGCATTCCTGATGGTGTCGTCACCAATCAGGCCTTCGGTGAAGGCGCTCCGCGCGTCGAAACCGCTGACGGTGTTCGCGAGCTTCAGAACCGTCGTGTTGAAATTCAATACGGTCCCGGTTCGGGCATGTAATCAAACCGAAAGGTTTGGAAATGAGGGGCTGGTCGCAAGACTGGCCCCTTTTTTTGTGCATGTTTCCGCTTGAAGCAGCCCCTCGATTCAGCGCACACTCATGTTCGATAAGCGAGGGTGCATGACCGAGACACTTACGATCCCCGCGCCGAAAACGGTGCCGTTGCTGGGCAACCTCCATCAAATCCCCAAGGCCGGATTGATCGGCCATTTGCTTGATGTTTCGAAAGATTTCGAAGACCCCGGCATCTTCAAATTACGGTTTGGCAGCCGTGTCGGCATTTTCGTGACGCATCCCGATCTTGTCGCGGAGCTGTGCGATGAGACGCGGTTCCGCAAGATTCCGGGGCCCGGATTGCGCGTCGTGCGCAAGTTCGCAGGCGATGGATTGTTCACCGCCTTCAGCGACGAAGCCAATTGGGGCAAAGCCCACCGCATCCTGCTTCCCGCGTTCAGCCAGCGATCCATGCGGGGCTATTATGACAATATCCTTGAAGTTTGTGACCAGCTGATTGCCAAATGGACCGGGCTCGCGGGCCAGGATGTTATCATCGCCGATGATATGACGCGGCTGACGCTCGACAGTATCGCGATTGCCGGTTTTGGGCATCGGTTCGATAGCTTTTCGCGCGACGAAATCGATCCGTTTCTGGAGAGCCTAGCCAGTGCGCTGGGTGAGTCGCTCAACGTGATCACCCGGCTGCCGATCCAACAGAAGTTCGCGAAGAAATCGACGGCGCAATTCAACGCTGACATTGCGGCGATGAACACATTGGTCGATGGGATCATCGCCGATCGGCGCGCACACCCGACCGATGCAAGCGATCTCCTCAATTTGATGCTCACGGCAGCGGATCCCGAAACGGGCGAAACGCTGGACGATCTCAACATCCGCTATCAGGTTTTGACATTCCTTATCGCGGGGCATGAAACGACGTCGGGGTTGCTGACGTTTGCGTTCATGGAGATGTTGAAAGCGCCGGCGGTATTGGCGCAAGCTTATGCCGAAGTGGACCGGGTTTTGCCGGGCGATACCCGACCGGCCTATGAGCATCTCGCGCATTTCAAAGTGATCGAGCGGATCGTCAAGGAAACGCAGAGGTTGTGGCCGACGGCGCCGGTGTTTTCGGTTGGCCCCGCTGAAGACGTGATCATTGGCGGCAAATGGCGGATGCGCAAGGATCGGCCGATCAATGTCTATGCGCCGGGCCTGCAACGGCACCCGAGTGCTTGGGATGATCCGCTCGAATTTGATATTGATCGCTGGTTGCCCGATGCCGAGGCGACGCATCATCCGCATGCCTATAAGCCGTTTGGCAACGGCGCGCGCGCATGCATCGGCCGGCAATTTGCGCTGGTTGAAGCCAAACTTGCGATTGCGATGATCCTCCAGAAATTTGCTGTGTCGGACCGGCATGGGTATCGGTTGACGCTCAAAGAGACGCTGTCGATCAAGCCCGACGATTTCAAAGTGCGGCTACGGCTTCGCGCGCCGCACGAACGGCTGTCGGTTGCCGCGCCTGTAAATATTTCCAGTACGAGCGCCGACATTGGTAATGCAGCCGGCGCGGGACAGCGGCTGTCAGTGATCTATGGGACCAGCCTCGGCACGGCACGCGACATCGCCGAAGAGATCGTCGAGCGGGCAAGTGCCGACGGATTTGAATCGCGCGCGATTTCGATGGATGAGGCGATGGATACGTTGCCCGAGGATCGCGTGATTATCTGCGTGACGGCGACCTATAACGGGCGAGCCCCTGACAGTGCACTCGCCGCAGAAGCCGCAATAGATGCCGGGCAGTTTGCGGGCGCGAAATGGCCTGATACGCGCTTTGCCGTGCTGGGCATCGGCAATAGCCAGTGGCCGAATTATCAGGCGTTTCCAACGAAGATCGATGCCGCGCTGCAAGCGACGGGCGCTCAACGGCTTTGCCCGCGTGGAGAGGCGAATGGCGATGGCGATTTTGATGGTGGGGTTGCCGCATTTTTGAAGGATTTGTGGGCGGCACTTGGCGCGAAGGGTGATGCCGTAAAGGCCAGCGGACTATCGTTGCAAGTCGTCGATGGCCGCGATGCGCGCGCGGCAGTTTTGCCCGATCAGGCGGTCGAGATGGAAATTACGCGCAACGATGAGATGGTTGAACCCGGTGATAGGCTATGGGATTTTGCCAAGGAGGCACCGCGCGGATCGACGCGGTTTATCACAGTAAAGCTACCCGAAGGGCAGGTTTATGCTGCGGGTGATCACATCGCCATCTATGCACGCAACCGCAAGGAGCATGTCGATCTTGCCATCGAGCGGCTGGGTGTCGCTGGCGCGATGCAGGTTGTGCCGTCGGGTGCGAGTGGGCGGTTCCGTCATTTGCCGATCGGGCGGACAGTAACGGTGCGGCAATTGCTGACCGATTTTGTCGAAATCCAGGATCCGATGCCGCGCCGCGCGGTTGAAATTGTTGCGCAGCAAACGCGCTGTCCGAATACGAAGGCCGACTTGGCGACGCTCGCGGATGATGCGGTGTGGCAGAGCGAGATTGCCGATAAGCGGCTGACGTTGTTGGGCTTGCTCGTCAAATATCCGGCGGCGGAATTGAGCTTGGATAGTTTTGTCGAACTCTCGTCAGCCATCGCACCGCGTTTTTATTCGATTGCGTCGTCGCCTCTGGTCAGTCCTGATGCCGTTGATTTGATTGTTGGCACGGTCCACGCACCGGCGTGGTCGGGGATCGGGACGCACCAAGGCTTTGCGTCGACGCACATGCGTGACTTGCAACCCGGCGAACATGTGTTTGGCTATGTCCGTCGCCCCAATCCGCCGTTTGCGCCGCCCCAGGATGGGGCGGTGCCGCTGGTGCTGATCGGGCCGGGAACGGGATTTGCGCCGTTGCGAGGGTTTGTTCAAGAACGAGCGGTACTTGATGCGACCGCGCCGTGCCATGTGTTCTTTGGCGCGCGCCATCCTGATCATGACTGGCTGTGTCGTGCCGAGATGGAGCAATGGGCCGCCGATGGCGTGATCAATTTGCACATGGCTTATTCACAAGTCGAAGGGCATCCGCATCGTTATGTGCAGGATGCGGTCTGGGCAGCACGCGATGCCGTGTGGGATGTCGTGGCAAAGGGCGGTCAGATTTTTCTGTGCGGGGACGGGCGCTATATGGCGCCTGCGGTGCGCGATACACTGATCAAAATTCATGTCGAGAAAACCGGGGGGGATCACCTCGGCGGATCAACGTGGCTTGAAGGGTTGATTGAGGACGGCATTTATCATCAGGACGTGTTTGGGTTTGGGAAGTAGCTTACTCGCCGATATCAAGGAGCTGGCGTGACGTCCGCGCGGTTTGCACGACGAACAAGACAATCAGGATCGCGCCAAGCCCACCGATGAACATGTCAAATGGCGAGAAGTCGGTCGACAGCACCAATCCGGGGCCGATGGCAAACATGCAGAGCGTCATCGCTATGAGCACAAGGCGTAGCTCGGTTGGGCCGGCGGCGACGTACGACAGACGGAACTCATCAACAACGCGTGCGGCCACAAAAGTGTGGATCGACAACAACAGATACGCTCCAAGGCCGAACAGCGCGACATCCATGCGCAAATAGGGGCTGAGGCCAAGGCCGATCATAATCAGCATATTGCCCAGCGCATCGGTGCTATGGTCGATAAAATAGCCAAATTTGGGCCGCTCAATTTTGCGAAACCGCGCGAGGCTGCCGTCAAGGGAATCGCCGAACCAGTTGATGAAATAAGCAATGACCGACATCCACAGCCAAGCGGCGCTGAAAAAGCTAAGCGCATAGCCCGTTGCGACCAGCGTTGCGCCCGTGAAGCCGATGCTGGTCAGCCGGTCAGGCGTGATCGACGGTGGCATCCGCGCAGCAAGCCACGTCAGGAGGCGACGTTCACCGACCGCAAGAATGTTTTGCTGGATTCGCTGAACTGGTTGTATTGTGGCCATTATGTTAAACTCGACGACGCATGGGTGCGACCATGTCATCGTTCCTACCCGAAATTGCCATAAATACGAAATGATTATGCGACGGAACGGTCGCCGTCCTGCTTTGATACGGGCACGGGCGACACCCCCTTGCTCCGTCCGACAATCCAGTCCAGCATGTCTTAACGAATGTCGCGCCATAGAGCGCACGGGGAGAGACGGATGCAACAGCTGAGCGGGCAGGACGCGAGTTTTGTTTACATGGAAACGCCATCGACGCCGATGCATATCGGGTCGGTCGGCATCTATGATCCGTCCACCGCACCGGGCGGTTTCGTGCGCTTCAAAGACATATTGGCGTTTACGCAAAGCCGTCTGGGCGGGGCGCGGCCGTTTCGCCAGCGGCTGGTGCGCGTGCCGTTTGATCTTGATCATCCCTATTGGATCGAGGATCCCGACTTCGACATCGAATATCACATCCGCCACATCGCGCTTCCTGCGCCGGGGGATTGGCGACAGCTGTGTATTCAGGTGGCGCGGCTTCATTCGCGGCCGATGGACCTGACCAAGCCATTGTGGGAATTCATCATTGTCGAAGGGCTCGACAATATCGAAGGCATTCCCAAGGGCTGTTTTGCGCTGGTGTCAAAGGTGCATCATGCCGCGATCGACGGCATGTCCGGCGTCGAAATGTCGGCGGCGGTGCATGACTTGTCCGCTGATAAGTCGAACCGTTACCCCGAGGGAGACTGGAAACCCGAAGTAAAGCCGGGCATCGGTGAGCTGATCATAAGCGGATATTTCAATGCCTTGCGCCAGCCACAGAAATATCTCGAGACAGTGGTGCGCTCGGTGCCGGGGATTGCGCGCCTCGCAGCCGAAATCAGCAAAGGCGATCTGTCGATTGCAGGGGCACGGACCCCGCCCAAGACGCGGTTCAATGCCAAAGTGTCGTCGCACCGAGTGTTTGATGCGGCTGCGTTTCCGCTGGCCGGCGTGCGCGCGATCAAGGATGCCGTGCCGGGGGCCACGGTCAATGATGCGATCCTCGCGATCATCGGCGGGGGCTTGCGCAAATATCTTGTCGACAAGGACGAGTTGCCCGACCTGAGCCTGACCGCAATGGCCCCGATTTCGGTGCGGCAGGAAGGCGAGAAGGCAGCGCTTGGTAATCTTGTTTCCGCGATGGTCGTTAGTCTGGGCACGCACATTGATGATCCGCTCGAACGGCTGGCGCATATTCATCTTGATGCAGTGAATTCGAAGGGGCTGACCAACGCTGTCGGCGCGCGAACGCTGACTGATTATTCGCAGTTGATCCCAAGTGGCCTCGCCGGATTGGGCGCGCGGCTCTACACGCGGCTAGGTGTCGCAAACGCGATGGCCCCGGTGTTCAATGTGGTCGCAACCAATGTGCCGGGCAGCCGCGTGCCGCTGTATTTCTGTGGCGCGAAGATGGTCAAGATGTTCGGGCTAGGCCCGATTTTCGATTCGATGGGAATGATCAATACGATCTATTCCTACGTCGATGAAATCGCGATCAGCTTCACGTGCGACCGTGACATGATGCCCGATCCGTCGGCTTATGCCGATGCGTTGCAGGCATCGTTTGCAGAATTGCTGGCGGCGGCTCAGGGACCAGCGAAGCCTGCGGCAAAAGTTTCGAAACCCAAAAAGATCAAGGAGAAAGCATGATGGCGAAGACCGAAAAAGTAACTGAGAAAGCGGCCGACACAGCAAAGAAGGCTGGGAAATCGATCAAGGAGGCAACCGAAAAGGCGGCATCGAATGCAGCGGCGCTGAACAGCAAGGTGATTGATCATGCCGAGGAAAACACACGCGCGGCGTTCGCGGCCATGCGGTCTGCGGCCAGTGTGAAGTCAGTTCGGGATCTGGCGAAAGTCCAAGCCGATTTCGTCAAGGAGCAGGGCGCGCGATCGATGACGCACGTTCGCGAAGTCGGTGATATGATTGCCCAATTCGGCCGCGATACGATGGCGGCGTGGCGTCCTAAAAAGGACTAATGCACATGCCCTGACGAGGGATAGAGGAAAACGCGCAAGCCCTTGCGGTCGAACGGTTTCCATTCCCCCTCGGCCTGAGCGAGTCGGTCTGCCACGGCGTAGAGCACAACCGGATTGACGCCGAGTCCGCAATGGCTGCCCGGTACTTCGATGTTATCCGTCGTGGGCGATTCCGGTTCGATGCAACTCTGCCATGCGACAATGCCGTCATATTTCGAATAGATGGCGGTTGATGGGACGGGTGGTGCTTCGAAACTTTCGTGCAATTGCGCTTGCGTATCGGGGTCTTTCATCCGCTGGCCCGACATCATTTCATAGAGCCGCCAGACATTTGTCGAGCGCGGATCTCCGGCGAAGGGCGATCCCAGTGTGATGATGTCGCGCACAAGATCGGGGCGGCGCCGCGAAAGCTGGCGCGCGAGAATGCCACCGAGGCTCCAGCCGACCAGCGACACTTTCTTGCCCGTCGCGGCGTGGATTTCTTCGAGGCGGGCAATCAGTTTTTCGCCCTGACGCCCGATCGCGCGGGGCCCGAGATTGCGGCCCAATTCCCAAGCATGCGTGTCATACCCAAGCCGAGTCAAATAGCGACGCAGCACGGTCGTCGAACGGTCCGTCGTCGTAAATCCAGGCAGAACAAGCACAGGGTGCCCGTCGCCGCGCGGTGCCAAGAGAAGCAGCGGTGCGGCCAACGGGATCGCGCTGAACTCGGCAAGCGCACGCGGCAACTCGGTAAGCGCAAGCAGCGCCGACGGTGGCTTTGTTACGCTATGTATCTGACTTCCCATATAAAAACTCTCCACGACATGGCCCGGATCGCTAATCTGTCCAAGTCCAAACCACATCCTGCCCGAAAGGTTGCTGCTGTCCAGTTAAATTGTCACTTTTCGGCGTCCAGCCCCCACGACGCGTGCACGCCGTCAGCACGGCGCAGATCGAGCGACAGGATCGCCAGATCAAAAACCTTGCCATCACGGTCACGGACATGATCGCGCAGCATGGCTTCGCCGCGAAAACCGTTTTCCTCGAACAGGGTAATCGATCCGCGCTGGTCGGGCGTCATCCGCGCGATGAGTTTGATCGCACCGCGTTCGCCGGCAATGCGGATGCTTTCGCCGAGCAATAGTCGGCCAAGGCCATGCCCGCGCATCGATGGCGCAACAAGCAAGCGGATTTCGGCGACATGCGGTGACCAACTGAGCGGATCGCGGACGATGGCGCTGGTTGCGACGACGGTATCGCCGTCAATCGCGACAAGGCTTTCAATCTCGCCATCAGCAATAGCTTGCTGCCACGCTTCGATCACGCGGGCGTGCTGAATGTCGCGGCTCAGGAACAGCAAGTCGTGCGCAGGAAGCGCGGCGGCAAACGCGCCGACCGCAACGACATCGCCCCGTTCGAAAGCGCGGATTTCAATTGTTTTCCCTTCGATACGCAATGTCTTCACAGGCTTTTTTCTCCGAGCCACTGGTCGATTTGCGGCCACAAACGGCGGATCGCATTGGCGCCCGCAACCAGACTGACATGCCCGCCTTTCAGCACAACCGCTTGCTTATCTTTTGACCCGATCATGTCGATGAGCGGTGCCGATGCTGCGGCGGGAACGATATGATCATGTTCGGCCGTCACATGCATGAACGGTTCGGTGATTGTAGACAAATCCACGACGCGCCCGCCCACGCTCATCCGTCCTTCGTAAAGATCGTTGTTCCACATGAGCTGCTTGGTCGTTTGGCGGAAGTATTCGCCCGCAAGCGGCAGCATATCGACGGCCCACCGATCAAACATGCGATATGATTTCACAAATTCGTCATTCCACATATTGTCCCACAGTCGGATATTGCCCGCGACCTGCGCACCGGGGCGGAGCATCGAGAACGCGGTGTAGAGCATCTCGGCCGGACAGTTGCCGAACGTCTCGACAACCTGATCGACGTTGAAAAAGCGTTGATCCGACCACGCCTGAAACGCTTCCATGGCCTTGAAATTGACGGGTGTGGTGAATGTGATCAGGTTTTTAAGCCCAGCATCGCGGTGCAACGCGGCCCACAGCACCGACAGGACACCGCCAAAGCAATAGCCGATGACGCTCAAGTCAGGCTCGCCGCTTTCAGCTTTTACCCGCTCGACACAGGCGGGCAGGAAATCGAGAACATAATCCTCCATCGCCAGCGTTTTTTCCTCAGGGCCGGGGGCTTCCCAGTCGATCATGAACACGTCGTAACCCCGCGTCAGCAGGAACTCGACGAAGCTCTGCCCCGGCACCATGTCAAAAATGTAACCGCGATTGGTCGTTGCCATCACCAAAAGCACAGGCACGCGGTAAATCTCATCGACGACGGGTCGGTAATGATAAAGCCGGAGTGTGCCGCGCGCGATCAGCGTGTCTTTTGCACTCGCACCAAGAACCGGGTTGGGTGATGCGAAATAACCCAGCCCCTTGATGTTGCGCTGCATCGCGCGGTCGAATTCGGTGCGCGCAATGTCGAGCGGATCAGCGGTCTCGGTCATGTGCCCGGCGTGCGCGTCCGCTTGGGCTTTGCTGCGGTGGATGCTTTATCGGCTGGCGCAGCAATCGCCGTCTCGATCCGAGCCAGCGAAGCCTCGACAGCCGCCATGCGCGTCGCCAGCGCCTCGATGTCGGCCTTGCTCGGCATGTTCGCGGCAGAGAGCAGTTTCGCCATCGCTTCATGCGCGCCTTGCTGGGCTTTCAGGGCAAGGCCGGTTGCCTGATGCATCGCTTGTGCGGTTTCGGGGCGGCCCATGAACTGGCCACCGAAATCATTGGCCATTTTTTCCCATTGTGTCACGGCGTCGCGGAAAATGGCCATCGGATCTGTCGGATTTATCGTCATGTCATCAACGTCGGACGGCGGGACAATAACGTCAAGCGCTATTCGCAGGGCTCGGGAGCCGACGCTACTTGTGCGAGTTCGTCAAGCGCGCGCATTCGCGTGAAGCCGACAATCTGCTGGGCCAATATGTCGAGCTGTTTGAGCAGCGTCGGATCAATGACCTGGCCGTCGTCGCCAAACACCGGCTGCACCGAATTGACTGTCACGGCCATCGGGGTTGGCCAGCCGCGCAGGGCGTGAACGATGCTGCGTAGTGTCGCGAGTGTCGTGCCGGTCGCCTGCCACCCTGCTGCAACCGAAATCAATCCGACGGCACGCGCTTCGAAATAGGGACGGTCGTCGGTGGCCATATCCTCAACATAATCGAGCGCATTTTTGATCAGGCCCGATACGGTGCCATGATACCCTGGCGATGAAATGACGATGCCATCCGCACGACGCAATCCGTCGATGAGTGCGACCGCCTTGTCAGTGCGCGGGGTGCCATAGCCATACATCGGCAAATCGAGCGCAGTGCCATCGAAATATAGCGTGTCCGCGCCCGCTGCTGCGCATTGCATCAGCACATGGCGCATCAGGCGTTCGGACGAACTGTTACTCGCCATCGTGCCGCCGATGCCGACGATCAGGGGTTGGGTGTGGCTCATGCGGCGCGCATTAGCCGTTCGGCATGCCAGCGCAAATGATCGGCCATGAAGCTTGAAATGAAATAATAGCTGTGATCATATCCGGCGTGCATATTCAGCGTAAGATCGATGCCCGCGTCATCGCAGGCGCGGGAGAGCAGATGCGGCTTTAGCTGATCAGCGAGAAAATTGTCTGCGCCGCCCTGGTCCACCAGTAACTCGGGGACGCGGGCACCGTCTTCGATCAGCGCACAGGCGTCAAACGCGCGCCACGTATCCCGGTTGGGGCCGAGGTAGCCGGTCAGCGCCTTTTCGCCCCACGGGCAATGCAATGGTGATACGATGGGGGCGAAAGCCGAGATGCTTTTGAACTGATCCGGATTGCGCAGGCCGATGGTCAGCGCGCCGTGGCCACCCATTGAATGGCCTGTGATCGCCTGACGATTCATATCAGCAGGGAAATTCGCGGCGATCAAAGCAGGGAGTTCCGTCTCGATATAGCTGCGCATCCGAAAATGCGTTGACCACGGTGCTTGCGTCGCATCAACATAAAAGCCGGCACCCTGCCCGAAATCATAACTCTCGTCATCGGGCACATCGTCGCCGCGTGGGCCTGTATCCGGTGCAACGAAGATCAGGCCATGTTCAGCGCAAGCGGCGCGGTATTCACCCTTTTCGGTCACATTGGCATGCGTGCACGTCAAACCCGACAGATACCAGACAACCGGTAATGTTGCTTCAGGCGCATGGTCGGGCACGAAGACCGAGAAGGTCATGTCGGTCGACGTGCTGGTCGAGGCATGGGCATAGACGCCCTGCGTGCCGTGGTGGCTCCGCGTCGTTGAGACCGTTTCGAGCGTCACGCGATGCGAAGCGTTTGCGCCGATTCAAACCAGCGGGGAAGCGCCGTACCAAGTGCGATCCGGAGTGCCGCAAGCCCGGCAAACCAGAGCGTGTCATTGCGGGCGACTTCTGCAACGATTGCCGGTGTCGAGCTTTCAAAGCCGTTCATGACATAAGCACCGACAAACATGATCACCTGATAAGCGATGATCGATGCCGCCAGTGCGGCGATCGTGCGGAGCGACAGAAGAATGGTTTCCTTGCCAAATGCAGCCTTGGCAGCACCCAATCCCGCGAAAGCGGCGATCCCGATGATCGCGCCCCATGCCAGCGCTTGACCATCATGCGGGTAGCTCAGCAGCGTGAAGCCAATCACCTGATTGACCAGCCACATTGCTCCGAGCAACAAGGCGGCCTGGCGCGTTGGCAAGGTGACCGCCGCCAGCGCCGCGAGCGCTGCGAACGGGAAGACACAGGCCAAGCCGTAACTGCCCACGGCGGCGGTAAGACCCAGAACGGCGGACCATATCAGCGTCGTGTTCGCCGGTCCTGTCATGGCATTGATCATCATGTTTTCCCTTCGCATGTTCGTTTCGTAGCCGCGATTGGCGCGCGGCTCAACGGTTTAGAACTTCGCCCGAACGCCAACGTGCGCATTGCGACCGAGCGTGCCATAACCAGACACGGTTTCATATTTCACATCGAACAGATTTTCGATCCGGCCGTAAAATTCGAAATGGTCGCCAAGGGGCACGGCTGCTCGGACTGTCGCGAGCGTGTAGCCATCGAGCCGGACGGTGCCGCCAAAGCCGTCAACGCTGTCGCTGACTGTTTGGACATTGGCACCCAGTTTCAGCCAGTCGCGCGCCGCCCAGTCGATGCTCGCATTGACGCTGTTCTTTGGGCGGCGGCCCAGCGGTTTACCCGTAAGGCGATTGGTCGCATCGATCAGGCTGTAGTTCGCCGCGACCGTCAACGTCGATGTGGGACGGATTTCGAGGAATGCCTCAATCCCTTTCGCGCGGGTGCGCGCGATGTTGTCGTAAAAGCCGAACGGCCGCGTCTTGCAGCGCGCGTTCGTGCTGCCGAAGCAGCTGAAAAAATCGATCTGGTTCGTCGTGTCGCGGTGGAACGCGGTGATCCCCGCCTTCATCGTGCCCTCGATTAGCGATTGTTCAATGCCGACGTCATAACTTTGGGCGGTTTCCGGTTTCAGCGTGTCGTTCCCGTAATCGCTGAACAATTGATACAAAGTCGGGGCCTTGAACCCTTCGCCATAGCTTGCGCGGATGATGGTGTTGCTGCCGACGCGCCACGCCGCATTCGCGCTGAGCGTCGCTTTGGTGCCGTAGGTGCGATGGTCGTCAACGCGGACGCCGCTGGTTAGCGTCAGGGCGTCGAAAGGCTTGACGATTGCTTGCAGATAGCCGCTTGTGACGCCGGTGCTGTAGCGGGTGAACGCGTCGCGGAAGCGCGCGCTTTCATGTTCGACGCCGAACACCGCACGGATGCTGTCGCTGATCGTGGCATCGCCCTGATATTCGAAGCGTTCGACGCGGCCGCGTGCGATGAAGTTTGGA
This sequence comes from Sphingomonas sp., assembly GCA_031417655.1. Taxonomy (GTDB): domain Bacteria; phylum Pseudomonadota; class Alphaproteobacteria; order Sphingomonadales; family Sphingomonadaceae; genus Sphingomonas_O. The sequence continues at coordinate 10,946 of JANOVZ010000057.1, read as the reverse complement.
GCCGTGCCAAATGCGGGGTCAAAACTGTCGCGCGCCGTGTCGCTCAACGTAAAGGCAAGGCGGCTTTGGAGCGCGCCCGTCCGGACGTTGATCCCCGCATAGCCGAACAACTGCTGCGTTTTCGAAAACTCGGCGGTGTCGGCAAAGCTGTAGAACGGCGGGGGAAATCCGTCGAACTGAACTTTGCTGTCGGCATAATAGCCGCGCAGGTCGAGGCTTACCGCGTCACTGAACGCCACGCCGATACGCGCATTGCCCGCATATTGGCGGTATCCATCGCGCTCGGTGCCGTTCTTAAACGCCGAAATCCCGTCATCGTCGAAATATCCACCGCCGAGCGATGCAGTGACAATGCCGAATGCACCCCCAGCTTGCCCGACCAGCTGTTTGCTGTTGCGATAGCCATATTCGGTGTGGAGATTTGCCCCGTTCACGGGCGCGGTGACGATGTTGACGACACCGCCGATCGCTTGGCTGCCCCACGGCACCGAATTCGGCCCGCGCAACACTTCGATGCGGTCGATATTGCCGGTCAGCAAATTACCGAAATCGAACGCGCCGCCGGGTGACGCGGGATCGTTGACGCGGACGCCGTCGATCAGCACAAGCGTCTGGCTGTCCTCCGCCCCGCGAATGCGTACGGCCGTCGTCTGGCCGGGGCCGCCGTTGCGGCTGACGGTGATGCCGGGGGTGGTGGAGAGGAGTTCGGCGACGGAGGTGGATTGTTTTAGCGCGATGTCGGTTCTGCGGATTAGCGTGATCGCTTGGCCGCTTTCCTCAGGCAATTGGTTCCCGCGTACACCCGTGACGACGATGTCGAGTCGGTTGGGGTATGAGAACACGCAACACTCTCCCTCGTCTTCCACGCTTCCGGACGACTGCGCGAACGCGGGGAAGGGCACCAAAGCCAACATAAAAGCCACCGTCGCCCCGCACTTGATGCGGGGCTTGGCTGCCTTTTCACGCGCCAGTCGAAAAAAAGCCAAACCCCGGATCAAGTCCGGGGTGACGGGATAGTGGGCAATCATTCTATTTCTCCTCAAACGTAACAACACACACGATGTCGTCACGCGAGGTTCCCCCCGATTCCCTGTGTCTTCCCGCACAGGCAAAGGACCGACCGCGACAGGCAGGTCTCCTGGCTCCCGGGTCAATGCTTCGTGCCGCCTTCCCGGTTTCCCAGTGGCTGAGTGGCACATCGCTCGCCGGTCACAGTTGCGGGAACAGCGCCATAGTCTCAATGGCTTCCCTATTATCGGCTCTTTCGGGTCGACCTGTCACCTATAGGGGAGTAGCTGGGAATTTGTTGCGGTGCAAGATCACCCGTCGCGGCAAAGCCGCGTCGTGGATCGTCGGCTGGCCGACGTCCGCCGTGCTTGCGCGAGTGGGCGACAGCATGTCGCCTCTCCGCGCTTCGCAATGGTGGGCTCGCCGGGATTCGAACCCGGGACCTACAGATTAAAAGTCCGTTGCTCTACCAACTGAGCTACGAGCCCATATTGCGTGGGACGCGTGCCCCCTATGCGCGGGGGCGCTTTTGGTCAAGCCGTGACAGTAATTGCCGCGCCGTTAAATTCGTAACCGGATCGCGCCAACCGGGAACGATTTCGCACAGGGGCGCGAGGACAAAGCGCCGCTTGCGGAATTCGGGATGCGGGATGGTGAGGCCGGGGGATGCCCAGATGCCGCCGCTCCACGCGATAATGTCGAGATCAAGCGGCCGATCGCCCCAGCGGCGACCAGGTCGGCGACCGTGCGCGCGTTCGATTTGCTTGAGCTTTCGCAACAGCTTGTCGGGCGCACAGTTGCTTTCAATGACCGCGACAGCATTGGCATAACTGCGCGTACTGGGACCGATCGGATGGCTCTCGATGATACGTGACCGCGCCACGACGCTTCCCACCCCCTTCGTGCCTTCGTGCCTTCGTGTGAAACCCTTTTCTTTCTTCTTTGGCGAAGAAGAAGGAATTGATTCACACGAAGGCACGAAGGCACGAAGAAGAAGAGCTAACGTGGCCTTCGGCGATCCCCAACGCGTGCGCTGGTTACTGCCGATGCCGATGAGATAGGTTGCCGTGCCCATGCGCGCGCCCTAACCGCTTGGCATGATCATCGAAAGCCCCATTCCCATCAGCGAACCCGACCGCGATTGCCCGCTGTGTCCGCGCCTCGTTGCCTTTCGCCACCATTGCCGCGCTGAGTTTCCGCCGTGGTGGAATGCGCCCGTGCCCGCGTTTGGCGATCCGGAGGCGTGGCTTGCGATCATTGGCCTCGCCCCCGGCAAACATGGCGCGAACCGGACGGGGCGGCCGTTTACCGGCGACGCGGCGGGGCCGTTTCTCTATGAAACGCTGAGCAAATTCGGCCTGAGCGAAGGTGTGTTTAACGCGAAGGTCGATGACGGCGTAAAGCTGAAAGGCGCGATCATCATCAACGCCGTCAAATGCCTGCCGCCCGAAAACAAACCGACTCCCGAGGAAATCCGCACCTGCCGCCCGTTTCTGGAGCGCGCTGTCGAGGCATTGCCCAATGCCCGCGTGTTCGTGGCGCTCGGAGCCATCGCGCACCAGTCGGCGGTCAAAGTCCTCGGCGGGCGGCTCCCCAAAGCCAAGTTCGCGCATCTCGCCGAACACCGGATGCCGGGCGGGCAAATCCTGATCGATAGCTATCATTGCTCGCGGTATAACCAGAACACGGGGCGGTTGACGCGGGATATGTTTGAGGCTGTATTTGAGAGGGCGGTGTCGGTGCGCTGATGCTCCCCAAGGAGAACCAGAGAAGCGCTCACTTTACCAGCTTTCCTTGAGGAAACGGACACCCGCTAGGGGCCGCATGTCTGCTGACAATATAAATTTGCCGCGATTTCGTCAAACCCACCGCCGTCATGCTGAACTTGTTTCAGCATCCATCACGACACGCAACATATGGTCGCAGGACGTGGAATGGACCCTGAAACAAGTTCAGGGTGACGGCTTTAGGAGTTGGCACTGAACCGTCGGGTGCAGTTCACCCCCACCCAACCCTCCCCCCTCAAGGGGGAGGGCTCTACCGGAGATTGCCGCTAGGAGACCAGTTTGGATTAGCCAGCCTGCATTTGGTCTGAGCATCATTATCAAGTGAGTGGGTAATGTACCCGCTGCCAGCAAGCGCGATGGGCAGCACAATAGCAATTAATATTGGCGTTCTGCGACTCCGCCACCCCAGCAAAAACAGCGTTATGCTGCTAATGATGCAAACCAGTGGCAATGCAATCAGGGCTACCGGCCAAATTTCGCCAGAAATTGTATGTGTGCAAGGGGGCGGACCCATAAAACCTGCCATGACGAGAACGACCGAAAAGAATGCTGCAAGCCCGTACAGCACCGCGAAGGGTAAAGCGGCGATCGTCAAAGCTCTTCTTGTATTGACGGGTTGGGTCATTCAACCATCCTCCACCAGCCGTCCGTAAAGCTCGGGCCTTCTGTCCCTGAAGAACCCGAACGCCGCGCGGTTCTTGGCGCATTCCGCCAGATCGAATGTCGCAACCAGAACCCCGCTCTCCTCCGCGCCATATTCCCCCACAAAATCGCCGCGTTCGTTGGTGATGAAGCTGTGGCCGTAGAAGGTCTGATCCGCCTCGCGCCCGATGCGGTTGCTCGCCACCACCGGCACCACGTTCGACACCGCATGCCCCACCATTGCCCGCCGCCACAACCGGCTCGTATCGAGATCCTCCGCCTCGGGCTCGTCGCCGATGGCGGTCGGGAACATCAATATGTCCGCGCCCATCAGCATCAGCGCGCGCGCGGTTTCGGGGTACCATTGGTCCCAGCAGATGCCGATGCCGACGCGGCCATATTTGGTATCCCAGACCTTGAACCCGCTGTTGCCGGGGCGGAAATAGAATTTCTCGCTATAGCCGGGACCGTCGGGGATGTGGCTTTTGCGATAGACGCCCATGATCGCGCCCGCATCGTCGATCATCGCCAGCGAATTATAATAATGCTGCCCGTCGCGTTCGAAAAAGCTGGTCGGGATATAGACTTGGAGTTCAGCGGCGAGCGCCTGCATCGCGATGACACTGGGGTGTTCGGCGGTTGGCGCAGCTGTCGCGAAAGGCCCAAGCACTTGGGTTTTGCAGAAATAGGGCCCCTCAAAGAGTTCGGGCGGCAGGATGATCTTCGCGCCATGCTGCGCAGCCTCACGCACATGCGCCTCGATGGTGGCGATGTTGGTGGCGAATGGGCCGGGGAGCGCGCACTGGATCGCGGCGACGGTGAGGGTGTTCAAATCAAACTCCGTTCGCCCTGAGCTTGTCGAAGGGCTGCATTTCCCTTGCACATTTCAAAAAGAAAAGGACAGGGCTTCGACAGGCTCAGCCCGAACGGATTTTGTTAGATGACCGGCACTTGCTGGCTGATGCAATGAAAACTGCCGCCGCCGGTCAAGATATGGCCTGTGGGCAGGCCAATGATTTTGCGGTCCGGGAACAGCGCTGCGATGGCCTTTACCGCCGCCTCATCATTCGCCGCGCCATGCGTCGGCACCACCACCGCTGCATTACCGATATAGAAATTCATGTAGCTTGCTGCCGCTACCTCGCCGTCAATTTCAATTCGTCCGGGCGAGGGCAGAGGGACGACCTCGACCCCGAACGCTTTCGCCCGCGCCCATGCGTCACCATATGCATCTGCATTGGGATCGTTTGGCCCTGCCGCTTCGGGCAGCGCCAGCACGCCCGACGCCACGAACCGCGCGAGATTATCAACATGCCCGTCGGTATGATCACCCGCCAGCCCCTCACCGAGCCACAACACCCGCGTCACACCCAGATCAAGCTCCAGTCGCGCCTCAATGTCCTCGCGTGTCATCATCGGATTGCGGTTGGGGTTGAGCAGGCATTGTTCGGTCGTGACCAGCAGCCCCGCGCCATCGACATCAATCGCGCCGCCCTCGAGGATCATAGTCCGCGGATGATGAGGCAGGTCCGCCGAGGCGCAGAGAAGACTCGCCAGCGCATCGTCGAGCGGCGAGGGATATTTCCCGCCCCAGCCATTGCCGCGATAATCGAGCGCGCTGCCGTCACTCAACACAAGCGGCCCTGTATCACGCAGCCAGATGTCGAAGAACGGCATGATGTGAATTTCCGCCCCGGTCTCCAGCGCAACCGCCTGGTCCGCCGCCGCTTCATTGGCGCAGACGAGGCGTACAGCTTCGCCTTTGCCGCCCGCATGAACCGCCCGCGCAAACGCTGCGACTTGCTCCTGCGCAGGTTCCAAATTTTCAAGCCACAACTCGGGAGCGCTTGGAAAGCCGATCCACAGGGCACTGTGCGGGGACCATTCAGCGGGGAAGTGCGGCATCGTTCAACTCTCAGCGCCCCTCCCTGACAGGGAGGGGTTGGGGGTGGGTGTCGCCATAGGCGATCACAAGGGAAAGCCTCTGGAATTGCTCGCCTTCGGCGAAACCCACCCCTAGCCCCTCCCTTTTAGGGAGGGGAAGATTTTTATTTCCCCGCCCGATCCTTATCGCGAATCGCGCGGAATTCCGCTGTCGGTGCCCAGTTCGGCCAGACATTGCTCTGCGCCAATTCGCGGCCGATGCCGTAATACATCGTCAGATCCTGAACCGCGCCGTCCCAGTTCCAGTCCGCGCGATATTCATCCTGCGGCTTGTGATAGCGGTTTACGGTGTAATCTTCCGCCGCCGCGCGCCCTGCCGTGACCCCACCGTTGACGAGATCATCGCCACTGCCCGCATCAAGCATGGGCACGCCTAGCCGCGCGAAGCTGAAATGGTCCGAACGGTAATAAAATCCTTTTTCGGGCGTCGATTCAGGCGTGATCGTCCGGTTGCCCTTGGCCGCCCAGCGCGTTGCGTAACCGTCGAGTTCAGATTTGCCGACGCCGATGATGTTCACATCCTTGGTCGCGCCCGTGACGTTCAGCCCGTCCATATTCACCCCACCAACGGTCTGGCTCAGCGGATAGACCGGATTCTCGGCATAATATTTGGACCCGAGCAGACCCGATTCCTCCGCTGTGACGGCAAGGAAAATCTGGCTCCGTGTCGGGCGCGTCGCTTGCCCCGCCATCTCGGCCATCGCGATCAGTCCGGCAATCCCGCTCGCATTGTCGACCGCACCATTGCAGATACCGTCACCCTTGACTGGGAGGCAGCGCCCGAGATGATCCCAATGCGCCGAATACAGCACATAATCCTTCGCTGCGCCTCGCCCGGGCAATACGCCGATGACGTTCTTCGACATCTGCCGCCGGATGCTATTATCCATCGACATCGACAATGTCATGCCGAGCGGCACGGCCTTGAACCCCGGCGCTTTGGCCGCTGCATTCATTGCGTCAAAATTCTGCCCTGCGCCCGTGAAGAGCCGCTTGGCCGCATCCATTGTCATCCAGCCGATGGCCGCACTGTCACTCATATGATTGTCGGCGGCGTCAAGCCCAAGGCGCGGTTTTGCCCATGAGGACACCACCACATCCCAGCCGTAGGCCGCCGGTTCGGTTTCATGCACAATGATCGCTGCTGCTGCCCCCTGCCGCGCCGCTTCTTCATATTTATAGGTCCAGCGCCCGTAATAGGTCATCGCGCGGCCGCCGAACGTGCCGGTCAGCGTCGGCGTCTGATAATCCGGATCGTTGATCAGGATGATGACTGTCTTCCCTTTGACGTCGAGGCCGGCATAGTCATTCCACCCCAGCTGCGGCGCGTTGATGCCGTAACCGACGAACACAACGTCGCTGTTTTTCACGTCGATACGCGGAACGACGCGGCTGGTGCCGACGACCATGTCGGTTTTGTAGGCCAGACTGACAGGCGCTTTGCCGTCGACGGTGAAGGTCATCGGCGTCGGGTCCGCGCTGATCTCGACCATCGGCACATCCTGCGTCCATTTGCCTGCATTGCCGGGTTTCAACCCCGCCTTCGTCATCCGCGCGACGATATAGGCAATCGTCTTGGCTTCTTCAGGGCTGGTCGGTGCGCGGCCGGCATAGGCGTCGGATGACAAGGTGCGGGTGACGTCCTTCAGCGTTGACACCGGTACGACCGGCGCGGGTTTCGTAAGCGCAGGAGCGGCGATAAGGAGCGTCGAGGCAAGCAGGGCAGTGCGGATCATGGAGGTTTCCTGTCTCTTAAACGATGTCCGACATTGGCCGACCCGCGCGATGCACGCAAGCGCTTGACGATAGGCGGCATTTGTCTGCATCATTTGTTTTCTTCTTATCGGGGGCAAGTATTCATGCTAAAATTGTTCGGCTTTGCGGCGCTTGTTACCTGTTCGTTCCCCGCCCTAGCGCAAACAGATACAGCCGCCGCTTTTGGCGCACGCGACGGGATAGAGGATATTGCGTTGTCCCCCGACGGAAAGCAGGTTGCTTTTGTTGCACCTGGGTCAGGCCAGTCGAGCGCAATATTTGTCATTCCCGTCGATAAATCAAAACCACCTGTCCGCATCTTGGGTGCGAGCGGCGATCCCGAGCGGCTGCAATACTGCTTTTGGGTGTCAAACGCGCGGTTGATTTGCAATGTCTATTCCTCAGTGCGGACCGGCGGCGAATTGATCGATGCGTCGCGCCTGATCGCCGTCGACAATGACGGGACGAATGGCAAAATGGTCTCGCGTCGCGATTCGGGAAGCGCGCTATATGTCGCACGTAACGGGGGCAACCTTGTTGATTTGCTGCCGGGTCAGAATGGGGCGGTGCTGGTGTCGCGCGTTTACGTGCCAGAGTCCGAGCCCGGACGCATCGTCAAGCAGGAAAAAGAGGGTCTTGGCGTTGATCGCGTGGATACCCGGACGCTCGCCAGTAAACCAGTTGTGGCGCCAATGGGACTTGCCGGCAGGTATATCTCCGACGGCCTTGGAAATGTCCGTATCGCGCAGCTCTATACTGAAAAGGGTGACGGGCTGGGGGACACGGTGCGTTACCTTTATCGCGGACCGAACGGGGGGCAGTGGAATACGCTGGGCTCCTATAACATGCTCACTGGCGAGGGGTTCTATCCACTTGCCGTCGATTCAACCGAAAACATGGCCTATGGCCTGCGGAAGCTGGATGGGCGGGACGCCCTTTATAAAGTGCCGCTGGACGGGAGTGGACGGCAAATCCTGGTTCTGTCGCGGCCCGATGTTGATATCGACGGCATTGTCCGGATCGGTCGGCAACGACGGGTTGTCGGCGCAACCTATGCCACCGAACGTCGAATGGTTGCCTATTTCGATCCAGTCATTGAAAAACTCAAAGCGTCACTGGGAAGAGCACTGCCGAAGACGCCGATTATTGCCATTGCCGACGCGAGCGAGGATGAAAACAGGCTTCTGGTCCACGCCTCGTCCGACAACGACCCGGGGCAATATTATCTTTTTGATCGAACGGCCAAGACGCTCGAAAAACTCATCCTCAGCCGACCGGAATTGGCCGGAACGCCGCTCGCCAGCGTCAAGTCGGTGTCGGTGCGTGCAGCGGACGGAACGATGATTCCGGCCTATCTGACACTTCCTCCCGGCAGCAATGGCAAGGGGTTGCCGGCAATTGTCATGCCCCATGGCGGGCCCAGCGCTCGGGACGAATGGGGATTTGACTGGCTTCCCCAGTTTTACGCAAGCCGTGGCTACGCCGTGCTGCAACCCAATTTTCGTGGATCAAGCGGTTACGGCAATGCCTGGTTTCAGGATAACGGCTTTAAGGGATGGCGCACAGCGATCGGCGATGTCGTTGATTCTGGAAAATGGCTTGTTGCTGAAGGGATCGCAAACCCCGACAGACTCGCCATCGTCGGATGGTCTTATGGCGGCTATGCAGCGCTCCAGTCCAATGTCATCGCACCTGAATTGTTCAGAGCTGTTGTCGCAATTGCCCCGGTCACCGATCTCGGCATGCTGAAGGCTGATGCCGACAAATATGCGACGTCGTCAACGGTCCGCGCCTTTATCGGTTCGACAAGTGCGATCATTGAGGATGGATCGCCCGCGCGGCATGCTGCGGCGTTTCGTGCGCCGGTCCTGATGTTTCACGGTGATGTCGATTTGAACGTGGAGATTGGGCAGTCACGACAGATGGAAAGCAAGCTTAAGGCAGCGGGAAAGCAGGTGCGGCTGGTCACTTACCCAAAGCTTGATCACCAACTCGAGGACTCACAGGCGCGCACCGACATGTTGCGCCAGTCAGATGCGTTTCTGAGGGCGAGCATGGGGATCAAATAAAAAAGGCGACCGTCGCCAGCCGCCCTTTTTTATATTTCCAAAGCCAGACTGATCAGCGCGAATAGAATTCGACCACCAGATTGGGTTCCATCTTCACCGGATAGGGCACTTCATCAAGCGTTGGCACGCGCGTGAAGGTCGCTTTCGCGGTGCCGTCGATGCCGATATATTCCGGAATGTCGCGCTCGGGCAGGCTTTGTGCTTCCATGACCAGCGCCATTTCCTGCGCCTTCGCACCCAGCGAAATTTCGTCGCCGACGCTGCAACGGCGCGACGCGATGTTGCACTTCACACCGTTGACGCGGATATGGCCGTGGCTGACGAGCTGACGCGCGGCGAACACCGTCGGCGCGAACTTTGCGCGGTACACGATCGCGTCAAGGCGGCGTTCGAGCAAACCAATCAGGTTCTGCGACGTGTCGCCCTTCATCCGCGCGGCTTCGGTATATTGCTTCTTGAACTGCTTTTCGGTGACTTCGCCGTAATAGCCCTTGAGCTTCTGCTTGGCTTTCAGCTGGAGGCCATAGTCGGAAACCTTGCCCTTGCGGCGCTGACCATGCTGGCCGGGGCCATATTCGCGTTTGTTGACAGGAGATTTGGGGCGGCCCCAGATATTTTCGCCCATGCGGCGGTCGAGCTTGTGCTTTGCACTGATGCGCTTTGACATGTGTCGTCCTTCAATTGCTGGCTCGTTGTGAGCATTCTAGTTTTCCGGGTCCGCGCTGCTTGCTCGGTAAGGAGGGCAGGACCACCGCTTCACCGGAGTGCGGGGTCAATTGCGAAGGCGCGCCATTAGCGGGCGTGGCGCAGGAGTCAAGTTTTAGGCCGGGGCTTCTCGATGGCGGTCAGCACCCCGCGCAAAGTTCGCACTTCCTGCGCATTCCAGCCGGGCTTGGTCAGGATCGAGCGGATGTTGCGCATGACTGTCGGCACTTTGTCGGGCGGGAAGTAGAATCCGGCATAGTCGAGCATCGCGTCGAGCTGGCCGATCAGGCCATCAAGCTCGGATTGCGGGGCCGGCGGTTCGTCGTCGACTTTCGGCGGTTGCGCGAGGTTTTGGCTTTTCGACCATTCATAGGCGACAACCATCACGGCCTGCGCGAGGTTCAGCGATCCGAACTTGGGATTGATTGGCACGGTGATGATGGCCCGGGCAATGGCGACATCATCGGATTCAAGGCCCGTGCGTTCGGGGCCGAAGAGAATGGCCGAGCGGCCTGTGACACCTAGCATTTCCAAAGCAGCAGCTTCGGGGGTCAGCACTGGCTTTACAACGCCGCGCTTGCGCACCGTAGTCGCATAGACATGGGCGCAATCGGCGGTGGCGTCGGCGACGCTGTCATAGACCTGCGCATCGGCAAGGACTTGATCGGCGCCCGACGCGGCGGGGCCAGCACTCGGGTTCGGCCAGCCATCGCGCGGCGCAACCAGCCGCAATTCGATCAAGCCAAAGTTGAGCATCGCGCGGGCAGCCTTGCCGATATTTTCGCCGAGCTGCGGGCGGACGAGGATGAGGATGGGGGGGGCACCTGTTACCGCTTTCCCGAGCGAAGCTGAGGGGCATGTTCGAGCGCAGCCGAGAACTGCGCTGTTGGTTCGCAGAGCCTCGGCTGCGCTCGGCTGTGCCCCTCGGCTTCGCTCGGGGATACGGTTTTGTCTTTCTGACGGCGGCACAGCAAAGAACTTCAGCCGCGCCTCATTTCCAGCAATCTTCGCTTCTTTCTTCGCCCGCGACCATCCT
>JANOVZ010000056.1:0-43679 GCA_031417655.1 Sphingomonas sp. | reverse complement strand
ACCCCGCCGACCATCTGCGTGCCATAAGCCAGCGCCTGCTCGGTATGAAACGTGCCGGTTTCGCCGGTCATCCCCTGCGTAATGACGCGCGTGCTTTTGTTGACGAGGATGCTCATGTGCGTTGCGCTCCTGCGAAAGCAGGAGCCGTGCGGACTTGAGTGCTCAGTTCCACTGCGTGGTCTCGAACAGATCGCGCCATTCCGGATTTTCCTTCTCGATAAGTTCGATTTTCCAAGGTCGTTTCCATTTCTTCATCTGTAATTCGCGGTGACGGGCATTTTGAATTTCATCATGCACTTCAAACCAGACAAGCAATTTGCAGTCATGATCAGTTGCATATTCCGATCCGACGCCGTTGCGGTGCCCCCAAACCCGTTTCGCCAGATTGCTCGTCACACCCAGATATGTCCGTCCTCGACGCCGGTTCGCCATCAAATAGACGAAGCCAGGGCGTACCATTCTTCGTTAGCTCCCCTGTGCTCCTGCGAAAGCAGGAGCCTTGGAAACGCAAGCTTCAGCTCCCGCTAGCACAACTCCTGCTTTCGCAGGAGCACGGTGGAGTGATGCCTTCACCCCAACGACCCATCAATCGCCCGGCACGCCACCAGCAATTCCTTCACGGCATCGACCGAGACCGTCAGCCCCGCCTTGTCCTCCGCATCCAGTTCGATCTCAACGATCTTCTCCACGCCGCCCGCGCCGATCTGGACGGGGACGCCGACATACAAATCCTTCACGCCATATTGACCAGTGACATAGGCGGCGCAGGGCAGGATGCGCTTCTGGTCGCGCAGGAAGGCTTCCGCCATCGCAATGCCCGAAGCTGCGGGCGCGTAGAAGGCCGAGCCGTTGCCGAGCAGCGCCACGATCTCGCCGCCGCCGCCGCGGGTCCGCTTGACGATCGCGTCAATCTTGTCTTGCGACGACAGGCCCATCTTGACCAGATCGGGCACCGGAATGCCGTTGACCGTCGAGTAACTCACCACGGGGACCATCGTATCGCCATGCCCGCCGAGCACGAAGGTGTTCACATCGCGGACGGAAACCTGAAAGTCGTCGGCAATGAAATGGCTGAACCGCGCGCTGTCGAGCACACCCGCCATGCCGACAACCATATGATGCGGCAGGCCGGAGAATTCACGCAATGCCCAGACCATCGCGTCCAACGGGTTGGTGATGCAGATTACGAACGCGCCCGGCGCGTTGGCCTTGATGCCTTCGCCGACGGCTTTCATGACTTTCAGGTTGATGCCGAGCAGGTCGTCGCGGCTCATCCCCGCCTTGCGCGGGACGCCGGCGGTGACGATGATAACGTCCGCGCCGGCAATGTCGGCATAGTCGTTCGTGCCGGTGATTTTGGCGTCAAAGCCTTCGACCGGGCCGCACTGGCTGAGGTCGAGCGCCTTGCCCTGTGGCACCCCTTCGACAACGTCGAACAGGACAATATCGCCCAGTTCCTTCTGCGCGGCGAGGTGCGCTAGCGTGCCCCCGATATTGCCTGCGCCGATCAGCGCGATTTTCTTGCGAGCCATGTGGACGCGGTCCTTCCCAGAAGCGTTACGGAATTGGGCGCGCCTTATGCGCAGAAAGTTGCCGCTTCAACAACGATCTTTGCACATGGTTCGCAATAGCAAAAAGTCTGTAGGCTGAATAGCCTTTTAGTGAGAACTTTGAGAACTTCGCCGCAAATTACTTCCCCGCCATTTCCTGCGTCAGGATCATCCAATGCTTCACATTGTCATCAAGCGCCTTGACCGGCAGCCGCTCGTCCTTGCCATGCGCGCGCAGGTCGACGGGAACCCGGACCCACACGCCTCCGACGCCATAAACCGGAATGCCCGCCACGCGAAACGGCCGCGCATCGCTCGCTCCGGTCGACATTTCCGGCGCAACCGGCATGCCGGGATGGATGGTGGTCACGGCCTTGGTCACCGCTGCAACCACATCGGGCCGTAGCGGGCTGGCGAGCGAGGCGACATAATCATCCTGCCGCGTCACGGTCACGCCCGGCCCGGCAATCGTCTTCAACTCGGCCAGCGTCGCATTGGGATCGACGCCGGGAAAGATGCGGCAATTGATCGTTGCTTTCGCCAGTTGCGGCAAGGCATTGGGCGCATGGCCGCCCGCCAATTCGGTCGCCACACAGCGCGTCCGCGTCAGGCCCGAATACGTCTCGTCCGCCTCAATCGCGTCCGCCGCCGCGCCGTCATTCGGGTTCGCCAGCCATGCATTGATCGCTGCCTGTATATTCGGGCGGGGTTCAACCTTCGCTGCCGCCGCAAAAGCCGCGCGCGATGTCTCGTTCAGCATTGGCGCGAAACGATAGGCCTCAAGCCGCTCAAGCGCATGGGCGAGTTCATAAATTGCATTGTCCTTGCGCGGCTTCGACGAATGCCCGCCGCGATTGGTGACGCTGAACGTGTAACCGGCAAAGGTCTTCTCGGCGGTCTGGATGCGCGCGCCGAGCGGTTTGTCGTTGGGCAGGAAGCCGATCCCGCCGCCATCGGCATTGAGCCCAAGCTCGGGATTGCCCATCATCGCGCGCCACTCGGTCGCGCCCTTGTCTGCACCAAAGCCGTTGGTTTCTTCGTCACCCGTAAAGAACACGACAACGTCGCGCTTGGGCTTGAACCCCTGTGCCTTCAACTGGATCAGCGCGCGCGAAATGCCGACGATCCCCGCCTTCATGTCAATCGTCCCGCGCCCGTAATAATAGCCATCGCGTTCTGTCAGCACGAACGGGTCGGTCGTCGAATCCTCGCGCTTCGCCTCGACCACATCCATATGGCCCAGCATCATGATCGGCCGCGCCTTGGTATTCCCCGACCGCCAGCGGACCATCAACGCCGCCGTTTTGTCGCCAGTAGTTTCATAAGGCATGACCATCACGTCAGCATCGGCAAAGCCTGCCTTCTTGAATTCGCCTGCCAGATAGCGCGCCATTTCGGGCACTTTGCCGCGTCCCAACACAGTCGGGATATTGATGACTGTCTCAAACATCGTCTTCGTCGCGGCGCTATCGGCGGCGCTCATCGCTGGCGGCGCAGCGAGGGCAGGGGTGGCAATAAGAGCGGCGGCGGCGAGCAAATAGGCTTTGGTCATGATGTCCTCCCGATTGCGCGCCACGCTAGCGCCGCCCCGGCCAAGCGCAAGCGATCAATGCGCCCGCTGGCTCGCCCGTTGCGGCAGGAGCAGGATCAGCGCACCAATCGCAACGGCCAGCACCAGAGATGCCAGCGGCCGGCTGAAATCGAGGCCGCCCTTTGCCATTGGCTTGTCGAGGAAATCACCGACCGCAGCCCCCAAGGGCCGGGTCAAAATGAACGCTGCCCAGAACAATGTCACGCGGTTGACCTTGGTCAACGCATATAGCGCCAATATCGCCAGCAGTCCTAAACCAAAGATCACCGCAGCGCCCGAATAACCAAGCCCGCCGCTATCCGCTGCCCAATCGCCAAGCGCGGTGCCAAGCGTTTGCGAAAACGTGATCGTGATCCAGTAGAATAATTCGGCCCGCGGCGTGCTAACACTTTCGACTGAAATCGTGCCGAGCGACTGATGCCACCACCATAGACTCGCCAGCACACAAGTCAGGAGCAGGATCGACCCGCCCGGATACCCAATCCCCATTGATCGCGTGGCAAAATCCGCCATCGTCGTGCCAGCCGTCGTCGATGCAATAATCGTCGCCCAATACAGCCACGCGTTGAACCGCCGCGCCCGGATTTGCAACCAGACGAGTAATACCAGCAGCGCGCCGAAAATGGCACTCCCGATCAGATAGCCGTTCAATTCATTACTGCCCGCAGTTGCCGTCGTTTCGCCCAGCCAGCTCATCGACACCGTATCGCCCGCCGTTTCGCCAAGCGTTGTTGCGAGTATCTTGATGATCCAGAACCCTAGCGTGACGGCGGGAACTTTGCTCGGCGAAAGGTCGGATTTGGTCATGTGCTATGCCCTTCAGCAAGGTATTCTCTGCTCTGCATCTCGACCAACCGGCTGACGGTGCGCTCGAATTCGAAAGCACCGTCTCCGCGTTCATAAAGCTGAACGGGCGCCGCATCCGCCGTCGCGATCAGTTTGACCTTATGTTCATACAACGCATCAATCAGCGTGACGAACCGCGCGGCTTCGTTGCGGTTTTCGGGGCCGAGCTTTGGAATACCGACGATGAACACGCTATGATATCGTCGGGCAACGGCGAGATAGTCCGATGCTCCACGCGCCTCCGCGCACAGCCGCTTGAAGCTGAACACCGCAACGCCTTTCAGGCTTTTGGGCACATGCAACATCCGCCAGCCACCCAGATCAATCTCGGCCGTCGGGACATTGATCGCATCTTCGGGCGGATAATCGGTCAGTTTGAAAAACGCCTCGCGCACGGCTGCGGTGGCTTCAGGGCCGCTCGGCACATGCCAGGTCTTGACGCCCGCCAGCCGTTCCATCCGGTAATCGGTCGGGCCGTTGAGCGCGATCACGTCCAGCCGTCGCTCGACCGTCGCGATAAACGGCAGGAAATGCTCGCGGTTGAGGCCGTCTTTATACAAGTCCGAAGGCGCGCGGTTTGATGTCGTCACCACTGTCACCCCCGCATCCAGCAACCCGGTAAACAGACGCGACAAGATCATTGCATCTGCCGAATTGTTAACAACCATTTCGTCGAAACACAGGCAGCGCGCTTCGTCGGCAATCGCAGCGACCGTCGGCGCAATCGGATCGCCACGCTCGTTCATTCGCTCGTGGCGCAGGCGGTCATGCACTTCGATCATGAATTCGTGAAAATGGACGCGGCGCTTGCGGTTGACATTTACTCGTTCAAAAAACAAATCCATCAGCATCGATTTGCCGCGCCCAACGCCACCCCACAAATAAATCCCGCGTGGCGGCGGTGGTTTTGCCTTGCCCAACCGCCACAGGATCGATCCGCGCGGCGGCACGGCTTCAAGCTCAGTTTGCAAGCGGTTCAGGCGCGTGGCGGCGTCGGCTTGGACTGCGTCTTCGCGGAGTTCCCCCGCCGCCACGAGCGCGTTGTAGCGGTCAAGAACGGGCACTTGAACCTTTGCGGATCGTCCCCGAAAACGCCGCCACTTTCTCGTCGCCCTGAACCACTAGCCCGCGCAGAAACAACAACCGCCGCGTCTCGCGCAGCAATTCGACTTCGGCTTCCATCTCCACGCCGGTTCGACCCGCACCGATGAATTGCACCGACAGGTCGAGCGTCACCGCCGACCCCGCTTCGATCAGGCCAAACACCCGCGACGCCCCGAACAGCGCAACATCGATAAACCCCAATGTCGTCCCGCCATGCACCGCATCCGCCAGATTGCTGTGCTTGTGTTCGGGCATCATCTTGACACGCGCCATGTCGCCTTCGCGCCGGACCAGCAGCGGGCCGAGAAAACCATTATACCGTGTTTCGTCCCGCAGCTGCCAACTGTGCCAGCCCGGATGATCGGGATGTTCGGCAAACAAAAAGGCCGCGTCGTCGCTCACATTGCCGGTCGCGCAACTTGACTCCCCTCCACGCCTTCGTGGAGGGGCTGGGGGTGGGTTCTTTTCTCGGCTGTTAATGCGCATCTCGAACAAAGAACCCACCCCCGACCCCTCCCGGAAGGCCGGGAGGGGAGAAAACTTTTACACAGCCCGTTCGACTGCCAGCTTCTTTATCTCGGCAATCGCGCGTGCCGGGTTCAGCCCCTTCGGGCACGCATTCGCGCAATTCATGATCGTGTGGCAACGATAAAGGCGAAACGGATCTTCGAGCTCGTCCAATCGCTCGCCGGTCATTTCGTCGCGGCTGTCGGCGAGCCAGCGATAGGCTTGCAACAGGATCGCGGGGCCAAGGAATTTGTCGCTGTTCCACCAGTAACTCGGGCAGCTGGTCGAGCAGCAGGCGCACAGGATGCACTCGTAAAGCCCGTCTAGTTTGGCGCGATCTTCCGGCGATTGCAGCCGCTCGGTGCCCGACGGCGTTGGCGTCACTGTCTTCAACCACGGCTGAATACTCGCATACTGTGCATAGAAATGTGTGAAATCGGGAACGAGATCCTTGATCACGTCCAGCTGCGGCAGGGGGGTGATCCGTATCTCTCCCTTGATGTCTTCGATCGCGGTCGTACAGGCGAGGCCATTCTTGCCGTCGATGTTCATCGAGCATGACCCGCAAATCCCTTCGCGGCATGAACGGCGGAACGTCAGCGACGAATCCTGCTCACCTTTCATCTTGATCAGCGCATCAAGCACCATCGGTCCACACGTATCGAGGTCAACTTCGAAATTGTCGTAACGCGGGTTTTCGCCGCTATCGGGATCGTAGCGATAGATTTTAAAATTCTTGACCCGCGTCGCCCCCGCCGCTGCTTTGTTGACGCGGCCCTTCGCCTTGATCTTGCTGTTAGCGGGCAGGGTAAGTTCGGCCATCGAGCAGTTGTCCTGTGGGTGTTGATCTCCATTTGCAATGCGGCGCGTTAAGTTCAAGTGCAATATCTGCTTTTGTGTGGCGCAGGCTGCTTGATCAAAGTGCGAAGGGGCCACCCCCGGCCCCTCCACGAAGGCGTGGAGGGGAGGACGCAGTGCACTATAACTCCCCTCCAGCCCTTGCTGGAGGGGTTTGGGGGTGGCCCTTTCTGACCTAGGCAACTTCCCGCGGCGCGCCCCAATCGAGCTTGCGGGTTACATACATGACGCCCGCCAGCGCCGCGAACAGCATCAGCGAACCGATCAGCAACGAATAAGCCTCAAGGCTGAGCAGGATATAAAGCACCGCATAAAGCGCGATCAGCAACCCGCCGATATAGCCGGCGCGCTTCCAGCTTTTCAGGACTGCCGCTGAATAGGCCGTGATCAATCCGATGATTCCTGCTGATGCGACAACGTAAGCAGGCGTGAACCCGATCACTTCGGCAAAGGCAAGCAGCAGCGCAAAGAACAGCACCAGCCCGACACCGACGAGCAGATACTCGACCCCCGCCACGCGAACCCCGCCAATGACATCAAACATCAATAGCGCAAGGAACGTGAAGCCAATAAATAGGAACCCATATTTGGTCGCGCGGTTGACTTGCGAATAGACGTCGACGGGCTGGATCAGGTTGATACTGGCAACGCCGGCTGTCGTCCCCGGTGTCGCGTAACTGTCCTTTCGGCCTGTTGCCGCTTGCACAAGTTCGTCCTTTGCATCGACGAGGGACTGACCCAACGCAAGATTGCCGACGCGGTAGGTAGCGGAAAATCCCTTGTCGGATACGGTACGTGTGGTCGGGAGAAACCCTCCCTGAAAACTTGGGGACGGCCACGGCGACGTAACCTTCCACGTCGTATCGCCCGCGCGAGGGGCCAGCGTCACCGATTCACTGCCGCGAAACCGATAGTCGAAATCTGCCAGTAGCGGCCCGGCAGGCAAAGCCGTCGCGTCAATCCAAGCAAAGAAACCCGAGTTATTGGTCGCGCCAAGGCCATGGCCGGGTTCGAGCTTGAGGGCCGTGCCGCCGATGCGCACTGCCGGCGGCGCACCAAAGAGGCCACGTGCATCCGACAAACCGAAACGAATTTCTGCGCGCGCAAAGACCAGCGCCGCAACGGGCACGCCGATCCGTTCAAGGTCCGATGGCATAACAAACTTCGCTTGCCCCGTTAACGTCGTTTCATAAACAACAGCTTCGTAAATCGACCGCTTGCGCCGTTCGGGTGCGATCTTGGTGTCGAGCGTCGACGTCTCAGGCGAAAGCACCAGTTCGCGCCACACCGTCGAGGTTTTAGTAACTTGCTTGCCACCTTCCTCGACAGTTTCGCTCGACTGCGCTTGATAAGGGATGACGAGCACGGGCCCGGCGATCGTCTGCGGTCCGCCCCAACCTTCGACAATTGAGGCGCTGGCGGTGTTCGACTGATTCTGACGATCCCAGTTGAGCAGGTAAATCGAGAATAAAGGAATGGTGAGCAACGCGGCGATGAGCATTGCAACACCCAATTTGCCGCCTGGCGAGCGCTCGCGGCGTAACGTTTCGGCGATAGTCATGGACTTCTCCTGATCGTGAGACGCTCGCGTAGCAGTGCGACGAATTCAATTCAACGATAGAAATGCACGGTTCGTCTCAGAAAGTCAGGCCGCGATTGTCATTGCAGCCGCGTGTTCGGTGCGGAAACGCTGGCGCAGGCCAACCTTATCGATCTTTTCGGTGCCAAGACGCGGCAGAGGCTCGGCTTCTACCCAGATCCGCACCGGCATTTTAAATGGGGCGAGATGTTCGGACAGGAAGAAAAGCAACGCTTCGTCGCTGACATTTTCGCCGGCATGATAATGGACGACGGCACCAACGATTTCGCCGAGCCGCTCGTCGGGCAGGCCGAATACGCAAGCTTCGGCGATCGCCGGGTGCGCGTAGATTGCCGCTTCGACTTCCTGACAGCTGATATTTTCGCCACCGCGAATGATAATATCTTTTTTACGGTCAACGATGAACAGATAGCCGTCGGCATCGAAAATGCCGATGTCGCCGCTGCGAAAATATCCGTCGGTGGTCATGGCATCGCGGGTCGCGTCCTCGCGGTTCCAGTAGCCGCTGAAATTGGCGACGCTGCGGACACATACTTCGCCACGTTCGCCTTGCGCCACCGGCTTGCCGTCATCATCAAGGATTGCGAGATCGACCAGAGGCTTATAGGCCCGCCCTGTCGAATTGGGCTTTTCGAGATAATTTGTTGAAAACGATCCGCACCCGACTGCGTTAGTTTCAGTGAGCCCGTAGCCCAAGGCCGGCGGCGCGGGCATTTCATCGTTCAGGCGGCGAACATGCTCGGGTGGACGCGGTGCGCCCCCGGCAGCAAATGTCTGGATGGTCGATAAATCATAGTTGGCGCGATCAGGGTGATTCATGATTTCCCAGCTCATCAACGGGACGCCGGTGAAATTGGTGACCTTTTCGGCATCGATCAGTTGCATGGCGCGAAGTGCATCCCATTTGGGCATCAATACCATCTTGCGACCAATGGCGAAGCTAAGGAGCAGCATCGGCACTTCGCCGGTGACGTGAAACAGCGGGACCGTCATCAACACCGCATGTTGCGGGCGGGGTTCTTTGATTGTGCCGTCCTCGGTACCGATCTGCAGCTGCATCAGTGCCTGCATGATGTAACAAAAAGTGCCCTGGACGACCGCGCGATGCGTCGAATAGGCACCTTTCGACTGGCCCGTGGACCCCGACGTGAACAATATCGTCGCCAGATCATCACCCGTCATGCTGGGCAATGTCGCTTCTGTCCTATTTTTCAGGACCGGCTCAAGTGCCTGATCAAGCGGAAGGGCGACATCGACGACCACCACTGCACAGCCGGGATGGCTGCCGCATTCGTCGAGCCGCTTGGCGCGCGGCGGGTCGGCAAAGGCAAGTGTGCAGCCGACATCGGATATACCTGCACATAATTCACCACCCTGCCACCAGCCATTGAGCAGCGTCGCAACACCACCCGCCATCAATGTGCCCATATATAGCACGACCCACGATGGCGCATTACGCATTGCGATGCCGACGCGGTCACCCTTCTTAACGCCGTGAACCGAGGCCAGCGCCTGTGCGACTTCTGTGGCGGCAGCATAAACTTGGGTAAAGCTCAAGCGCTCTTGGCCATCCACGATAAAGTCGGCGTCGCCATGCTGACCACAGAAATGCGCGAAATAGGCGTTGAGCGTCGGCGGCGCGGTGGTAACGATTGGTACGGCGACGCCGCAAGGCAGCGTGTAACTGCCCAGCGGCATCGGCCCGCCCTCAACGGACAAGTTGGCGATGGATTGGTCGATCCTCAAATCGAGCGCCGATGGCATAAATCTCTCTCCGCTTGGTCTTCTGCTTTGACGCCGTTATGGAGCGCGAACTCGTTGGGGAAAAGCCTTGATATTCGAATTGGCCAGTAACGCTACGGCAGCCATCAATTGGACCGACCTGAACCTGTCGCCGATCGCACTTGATCTCGGCTTTTTCAAGCTGCGCTGGTATAGTCTGGCCTATATTGCTGGCATCCTGATCGGCTGGTGGTATTTGCTCCGCCTGATCGCGCAGCCCGGCGCGCCGATGGGGAAGCGACATGCCGATGATTTTGTGTTTTACCTGACGCTCGGCATCATTCTCGGCGGGCGGCTTGGATATATCCTGTTCTACAAGCCCGAAATGCTGACGGATCCTGTCGCAATGCTCAAGCTTTGGGAAGGCGGGATGTCGCTCCACGGCGGCTTCCTTGGGGTGATCATCGGCCTTTGGTATTTCTGTCGCAAAAATGCGCTTAACATGTTGCGTGTTTGCGATGTTGTCGTTGTGGCAACGCCGTTCGGACTGTTTTTCGGACGTCTGGCAAATTTTGTGAACGGCGAATTATGGGGGCGCCCAACTGATTTGCCATGGGGCATCGTCTTCCCTGGCGGCGGACCCGAGCCGCGCCATCCCAGCCAGCTTTATGAAGCGGGGATTGAAGGCATCTTCATGTTTGCAGTGCTCTGGATCATGTTCTGGAAAACCGATGCTCGGTATCAGCCTGGCAAGTTGGTGGGCACTGGCCTCATCATTTACGGGCTGTCACGCAGCCTGCTCGAACTCGTACGTCAGCCCGATGCGGGATTAGAAAATCTTTCGTGGGGACTAACGATGGGACAGACTCTGTCGCTTCCGATGCTGCTCGTTGGCATTTATTTGGTGGCGACCGCCAAGAAGCGGCGCATTCGCGTCGAGCCGATTGCGGGCAGTGCCAGCGTCGCCTGATCCTGCAGACGCAATGCTCCCCGACCGGCTCGCCCGTGCAATAACGCTGGCGGGGCCGATGCCGGTGTCGCAGTTTATGGCCGCAGCCAATGTTGAGTATTATGCGAATGGCGAGGCGATTGGCGGCGACTTCATTACCGCGCCCGAGATCAGCCAGATGTTTGGCGAGCTGATTGGCGTTGCGCTCGCCGATGTTTGGGACCGCGCGGGGCGGCCTGAATGCCACTATGTCGAATTGGGGCCGGGCAAAGGCACGCTGGCGGCAGACGCGCTTCGGGCGATGGCGAAGGCGGGGCTGACGCCGCCGGTTCACTTTGTCGAAACATCACCATCACTGCGCACAGCGCAGTCGGCAGCGGTGCCGGGTGCAACGTGGCATGATGATCTCACGACAGCTGTGAATAACACGCCATTACTTGTTGTTGCTAACGAGTTTTTTGACGCTTTGTCGATCGAGCAATTGGTGCGCGGCCTGAGTGATTGGCGGCAGCGGCTGGTCGCATGTCAAGATACGCTGTTCCTGCCTGTCACGGGCAAGTCCGTGCCGGATGCGATCATTCCCGAAGCGCTGCGTGATGCGCCGGTCGGAAGCATCGTTGAGTCATCGCCCGCGAGCGTGCGCGTCGTGCGCGACTTGGCCAAGCGGCTCGCGGTGCAAGGGGGCGCGGCGCTGATCATTGATTATGGGTATGACGGTCCTGCGCTGGGCGAGACGTTGCAAGCTGTGCGCGGGCACAGATTCGCCAATCCGTTCGACGCGCCGGGATCGGTTGACCTTAGCGCGCATGTTGATTTCGCGACGCTGGGTGCGGCGGCGACGGTGGCGGGGGCGCGTGTGCATGGGCCCGTGCCGCAGCGGGATTTTCTGGGGAACTTGGGCATATCATCGCGCGCCGCCGCTTTGGCAAAGCAGTCGCCCGAGCGCGCGGACGAGCTGACGGCAGCGCATCAACGGCTCACCGATCCGGCGGCGATGGGCACGCTTTTTCGAGTTATGGGGTTGACCGGTGGCGGGTGGCCGGTTCCGGTAGGGTTTGCATGATCGACGTCATCACCACTCCTGTTCTTCCAGGTACAAAGCACGGATTTCTAGGGCGGCGTGGGGGTGTTTCGACGGGATTGGTCGCAGGGTTAAACGTCGGATTGGGTAGCGGCGATGACCCGGCGGCGATTGCGGAGAACCGGCGACGCGCGGCGGAAGCGGTTGCGCCGGGCTCACAGCTGGTCACTGTCTATCAAGTGCATTCGCCCGACGTGGTCACTGTCACCGCACCCTTTCCCAATGACGCGCGGCCGCATGCCGATGCAATGGTCACGGCGACGCCAGGGCTTGTTCTTGGCATCTTGACGGCCGATTGCGCGCCGGTTTTGTTCGCCGACACCGAGGCAGGGATCATTGGTGCGGCGCATGCGGGGTGGAAAGGGGCGATTGGCGGTGTTACCGATGCGACCATCGAAGCGATGGAAGCGCTGGGCGCGAAACGTGAGCGAATTGCGGCAGCCATCGGGCCGTGCATTGCGCGCGCATCCTATGAAATCGACCGCAAGTTTCTAGCATGCTTTACCGATGCCGATCCCGCCAATGAACGCTTTTTCGCCGACGGAAAACGGACCGACCACCACCAGTTCGACCTTGAAGCCTATGTTGCGCACCGGCTGGCGAACGCAGGCATAACCCGCGTGGCTGCATTGGGATTGGACACATATTCGCTGGCGGATCGATATTTTAGCTTTCGGCGCGCGACACACGCCCACGAACCGGACTATGGACGCCAAATCTCGCTGATTGCGTTGTAGCCTTCGTCATTGCGAGCGTAGCGAAGCAATTCAGTCCCGGCCTTATTCTGGATTGCCGCGCTGCGCTCGCAATGGCGGTGATCCAAATGGAGTAGAAAATGACCGACGAAGCCGAACTGAGCGCTCTTTCCTCGCGCCGCCGCCCAAAACCTGATGTCCTGACAATCGGCAACCATCGCCTTTCGCCCGAGACATTGATGATGGGGCATGGCTTTGACCCTGCACTATCCGAAGGGTCGCTGAAGCCGCCGATCTTCTTGACATCAACCTTCGTGTTTGAAAACGCCGCAGCGGGAAAACGCTTCTTCGAAGGTGTCACAGGCAAGCGGCCCGGTGGCGCGGAGGGGCTGGTTTATTCGCGCTTCAATGGTCCCAATCAGGAAATCCTCGAAGACCGGTTGGGCATCTGGGAAGATGCCGAGGACGCACTGGTCTTCTCGTCGGGCATGTCGGCGATTGCGACGGTGATGCTCGCGCTAGTGAAGCCCGGCGATGTCATCGTGCATTCGGCCCCGCTTTATGCCGCGACCGAGACACTGATCGGCCGCATTCTCGGGCGGTTCGGCGTCAACTGGATCGACTTTCCGGCGGGAGCGACGCGTGAGGAAATCGATGCCGCGATGGCAAAAGCCAAGACGATGGGCCATGTCGCGCTCGTCTATCTCGAAAGTCCCGCCAACCCAACCAATGCGCTCGTCGATGTCGAAGCGGTGACGGCGTCGCGTAACGCGGCGTTTGCAGCGGATGATTTGCCGCCGATTGTCATCGATAACACCTTTCTGGGGCCGCTGTGGGCAAAGCCGCTCAAGCAGGGCGCGGACCTCGTGCTTTACAGCCTCACCAAATATGCGGGCGGACACAGCGATCTTGTCGCCGGCGGCGCTGTGGGCTCCAAAGCGATGATCAATCCGATTCGCATGATGCGCAATACCATCGGTACGATCACCGATCCGCATTCAGCATGGATGTTGCTCCGCAGCCTCGAAACGCTCGAACTGCGTATGAGCCGCGCTGGCGAAAATGCAGCAAAGGTCTGCGCGTTTTTGCGCGAGCAACCGCAAGTCGAATCAGTGGGTTACCTCGGTTTCCTCGAACCCGGCACGCGGCAACGCGACATTTATGATCGGCATTGCGAAGGTGCAGGATCGACATTTTCGCTCTACTTGAAAGGTGGCGAGGGTGAGAGTTTCGCGTTCCTCGACGCGCTCAAAATTGCCAAACTCGCGGTGAGCCTTGGCGGCACCGAAACATTGGCGAGCGCCCCTGCGGCGATGACGCATCTGTCGGTACCACAAGAGCGCAAGGATGCGCTGGGCATTAGCGACAATCTGGTGCGGATTTCAGTGGGCGTTGAAAATGCCGACGATCTGATTGCCGATTTTGCACAGGCGTTGAAGGCGATTGGGTGACCGCCGTCACCCCGGCCACCGAGCCGGGGTTTGGCTTTTCTTTTTTCGTTTGCGAAGAAGAAAAGCCCAGCCCCGCATCAAGTGCGGAGCGACGTGGTAATGTGAACGCCTCGTTGTTTTCAGTTCATGCAACAAGGCGCAGCATGCGGCGTTATCAACACACAAGTTCGCAACGGAGTTCATCATGCGTCATCTGATTTTTAGTCTCGCCGCCGTGGCACTCGTCGCGCCTGCGCTCACTTATGCGCCGCCTGCTGAGGCAAAGCGCGTTTACAAGGAATGGGTTGGCAAGGATGGCCGTCGCTATTGCCGCCGCACCGACGGCACGACCGGTTTGATTGTCGGCGGTGTCGCTGGCGTTTTGGTTGGCCGCACAATTGACACGGGCGGCGACCGGACATTGGGCACCCTTGGTGGCGCGGCGCTTGGTGCGCTCGCTGGTCGAGAAGTTGAGCGTGCCGGTTCGCGGCGGAAATGTGTGGCGCGCTGAACCAATTGCGTTGCCTCAATGGGAATGACAAAGGCGGGGCATGATTGCCCCGCCTTTATTTTGCGTTGCTGCGCTGTATCAATTCACGCGGTTTGACGATCCTGCTTCGGTGCAGGCGGGAATGCGCGATGTGTGCGACGCGGCGGGGATCAAGGGCACACTGCTGATTGCCTGTGAAGGGATCAATGGGACGATTGCTGGCGCGCCCGGAGCAGTGGATTGTGTCCTCGCTCATATTCGCACTTTGCCGGGCTGTGCCGCGCTTGATGTCAAAGTTTCGGGGACGGATGACATGCCCTTTTACCGAATGAAAGTCCGCCTGAAGCGCGAGATCGTGACGATGGGGCAGCCCGACATTGATCCAATGACGGAAGCCGGGCATTATGTCGAAGCGGCAGACTGGAACGCACTGATCGACGCGCCGGATGTGGTCGTGATCGATACGCGCAATGATTATGAGCCCGAGATCGGGACGTTTGCGGGGGCAGTTGATCCGGGGACGACAAGTTTCAGCGAATTTCCCGATTGGGTGCGCGCGCATCGGGGCGAGCTTGAGGGCAAGCGCGTGGCGATGTTCTGTACGGGCGGGATACGGTGCGAGAAAGCAACAGCGTTTTTGAAAGCCGAGGGGCTGGACGAGGTTTATCACCTCAAGGGTGGTATCTTGAAATATCTGGAGGATGTTTCGCCCGACGATAGCCGCTGGTCAGGCGAGTGTTTCGTTTTCGATCAGCGTGTCGCCATCGGCCATGGATTGGCGGCGGGATCATATGATCTGTGCCACGGCTGCCGGATGCCGGTCAGTGCGGAGGACAAGATTTCCCCCGATTATGTCGAAGGCGTTAGCTGCTCGAAATGCGCTGCGCACCGTAACGGCACCCAACAGGCGGGCTATGCCGAGCGGCATCGGCAAATGGGGATCGCCGAAGCGCAGGGGCGGGGGCATATTGGCGTTGTGCCACCCCCGCCCGCGGCGCGCGGGTAGCACTCAGGCTGCTTTTTCAGGCAGCATCGACGAGTGGAGATGGTCGATCATCCACTTGCCGCCTTCATATTTGTAGATGAAGGTATAGCGGGCGAGCACGTCGGTTTTCGCGCCCGCCGCGTCCGTGAAGGTCACTGTCCACGTGCCGACGCGGGTCGCCATGTTGCAGCCGAGGTCAACCGTGCTGCTGGTGATCGTCCCGACCGGCGAGTTCTGGAGGAATTTGACGAAATAATCGCGAATGCCCGCCGCGTCCGTGCGCGGCTTGTTCGACACAGTGGCAAGCAGAACCGCATCTTTCCCGAACAGCGCCGTTACCGTGTCGGGGTTTTTGGTTGCCCATGCGGCGTTGAACTTGTCGAATTGCGCTTCGACTGCAGCGGTCGTGACCGGTGCGCAGCGCGGGGCTGCGGTGCGCGCTTCAGCTGCGGGCACAAGCGCAAAAGCCGAAGTGGAAAGAACCGCCGCAGCGACAGCATAACGTAACATTTTGATCTCCCATCCATTTTTTGTTGACGAAAGTGCAAATGGGTTGCCCCCACCAATGGACAAGCACATAGGTTCCACGGACTACCGCAGAAAGAGAGCGTTCCGGCGCTATTCAGCAAATTATGCTGCTTCGGCGCGCCTTGCCAATGCGCACTGGCTCCAAATCTCGCTGATCGCTTCGACGAGTTTATCAATGTCGCCGTCGGTATGCACCGGGCTGGGCGTGATGCGCAGGCGTTCAGTCCCCTTCGGCACCGTTGGATAGTTGATCGGCTGCACATAAATGCCGTGGTTCGCCATCAGCCAGTCGCTGATCATTTTGCAGTGATGCGGATCGCCGACCATGACCGGAATGATGTGGCTGGGGTTGTCGATGTGCGGAATGCCAAGCGCATCAAGCCGTGCGCGGACGATGGCCACGCGGTTTTGATGGCGGACGCGCTCGATCTGGCTGACTTTCAAATGGCGAATTGACGCCGCGGCCCCAGCAGCGATGGCTGGCGGCAGCGCGGTCGAGAAAATGAACCCGCTGGCAAAGCTGCGCACGAAATCGCACATCGCCTTCGAACCCGCGATATAGCCGCCCATGACACCAAAGGCTTTGCCCAGCGTCCCTTCGATCACCGTGATCCGGTCCATCAGCCCTTCGCGTTCGGCAATGCCGCCGCCGCGCGGACCGTAGAGCCCAACGGCATGGACTTCGTCGATGTAGGACATCGCGCCGTGTTTTTCGCAGACGTCGAGGATTTCGGCGATGGGGGCGATGTCGCCGTCCATCGAATATACGCTTTCGAAGGCGACCAGTTTGGGGCGACCGGGCTCAATGGTGCTGAGCAGTCGGTCCAAATCCTCGGGGTCGTTATGTTTGAATTTCAGGCATTGCGCGCGGCTGTGGCGGATGCCTTCGATCATCGAGGCATGGTTCAGCGCGTCGGAGAGGACGACGCAATTGGGGAGCCGTGCGGCGAGTGTGCCCAACGCTGCCCAGTTCGAGACATAGCCGCTGGTGAAAATCAACGCGGCTTCTTTATGGTGGAGATCAGCAAGTTCGGCTTCGAGCAAAACGTGCTCGTGACTGGTGCCCGAAATATTGCGCGTGCCGCCTGCGCCCGCACCGCAGCGATCAAGCGTGTCGTGCATCGCGTCGAGGACTTTGGGGTGCTGACCCATGCCGAGATAGTCGTTCGAGCACCACACCGTGACGTCCTGCGTGCTGCCGTCATCGGCATAGCGTTTGGCGCTGGGGAAAGCGCCGCGCTTACGTTCGAGTTCGGCAAACACTCGGTAGTTTCCGGCTTCACGCAAAGCATCCAGTTGCTCGGTGAAAAGTGCCTCGTAATCCATACGCCCCTCCGTCTTATATTCTTTTGGCATTGGGGATCGCCCAGCGCCAGAGTGCAGTGTCGCCAATCGGCAAAACCAGAAACAAATGTTCGATAAGGCCCAGCGCCGAAATGGCCGCGAGCAAGGTGTAGCTGATCGCAGCATCGCCGGGTGTGGCGAGCGCCATGCTGCCCAGCCAGTAAGTGAGCGCCGAGCCCGCGATCAGCGACACCGGCATCAGCGCATTGAAGCGTGCATTTCGGAAATAGCTTTTGAGATAGACAAGCTGCGATGGCAGAATATCGCTGCTGAAATTGGGCACGCCGAGGAAGATGTTGAACTTGGTCGACAGCCGCATGGCGAACAGGATCGCGAACGCCAATACGCCGGTCTGGTTCGGCAGGCCGCGACTGACGATGGCCAGCATGATCAAAGTGACAAAGATGGCGAGTTCGTGGTGGATGACGGTGGCGGTCGAGAAGCGGAAGCGCTCCCATCCACGCGCGCCTTCGGGGAGCGGTTCGCGGCGCGGGCCCGTGACGGCACCGGTCAGGAAACTCAGTTCATGCCAACCCCAGATGATGAGAGCGGCGGTAAACGACGCGTAGGCAGCGAACGCATCCGTGCTGGGCGCGAGCAGACCAATGACGGCGACGGCGGCACAAGCTGCGACCCCCGCATAGGTCAGCACTTTCTGCGCTCGCATGCGGTGATCAAGCGCGACGACAAGCGCCGTGGACATGAACCACAGCATCACCACATAGAGCAGCGGCAAGGCGTGGGCGCTCATGCTCACCAGGCGGGCACCAGCCGTGTCGCGACCGGAAGTGCATTGGCTTTGGTGCGCATGAAATAGAGGCGGAGCATGCTGGTGCCGATTATCGCATAGGCCCTGGCGCGACCGAAGAGGCCCGCACTCGGCAAAGCCTGATTGGCGCGCAGGATTTTCATCATCAGCATGCGGAATTTGGGGCTGTCGCTGTCAAGCACGATCGGGAAGACCTGCCGCGTGATTGCCGATGTGACGCGGAACACTTCATAGTCGTAGTCGGTCGGATCGATGCCGAGCGCGGCATGGAAATGCGGGCGGGCGTGATCGCGGACGAACATCGTGGCATAGACCGCGACGAGGAAGAAGCGGATCCAGAGCTTGTTGAGGCCGGTCAGCAATTTCGGATCGGCTCGCATCAGGAGCGCGAAGGCTTCGCCGTGGCGGAACTCGTCATTGCACCAGTGTTCGAACCAGTTGAATATCGGATGGATCATCTTGTCCGGGTTGCGCTGAAGATGGCGGAAGATCGTGATGTAGCGCGCATAACCGATTTTTTCGGATAGATAGGTCGCGTAGAAAATGAACTTCGGGCGAAAGAACGTGTATTTCTTGGTCTTGGTCAGGAAGCCAAGATCAATGCCGATGTTCGCGTCTTTCAGGCTGTCATTGATGAAACCAGCATGGCGGCTTTCGTCGCGCGCCATCAGTTTGAACAATGCCTTGGCATCCGGGTTTTTCGTGCGCTTGGCGATCTCTGCATAAAGAATGCAGCCCGAAAATTCGGAGGTCAGCGACGACACGAGGAAGTCGACGAATTCCTTGCGCAGGTTCGGTTCCATCGCGGCGATGATGCCGTCGAAGCTCTCCGATTTCTTGAAATGCTCCTTGTTGGGATCGGCGGCCATTTCGGCGATCAGCGCATCCCATTCAGCGCGCACGAGGCTCACGTCGATCTTGTCCATCGCGTCGAAATCGGTGGTGTAGAAACGGGGGCTGAGGACCGTGTCTTGCGTCGCAATCGCGTGCGCGTCTTCTTTAGTGAAGTTATGCGACATCTCGGTCATAAGGCACGTCCGTTCGAAAAACTGATTTCGTAAAGTTCGGTGATTTCGAAGCGCGCGCGGAACTTGGTCCAAGCACGTTCGAGTGCTGTGGCTCGGATTACGGTGGCCATGCGGTGTTCGACAAGGCGCTCGCCATAAGGCAGACGGATCGCCGCGCCGTGCACGCGGACTTTGTCGCCCGGATAGATCGGCACGTCACCGTCCAGTTCGACATGCGCATGCAGATGATCAAAGCCATGTTCGACTTCGATGGTGCAGGGCGTGTCGAAGGAACGGCTCATTTGAGGAGCGCCTCCGCGGCGGCTCGGTTGGTGTCACCGAACGCGCTGAGGTCTGTGACGTAGCCCGATGTCGTATCGGTGATCGATACTTGGCCGTTTGCCCATTTGGTCAGCCGAAACGGCGGAGCCACGCCGACGCCACGTTGCTGCCGGTTGCGCATCAGGCCGCGCATGACACCCCGGATGAAACCGCTTGTCGAGCCGCGTGCGACTTCGCCTGCCATTTTGCCGGTCGAAATATCTATGATGCGCAGTGACCCATCGGGTTGGTCTGCAAAGCTCAGGTCGCGAGATTTCACAGCGGCGACTTTCGCGGCAGCACGCTCGAGCGTTGGTGACGATTGCGGCGGCGTGCCGGTCAAGCGGATTGTTGCCGTCATCAGCAACGCGCCACCAACGAGCGCGCCCGCCAGCACCAGCATCGCCTTGGGAAAAGGCTCGGCGTGGTGGATGTGCGGTTTCATGCTGCAATCGCCTGTTCAAAGCCATGTTGTGGCACGACTTCGAGGCGGGCACCACAGGCGCGGGCGAGCAATGTCGCGATTTTCTGGGCTTCGGGAACAGCGCGCAGCATCGGTTGCGGCTCACGCAATTTCCACGCGCGGGCATGCGGCCAGAGCTGAAGGTAACCAAGGCGCTGCTCGCCGCTCACCGTCAGCGGAATATCGCCGGTACCGTCGGCATTGAGCGAAAGGTCGGCCGACTTGATCAACGAAAGCGGCAGGTTGATGCACTTCGGCAACGCAATGCCAATGCGCAGGACAACGCGGCGGTTAGTCAGTGTGTAAACTGTCGAACGCGCTGTGCCCCAAGCGATCAGCGCGAGAATAGCGATGCCCGCAATCCCGACACCGACGGTAGCCAGCACACCGGTCCATGATCCCTGCACCGCGCCCAGTGCCGTCAGCAGCCCAAAATATACCGCAACCTTACGGACGTGAAGCGCATTGACGGCAAGCCGTTTCCACTCGGGCTTGCCCTGCCACAGGATTTCCTCCCCCTGCGGCAGGAAACCCGGCAGCCCAGGTACCGGTTCGTCATCATGCTCGGCGATCATATCAACGGTTCCTGCCGAGCGCGGGTGGCGTAGAGATAGCCACCGCCGAAGTAGCCCTGCACGCGCTCTTCCTCATACATGGTGATCGTGTCGGCGCTGTCGATGGCAGGGGCATCAGCAAACTGGTCGGCGCGGACGGCATCGACTTTCACGGTGTTCGTGCGGCGGTTGATCTTTGCCATGAACATCGGGGCAAGCACTGTGCGCGTGCCGGTATCGACGGCGAGGTAGCGGATGAGGCGGTCGGCCTTGTCGACCCAGATATCCTTGACCGTGCCCGCAACCTTGTCGTCGCAGCCGGTTACCGTCATGCCGCGCGGATCGGGATCGCGTCCTTCAATCCACAGGCCCGAGGCCCCGATGGGGACAATGCGCGGATGCCCTTCATAATCAAGGTCGGGCAGCTTCGCGCGGTTGGCATAAGCCGCGGGACCGACACCATCGACGAGCGGATTGCCGGTCGGGACATAAGGCGCACCCGGCGAACGATCCGTCCGGCGCGCGGCAATTTCAACCGGTTCACGGTTCGACGCATCGGGCACTGTGACCGATCCACGACCGAACGGCAGTTTGAACGTCTTTTTCTTGATGAACAGCAGCGGGCTGCGGCCATCATATTTGCCGCTGATTTCGTCCTCGAGCGGATAGCCTTCGCGGTAGGATTCGCGGTGAAGATAAAATACCAAAGCAATGAAAAACAGGAAGAATGCCCAGAGCGCGAGCAGCGCCCAATCCACATTTCCGACAATCATGACACTCATGGCTATTTCCCTTCGGCCAGTAGTTTATGTTGGAAATTCGGTCAGACCGAACTTTCCGGTTGGATAAGTTTCAAACGCACCGCCGACGCGCCGGACAAGCGGACCGATGGCAATCAGCATGGCAAGCAACAGAACGATCTCGGTTAGGAACACTGCTGTGTAGCCCGATGAGGCAGCCATTGTGTCGCGTAGCAACCCGCCGAGCAGGATTGCCGTGCCGCTGCAAGTCGCCGAGACCGCACCCCACGCACCGAGTGCGAGGCCCGAGCGGCCGTCCTTCGACAGTGCCATCGCGGCTGTCAGCGTGCCGACCGAGAACAAGCCGCCGCCGAAACCCATCACCATCGCGCCGACGCAGAGCAGGCCAATCGACTGGCTGGGCGCGGCAAAGATTATCATCAGAAACGCAGCGATGCCCGCGACCCCGCCATTGCCCGCGAGCCGGTGTGGATCGGAGCCGTTAGTAAGTGATTTCGCAGCGAGCGCAAAACCGGCGAGCGTGCCGAGTGCCCACAAAGCGGTGAGCGACGTTGTGGCGCCAACGGAAAGTCCGAGGACTTGCCCGCCGTAAGGTTCGAGCAGCACGTCCTGCATGGCAAAGGCCGCCGCACCAAGGCCAATGGCGACAAGCAGACGGCGTGTGGCGGGGACGGCAATGAACGCGGTCCATACACTGGCGAAATCGGGATGCTGCGTGGCTATCGCGGTGCCGCGCGGGTCGCGAGCTTCCTGCTTCCACAGCGCGATGATGTTCAGCACCGCCGTCATCGCGGCGACGCCCTGAACGATCTGGACGAGGCGTGTAGCTGAGAAATCCACCAGCAGGCGACCAATCACCAACGCACTGATCATCATGCCAGCAAGGAGCATGACATAAAGCAGCGCAACCACGCGCGGGGCTTTTTCAGGGGTTGCGAGATCGGTGGCGAGCGCGAGTCCTGCCGTCTGCGTCGTGTGCATCCCTGCTCCCACCAGAAGGAAGCCGAGCGCGGCGAAAATTTGGCCGATTAGGGGGCCACTCATCCCGCCGCCCGACATGATCAGAAGCGCAAATGGGAGGATAGCCAGTCCACCGAACTGCATCAGCGTGCCGAACCAGATATAGGGCACGCGCTTCCAGCCAAGCACCGAGCGGTGCGTGTCCGACTTGTGCCCGATCAGCGCACGCAGCGGAGCAAAAAGCAGCGGAATCGAGACCATTAGTGCGACCAGCGTGGCCGACATCTTGAGTTCGACAATCATCACGCGGTTGAGCGTACCCGTGAGCAGCACCGCGCACATGCCGACCGAAACCTGAAACAGCGACAGGCGCAGGATGCGGCCCAGCGGCAGTTCGGCGCTCGCGGCGTCGGCAAACGGCAGGAAGCTCGTGCCGATGCGGTTCCAGAGGTCAGGGCGCAGCGGGTTCCTCACGCGACTTCGAGCACCTGACTTGTATAGAAGCCGCCCGAAACGCGCGTCGATCGGCCGACCTTCTTTGTCGGGATTGCATCAGTCAGCAGCTTGCGCAGCAGCTTTTCGGTAACCGGGATGATCGCCGGCGCACGGTCCGAGCGGGGGAAGAGAAGCCCCGCTGTGTGCATCGCGGTCAGAAGCGGCGTTTTCGGTGCAAAGGTGAACAGGATCGACCCGCGCGTGCGGCCCGCGAGTTCAGTGACGACGTCGACGATGTCGAAAGCACGGTAGTGGATCAGCGAGTCCATCGCGACGACATGATCGAAGGTGCCGAGGTCGGTCGACAACATATCGCCGCTGCGCCAATCGATCTTGAGACCCACCGGTGCGCGCTTGCGGGCGATGTCGACAAGGCCTGCCGCGACATCGATGGCGACGACTTCGGCCCCGCGCATCGCGGCTTCGACGGCAAGCGACCCCGTGCCACAGCCTGCGTCAAGCAGCCGAAGCCCGGTCATGTCGGCGGGCAGCATGTCGAGAATGGTTGCGCGCATCTTATCGCGACCCGCACGAACCGTCGCGCGGATACCGCTGACTTGCGCATCCGATGTCAGCCGCTCCCATGCATCGCGTGCCGTGCGGTCGAAATAGGTTTCGAGCCCGTCGCGGTAGCTGCTGTAGGTGGCTGTATCGCGCATTATTCGAAGCCCAGAAATTCGAAAATGTCGCGGTCTTTCATCGGCATCGCATCGAGTGGATCAGTGCCCGCCCACAGGACAGCGGCAAGGCGCATGTATTCCTTGCGCACCGCTTCGACTTCGGGCGTGTCTTCCATTTCGAAGATCGTGCATTTTTTCAGGCGGCTGCGGCGGATCGCGTCCAAGTCAGGGAAATGCGCGAGGGTCTTCAGGCCGGTTGCGGCGTTGAAGCGGTCGATTTCATCCGTCGCGGCGCTGCGGTTGGCGATCACGCCGGCCATGCGCACGTCATAGTTTTTCGATTTGGCTTTGATGGCCGCGACGATGCGGTTCATCGCGAAGATGCTGTCGAAATCGTTCGCCGCGACGACGACCGCGCGCTCGGCATGTTGCAATGGCGCCGCAAAACCGCCGCAGACGACATCGCCGAGGACGTCGAAAATCACGACATCGGTTTCTTCGAGCAGATGGTGCTGCTTGAGCAGCTTCACCGTCTGGCCGACGACATAACCGCCGCAGCCCGTGCCCGCAGGCGGACCGCCGGCTTCGACGCACATGACGCCGTTGAACCCTTCGAACATATAGTCTTCGGGGCGGAGTTCCTCGGCGTGGAATTCGACGGTTTCAAGCACGTCGATGACGGTCGGCATCAGCTTTTTGGTGAGCGTGAACGTCGAGTCATGCTTGGGATCGCAACCGATCTGGAGCACCCGCTTGCCGAGCAGCGAGAGCGCGGCGGACAGGTTCGAGCTGGTCGTCGATTTGCCGATGCCGCCCTTGCCATATACCGCAATGACTTTGGCGTTTCCGATCTTGTCGCCCGGATCGAGCTTCACTTGTAGGCTGCCCTCGCCGTCTAGGCGCGAGCGGAGGGGTGGGTCCATGAGTGCCATTATCTAAAATCCTCAAAACAAATTCCGTTTGGGCTGAGCTTGTCGAAGCCTTGTCCTTCTTCGGGACTTGCGCTCACAGAAGGACAACCCTTCGACAAGCTCAGGGCGAACGGCGTGGGGAGAGCATTCACGCCGCAATCCCCTCAAGCCGGTCTTCAATCGCATCCGACGCGGCGTGGAGCGCGGCCAGCGTGGCAGCGTCGGGGCTCCAGAATTGGCGATCGCTGGCTTCAAGCAGGCGGTTGGCCATGCGCGCGGTTGATTTGGGGTTCAGCGCGGAGAGGCGTTCGCGCATCGTGTCGTCGAGGACGTAGGTTTCGCTGATCTTTTGATAGATCCAGGGCGACACGCCTTCGGTGGTGGCCGACCAGCCCATTGTGTTGGTGACCGAGGCTTCGATATTGCGGACGCCTTCGAAACCCGAACGGAGCATCCCTTCATACCAGACGGGGTTAAGCATCCGCGTGCGCGTTTCGAGATCGACTTGTTCGCCGATCGTGCGAACTTTGCTGGTCGATCCTTGCGTTGCATCGACGATATAAGCGGGGACAGCAGCACCGCGCGCGCGGGCGACCGAGCGGCTGATCCCGCCGAGGCCATCGACATAATGGTCGACCGTGGTGACGCCGAGTTCGACTGAGTCGAGATTTTGATACGCCAGTTCAACAGTCGCGAGCGCGCTTTCGAACAGCGGCTTGTTGCGTTTCGCAATCCCGCTGCGCCCATAAGCGTAGCCCTTCTGGCTTTCAAACGCATTGGCGAGCTCATCGGGGTCTGTCCATGCGCCATTGTCGATCATCAGATTGACGTTGGCGCCGTAAGCGCCTTCGGCATTCGAATAGACGCGCAGCGCGGCGGTTTCGAGGTCGCAGTTGTGGCACGCCTGATGCTTCAGGCTGTTGGCGCGTACATGGTTCTGGTCGAGCGGTTCGTCGGCGGAGGCAGCGAGAAAAGCCGCTTCGGCGATCATCCGGGTTTGCAGCGGGAGCAGATCGCGGAAAATGCCCGAAAGCGTGACGATCACGTCAATTCGCGCGCGACCGAGTTCGCTGAGCGGGATGAGTTCAGCCCCTGCGAGGCGTCCATAGCTGTCAAAGCGCGGCCGTGCACCGATGAGCGCCAAGGCCTGTGCAATCTGGGTGCCTTCGGATTTCAGATTGTCGGTGCCCCACAGGACCATCGCGAGAGTCGTCGGTGCACTGCCGGTGTCGGCGACATGGCGGGCAATCAGAGCTGCCGCCTGGGTTGTTCCTTCCTGAACCGCAAAGCGGCTGGGGATGCGGAAAGGGTCAAAGCCGTGGATGTTGCGGCCCGTGGGCAGAATGTCGGGATTGCGGATGAGGTCACCGCCGGGCGCGGGGCGGATAAACTTGGCGTCAAGCGCATGAATGACGCCGCCAAGTTCGTCCTCGTTGATCGCGTGGAGTCCTTCGGGGATGAGCGCTTCTTCAAGTTCGTAAAGCTGGGTACCCAGCGTTTCGATGTTGCTTCCGTCAAGTTCGAGCGCGGTCGCGGCTTCCTCGATCATCGGAGTCAGGCTCGCGCGTTCGTCGGCATCAGGCGAACTACGATAGCGGTCGAGCAGGACTTTTAGATCATTCAGCCCCGCATAGAGCCCCGATTGCGTGAGCGGCGGGGTCAGGTAGCTGAGCAGCGTTGCGCCCGACCGGCGCTTGGCAATCAGCCCTTCGGACGGGTTGTTCGCGGCATAAAGGTAGAAGTTCGGCACATCGCCGATGAGCCGTTCGGGCCAGCATTTTGCGCCGAGGCCGGTCTGTTTGCCGGGCATGAATTCTAGTGCGCCATGCGTGCCGAAATGCAGCACAGCATCCGCGCCGAAATCCTCGCGCAGGTAACGATAGAAGGCACTGAAGGCGTGCGTCGGGGTGAACGTCCCTTCGAACAACATCCGCATCGGATCGCCTTCGTAACCGAAGCCCGGCTGCACACCGATGAAGACATTGCCGAACTGTGCGCCCAGCACATGGATGCTGCTGCCATCGGCTTGCGCTTTACCCGGTGCAGGGCCCCATTGTGCTTCGATTTCGCGCAGGTGCGGCTCGCGCCGGACATGATCGTCGGCGGGGATGCGCGCGTGGACATTGGCGTCGGCACCGAAACGTTCTGCGTTTCCTTTGAGGAGGGTGTCACGCAAGGCATCGACGCTCGTTGGTAGCTCGACGGTGTAGCCTTCGCCGTGGAGGCGGATCAGCGTGGCGAAGACGGAGTCGAAGACCGACAGGTAAGCTGCTGTTCCGGTCGCGCCGGCGTTTGGTGGGAAGTTGAAGAGAACCATCGCTAGCTTGCGGCTCACGCGGTCAGAGCGGCGTAGGCCCACGAGTTTTGCGACCTTTGCCGCCAGCGCATCAGCGCGTTCGGGGCAGGCCTGCATTTCGCGGACCAGACCGCCGGTGGGGAACGTGCAACTGCGTGCGCAGCCGGTGCAGGCATCGCCCGATCCGTCGGAGCGACCGCCGAACACACTGGGCAGGATCGCGCCGTCGAGTTCGGGGATCGCGACCATCATCGTGGCTTCGAGCGGGAGCAGCCCGCTGCGCCCCGCGCCCCATTGTTCGAGCGTCTGAAATTCGAGCGGTTGGGCTGCAATATAGGGCACGTCGAGCGCGGCGAGCATGTCCTCGGCGGCTTTTGCGTCGTTGTAGGCCGGGCCACCGACAAGCGAGAAGCCCGTGAGTGAAACGACCACATCGACGGTCGCAACACCGTCCTTCATGAAGAACGCCGCGATGGCCGGGCGGCTGTCGAGACCGCTGGCAAAGGCGGGAACGACGTTCAGCCCACGCGCTTCGAGCGCCGCGATGACGCCGTCATAATGTGCACTGTCGCGGCCGAGGATATACGACCGCAGCATCAGCAAGCCGACCGTGCCTTGCTTTGGCAAGCGCGACAACCGCGCGGCATTGTCGGTCATGCGTTCGGGGAGCGCCGGGTGATAGACGCCGAGTTCAGGATATTCGATAGGCTGGGCGGCCTTCATCGACCCGCGCAGATCGCGGCGCTCGCCATCGGCATAGCGATCGACCAGCGCGCGGACCATGTTAACGACATTGTCGTCGCTGCCCGCCAGCCAATATTGCAGCGTCAGGAAATAGGCGCGGACGTCCTGCGCGGTGCCCGGGATGAAGCGCAGCATTTTGGGCAAGCGACGCAGCATTTTCATCTGGCCCGCACCCGACGAGCCGCCGGACTTGCCGGAAGAACCACGCAGGCGTTTGAGCAGCGCCAGCGGCCCCTTGGCGGGCTTGTCCATCCGGTAATCACCGAGCCGAGTCAGTTTCACCACTTCGCTGGCCGACATCAGGCCGACGATGGCGTCACACTCCTCGCGACGTGCGACAAGTGCTGGCATCACGGCGTTGATGTGGTCTTCAAGGAACAGCATCGTCGCGACAATGATGTCGCCCTTGGCAATGTCTTCGCGGCACTGTTCAAGGCTCGTGGGGTTGCGATCCCAGTCGGCGGCGGCGTGGAATGCGATTTCGATGTCACTGCCTTCGCGCGCGAATTGCGCAGCGGCGCGCTCGACCGATCCTGACAGATGATTGTCGAGCGTGACGATAACGACGCGCACTTTGGGGCTGAAGCTACCGTGCATAATGCGCCTTTGCATCATAAAGCGTGTCGCGCGTTATCGTGGCGAGGCCGCGTTCGGCGGCGTAGCTTTCCGTGTTGCGGCGCGCTT
This sequence comes from Sphingomonas sp., assembly GCA_031417655.1. Lineage (GTDB taxonomy): Bacteria > Pseudomonadota > Alphaproteobacteria > Sphingomonadales > Sphingomonadaceae > Sphingomonas_O. Next base: position 15,814 of record JANOVZ010000056.1, on the reverse strand, counting down.
TTCCACGGACGAAGAACGGGATTTTCTTGAGCTCGGTTTCGGCGGATTCGTCCCACAAACTGCCGTCACCCTGAACTTGTTTCGGGGTCCATCGTACGTCCTGCGACGGCTGGTCGTGTGTCGGGATGGATGCTGAAACAAGTTCAGCACGACGGGGTGCTGATGAATGACCGAGATGCGACGACCCCGCCCCGTCCGAAAATTCGAAATCGTCGCGGAACATCGTCAGCAGATGTTCTTCGAGTCCCATCGTCAGCGGGTGAACCCAGCTGTCGAACAACACATTCGCGCCTTCCCAGCCCATTTGCGGGCTGTGGCGCGCGGGGAAATCCTGGACATGGACGGGGGCCGAGATCACCGCGCAGGGAATGCGGAAGCGCTTGGCGATGTGGCGCTCCATCTGGCTGCCGAGCACGAGTTCGGGCGACAGCGCTTCGATCGCGGCTTCGACTTCGAGATAATCGTCGGTGATCAGCGGTTCGAGATCGTAGAGTTTCGCCGCATCGCGCATGTCGCGCGCAAATTCGCGGTTGTAGCAGCCGATGCCGACGACCTGAAAACCGAGCTCGTCGCGGGCGACGCGGGCGGCGGCAATTGCGTGGGTGGCGTCACCGAAAATGAAGACGCGTTTGCCGGTAAGGTAAGTCGAGTCGACCGAGCGGCTGTACCACGGGAGGCGCGAGGGATCGGTGGCGAGCGCGGCGGTCGCGTCGACGCCCGTGGCAGCGGCAACTTCGGTCAGGAAATCGCGGGTCGCACCATGACCGATGGGGACGGTGCGGATCGTCGTCTGCCCGAAGGTCTTTTCGAGCCAGCGCGCGGCGGTATCCGCGATTTCGGGATACATCAGCACATTGATGTCGGCATCGCCCAACCGCGTCAGGTCGGCGGGGCTGGCATCCAGAGGGGCGATGACGTTGACGTCGACGCCGAGGCTATCAAGCAACTTCACGACTTCGACGATGTCGTCGCGGTGACGGAAGCCGAGTGCGGTCGGTCCGAGCAAGTTGGCACGCGGGCGGATGCTGCGGTTGCGGACGATATTCTTGTCGGCAAGTTTACGGACGAGCTGGTAAAATGTTTCCGCTGCGCCCCAGTTTTCCTTGCGCTGATAGCTCGGCAGTTCGAGCGCAACGACGGGGATCGGCAAGCGCATCGCGTCGATCAGGCCACCAGGATCGTCCTGGATCAGCTCCGCCGTGCATGACGCGCCAACCAGCATCGCTTGCGGCTGGTAGCGCTCATAGGCCTCGCGCGCGGCTTTCTGGAACAGTTCGGCGGTGTCCTTGCCAAGGTCGCGGGCCTGGAATGTCGTGTAAGTCACGGGTGGCCGCTTGCCGCGCCGCTCGATCATCGTGAACAGCAGGTCGGCATAGGTGTCGCCCTGCGGCGCGTGGAGGACATAATGCACGCCGGTCATCGCGGTCGCGATCCGCATTGCGCCGACGTGCGGTGGGCCTTCATATGTCCAGACGGTCAGTTGCATCAGACGCGCAATACATCGCGGCGGCGCATCGGCCGCGCGAAGAGTTCGGCCAAGTCGCCGGCTTGTTCAAAGCCGTGGATCGGCGAGAAGACGAGTTCAATCGCCCACTTGGTCGTCAGCCCTTCGGCTTCAAGCGGGTTGGCGAGGCCGAGGCCGCAGACGGTGAGGTCGGGCTTGGCAGCGCGGACGCGGTCGAGCTGGCGGTCGACGTCCTGCCCTTCGCTGATCACGGTTTCGGTGGGGAGCAGCGCCAGTTCCTGCGCGAGGTGCTTGCGGTGAAGATACGGCGTCCCGACTTCGATTGGGACCATGCCGAGTTCGGTGGCGAGGAAGCGCGCGAGGGGGATTTCAAGCTGCGAATCAGGTAAGAAAAAGATGCTTTTGCCGTTGAGGCGGGCCGCGCTGTGCTCAATGGCCTGCTTGGCGCGCGCACGACCCGGGGCTATGACCTGACGAAAGTGCATTTCGTCGATGCCGAATGCCTTAGCCGCCGCGTGGAGCCAATTGGTTGTTCCTTCGGCACCGAAGGGAAACAATGCATCGAGGCGGACGGCACCGCGATCTTCGAGGGCGCGGGCGGTTTCGCCAAGGAAGGGTTGCGCGAGGAGGAAGCGGGTGTTGGGGCCAACCGGCGGCAGATCGGCGGCGCGGCGGGCGGGGAGGCAATGGACGGGGCCAATACCGAGTTCGTCGAACAGGCAAAGGAATTGATCCTCGACGACATCGGGCAGCGCGCCGACGATCATCAGGCTTTGTTCGCCCGAATGGTCGATTGGCAATTCGGGCACGAGCGAAGCGAGGCAGGCGTCTTCGCCTTCGGTGAAAGTCGTCTCAATCCCACTGCCCGAATAGTTGAGCACGCGGACGCCGTCATGTTTCACATTCAGGCGCTGCGACGCACGGCTGAGGTCGAGCTTGATCACTTCGGACGGGCACGATCCGACGAGGAACAACAGTTTGATGTCGGGGCGGCGGGTGAGAAGCTTGTCGACGACGCGGTCGAGTTCCTCATTGCAATCGGCCATGCCGGCCAAGTCGCGCTCTTCGATGATCGCGGTGGCAAAGCGCGGTTCGGCGAAGATCATGACGCCCGCAGCGGACTGGAGGAGATGCGCGCAGGTGCGGCTACCGACGACGAGGAAGAAAGCGTCCTGAACCTTGCGGTGGAGCCAGATGATACCGGTGAGGCCGCAAAACACTTCGCGCTGTCCGCGTTCACGCAGGACGGGCGCGCAATCAGCCGTCGCGGCGGGCATCACGCCGCTCATGCAGCCACCATGGTTGTCGTGGACTGAAGACGGGCCACGCGGAGTTTCCAGAGAAACTGCCCGGCATTGATAACGTAGGTTGCATAAGCCGCCAGCGCGATCAACATTCGGTCGGTTTCGCTACCAAGGCCAAACCAAAGCGCCACCAAATAGGCCGTGTGCAGCGCGATCACGAACATCGAGAAGAAATCTTCCCACCAAAACGCATCGGCAAAGAGGTAACGACCAAACACGGCCTTTTCCCAGACTGCGCCGGTGACCATGATCGTGTAGAGCGCCAGTGTCTTGACGATGATCGAGATTGTTGCGGCCTGCACGCCTTCGCCCGTGCTCAAAAAGCGCAGTACGAGGAACAGGCTGACAAGAAAAATGACGAACTGCACGGGCGCGAGAATACCCTGAACCAGAGTCCACACCGATGAGTCGCGACGGGCGCGTTCCTCGGGAGAATATAAGGGTCTGTTCGACTCCATATTTTGTGCAACCGCCTCCTCCCCAGAGACTGCCCCGCCGCCGATCATGTGTCAAATCATTTTGACGTCCAAAATAATTTACACATACTTTGATTTTATGTTACGCATCCATTGCAACCGAACGGCAAGCGCCATATCGTGCGAGTCGTCGGGAGCGGTTTTTTTGTGAACCAGCTCGGAGGGTGCGGCATATTCGCACTCCGGCTCAGGGTCGGGAGAACCTGGTATGGCGAGCGTATACGGGATCGTGCGGTCGATAGCGAAGGCGGGTTCACCAGGGCCCATGCTGCGTAGTATCGTTGGCCGAAAGCCTGTTGCTGACGTCGTCCCGTCGAAGCCCGCTGGTTTTGTGGCGCTGGTCGAAAGTGAAATTATTCCTCGTCTCATGGTCGCGCATGGCCGCGATGGCGATGAGTTGATCAATGCGACACCGCTTGGTGATCCAACAATCAGCTACCACGAAGCCAAAGCCTTTGCGCCGCTTGCCATCAGCTTGGATGCGAGTGCGTTGCTCGACCATGTCGATGTCTTCGTCCAGCGTGGCGTTACCATTGACACAATTTTTGTCGAGCTGCTGGCCCCGGCTGCGCGCCACCTCGGCGAAATGTGGGATGACGATACTGCGGACTTCGTGACGGTCACGATGGCGCTCTGGCGGCTTCAGGAAGTTGTTCGCGAATTATCGGCGCGAGTGCCCGCACGTGGTGCCGTCGGTGCAGATCATGTGCGCACGGCCCTGTTCGCGGTGATGCCAGGTGATGACCACAGCTTTGGCACCGTTATTGTCGAGGACGTGTTCCGCCGCGCCGGTTGGGCGACCGATTTGATGACAGACACCAGCACGTCGACATTGCTCGCGATGGTCGCGCGGAACTCGTACGATCTTGTCGGGTTAACGGTGAGTGGTACGGTGTGTGCCGACGATGCGCCGTCGCTGATCAACGCCGTGCGCAGCGTTTCACGTAACCCATTTGTCGGCATCATGGTTGGCGGATCGATCTTTAATGTTGCACCGCAGCTAGCGATTGAAATAGGGGCCGACGCGACCGCGCCGGATGCCCTGAAAGCGCTTGAGGTGGCAGACACCCTTGTTGAAGGACTTCTCGCGCGCAGCGAATTCTGCGCTTGACGGCTTGAAAGGGCGACCGCCCGGTGAATATTGCTTCCGCCCTTACTGTCCCGCTCCGCACGCCAAGTGTGACGCTGGGCTCGCTTGACGCCACTGCGGCCGCGCGACTGGCGGAAGCGGCGGGCGATCTGGTGCTGATCCTCGAACCTGACGGCACGATCATTGATTATTCGATTGCCAGTCATGAACCCGCAATCGAAGGTTCGGGCGTGTGGGTTGGACAGAAGTGGAGCGACATCGTCACGGTTGAGAGCCGCAGCAAAATTCAAGACATGCTGGGTTCAGTTGCCGCAGACGTGCCGCCCCGTTGGCGTCAGGTCAACCATCCGTCATCGACGGGCGATGTGCCGGTGCGGTACTGGACGGTCGCTTCGGGAAATGAGGGCCGGGTGATTGCCGTCGGTCGCGATTTGCGCGCCAATGCTGTCCTGCAGCAACGTCTGATGCAGGTTCAGCAATCACTCGAGCGCGATTATCTTCGTCTGCGGCAGGCGGAGTCGCGTTACCGGATGCTGTTCGAGCGCGCCGCCGAAGCAATTCTGGTCGTCGATGCCGAAAGCCGCCGCATCCGTGAAGCCAATCCAGCAGCAGCGCGATTGCTTGGCGCGCCCGAAGGAAGCCTCGTCAATCGCCCGTTGAGTGTGATCGCCGATCCACATGCGCATGACGCGCTGATGACCTACCTTGGTGCAGTGAGCGCGGCGGACCAGCCACCGATGGTGCTGCTACTGCCCGCCGGGCGCGGTAGCGTCACTTTGTCGGCAAGTATTTTCCGGCAGGATCAGGCAAGCTATTATCTGGTCCGCGTCGATGGCGGTTCGGGTGGTCTGCGCGACAGCCAGGGCGATGCGCAGATGCTCGACATGCTGGCGCGGATGCCCGATGCATTCGTGCTGACGGATGCTGATTTAAATGTCGTTGCGGTCAATCTTGCGTTTATCGACCTGGCGCAAATGGCCTCGATCGAGCGGGTGCGGGGCACGCCGATCGGTGCCTATATCGGTCGTGCGGGGATCGACCTTGAGCTGATCATCGCGCAAATCCGCGAACATGGTTCGGCGCGTAATGTCGCCACGATTATCCGCGCGGCGGACGGAACGCAGGAAGAAGTCGAAGTCTCCGCTGTGGCCGCGCCCGGTGAAGACGGTCAATGCTATGGCTTCAGCATCCGCGCGATTGCCCGCCGCTCGCGTGACCTTCCGCCGGTCGAACGTGATCTGCCACGTTCGGTCGAACAGCTAACCGATCTGGTCGGGCGGATGTCTTTGAAGGAAATCGTGCGGGAATCGACCGATCTGATCGAGCGCCTCTGCATCGAAGCCGCGCTTGCCTACACTGCCGATAACCGTGCCTCGGCGGCGGAAATATTGGGGGTGAGCCGCCAGAGTCTTTATTCTAAACTGCACCGGCATGGGCTCGGCAATTTAGGGGCAGACGAGGACTAGAATCTGTCCAAATTCGTTGACACTATAGAGTGTCCAGCCTAGCTTTCGACTCATGGACGGGTCTGCCACTTCACTCGTAAAACCGACGGCTCCGGCACTGCGCGATGTTTTTGCGCTACTGAAGCCGATTACCTGGTTTCCGCCGATGTGGGCGTTTATGTGTGGCGTAGTGTCGTCGGGCGTGGCGATGACCGATCGCTGGCCTTTTTTGATAGCGGGCGTGTTGCTGACGGGTCCGCTGGTGTGCGGCACCAGCCAAGCGGTGAACGACTGGTTTGACCGGCATGTCGATGCCATCAACGAACCGAGCCGCCCGATCCCGTCAGGGCGAATCCAGGGTAACTGGGGGCTGCGCATTGCGATCATCGGCACGGTGCTATCGTTGATTGTCGCGTGGGGGACGGGGCCGTGGGTGCTGGCAGGAACGGCACTCGGTCTGGTCTGCGCATGGATTTACAGCGCGCCGCCGCTCCGGTTGAAATCCGATGGCTGGTGGGGTCCGGCGCTGGTCGCGCTGACGTATGAAGGGCTGACATGGTTCACCGGCGCGAGCGTGATGCTTGGCGCGCTGCCGCCGGTGCATGTGCTGATTATCCTTGGTCTCTATAGCTTTGGCGCGCATGGCATTATGACGCTGAACGATTTTAAGGCTGTCGAAGGCGACCTTGCGACGGGTGTGCGGTCGCTGCCTGTGCTGCTGGGCGTTGCCAATGCCGCGCGGCTTGCGTGTGTGGTGATGGCCGTGCCGCAAGCAATCGTCGTCATACTGCTCGCGCAGTGGGGGCATGAGGTTTCGGCAATGATCGTTGCCGCGCTGGTGGTCGGGCAACTCGGCCTGATGACGCGGCTGCTTGCCGATCCGCGCGGCAAAGCGCCGTGGTATAATGCAAGCGGGACGACGCTTTATGTTTTGGGGATGCTTGCCGCCGCGCTCGGCTTGGGCAGGGTGATATGAGCTGGTTCGCGATCGTCCGGCTGGGCGGGGTTCAGGCCGCGATTGGCGCGATGGTGATGTTGTGCACATCGCTGCTCAACCGTGTGATGGTCGTTGAATATGGAATGGCGGCTGCAATCCCGGCGGGGCTCGTCGCGTGGCATTATGCCGTTCAGCTTTCGCGCCCAGTCTGGGGGCATGGGTCGGACTTGGGAGCACGGCGGACGCCGTGGATCATCGGCGGGATGGCCGTTTTGGCGAGCGGCGCAATGCTTGCAGTCTATGCAACGGTCAGCCAGTCGATGGTGCTGGCGATCTGCGCGTTCACATTGATCGGCGCGGGTGTGGGCGCGGCGGGGACGTCGTTGCTGGCCGTGCTGGCGACGCAGACGCGGCCCGATCAGCGCGCAGCAGCAGCGGCGATCACGTGGATCATGATGATTACGGGCATTGTCGTGACGGCGGGCGTTGCGGGTCAGATGCTCAAGCCCTTTTCGGTCGAGCGGCTAGTGATGGTCGTGTGCGGCGTGGCGGCAGCGGCGTTTGTTGTGGCAGTGATTTCGGTTTGGGGCGTCGAAACCAAAACCGCTCGCCCTGAGCTTGTCGAAGGGTTGTCCTTATCTTCAACTAGATCGACAAAAGAAGGACAGGGGTTGCCCTATGGCCGACTTCGTCTCGATAAGCTCAGCCCAAATGGTTTTTGGGATGCGGTTTTCGAAATGCTCGCCGACCGTGAGGCGCGGGTGTTTACGCTATTCGTTTTTGTGTCGATGCTCGCCTATTCTATGCAGGACATGATCCTTGAACCTTTTGCGGGCCTGATGTTTGGCATGACACCAGGCGAATCGACGTCGCTTTCGGGCGTGCAGCATATGGGTGTGCTGGCGGGCATGATCCTTGTCGGCGTCGGCGGGCGGGCCTTTGCCAAGGATGCGGGCGGATTGCGTAGCTGGACAGTAGCGGGGTGCATCGGCTCGGCCTTGTCGCTGGCCGGATTGGCTGTCGCCGCGCGGGTGGCGCCTGACTGGCCGATTGCCGCCAATGTCGCATTGCTCGGGTTTAGCAATGGTGTGTTCGCCGTTTCGGCAATTGGCGCGATGATGATGCTGGCGGGCGCGAGTGGCGAGGCTCGCGAGGGCGTTCGCATGGGCGTTTGGGGCGCAAGCCAAGCGATTGCGTTCGGTTTGGGCGGCCTGATCGGTGCCGTGGGCGTCGATGCGGGAAGGCAGATGATGGGAGCAGATGGCCCCGCATTCGCGCTGATTTTCGGGATTGAAGCAGGAATATTTTTGCTGGCGGCGCTGGTGGCGTTGCGGGCGGTTGCCGGGCGCTATGGGGCGTCCAACAAACTTATGGCAGGTGCGATATGACAAAGATCGTTCAATATGATGTGGTGGTGGTGGGCGGCGGCCCGTCGGGCGCGACAGCAGCGACGACCTTAGCGCGGGCAGGGCGCTCGGTCCTGTTGCTCGACCGGGCTGGGCGGATCAAGCCCTGTGGTGGTGCGGTTCCGCCGCGCGCGATCCGCGATTTCGACATTCCCGACAGCCAGATTGTTGCGAAAGCAAAATGCGCGCGGATGATCGCGCCATCGGACAAGACGGTCGACATGCCGGTTGGCAACAATGGCTACGTCGGGATGGTTGACCGTGAGCATTTCGACGAATGGCTGCGTGCACGGGCAGCGCTGGCCGGGGCGGAGCGGCGGACGGGGACGTATGAAGCGCTTGAGCGTGATGCCGACGGGACGGCGATCATTGTCTATCGCGATGGCCGTTCGGGCGATCTGATGCGGGTGCGCGCAAAGGCCGTGATTGGGGCCGATGGCGCGCGGTCGGGCGTGGCGCGCGGCAATCTGAAAGGCGCGGACAATGTGCCGTGCGTCTTTGCCTATCATGAAGTGATCAAGACACCTGCTGAAGGCTTCGACCGCGAGCGCTGCGATGTTTATTATCAGGGACAGTTTTCTCCCGATTTTTATGCGTGGGTGTTCCCGCATGGCGAGACGGCGAGTGTGGGTCTGGGCAGTGCGCAAAAGGGGTTTGCGCTGCGCCCCGCGACCAAGGCGTTGCGCGAAAGCATTGGTTTGGCGGATGCGGAGACGATCCGCGTCGAAGGCGCGCCGATCCCGATGAAGCCGCTGAAACGGTGGGACAATGGCCGTGACCTGCTCGTGTGCGGCGACGCAGCGGGGGTGGTTGCGCCGTCGTCGGGCGAAGGGATTTATTACGCGCTTGAGTGCGGGCGAATTGCGGCGGTTGCCGTTGATGCGTTCCTGACCAGTGGCAAACCAGCGGCGCTCAAACAAGCGCGCAAAAATTTCATGCGCGATCATGGCCGGGTGTTCTGGATCCTCGGGATGATGCAATATTTCTGGTATTCATCCGACAAGCGGCGCGAGCGGTTCGTCAAGATGTGCGCCGATCCCGATGTCCAGCAGCTGACGTGGGATGCTTACATGAACAAGAAACTCGTGCGCGCGAAACCGGCGGCGCATGTGAAGATTTTCTTCAAGGACATGGGGCATTTACTGGGATTGTCGCGGGCTTAGTTCCAGACCCGTCATTGCGAGCGGAGCGAAGCAATATACTGTGCACTGTTCGAATGGATTGCTTCGCTGCGCTCGCAATGACGAAAGTTGATAAATGGAAAATTTCTTCACGACCGGCCATGCCGTCGATGTCGTGCTCGCGTTCATGGCAGTCGAAGCAATCATTCTGATTGCGTTCAAACGCCGCGCGCCGCTGACAGTGCTGCTTACAATACTCCCTGGCGCGGTAATGATGCTGGCGCTACGGGCGGCGCTGACGGGTGCTGGATGGCAAATTGTCGCCATCTGGCTGACGGTGTCGCTGCCGCTCCATCTGGCGGACTTGCGACACCGTAACCTGATCTAACCCCTTTCGCTATCCCTGAGCCTGTCGAAGGGCTGTCCTTCTTTGCACTGGCTTGCAGAAGTAAGGACAGGGCTTCGACAAGCTCAGCCAGCTCGGTAGGAGGAGTGGATGGCTCCCCAAACCGCGGGGATTTAGATTTGTTTGTCGAGATACGCGATCACGTCGGCGCGCTTCTGGGGATCCTTCAGACCGGTGTAGGTCATCTTGGTGCCCGGAATCACGCGCTGCGGCGCTTCGAGATACTGGAACAGCTTCTCGTTGGTCCATGTAATGCCGCTGCCTTTGTTCGCAGTCGAATAGCTGTAGCCGGGAATGCTGCCCGACTTGCGGCCCTGAATTGCGTGCAGTGACGGTCCGACCATGTTCTTTCCGGCTTCGACCGCGTGGCAGGTTTTGCAAACGGCAAAGGCCTTTTCACCTGCAGCGGCATCGCCCGTGTAGGATGCGAACTTCACGCCCGCCAGTGTGTCAACATTGTCGACCGCCACTTTTGCATCAGCAGCAGGGGCCGCCGCATTTGTCGCGGCTGGCTCAGTCGCTGCCGTTTCGGTGGGTGCGGTTGCCGCTGGGTCTTCAGCGGGTTTTTGCGAACAGGCCGAGACTGTTGCCATGGCCAAAATTGCTGCGGTCAATCCTAAGGATGCCCGGATCGATACCATTCGACTCTCCATATATTTCATCGACACCAACACAGGTGCTGTCGCATAAATACAGCAAAGCAAAACAACCGCAATCGGCTTCGTGAATTTCGATTTTCATGATAGCGGTGAAGCACTTGGCAGGGGTAGACCGGACCAGATGACGCTGAACTATCACCCCGACCGCGACCGATTACTCGCCGAAGCGCATGCCCGGCCGTCAACGCCGCTTGATGTACCGGTATTTGCGACGCGCATTGCAACTATCTCAGTGCAGGATGGTGGTGCCGCGGATCGCGCGCATCTGGCCGACCTGTGCCGCTCGTCGTTATTGCCCGAGCCGCCCGAAGGGGCGCGATGGTGGTCGTTTGATGCGGGCCGCTGGACGCTGCGATGGGAGCGGCACACCGAATTTTCCAGTTGGACAATCTTTGGCCGCGAACCCGTCGATGGTCCGCCGAAGGGATGGATCGAAAACCTGCCGGGTGAAATTTTGGTGCGGACAACAGCGGATTTGAAGCGTGATGAAACGGCGGGGCCAACGCCGGCATCGCCACATGGGACAAGTATGATCGGATCGGTCGTGCTCGATGGCGCGGCGACGATCTACACCGATTTCAAGCCCGATGATGGCGGGATCACGCGCTTTCTGGTGATGGTAAAGTCGATTGACCGGGTGCTGGCCGGGCGGTTGACGTTGATGCTGCTCGAAATTGAGACCTATCGGCTGATGGCGTTGCTGGCTTTTCCCTTGGCCGGATCGGCAGGCAGCCGAGTCGGCGCATTTGAGACCGAGGCCGGTGCGCTGGCGGCTCGACTGGCGGAAGAGGCGGGCGTCGAGGCCGACCGCGCGCTCCTCGGGCGCATCATATCACTTTCGGGTGAAGCAGAGGCACTGAACACCCAGACGAGCTATCGTTTCCGGGCGGCGGCCGCTTATCATGAAATCGTGCGCGACCGGATCGCGACGCTGCGCGAGGTGCATATTCCCGGAATGCAGACAATTGGCGAATTCATGGACCGACGGCTGGCACCTGCCATGCGGACCTGTGACGCTGTGGCAGAACGCGAGCGCGCCGTGATCGCGCGGATCGCCCGGACCGGGCAAATGTTGCGCACCCGCATTGAGATCGAAGCGGAGGCGACAAGTGCTGCGCTGCTCAAGTCAATGGACAATCGCGCACAAACGCAAATCCGGCTGCAGCGCACGGTCGAAGGGTTGTCGGTCGCTGCAATTTCTTACTACGCGCTGTCACTGCTCAGCTATCCGATCAAGGCGCTGGAACATGCCGATCCGCGGTTTGATGCGGCACTGCTGACCGGGCTTGCTGCCCCGGCGGTTATCCTCGCTGTCTGGCTTGCGCTACGGCGGTTGCGGCGGCAGGGGGATGACTGAGTTCTGGGAGCCCACCACCGATGAAAACCCGCGCCGCCGTTGCCTTTGAAGCGAAGAAGCCGCTTGAGATTGTCGAGCTTGATCTGGAGGGGCCGAAAGCGGGAGAGGTGCTGGTCGAGATTATGGCGACGGGGATTTGCCATACCGATGCCTACACGCTTGATGGGTTAGACTCGGAAGGCATTTTCCCGAGTGTGCTGGGCCATGAAGGAGCGGGGATCGTTCGCGAAATCGGTGCGGGGGTCACCAGCGTCGCGGTCGGCGATCATGTCATTCCGCTTTACACGCCCGAATGCCGTCAGTGTAAATCCTGTCTGTCTGGCAAAACCAACTTGTGCACCGCAATCCGTGCGACACAGGGAAAAGGGCTCATGCCCGACGGGACGTCGCGGTTCAGTTACAAAGGGCAGACGATCTTTCATTACATGGGCTGTTCGACATTTTCGAACTTCACGGTCCTTCCCGAAATCGCGGTTGCCAAAATCCGCACCGATGCGCCGTTCAAGACAAGCTGTTACATCGGTTGCGGCGTGACCACTGGTGTGGGGGCGGTGGTCAACACAGCGAAGGTGCAGCCCGGCGATAATGTCATCATCTTTGGTCTTGGCGGGATCGGCCTAAACGTCCTGCAAGGCGCGAAGATGGCGGGCGCGAACATGATCGTTGGCGTCGACATCAATCCCGACCGCGAAGCTTGGGGCAAAAAATTCGGGATGACGCATTTCGTCAATCCCAAGCTGGTGGACGGCGACATCGTCCAGCATCTTGTCGCGCTGACCGATGGCGGCGCGGACTACACGTTCGACTGCACCGGCAACACGACCGTGATGCGGCAGGCACTTGAGGCGTGCCACCGCGGCTGGGGTACCAGCATCATCATCGGGGTCGCCGAAGCGGGCAAGGAAATCAGCACGCGACCGTTCCAGCTGGTCACCGGGCGCAACTGGCGCGGCACAGCGTTCGGCGGGGCGAAAGGGCGAACTGACGTGCCCAAGATCGTCGACCTGTATATGGACGGCACGATCCAGATCGACCCGATGATCACGCACACGCTGACCCTCGACGAAATCAACAAAGGTTTTGATTTGATGCACGCCGGGGAATCAATCCGCAGCGTGGTGTTGTTTTGAGGTCCCCGTCATTGCGAGCGCAGCGAAGCAATCCAGTCGAACAGTGCACTCTGGATTGCTTCGCTGCGCTCGCAATGACGAAATGCGATTTTACTTAAGGAGAAGAAATATGTTCAGCCACATGATGGTCGGCACGAATGACATTGCCCGGTCAAAGATATTTTATGATGCGACATTCACGGCAATGGGCGGACGCGCGGGCAGCATCGATCCAAAGGGACGGCTAAGATATCTGCATAATGGCGGTGTTTTTCTCGTCACGCTGCCGATCAATGGCGAACCGGCAACACATGGCAATGGCAGCACCATTGGGTTTGCCATGACCCCGGAGCAGGGCGACGCATGGCACAAGGCTGGCTTGGAAAATGGCGGCACGGCGATTGAAGATGCGCCCGGAGAGCGGCCCGGTAGCGACCTTTATCTTGCTTATCTGCGCGATCCCGACGGCAACAAATTGTGTGCGCTGCACCGGATGACGGCATGAGCAGCACTTTGGCAGAACTTGATCGGCGGCGCGCGGCCGCGCGACTGGGCGGCGGTCAGAAGCGGATTGATGCGCAGCACGCCAAGGGCAAGCTGACCGCGCGCGAACGGCTCGAGGTGCTGCTCGACGAGGGATCGTTCGAGGAGCTCGACATGTATGTCGAACATAATTGCGTCGATTTCGGGATGGAGCAAACTAAGATCCCGGGCGACGGCGTGGTGACGGGCAGCGGCACGATCAATGGACGGCTGGTATTCGTTTTCTCGCAGGATTTTACGGTGTTCGGCGGTTCGTTGTCGGAGGCTCATGCGCGCAAAATCTGCAAAGTGATGGACTCCGCCATGAAAGTCGGCGCGCCGGTCATCGGCCTGAACGACAGCGGCGGCGCGCGGATTCAGGAGGGTGTCGCGTCACTTGGCGGCTATGCCGAAGTCTTCCAGCGCAATGTGCTGGCGTCGGGCGTGGTGCCACAGCTGAGCCTCATCATGGGGCCTTGCGCGGGCGGTGCGGTTTACAGCCCTGCGATGACTGACTTCATCTTCATGGTGAAGGATTCGTCTTACATGTTCGTGACCGGTCCCGATGTCGTGAAGACCGTGACAAACGAAATCGTTACACAGGAAGAACTCGGCGGCGCATCCACGCATACGACCAAATCGGGCGTGGCGGACAATGCATTCGAGAACGACATCGAGGCGTTACTGGCGGCGCGTGACTTGATCGATTTTCTGCCCGCAAGCAACCGCGCCGACTTGCCCGAGCGCCCGACGGCGGACGAGTGGGACCGGCTTGAGATGAGCCTCGACACGCTGATCCCCGCCAACGCCAACCAGCCCTATGACATGCACGAAGTCATCCGCAAGACGATGGACGAAGGTGATTTCTTTGAAATCCAACCGAGCCATGCGGGTAACATATTGATCGGTTTCGGGCGGATCGAGGGGCGCACGGTCGGCGTCGTCGCGAACCAGCCGATGGTGCTTGCCGGGTGCCTCGACATCAATTCGTCGAAGAAAGCCGCGCGGTTCGTGCGCTTCTGCGATGCGTTCGAGATTCCGATTTTGACGTTCGTCGACGTGCCGGGCTTTCTGCCGGGCGTGGGACAGGAGCATAGCGGCATCATCAAGCATGGCGCGAAACTGCTGTTTGCCTATGCCGAAGCGACGGTGCCCAAGATCACCGTGATCACGCGAAAGGCTTACGGCGGCGCGTATGACGTGATGGCGTCGAAGCATCTGCGCGGCGATTTGAACTATGCCTGGCCGACGGCAGAAATCGCGGTGATGGGTGCCAAGGGCGCAGTCGAAATCATCTTCCGTGGGCGAACGCCGGAAGAAATCGCCGAGCGCACGGCGGAATATGAAGCGCGCTTCGCGAACCCGTTCGTGGCAGCGTCGAAAGGGTTCATCGACGAGGTCATCATGCCACACTCGACCCGGCGGCGGGTGGCGCTGGGGTTACGGAAATTGCGGGGGAAGGTGCTGGAGAATCCGTGGAAGAAGCATGATAATATTCCGTTGTAGGAACGTGCTGTGAATCCGGTGTTACAAACATGCTGTCACATAATTTCCGGCGTTCCTGATACGGTAGTTGCCGCTATCGGAAGTGCTATAGTTGTGTCGATTTTTGGTGTGATTGGCTATTGGGTCAAGGCATTTTTCGACCGAAAATCTCAAAAGGAAATTTTTGACCGGGATAATCGACGTCAAGTCTATGAAACTTATTTGATGTCTTTCGTCGCCATCCTAAACTGTGCCCCGGATAGCGACGAAGAACTCCAAGCAAAGAGAAGCTACGTCGAGTCGAGAATGAAGATAATTTTACTCGGCTCTGAGAATTTGATGGTAGCCCTCAACGATTTTAATCGTTTTTCTGGACAGGATTCGCCGGAGACATGGGATTCATTCCGCAAGGTAGCATTGCAGATGCGTTCCGATTTCAACCTCAAATCGGACGCGTCAGTTGAAGCATTTTCAAAAATTTTGTTTGCAGCGCCGACCAGAAAAAGTGGTGGCAACAAAAGCGAATCTCGACCACCCCAACCATCTCCTCTCCGTGCCGGGGAGGATTGATAAGTGTCAAAATCGCATTACTTCATTGCTGAAAGGACAGTGATGCCCCCCTCAATTGGTAACTCGATTGATCGAGCCGATGAAGATCGGTTCATCAGGCATTTCGGCATGTCGAGCGAGCACTTCCAGCGCGAACTGGAAGAGGAGTTCGAGCAGGCAACGCCAGAGGAGCAGGCCGAGTTCGAACGTCTGGTGGATGAGGCCAATGCCGTTCTTCCCGGCATGCTCGCCACTGTTGATCGCATGAGCGAGAGTTTGGCAGACACGGGCATGGCCCTGAACGAAATGACAAAATACGTATCCTCTCTGACTGAGCGCATTTCGATGATTGAAAACAATCTGAGCGACATATTCGCTCAAAAGCCCCTCCCCTTCAGGGGAGGGGTTGGGGTTGGGACTGTTCGCCAGAACCGAGCTTCGGACTCGTTGACAGTGCCCACCCCCCGCCCCACCCCCGAAAGG
>JANOVZ010000055.1:0-10966 GCA_031417655.1 Sphingomonas sp. | reverse complement strand
CGCCAACATTGCGGTCGATCTGCGAGCTTACACGGCTCGCCAATAGCTGCCGTTCATACAAGCCCGCGATAGACATTTAATAAGGCTGGAACTGGGCCGTTTGCTGACGGACCGCTTTCGGTGCCCCGGTTCAACAATGCAGACCTTATTGCGGCTGTTCAGCGAATTCGTTTATGACAAACATAGAGCTTGGAGCGCTCCCGGCTCTTAAAGATACGTCCGCGCTCCGCTCGGTCCCGATCGATCGCAAAGCGCCGCGTTGCTTCTGGGTCCACTTTGCGGTGAGATTTGGTCTAACCTTGCCGCGATGATCGTGAAAGGACACCAAGAAGCGCAACCAGCGCGATCGCCGCCAAGGCAGCGCCGACCAGGAATGTCGCCGTTGAGCCGTATTGGTCCCATAGCAGCCCCGCTATGACGCTTGCGAGCAAAAGCGCTACACCGGTCACTAGATTGAAGATGCCGAACGCCGATCCGCGTAATTCGGGCGGCGCATTATCGGCCACCAGCTTTGCGAGTAGCCCTTGGGTCAATGCCATATGTGCGCCCCAAAGACTGATGCCGACGAAAGCGCCAACGATGCCCGGCATCAACCCTAGAACCAAGTCGGCAGCGATCAGCGCGACGAGCCCTGGCGTCAAAAGCAGGTGCGCCGGTATCTGGTCCGACAGCGTCCCGGCGGGATAGGCCCCCAGCGCGTAGACAACGTTCATAATGACCAGCACGAGCGGTGCCAGCGCCAGCGGCAGACCTTCGTCATGCGCTTTCAGGATGAGGAACGCCTCACTGAACCGTGCAAGTGTGAAGACAACCCTGATGGCAGTCACAGCCCAAAAGGCGCGCGGCAATCGGCGGAGGTCAGTCAGGCGAACAGGCGGACGCGCAGCTTTGGCTTCGGCGGGCTTCGCTCGATCTTCGACGCCGACCATCACGCAGATTACAGCAAGCGCAGCGGGGATCACGGCAACCCAGAATACCGCGCGCATGTCGTTGGCAAAGACGATCATTAGCCCGATTGCCATCAGCGGCCCGACGAACGCCCCCACTGTATCGAGCGACTGGCGCAGCCCGAAGGCACGCCCGCGTATTTCGGGCGGGCTCACGTCGGCAACCAGCGCGTCGCGCGGTGCGCCACGCAACCCTTTACCAATGCGGTCGGCAAAGCGCGCGCCCGTCACGACCGGTGCCGTAGCCGCCAATGCGAACAAAGGCTTGGTCGCTGCCCCCAGACCGTATCCGATCAGGATCAGCGGTTTTCGCTTGCCGACGCGATCTGAGATATAGCCCGAGAACACCTTGGTGATCGAAGCGGTCGCTTCCGCAATGCCATCGATCAGTCCGACAATCGCGACGCTCACCCCGAGCGTCGTAGTCAGGAACAGCGGCAGCAGTGCGTGGATAATCTCCGACGAGATATCCATGAACATGCGGACGATGCCGAGTGCCCAGACGGTGCGGGGAATCGCGGGGCGGCTACCGTGCGGCGCGGCGGCCATCAGTGCCGCGTGTAGCGTTGAAGGCTGACGCGCAGGCCGATGCGGAACTCGTCAGATGCGCCCGGCTGAGTGACGATTGCCGCCGGACCTCGCACGTCATTGCGGGCGTATTCGATGTGCAGGCTGGCGAGCTTGCCGGTGAACGGCAAATTGTAATTCAGGCCCGTGCGAACCGCGCTTTGCCACGCGCGTCCTGTTATCGAGTCTTGCCCAAGGCTTACGAAATCATAGCGCAGGAACAGGTCGAGATCGCCGGTATCACGGCGGTCGAAGAGCGAGATTTGGCCCATGACATAGCCGCCAAAAACTTCGCTGCGGCTGCCCGAAAACCGCGAACGGATCAGTTCGGCCTCGATCGTGGTGGCGTGACCCGCCAGCGGGAAAGTGTAGGCAGCGTCGGCCTCGAATGTCAGCTTATCACCAGTTGCGGCGACCCCGCCGAGTGGCGCGAGCGCGATGGCAGTTGCGAGCGTGAAATCGCGATTGGTGATATTACCGGTGAAGTCGCTGGCAAAGCCGAACGTCAGCTTGCGGCCGTGCTCGGGATCATTGATTGGGGTCAACAGCAGCTTGCCCGCCATCGACCGCCCGATGCTGTTGCGAACATCGGCGGCATTGAGCGAGCCTCGATTGTCCCCCACAGAAAACTGGATCGTCGCCTTGGGAGACAACGCCTTTTGCACCTGGAACCCCATTTGCGCGCCAAAGGCGTTGACCGAGCCATGCTCTTCCAGAACCAGCGAGCGGTTGATCGTCGGCAGATTGCCCGACGAAAGATTGTCGTCACGCGACAGGATATGGGTGTTATGCCCGAACAGAAGGCGGAACTTGCCCGGATCATCGGCGTCCTGGAGCGACACGAACAGGTTTTCAAAGTTTCGGCGGAACGGGCCATTGCGGAAGAAATCGCTGTTGGTCAGATCGACCTCATAGACCAACGCGGCGCGCAGATGCGGCGTGAACCGCGGCAAATCGAACTCTGCGCCTTGCCGAACCCGCCGCCAACTGTCGGGGCCATCGGGATTGATCAGCCGCTCGGCATAGCCCCATGCGGTGATGCGGAAGTCGCCCGACTGGACAACAATGCCCGCATCTTGGTTGAACGACAGGACTTGTGCTGCTGCCGCTGGTGTTGCGGATTGCGCCGATGCCGACGTTGTAGCGACTGCGACCAGCGCAACGGCAATCCCGAGCAGCGATGCTCTCACCAGAAATACCGCCGCCATCCGGTGACCTTGCCTGCCGCGCCGGTTTGGCGCGCCTGAAGCATTTTCAGGTAAAGGATAATCCCAGTGATGCTCATCGCGATCAGCGCCAGCCCCCACGCCAGCCCGAGGAACTTGCCGCCGTCGCCGAGGATTTCGCCGGTGTGGAGGCGCATTACCCAATCTTCCCCATCGGGTTGCGCGCTCAGGATCGCGCCGGTTGCGGCATTGACCGTCACCTTGATCGGCTCGGCACCGTCCAGATGAAAGACATAGGCAGGGACCGGAGCCTTGATCACCCAATCGACCGAGGCGATGGGCCGGTTGCCGAACTTTTGGAGAACGACCGCGCGCGCCCGGTCGATTGAGGGCGCGTTGTCTGGCAGCGGACGCGCCAGCGTGACCGGCGAGACCATCTCTGCCATCGCTTCCCGCGCGGCCTCATCTTCGCCGAAGATCGCTTCGGCCTGCATCCAGATGCCCGTCAGCGATACCGAGAGAAAGAAGACGATGCCAACGATGCTCAGCCAGCGGTGGATTTTGCGGTTGGTCATGTCTAGTGAGCATCCTAATGTAACAGCTATTACGTCCTATCCCGAACTAAATAGAATGCAACACCTATAACATTATGGCAAAGCGGAACTGGCTCCTTTTGTTGACGCAGTTGCCTGCGAGCGCATCGACGACGCGCGTTGCGCTTTGGCGCAAGCTGCGCGCAGCCGGTGCCACGAGCGTTGAGCATGGTGCATGGATGCTTCCCGTCACCAAAGAACACCGCGAGTTGATGAAATCGCTCTTGGCGATGGTCCAATCGCATGATGGCAGCGCCACTTTATTCGAGGCAACGGCGCTCGACGGCGATGATGCAATGGAGGCCCGGTTTTCGGCAGACCGCGCGCGTGAGTATCAGGAATTTGCGACCCGCGCGCAGGGCTTGCTTGACGAGGTTGCCAAGGAAGTCGCGGCATCAAAATTCACCTATGCCGAACTTGAGGAGGTCGAGGACGACCTGCAAAAGCTCGAAACATGGCTAAAGCGTATTATCGCGCGCGATTTCTATGCGGGCAAAGATCAGGAAAGCGCGCTTGACCAGATCGCAGCATGTAGGCGTTCGATTGCTGCGTTTTCAGAGCAAGTGTTTGCGGCCGAAGGTTTGAACTGAAATTTGCCGGTCGTTCAAGGGTTGATGGATTTGTGCCGTGTCTTCGCTTTCGCAGCGCTGCGCCCCAGATAATGCCAGACGAAAAATGCAGGCAAAGCGAGGCCGACGACCCAGTGGAACAGGCTTGTCCAATCGCGCAACCATTCGACACCGAGATAATAGAGCAGATAGCCTGACAGGATCAGAGCGGCTGTAATGACCGTTAGCGTTACCCCGGCAACGCGTTGGCTTTTGTCATTCCAGCCTTTGGGAATATGAACAACCATCAGGCCGCCAAAGGCCAGAAGTGCCGGAATCAATACCAATCCGTGCAAACGCAGCAACCACGGTTCGAGCGGGTTGGTTTCGACGCCGAACTCACCTTCAACCTGACCGTAATAGTGCAGCAGCAACCACGCCGCCCCCGATAGCCACAACGCTGTCCCGCTGACAGTCAGCAGCCAGATTTGCCAACGGGCGAGCTTTGCCGAGCGGGTGTTGGGCATCAGGCCGCTTCGCTCATCTGGAACCGGACAACCTGACCGCCGTGCGCCGCAAGCAACCGGTCGGCAAGGTCGGGATCGACCATTGCAACCTTGGTCATCGCATCGGCCATGACGCAGGTGCTCGCAGTGACGGTAACGGTCTGGTCGATGGTCGCTGGTCGGTTATCGCGTCCAATATGCGGCGTCAGTATCTGGCCTTGGACGTTGCGCCGCGTGCGACTATTTTCCGAACTGGCAACCGCGATATTCTGGACGGCAAACGCGGCGCTATAGCCCCCTTGCGCCGCCCGCACTTCGATTGGCATTGGCGCATCGCCGAATACGCGCAGGTCACCGCCTGCGTTGACTACGCCCGTCGGCACACTAGCGGCTTGGAGCACGGCAACCGCGCAATCGACCGCATAGCCTTTGGCGATCCCGCCGAAGTCGATGAGTGTGCGGCGGTGGAGCCGGACATGGCGATCATCGACTATCTCAATGTCGCTGGCATCACCGATATATTGCCCAAGATGGTCGGCACCCATACGCGGCAGAAACCGGGTGCGAACGAGTTGGCGTCCGATGGCGATATTGAACAGGCCGTCTGTGCTTTTGTGAAGGTCAGCGGCGACGCGCAAGACCGTGACGGTATCGGCGTCGACTTCCACCAGTGCTCCAGCTTTTGCTTCCCGCAATTTCGCAAGGTCGCTGGTCGCTTCGTGAAACGACATCAGCCGGTGTATGCGGGTAATCTCGACATAGCCCGCTTCAATCGCGCTTTCATGCTCGGCAGAAACGCCAATCTCGACAATCGTTCCAAGCCAAGGGCGCGCGCGGCGAACGAGATTGTCTGCGCCGCCCATGTTCATGCATTGAGCGCGAGGGCGTAGGTCGCGAGCAGCCGACGAACGCCTTCGGTGATGTGCACACAGGAAAGCGTGGCACCCGAGATGTTCTTGATTTCTTTATCGATGCGCATCGCTTCGCCGGGTCGCTTTCCGGTAAACTGCGCCCGCCACTTCGGAATGCGAATCTGTTCGCCATAGGATTCGCGGTATTCCATTATTTCGACGCCCTTGACAGCTCCACCGGGATCGACCGCCAGCGCGTAAGTGATGAATTCGTGTTTGCCGTAAACCTTATCGATGAACAGCGTGCCGAGCTTTCCCGAAGCACCATAGGCATCGAATGCCACCACATTGGGTGTCATGACCCGCGTTGCCGCAGCCCTGGCGATATTCGTTACTTGCGGCTTGGTCAGCGCAAGCGAGCGATCGACGAAGCGCGTCGCACCGGGGAACATCGCGCGCTTTACGGCGTCGCCCGTGAAATAGCTCGTCGCGTGCGCTGCGCCGCTGACCAGCACGAGCCCGACGGCGGGGGCGGCTTTGAGAAATGCTCGACGGTCCATCGTGCTAAAGCTCCAGACCGATTGTCAGCGCAAGATTGACCTTCTCATGCTCGTCGACATTCAGGCCATTGCGGTTGAATGCGAACCTGCCGCCACCGGAAAACTGCCAGAGCACACCCGCCGTCACCCACCATTTCTGGTTTGCATAGTGAACGACTGGACCGGCATAATTGCCGTTCTGATACTGGCTGCCGAACTTGAATGGTAATTTCGACGGCGTCAGGTTCGGGTCGAATTCCTGAGCGATGGTATCGTAAGGACTCAGATAATCCGACTGGTGGCGAAACTCGGCTCCGATATTCCATCCGGGCGCGACACGGTATGAGACGCCTGCTGCAACATCGATCGAGATTTCCTTCTCGATGATGCCCGGCGAGCGCCTGTCCTCCCATTCGATCTTTGGCGTGACCGCAAACACCAGCTGATTGTTGAGGAAGTTTTTCTGAAAATGCAGCACGAGATCGACTTCGTTCTGACTGATCGATGCGCCGTCGATCCGGTATTTGAAGCGGTGATCATATTCGACGCTGACCGCAAAACCGATCGGGTCTTTGTAGGGGCTGAGGATGTTATACTTCAGCCCGACGTCGATGCCTGCGATCGACGTTTTGCGGAACCGGCCGCCAGGACCGCCCTGCGTATCGAACAACGGCTGGAGGTCGGGATTGGTCGTTAAATAGTCGTGGTTATAGACCACGAGCTCGCCATAGGCCGTCAACCGGTTGGTAAGGCCATGCTCAACCTCGAAGCGAATATCGTTGAAGACATAATCCGAGTCCGCCTTGCCCCGCTTCGAAATGACGCTCGCTTTTAGCTCGGTCTTGCCTTGCGGAAGCGTCTCGGCTCCCTTTGTGTAGATCCACAGGCTCTCGTCTGCACGAGCTGTGGCAGGTATCGCCAGCAGAACAAATGCCGTCAATAGTGGGTAAACTCGAATCGCCATTGCGCGCCCCTTCATCGCAAGCGATTAGCAAGTTGCGAATGATTATCAAGAGCAAAGGCGCAAATTTCGGACTTTGTGCCAACACCGATTACTATGCTGGTGAGGGATTATTCCCGCCGCTGACTGAAAACTGTTGCTAAAGGTATCTCACATCGGAAAGTGATCGCGTTTCTCGAACAAAGCCGCCGTTCGAGTGGAGTTCATTGCGCGTCGAAACCTGCCGCCCGTTCAGCAGCTATCGGATGGCGGGACGTGGTGGTATTCCGGAACGTCAGGATTTGGATCTCGACTGCCTATAACGGACGTCCGTGCAACCAAAGCGAAGGCTACCGCGCCCAATTGGAGTCATTAAATACCGTATCGGTCGATCCCGAAAGCTGACCCGGTTGATTGCCGTTACCCCTCCGGCAGGCTCACGAGATTCGTCGTGGCAAAACGCACCCCCCGCTCAGCCTGAATGCTGTCTGCCAATGACCGCACGGCATCGATCGGACCTTTGAGAATTGTGCTTTCAAGACAGTTATCGTGATCGAGATGGACGTGCGTCGTCGAGACCACGATGTCATGGTGCTCGTGCTGCAACGTCAAAAGGCGTCCCGCCAGCGCGCGCACATGGTGGTCGTAGACATATGAAAGATTTGCCACGCACAGTTGCGCACCAGTCTGCTGCAGCTTGCGGCTATCGACCTCGCGCCGGATAAGATCGCGCACCGCCTCGGATCGGCTTTGATAGCCCTGCGCCCTCACGATGTCGTCGAAATCGGCGGCAATGTCCTCATCGAGCGAGAATGTGACGCGTTGCATGATGGATCCTACCTTCCCCAATTTTCTATCGCGCGATTGCATCCTTAACGCTCACCACTTCGTAGCTGCGAAACAACCGATGTAAGCAAATGTTGCGCAAATATCTTACCAAGGGACTGTCATGAACATTAGGTCCGTCCCCCGCCTGGGTATCAACGTACTGGTTGTAGCGGCATCGTGCTCGCTCTTCATCCAGTCTGCAAATGCTGCGCCGAATGAAAGCACAGACGCGAATGATGCGAGGTCGAGTGACATCGTCGTCACCGGCCGCGCGACCGACCTGATCGGCATTGCGGGGGCAGCGTCCGAGGGGGTCGTCGACCGGATCGACCTTGAAGACCGTCCGATCCAGCGCGTCGCTGAACTTCTCGAGACAGTGCCTGGCTTCATCGCCACGCAACATTCGGGCGGTGGAAAGGCTAACCAGTATTTCCTGCGCGGCTTCAACCTTGATCACGGCACCGACTTTGCAGTGTTTCACGACGGTGTGCCGCTCAATATGCGAACCCATGGCCATGGCCAGGGCTATCTCGATCTGAACTTCATCATTCCCGAACTGATTGACACGCTCACCTTCGCCAAGGGGCCTTACCGTGCCGAAAACGGCGACTTTGCGACCGCAGGGTCTGGCCGTTTCAAAACAGTCGATACGCTCGAAGCACCGTTCGTCAAAGCCGAAGTCGGCACGAGCAATTTTTACCGGATCGTCGCCGCCGGATCGACCAAGCTGGGCGCGGGCAATCTGTTGCTCGGCGTCGAAACGCGTTACGACGACGGGCCGTTTGACCTGCCGCAGGATTTGAAGCTGGTCAGCGGCTTTGCCAAATGGACCGGACCCTTGGCGGGTGGCACATTGCGGGCGAGCGCGACCGGCTATCACGTCAAGTTTCGCTCGCCCGAACAGGTGCCGTTGCGCGCCATCGAAAGCGGTCTGATCGGTCGCCTCGGGTTTCTCGATAGCGATCTGGGCGGGGAGACGACTCGCATCGGGGGCGTGCTGAACTGGACCGACGATGCCAAGGCACCGCTAAACCTGCTGGCCTATGCGCATTATTACGATTTCCGGCTCACCTCCAACTTCACCTATTTTCTCGACGATCCGGTCAATGGCGACGAGTTCGAGCAACAGGACCGCCGTTTTGTAATGGGCGGCCGTGTCGACAAACGCTTTAACTTCGATCTTGGTGTGCCAGTCGAATTGCTGGTCGGTGCCGAAGGCCGATACGATTTCATCGATCCGGTCGTGCTGTATCGCACCGATGCCCGCCGCGTGGTGTCGACCGTGCGCCGCGACAAGGTCACCGAAGGTTCGGGCGCGCTGTTTGCCGAGGCGACGATCCGCCCGACGTCGACCATTCGCGTCTTGCTAGGGGGACGCGCGGATCACTACACCTTCGACGTCCGATCCGACCTCGGGGTCAACAGTGGCAAGAGCAGCGCCACGGGCGTCGGTCCCAAGGCGTCGATTGCCTGGGCGCCCATCGACCGACTTGAACTCTACGCGAATTACGGGCGTGGTTTTCATTCGAATGACGCGCGCGGCACCAGCATCAATATCGACCCGACCACGGGCAATGCTGCCGACCGGGTCGATGCGCTTGTAACTGCAACCGGATACGAAGGCGGTGTCCGGATCAGGCCAATCGATGGCCTGACGCTGACCGGCACTTACTGGTGGCTCGATCTGAAATCGGAGCTGCTGTTTCTGGGCGATGGCGGCACGACCGAGGCGCAGGGACCGTCGAAGCGCCGGGGGTTCGAGTTCTCCGCGTTCTATCAGCCCGCCCGCTGGCTTACTGTCGATGCTGGATATACCCAATCACGCGGCAGGCTCACCGACCTGCCCGACGGTGCCAATTACATTCCAGGCGCAATCGAAACGGTGATCGTAGGCGGTGTCGTTGCCAAACATGGCCAGGCGTCGTTCGCCGTTCGGGCGCGCCATTTTGGCAGCTATAGCCTCATCGAGGACAACAGCGTTCGCGCTGATCCGCTGACCGTCGTCAACGCGCGGGTCGAGTATCAACTGGGGCGCGTCGAGCTTGCCGCCGATCTTCTCAACGCGTTCAATGCCAAAGACAATGAGATCGAGTATTTCTATGCATCGCGCCTGCCCGGCGAACCTGCTGGGGGTGTCGAGGATCGACATATCCGCCCCGTAGAGCCGCGCCAGTTGCGGGTTTCGGCAACCGTTCGCTTCTGACGCACAATTATGCATTAAGACGACGGTCGTGACTGTTTCTGCTAAATTTCGTGTCGTCGCTAGCGTCGTCAATCGCCAAGAAGCCGTCGATGACGCCTGGACCAAAATCAGAGATTGTCGCCTCGACCAACGCATTCGTCCGAAGCTTGCCGAGGTACGCCTCCAGTTCGGGAAAGCCGCCGTGTCGCGCGATAAGTTCCTCGGGCCGGTTCGCCACGTGCTTGCGGACGCGCAGCATTCGCGCTCCCCGAATGCGCTTGCCCGTCGGATCGCGGCTGCCGTGCTCCAATCCGTTTTCGTGCAGCTCAAAAAGGAATCGCCCCACTGCCCCCGCTGGACCCTCCGACACTGGGTCGATCATGCGCCGGAGCGCGCCGATCTCAACCCTGCGCCGAAGGTCGAGCACCAGCTGCGTGAACATCTGCCGTCGTTCAGCTGGCTCTTTCGCGATGGGCGTGCCCGCGCGCAGTATTGAGGCGACCGGGAAATCAGGATCCGCTTCGAAGAGAATTTGTCCGCCGCCTCGAGTTGCCACCAATCCGCCGTCGCGCGCGACTAACTGACTGACAATCTTTTCCGCATCGACGGGTTCTTTCTTAGCTCCCTCGGGCGCGACCAACATTGCGCCTTGGAGCGCCGCCAGCCCAGCTGGTGTGGAAAAGAGTTGGCTGTCGGTGTCGAGCTCCTGGAAACCTCGGGCGACCACTCTTGTCGGCTGCGTTGCGGCACACGAACCCGTTGCGATTCCCAACCAAGTATCTGCAAGAATGGCGCTCGACTGGGATGGCAATAGAAGCTCGACCGCGATCTTCTCGCCGTCGGCAAAATCTTGCGTTTCGAGATCGGCCAACAAAGCCTCCGTCTCCGGCAGACCGGTGTCGCGGGTCATAGACACGATTTTTGGCACAGCTGTTCCCTTCAGTGAGATCATTATCGACCAACAGGGCCGGTTCACGAAAGAGTTTTCGAGTGCAGCGCGTGATTTGCCGTTCTCGGCTTGCGGCGAACTCCCGAAATTCCTTCATGCGCTGCCCGCGGCACTTGAACGAACAACCGCAATCGACTGCCCGGCGGCTAAAAGGCGCCGGAGAGGTCTGTACGTCGAGTTTTGCGACCCAGCGTAGATGGACGGCGGCTTTTGGGATCTCGCCGAGGCCGGGCGGACGACTGAGATTGGGCGCGCAGCGGCGAAGAACCGTCTTCGTGAACGAAGGGCCGCTTAGCGCTATTTATCCAACAAAACCGGACTGTCCGGATCGTCCAACAAAGCCGCCGAAA
>JANOVZ010000054.1:0-22393 GCA_031417655.1 Sphingomonas sp. | reverse complement strand
ATATTCCGGACCACGCCCTACCCCCCGGATGTCGAGCTGCTTTTCCACAACGAAGCCGCACATACACCGACTGCGCCACGGCATATCTTTTTCTTTTGCCAACACTTGGCACGCGAGGGTGGATTCACGCCAATCAGCAATGGCGTTGACGCGCTCGCCCGTCTTGATCCCCAGATTGCAAGGGCCTTGACGCGCGAAGGCCTGATCTACCGGCGTCGGTTCATTCCTGGGCTGGATGTTGCGTGGTCCGATTTCTTTGGCACTTCGGACAAGATTGAAGTCGAACGTCGATGTGTGGCTCAGGGTCTTGCCTTCGCTTGGTTTGATGGCGATGTGCTGAGGACGGAGTATAAGACCATCGCAACGGGTTCTCTCGCTGACGGGCGGACTACAATGTTCCACCAAATTGCATTGCATCACCCTGTTTTCCTGCCGGCTGAAGTAAGAGAATATTTTTGCAGTTACGATTCTTCAAATCGCCCGCCCCGTGAAGTTTTGCTGGGTGATGGAAGCAATTTGCCAGATTCTTGGGCACAAGCGATAGTCGACGCCCAGATCGATGCTGGTATATTTTTCCATTGGCGCCCGAGAGATATACTCATTCTCGACAATGGGATAATGGCTCATGCACGTTCGACATACAAAGGCGACAGGGAAAATTATGCAATACTCGGAAAATTAAAGGAAATAAATAATGTTTGGGAAGAATAGTGTTGAGAATTTCTTCATTTCCGAACGGATGGCGGCAGATGGATTTTGTGGCCCTCTCGATGCCGGCGTTTCTTTCGAAGAATGCCAAAACGTTGCCGAGTCAATTGAGTGGATGATTGAGAATCGGGCATGTCATCCGCTTTATGATCGTTTTTCGGTGCGCGATTGGCATTTAATTGATCGGTCTTTTCTAAAACTACTTACCGCCCCTAAATTGTTGGCAGCCGTCGCTGAACTTTTCGGAGAACAGTTCCAAATGTGGCGCTCGAAAATTTTCCTGAAAACGCCGGGTGAGGGGCCCTTGGGCTGGCATCAGGAATGGGGTGCTTTTAACGGAGAGGAGATCGGGAATGATCGCCCAGCGCTCATCCCCTCTAGCGAACGCGAAGGGCAGCCTTGGAACGTAACTGTCTGGATGCCATTGTCGGATGTCGACGATTCCATGGGCCCAATTCGCTTTGCCCGTGGAACGCACAAGCGTCGCTTTCCCATAGAAATGCGACCGCTTACTGAAGCAGAATTTTATGTTGACCCATTTCACGAAGTTAAAAGTGCGGATGAGTTGATCATGCGTGTCAAGCATGACAGTCTTTGCCTCGATATACCCACTTCTTCCTATTTCGACGACATCGATCTATCCAAATATTCGTACAAAGATCTATGTGACTATGTGCAGCGCAAACTGAATGAAGAACGTGGAGCAGTCACGCTGGATTTCCACGAGAGTGAACATGACATTGTTTCAATGCCGATGCGCGTCGGCCAATTTGTTATGTTTAGCGAGCGTTGCATGCACGGCTCGTCGGCAAATATTTCTGATCGTAACCGAATCGGTATCAATGCCCGATTCACATTTTTGGATACCAAGGTCTATCCATTTAGACATTCGGATTATCCTGTCGACGGCTCAAACCTCGATGTCTCGTTACACCGGTCGGTCCTGATCGGCACCCAATCTGCGGAGCGAGACAGAGCTACAATTACGCTGTCCGAATTGCGCGACAGCTTTCAGTCGGACATTTCGTCCAGCGTTACGGCAGGTTAAGAACGCGGTGCGGCATTTCGGACATTTAGAGAGCGAATATTTAGGGCGTCCGTCCTATCGGGCGACGAGCAATGGATTTCTTTCGGTTTGTGCGGCAGCAATCGCCATTGCTGGTTGCGCAGGTTCGCAGCCGAAATTTGTTAAACCCATTGCTGTGCTCCCGGAAAATTATCGAAGCCAGTTCCAGTCAGAAGACCTTGCGTCCTGCCCGAAACGGCTATTGCCGCTGTCCTCGTCGGTGGCAATCATCGTCGCCCAAGCCTTTTCAAATAACCAGGACCTTGAATCAGCTGCGGCGCGTGTTGATCAGGCGAACGCAAGGCTGAGACTGCGACAGCTCGAAAATCGTCCCAGCATCAACGCCAGCGCCGGTGCTAGTCTGGAACGAACAACGACTGGCGCAACTTCGACAGGCGCGCTGCTTGGAAAACTCTTTCCGGACCTCGCGAAAGAAATAGGTATTCCGGAAACTGCAACCCATCCACTTTTCAACACTCGCCTCGCATTAACCGATTTTGAAATCGACCTCTGGGGCTGAATGCGCAATGCAACGGCGGCAGCAAGGGCGCGGCTGCTTGCCGAAGATTGGAATTGAAAGGCCATCGAACTCGCACTTCTCCGGCAAGTTGTGAGCACTTATGTCCGCCTTGTTGAAACTGGGAGCCATTTCCGCATGGTCGACAATATGCGAACCGTGAGCATAAAGCGCCTTGCCCTATTTGACAAACGTGCCGCCGTCGGCCTCGACGACCGGCGGATGATACTGGCGGAACAGGGACGCTTGCACGAGATCGAAGCTACGCTCTCTGGAATTGCGCTTGAAACGGCGATCGCCGAAAATGAATTGGTCAATCTCACTGGGCGGGAAGGTAAAGTCGAAGCCGATTTCTCTTCACTTCAGCAGCTTGCCGTGGATGCGCGCATTGATCCCGGCCTTCCGTCGAGCCTACTGTTGGATCGCCCTAATATCCGCGCGGCAGAGAGTGAGCTTTTGGCTGCTCAGGCTGACATTAATGTAGCACGTGCACGTCTGTTCCCCAGCATCAAGCTCACAGGGTTGTTTGGCTTTGCTTCGACCGCTCTGAGTTCGCTGGTTACTGGAAATGTCGCATTCTGGTCTGGTGGAGCAGCACTTGATCTGCCGATCTTCGACATAAAGAAGCGGCACACCAACGTCGGGCTAGCAAAGGCGCGCGAAAGAGAGCTTGTCGCTGAATATCAGAAGGTTGTTGCCTCGGCGTTTCGTGAGGTGAACGATGCGCTCGCCGCGCGCGTTTGGTACAAGACCAGAGCTGACGTCCTTGTTAAAAAGAGTGTGCGACTTCAGGAACTTGAACGGCTGGCCGCGATGCGAGAGCGAGCAGGCTTTGACGATGATTTGCCGCGCCTGAATGCCAGTCTCGAAAGATTGAAGGGCGAAATAGAATTAGGTTCGCTTTATGCGCGACAAGTCGAAGCCGCCGTTTCGATCTATGCGGGTGTTGGCGGGAGTAGCACAGCATGTGCCGGCTTGGCTGCCAGAGCAGGCCCGTGAATGAACACGAATTTGCGCCTATTGCCAGCGATTGCCGAAGGTTTCCGTGCGCTTTTGCCTTCATATATAAAGTTTGACGTGCGCGGCGTTAACTCTGCCTCCTATCTGGAATTGCTGCCTGAAGAAGCTGCTTTGACTAAAACATTTTGCACAGATCGAAGGAACGAGTTCGCAACTGGCCGACAGAGCTTGCACAGTCTTTTGCGAGCGCATGGGCAACTTGCCGGCCCAATCCTTGCGGGTAACCGACGCGAACCGATATTGCCCAAAGGATGGCTGGCCAGCATAACCCATTGCAGCGACACCGTCGCAACTGCGCTAACACACCAAACATATTTTACGGGAATCGGAATCGATATTGAGAATAAGCAGCGGATGACGCCGGAAATCAATTCAATAATTATAAATAAGTATGAAAACGCGTCTAAACCGAAACATATTAATTCTACAGATTGGCTTGCATTGCATTTTAGTGCGAAAGAGTCTGTATTTAAGTCTATAAATAATATTATTAGACGATATATTGAATTTACAGATATTCAGCTATCGTTCTCAGACAGGAACTTTTCTATAAAAACCCAAAAAGTAGGAACTATTTTAGACGACTTTGACGTTACAGGATCTGCGAGGATCATCGGAGATTTAGTCATTTCTGCGGCATTCGCTAATAAGAAAAAATAGGTGTCAAGAATTTTGAATTGCACGTTTTGATTGTCGGGCGACAGAATGATGGCTGCAAGGACTCTACTTATTTCCGGTTACATTTCAGAGATGCACGTTAGTTTTCACAAGACAGAGATAATCCATCGATGCTGGCTGCGGCGATCCTTTGAAGTCGTCGAGTTCGTTATGCTCGTGTCGGTTGGTTGGTACATTCACTCGCACCTATTCGAGTCAATCGGTAATATTTCGGCTGCCGAAGCCGAACAACGCTATTATCTAATGCCGAGCCCCACTCTGATGGCGGCGCAACGTACGCTTAATGCCCTCTGTAATCTCGGGGCGGTTCATTTCCAATTAGCGGTTCACGTATAGACCAAACGCAGGAGTAGCCGATCAGCTGCTTCCGGGGTTGTAGCGCGATGATAACAGGAGTTGTCCATCACAAAACCGCTTCCCGCTTTTCCTTCTATCATCGTCTCATTCTCACTTCCGTAATGACGTCTCAACGTCTCGACTGGCTGCGAGTAACTAAACAGCATTGGCAATGTCTTCTTTTTATGAGAACTCTTAAACATTACATGAGCACCTGATTTCACGTCTGTATCCGTGATGTAGAATGCGACCATTACGAAGTTAAAGCCGTGCAGATCAAAATGATAATCAATGGCGTTTCCCTGTCTCATCTGTTCGTCAGGGCTGAGCGTGGTGGCAAAGCTCCAATATAGCTCTAAGTCGCTAAGCCGTTTGGGCCAATATCTTAGATAGCGGCTGACAATCTCGAGAAGTAGTGGATCATGGACGATCTGCGAAACACAATCATGTTCAAGGAGCCGCCCCTTCCTTAGTTTGTAGGCCGTTCCAAGCGACACCATTTCACCGCTGACAAGCCGTCCGCCTTCCGAAACCTCGGACTTCAAGAATGGTTTAGACCGGACTGAGTTTTGCAGCGGGCGCTGACAAGCAAGACTATATATCTCCTCGACCAAATGTGAAGGGAGATTAAGCCCTATTGAAATCCCGTCCTTTCGAAGCTCTTCAACGCTGCGGTCAGCATTAATTCCGTGGAAGATGGTTTCGCGCCTTGACTGAAGGGACGATTCTCGCCCGCGATCCCATTTTTTACGGAAGGGGCCACCAGACTGACGTAAACGCTGCGTTTGGCTGTAAGCGACACGGCAAGTTCGGAAGCGGGCCAGCATAAACATTGGCCCAATACCAAAAACTCGACGCCGGATTGTATTCACCCAGATCGCCAACTTGATTTTATTCTTACGCCATGACCTAGGGAGCATGATCGCCTCGCCATAATTGAACCATGCAAATCGGTTTCCGCTGAAACAAGCGAACAGTCGACCCCTTTATTCCCTCTGTGAAATAGCGTATTTCATCGCGCGCGCACAGAGCGATACCAATCATCCTCTAACAGACATCGCGTGATCTTTGGTGAGCCGCGCTGTGTTAGGCAAGATAACGTCCAACTGCTTCGCTGTGGCTAGAAGCTTTATTATGTCAATCTCACAATCAACTTCGGTTACGGATAACTCCGTGTTTTGATTAAGATAGTCATGCACCGATTCGGCATCAGTGCCATCAATATCAATATAGTGGATTTTCGCAGCGACAAGGCCGCTCTTAGAAATGCCGCCAATTCGAATTCTGGCAGGCCATCGGTTCTTTGGGATATCTGCTTCAATAAAATCAAACAGATTTAAACCGTCAAAACCGGACACTTCAATAGTACCGGACTTGTCTGCTTCAACAGAATTTGTCATCAGCTTCTCCCAACCTTGTAGAATTAAACTGAAGACCGCAGCACATTCAGTACGGTTTCCAGCGACACTAGCCTGAGGAGGCATCCGCAGTTATTAATGATCGACCACACATATAGCAGACACTAAGTGGTAAAACCGCCGCAAATAAAAATCTCAAATGCGTCACCAATTTCTGAGTAATACTCCATTTAAATTACATCAGACCTGACGACTTGTCTACAAAACCAGCGATCTGTGCATGTTATATCCGCCATAAATGGAGCGCACTTTCAGAGCAGCTACCCGCGACTGTTTCACCAGCCACGGGTCGCTGTTAGAACTT
Organism: Sphingomonas sp.; assembly: GCA_031417655.1. Classification (GTDB taxonomy): domain Bacteria; phylum Pseudomonadota; class Alphaproteobacteria; order Sphingomonadales; family Sphingomonadaceae; genus Sphingomonas_O. Next base: position 16,346 of record JANOVZ010000054.1, on the reverse strand, counting down.
CTGACAATTACCGGTCTCGAGAGCCCTGCACGCTATCCCAGTTATCACGATTTACTGGGGCAAAAGGTTTCACTCAACTGGCTTATGTCAAATTTGCGGGACAAGGATGCCCGGTGTCTTTTCACTCTGGAAGCTATTGATGAGCTCCGCATCGACTCTACGATAGTAGACATCCTCAATCGCACTAATCAACAACGAATGATCAAACTTATTATCATAGTCAATCATCTGTTTGTCGAGTTCGATTGGGTCATTGAACATCCGCTCCTGTTTGGAAGCGCCGATCCGACCAGCGGTGAACCGCGTGCAAAAGTACTTCGGCATGACGCCAGTTTTTATAGCTTCATCTTCCATCAGCTTAAAGTTCAGCGCCATGATGTCACGCAGCTTGCCCGGTTTTGCACGAAACATCCGTTCCAAAAGGTACTTTTTTTGCTCAGTCTCTTCAGTTGCTTCCAGCTTATCAAGAGCAATCTCGCCCTTGCGATGCATGAAGTAGTCGTTCGGTTCAAGGCGAACAAGAAGCTCATCGCGCGGATTATCGACGATCATGTCAACTGCGGATTCAGCGCCATCGAGAAAATCGTCGTTCATCAATAGTGAATGGAGAAACTTTTCTTCGTACTCAGCCATGCTACTGAATTCAGTAGTTACCAACACGTCGAAAGTCTTGCCGTCACTTTCTGCCTTCACGTAGGGTCGGGGACTTACGCCAACAGCTTCGCGTGCACCATCACAAGCCTTCAAAAGGAGTGTAAGGAAAGGATCTCTGTACTCTTCGTAGACAGAGACATTTCTTCTAACTTGGACTCTCATAGGGTTTCTCCATGCTTTGTGAAACAAGCCCCAAGTTAAGGGCACTTTTAAAAATATAGGAAATTTGAGATATGCTCAAGTGATCTACTGCGATTTCCGCTCCGCTTGTCGTGTTTTTATGCCATCTGATGTCATTCGATGTTATGACATGGCATCTGAACATCTTTCGCCGACAGACATAGGCCGTATATTCGGAGCCTATCGGGCTAAACCTTGGATGCCCCGGCCTCAATAGTCGCCGCCGCGTCTTGTGTTCAAAAAGCGGTCGGTGCAAAGCGCAGGTATTAGACATGGCTCGCTTCGGCGTGTCTCATCTCCACTTTCTATCGCATTAGGGCTGGCTCACGCGTGGACCGCTTATCTAAACTTAATTTTTTTCTTTCAGGTTTGAAGCACCATTTGACCGCAAAAATATGGAACGCAATTGGGGTCCGCCAGCGCTGTTCAATCAATACCGCCCGAATCCAGTTCAGCGCTTTTCAAGCTACATTCTGCAAGCTGAATTCGGTCGAATATCCCTTGGTTTGCAGTGATGACAGATTATCGACCCAGAAATTACTCTGGGAATACATGTACCGGATCTGGGCATAGCGTGTGAGACATACAATCACCGCAGCAGCCAGGCCCGGACAACTCCGAAGTCGGGGCATAATAGAATTTACCATTGCTGCCTCGTCAGGTCCGAGTCTGCGAATCTTGCTGATGACATCAAGGCACTCGATCTGGATATCACGGTTTGGCCGTGACGGAACAAAAGTGGATTTATGATCAGTTCCAAACACGTCTATTAAGCGGTGGACCCGTCGGCCAAAAGCGTCAGGTCGATAAAGAGCGTTGCATAGCCATTGTATACCCCTGAATAGTTCGTCGCGCGTCATATGCAGCGGCTCAATGTTTGTAGACCAAGGACTCGCCGCAACCTCCGCTAGCTCTGCACCGCCTTCAATCAAGCGTTTTTCCTTTGACAGACGGTCATGTAATCGAGTTGCGGCAGGCGCGACCAGTGCTCCAAGGGTAAATATTGGAACCGGTGTATTGATAGCAAAGTCATACTGAATCTGGAATATGTCTGAATGGTCGCCGTCGAAGCCGACTATCATTCCGCCGTCGACGACAATGCCGTTTTTTACAAATTCCTCTATTTGCGCCGTAAGGTCGTCGCGCAAGTTCTGGCGCTTTCCAGATATTGCCAGACTGTCCCGATTTGGCGTTTCGATTCCGATGAAAACATGCTGTAGGCCAGCATCAGCGCAAGCTCGCAACAGCTTAGGATCGCGTGATGCGTCGATCGAAACTTGGGTTACAAACTGGACATTTTGACCGTCCGGTCGCGCCGCATTCCATTGGCGCAACCCCTCGACCAACTCCCGCGCACGCGCGCGATACGCAGTAAAGTTGTCATCCGCTAGGAAGACTGATCGATAGCCGACTTTATACAGCATATCAAGTTCCGCCAGTACATCATCAACCTGTTTGTGCCGTTGCTTGCGACCTAGATACTCAATAACGTCGCAAAACTCACAATCAAACGGACATCCGCGGGAGCTTTGCAATGTTCCACTCAATGCACGATCATTTTTGTAAAGATCCCAGCGCGGTATAATTCGCTTTGTAAGCGCGGGCTTATTGCCTAAATAACTAGTCTTCCACTTTCCCCCCGCCAATTCCTCAAACATCTCTTCGTATATTGCCTCTATTTCGCCTTGAACCAGTATGTCGCAATGCGGCCTTACCAAATCTGGGCTGAGCGATGCATGAGGTCCGCCGATCAATACCGTGACCCCGGCAGCTCGGAAAAGGCCTGCAATTTCCTTCATCCTCCCCCACTGGCTCACTTTCCCGGTCAATGCGACGAAATCGGGTCGAAACTCCAAATCGACCTCTTCGATATTCTCATCGCATAACGTTACTTCGAAAGTTCCTGGCACCATTGCGGCCAGCGTTGTTATTGTAAGGTCTCCAATAAGTGTAGCTTGGGCCAGCCCACCAGCTCCAAATATATCAAGAGTATAGTAACTGGGATGATCACATCTCGGATTTATGAAGTAGACTGAAGCCACATTGCCTCCTACAATCTCATTTGTTTTACCGGATCCGCAAAAAATAGAATCAATGACATCTTTTCGGCAGTAATATATGCCACAACTAACAATACACAAATCAAGCAGTTGGTTAATAGTTAAACGCTAACAGCATAAGGTGAGATTGTGATTATGCAAGAGATCTTGTCCGATATTTCCCTCCTTTAACCCTATTGTAACTGCTCACCCTAAGTAGCAATCAGGCGGGGATAGCACCGAGGGCGGTGCCGAAAGATCGATTTCCGGCGAGGCGGGCGGTGTCGTTGGTTGATGGCACGGCGGTTTCGTCGTCTGCGGCCCAGTTGGCGCAAGTTGGCAAGAGTGGGTCGCGGTAAATTGACTCACGGCGAAACTCGACACGATCAGCAATTGACGAGACTGTAAAACCTATCAGAGCGTCAAAGCTCAGGACCCATACCAGCGCGAGGCGGCCCATTTAAGCAGCTTTTCGTGAAATAGTTCACGACTTCTGGCCATCCGTTTTTTCGGTCTGTTTCGGTTAAGGCACCGCGCCGGTCGAGTGTCTCCCAATTGTCGATTGTCAATCGCCAAATGCGGCACGCGCCGATGTAATCGCCCCCTGTGTAATGATTGCCGCCGTGCGTGGCGAGTGCTGCCGTCAAGCTGCGCAAAGCGCCCGGCGAAGTGCCCGCCAATGCGACCATCTGTCGATGAGCCGCAATCACTTCGTCGCCCAATTTGTAGCTCTCGCCGAACTTCTTTTGATCGCCTAAAATTTGCGCTTGAACCTCGGCGACCAAGGCGAATGTTTTTATGGCGCCAACATCGGCTGGATCCCGCTCGCGCAATCTTCGAGCCTTGAAAACAGCTTCGTTAATTGCCGCCAGCGCCTCAGGATCACGGTAGTTGGAGCGGTGAACCACAGAAGCATATCGAAGTCCGGCGATTAACCGACGGGCAAGATCAGGATTATCGGGGTCAGCCAATAGCGCTGCACGCCCAAGGGCAATTGCTTGGTCAAGAGTCCTCCGCGCCAATTCCGTTTGTTTTAACTTGTGGAGAGCTTCACCCATTTGGCGCAGATTCCCCGCACGAGCGGCAAGAACGCGTCCATTATTCTGGAGCCTGGCCTCGAGTGTGACGACATAATGTTCCGCCTTTGCGTGAACGTCGCGCCCTTTGGCGTAGTCGTCGACCCAAGTATGACTGTGACCCTCGGTTTCGATAGCACGGATAATCGCTTGGACCGCTTCCGCATCTTTCGCTCCGGAGAGCAGTGTCTGTACCTCACGCGCCTGTACGCGAGCGAGGAGCGGAAGATTATTGTTTGCCAGGTTAATCTCGGCCTGTTCCAGACGTAGGATTGCCCATGCCCGCCTTACAGCGGGTTCGGCGGGCGCGGTGCCAAAGGCAGGTTTTAGGATCGCTTCCGACTTAGACAGCATAGCGTTGGCGTCATCAAACTTGCCGAGTTGACTTTCCTGACCACTACCCAAAACCTCAGCGAGGCGCGCATAGCCGCGACCGGTTTCGGCGCGCAGATCAAGCGGCGCGTTGTCAGCTTTCGCGAGCGCATCCAAATAGCGCAATCCCGTGCGTGCAAGCATAGCGCGGGCCTTCGTCGATCCAGGCGTTTTGCTGACCTCGTCAAATGTGTCGAACAGCAACGTTTTTGCAATTGAGCGGGTTTGGGTGAAGCGGACCTCAGCCTCGTGGCGGGCACTTTCGGCGCGTGCATTCGCAACCAAAGTCGTCGCAAGAGCGCCAACGAGGAGGACAACGGCCCCTGCACTGGCACCGACGCCAAACCGATGACGAGTGATGAATTTACCGATCACGTAACGCTTTCCGCCCTTGCGCGCGGCTACGGCATCACCGTCGCGCCATGCTTTCACATCACCAGCGAGAGCAACGACGGAGGAATAGCGGTCTGCGGGGTCGATTGCGCTCGCTTGGGCGATGATCGCGGCCAAGTCGGCATCTTTGTCGATCAACCGGTTCAGCAATATCCCGAGCGAATAAACGTCTGATAATGTCGTCGCCGCGTCGCCCGCCAGTCGTTCGGGCGCGGCATAGCCGGGCGTGAGGCTCAAGCCGGCAAGGGAATTTTTCGCAGTTGGCAGCGTTTCGCTATCGGCAACTGGCGGGCGGGCGATGCCAAAGTCGATGAGCTTTGCCGTCCCGTGCTTCGACACCAATATGTTCGATGGTGTAATGTCGCGGTGAACAATCAAATTCTGGTGCGCAAAACCGACTGCCGAACAGATGGCGAGAAACAGTGCCGTCCGCTGCGCCTTTGAAGCGGCTCCGGTATCGATCCAAGTTCCCAGTGGAACGCCATCGATGTATTCCATGACGATATAGGGATCGCCCTTCTCGGTCGCACCGCCGTCAAACAGGCGAGCGATGTTGGGATGCGACAGGTTGGCGAGAGTCTGCCGTTCGCGCTGGAATCGTTCGACGAGGACGTCAGACATCGCACCGGGGCGGATCAGCTTGATCGCCGCGACATGATCGAAATCGCCGGTCATCCGCTCGCCGCGATAGACAGCGCCCATGCCGCCTTGGCCGATCAAGCCGGTGATCCGGTAAGCGCCGATCCGGTCCGGCAGCCTTTCGTCGACAATCATGTCGCCAACACCGCCTGTGCGCATATTGGCAAGTTTATCGCCGGCGATCATTGCCATCAAGCGCGTTCGCAACGGGCTGTCGATGTCGCTGTGCGCCTCAACCCAGGCAACCCGTTGCTCCGCTGGCAATTCCAACAAGACCTGAAACAGGTCAAGGACACGCCGCTCAAGCTGGGGATCAGAACCCGTCAATGGGATTGGCCAGCGCGTCGGTAAGCCACGCGCGCGCGGTTTGCCAGCGGCGCTTTACGGTGGCTTCGGAGACGCTTGTGACCTCGGCAATGTCGGCCAGCGTCATGCCGCCAAAGTATCGCATCTCGACGAGTTCGGCCAAATCCATGTCGATCGCTCCCAATCGTACAAGCGCGGAATCGAGCGAGTTCAGGTCAAACTTTTGTTCGCCCTCGATACGGGTGTTGAGTTCAACCTTATGGTGCGCGCGCTTGCCAGTCGATTTGGCGCGCGCATAGTCCACGAGTATTTGGCGCATCAAGGTCGACGCGAGCGCAATGAAATGCGCGCGATTGGCGAATTCAATGCGGTCGAGCCCAATAAGGCGGATGATCGCGTCATTGATAAGGTCGCCGGTCGAAAGCGACGAATTGGGCTCACTCCGCAAACGTGCCGCCGCAATCTGCGCAAGTTCAGGGTGCAACCGCGCAACCAGCGCATCGCGCGCCACGCGGTCGCCATCATGCCATGCCGCCAGCAGGCTTTCGCTTGATCGTTCCGAATCCATGGAGGTCCCCGGGTCGCGGATGAAAACTATGGATACCCCATTGTCCACGCAAGGTTTTTCATCCGTCCCAATGCGGGATTCACAAAGTTAAAAATTCATTGACCTGTTTTCCCCCGTTCCTGCGCTTGAGAAAGTGAGAGCCGGAAAACCCCGGCCCGGCGGGCGCAAACGACATTCACTCAACAAGGGGATTTTCAATATGCGTAAATTGATGAGTTTGATGATCGCGGCGAGCGGACTGGCGATGACACTGCCGGCGTCCGCGGCAACGACGGTGCTGACATTTCCAACGACGTCATGCGCGAACCTCAGCGGCCCCGTAATCTGCGGCAATAACAGCACCCTGTCACAGCTTTACGGGGATCAGGCTGGGCTGGACGTATCTTATCGTTCGCTTTTCCTGCCAGGGGATCCGGCCAGTCCCGGCAACGGCGTCAACCAAACCAGTCTCTACTGGTACAACACAGGGTATGGCGACCTCACCGGCGTTCTTTATGGGACCGCTGGTTTAACCGTGGCCGAGGAAATCACGTTTGCGCTGACGACCCCGGGCAACATAATCACGCTCAACAGCCTCGATTTTGCTGGGTATAACGGTAACCGAAACACTTCGTTCCGCATCTACGACCTCGCTTATAACCTGCTGTATAATTCGGGCGCTGTTGTCGCACCAGGCACAGGACACAGCTCGCTTTCCTTCAACGTGAGCAACGGCACGGGCCTAAGATTGCAATATGGACCCGACGGCTTCAACACAGGGATCGATAACATTTCGTTTTCGATCAACCCCGCCGTTAACAATGCCGTCCCCGAACCCGCGACCTGGGCGATGATGCTGTTCGGCTTCGGTCTGGTAGGCAGCATCCTGCGGCGACGGACTGCGACCCGCGTTCCCGCATCGGTGTAGTGTCGGCTTAGCGCCGCTCTCAGCTCAACGCCGAGAGCGGCGCGGCTATCCGATGTTTCTGCATTGAGTCGATCGATTGTGAAGGCCGGTTAGGCTGTATTCTCCTCCGCAATGTGGCGCAACCGGTCGCACCTCTTCTGCTGCTTGGCGAAATCGCCACCAAGACGAAATATATTTAATTAGGCACCGTTCATTTTACGCCTTATTCGCCGCTTGTTAGGCGTTTCGAGCAGGGGCAATTTTCGGTGGGTGTTCTTTTCGGACTGGTCGGAATCGGGCGTGCCTTGCCCCGTAGGAACGTTACGTCAGCTGAACTTGATGCAATAATTGGCCGTGAAACCGGCTGGACCGAACGCCATTTCGCAATCCGGTCGCGCCAATGGGCTGAGGACGAAGAGACCAGCTCGATGCTTGGGGCTAAAGCGGCGCAGGCAGCGCTTGATGATGCGGGTTGGGATGGTTCTACTCTGGACGTAATCGTCGGAGCCTGCGCGGTTATGGAACAGCCAATTCCGGGGACGGCCACACTTATTCAGCGGCGGCTCGGCCTTGGCCAGTCTGGCATTCCCGCCTTCGATGTCAACGCAACTTGCCTGTCATTCATTGTTGCGCTGGACATGGTTCTTAGCGGTTTTGCGACCGACAAATGGCGACGTGCCCTGATCGTGTCGGCCGATATCGCCTCCGCCGCCCTTGATTTCGGCGACCCTGAGGCCTCGGTCATTTTTGGTGATGGCGCCGTCGCCGTTGCGCTCAGCGCCGACGGGCCGCACCGGCTGTGCGCATCACGGCTCGAAACCTATGGCGATGGCAGCGACCTGTGCGCGCTCGAGGCAGGGGGCACGCGCTTGCGCCCGCAGGACGACCTCGAAGCCTTTCTGGCGAAATCCAAGTTTCGTATGGATGGCCCAGGCGTTTTCCGCGCGACGGCACGACCGTTTCCGGGCTTCCTCGACCGTCTGCTTGGTGCAGCCGAGGTCGATATCAGTGCCATCGACACCATCATTCCGCATCAGGCGAGCGCTGTGGCACTCGAACATCTGAAGCGCGCGGTGCCCAATGGCCATGCTAAGACGATCGACATCTTTGCAGACCACGGCAACCAGATTGCTGTCGGCATGCCGCACGCTCTGTATACGGCCCGTACCAGCGGGCGCCTGACACCGGGTAGCCGATCGCTCCTTGTCGGAACGTCAGCAGGCGTATCGCTAGGCGGTGCGGTGATTGCATGGTGATGCGTCATGCATTGGTCACGGGTGCTACGGGTGGGTTGGGGCGCACGTTGGTGCCGATGCTGGTTGCCAACGGTTATCGTGTGAAGGCGACAGGTCGCGACGCAAAGATCGGAGAGACGCTCGGTGTCCCGTTCATGCGCGCTGATCTCGTGGCCGATGCGCTCGACGGGTTGATGCAAGGTGTTGACAGCGTTTTTCATCTGGCGGCGCTGTCATCGCCTTGGGGTCGAGTTGCCGATTTTGAGGCCGCCAATGTGACGGCGACTTTGCGATTGATGGCCGCGGCGCGGGCGGCCGACGTTGGTCGGTTTGTCTTTACCTCAACACCCTCGATCTATGCCGACACCCGCGACCGGCTGAACCTTATCGAGTCCGATCCACCTGCAACGCCGTTTGCCAATGATTATGCCAAGACAAAATATACTGCTGAGCTCGCCGTGCTTGCTGCCTCGACGGCAACATTCAAAACGGTCGTTATCCGCCCGCGTGCCATAATCGGTCCGCATGACACGGTGTTGCTACCGCGCCTGTTACGTGCAGCGCGGTCGGGCCGGGTGCGGCTGCCCCGGTCGGGTGATGCATTGATCGAAATTACCGATGTGCGCGATGTGGCGCGCGCCCTGATCGCGGCGGAGCGTACTGATGCGGGGACGGGCGATGTGTTCAATGTTTCGGGCGGCGCCCCCCGCAGTTTGCGTGTGTTGCTGGAGACGATCTTTGCGTCGCTGGGACGACCGCTCGAAGTCGGGCATATCGGAACGGGTGTGGCGCTGAAAGCTGCGGCGCTAGCCGAGCGGTTCGCAGCACTTCTCCCGGGCCGTCCCGAACCGCCAATCACGCGCTACGCCGTCAAGACACTCGCCTTTTCGCAGACGTTTGATCTCAGTGCGGCGCGCGACACCCTCGGCTGGCGACCCTGCTATACCCCCGAAGTGGCGATTGCCCATGCGCTTGACAGGAACGTCCCGCGTGACTGATGTTCGCGTTGTCCCCCTGCGGGTCGGGCATTGCCGGCACCCCCAAATCATGTCGATTGGCGACGGCAGCTGGCGACCGGCTGTATTTCCGTCCCTCGCCATGCTGATCATTCATCCCGGTGAAGGGCCGATCCTGTTTGACACTGGCTATGACCCAGAATTTCTTGCCGCGACGCAACCAATGCCCGAACGCTTCTACCGCTGGCTCACGCCGGTAACGCTCGATCCTCGTGAGCATCTGACCGTGCAGCTCCACCGGCATGGCATTTCACCGAGCGATGTTCGCCACGTCATCCTCTCACATTTTCACGCCGACCATATGGCTGGGATGCATGCCTTTCCGCATGCTGCGATCCATTGCGCACGGGCGGGACTTGATGCGGCGTGCCGGGGTGGACGATTCGCGGCGGTGCGGCAGGGGGTATTACGCGCGCTGATACCTGCCGACATTGGCACACGGGCGCATTTTTTCGAAGAAGCGCCGCGCGTGCCATTATCGTCCACCCTCGCTCCGTTTGATGCCGGTGCCGACGTGTTGGGCGACCAATCGGTGATTGCGGTCGAGCTGCCCGGCCATTGCCCGGGGCATTGGGGCATTATTGTTAGGGACACGGAGCATGGCGATCATTTCATGGTTGGCGATGCCGCCTGGTCGAGCGATGCCATCCGCCGCAACATGCCTGCCCCTGCGCTCGCCAGCGGGTTTCTGGGCGACACAAAAGCCGGACGCGCGACGCTTGCGCGGCTGCATATGCTGTCGATCCGCAACCCTGATTTAAGGATTACCCCGTGCCACTGTCCGGAACGCGCTGCGGAAGCGACAACCGCGTGAAGGCGGCGGCGCTTGATCACCGGATTTGGTATGCAGCGAGCAATGAGGACGGGGCGAGCGAGATTTCTGCGCTGAACCCGGCTGGTCGGCGTGTGATGAGCATCACTGCAAGTGGATCGCGGACGTTTGATCTTTTGACCGCCGACCCAGCATTGATCGTGTCGATTGATCAGAACCCGGCGCAGACCGCGCTCGCCGAACTGCTGGCTGAGGGATACCGGCGGTTGTCGTATCCATCTTTTGCGGGATTTGTTGGGCTCGATGACGCAACACCCGTGCGACCGGATGACATGATTGCGATGATCGACGCCCTCTCGCCGCCGTCGCAGGCTTTCTGGCGACGGAACGAGCAGCTAATCGACGCGGGACTGGTCTATTGTGGGCGTTGGGAGAGCTTCTTGCGCACGATGCACCGGCTGGCGGGTCCGCGCCGCCGGGCGCTTGCCGCGCGTTTGCTGGCTGCAAACACGCTTGACGAACAATATGCGCTTTGGCGTGATCAGTGGGATGACCGAGGCTGGCACTGGCTGTTGCGGCTGCTTTCGGTCCGGGTGCTGTGGCGCTATGTCGCGCGCGAGCCGGGGATCGCATTCGTCCCGCCTGATTTTGACATTGCGGGTTATGTCGCCGCGCGGTTCGACCATGCCGCGCGCCATGTTTTGTTTCGCGACAGTCCGTTTGCTTGGCTGATGCTGGCCGGTGCTTATTCACGAGAGGTGCGGCCCGCCTATCTTTCGGAACACGGCTTCGCCAAGATTTCGTCGCGGATTGACCGCGTGCATTTCGTGACAGGCGCGGTCCAGACTTTTCTTTCGACGACGCCTTCCGATAGTTTCGATGCGGCGTCGCTTTCGGATTATTCTTCTTATTGCGGGGTCGAGGTGCAGCGCGCGCTGTGGCATGATTTGTCGCGCGCAATCGCACCCGGCGGACGCGTGTGCGAGCGCAAGTTCTTCAACAAGACGGGCACTGATCTTCCCGACGCTGCCGGTTTCAGGCGAGACGTAGGCGCAGAGGCGCGGCTATTCGCCAGCGACCGTGCATTCTTTTATTCGTTTGTGGTCGCGGAAAAGGGCTGATCAGGTTGCCAGTCGCGGCGGACGCGGCGCAGCTTGCGATCATAAGGAATGTCGATGGCGCGCCATTTGATGTCGACCGGAGCAACGCCAATCCGATCGAACAGTCTGCCTAGCGCCGCCGCTGTCGGCTCAAGGCTCAGCGCGGCGGGTAGACCGATCTCGACAGTCGCGCGCGCCGTTTGAACGATGCGAAAATCGTCGATGCGCGGGTCGCTGCCGATGACCGCGTTTCGCATGACGTCGGGTGTGACCATGCGCGTTCCGCCGTCGCGGGCGGGCAGTATGAAGACGTCGTCCTGTCGCCCCTCAATCCGCGCGACGCTCTGCAACGGCGATCCGCAGGCACACGGGGTTTGGCTCAATTCCAGCAGATCGTTCATGCGGTAGCGCGCCATCAGCTGAGCGCGGCGTGTAAAGTCGGTAACGAGCGGTGTCACAAGCGCACTGTTTCCAACTGCCTCCCATTCGAACGCCACGGCATCCTCAGCGAGGTGGAGCGTGCCGTGGGGGCAGGCAACGCCGAACAGTCCTTCGGTCGCCATATAGATTTCGCGGACCTTTGCCCCCGTTGCTCCTTCGATCACCGCGCGGTCGAGCGGGTCGAGCACTTCAGCACCGCTGAAGATATGACGGGCCAGGAGTTGGCCCCGATCTGCGAGCGCGCGCAGCACTTTGGGCGGCGCGACTATCGTGTCGGGCGCGTCGGCTGCAAGGCGCGAAGCCCAGGCGTCGACGCCTTCTGCCAGATCATAAAAGGTCAGCGCGACCCGGCTACCCGCACCCGCTGACTGGTAGAGGTTTGACAGCGACGGCAGCGCGAGGGCAACCTTGTGCCGCTGCCAAAGCGCATTGGGCAGGGTCTTGGCCAGGATCGTACCCAGCCAAGTGAAGCGCTCGGCATCCGAGATCACGAAATAGCCGCGATTGCCGCTCGTCCCCGTGCTGCACCCAAAAGCGTGGTCGCGAACTGCGGTTGCGCCCGATGCCAGCGCGGCGCACACTTCCTCCACCGTGATCCCGGCACGGTTGTAGCGCGCGAAGTCTTTCAGCAACGTCGCTTTATCAATGATTGGCAAGTCAGTGAAATTGCGGACGTGGCGAGTCGCGGCAAAATGTGGCATTGCCTGACGCATCAGCCGTGTGATGCGCTGGTTGTGGTGACGCAACACATCGCCCCGCGTTCTGAGCGTCCGTGCCAGCCACCGCGTCTGTGCAAAGGCGCGTGCGGCGTGGAGCAGGGCGGAAGCGCGGAAACTCAAGCCGAGACCTTTTCGCACACTATTTCGGTCACCAGCCCAAGCTGTTCCGCATTGTTTTTGAACACGCCCAGAAACACGACGACGAACAATGGTCCGAAACGACGTGTGGCAAACAACAAGAGATCGGGCGCGGACATGCGGTTTTCCTGTGGTGCTCGGACCGTTATAACGGGGAAATTGGACGAAAAGTTTAAGCAGTTTCGCCGTTTTCACTAAACCATATTAGGCAATTGATAAGCGTTCAATTAAATAAATGGACAATGCTCAATAACAATTTTAGGCGAGTTTAATGGGACGTCGATCCGACCATAGCCGGGCTGAATTGCGCGCGCTGATCGTGACGGAGGCTCACAAGCATATGGCCGAGGTCGGCTTCTTACGCTTTTCCGCGCGCGAAGTCGCCAAGCGCATCGGCTATTCGATCGGCACGATTTACAATGTGTTCGGCACGCTCGACGCTCTGATGATTGCGGTCAATACGCGTACTTTTAGCCTGTGGGGCGATCACCTCGTTCATCACCTCGCGGTCGCGGGCAAAGACCGGATTGCGGCGATGGTCGAGGGGTATTTCAGCTTTGCCGCGCACAATTCGAATTTATGGATGGCCATTTACGACCACCGCCTGCCGCACGACATGACCATGCCCGAGGGCGACACGCGCGCGCGGGGTCGCCTGACGCAAATAGTAGAGGCCGAAGTCGCCGCGGTGCTGGGCGATTCGCCCCAACTGTCGGTTGCGCGGCTGACTCGTTCCTTGGTCGCCACGGTGCACGGCCATTGTAGCTTTGCTTTGACCGGTACTTTCCAGTTGCTGGGCGAGGATGATGCGCAGGGGGCCGCACTGGCGCGAGTTCGTGAAACGCTTGCGACGGCAACGCGTGCTTCGTCGGCGCTCTGCACAGCCGGAGTCACGCTTTTATAGCGCTGGGGCAATTTGATCCGCCGTTTTCCATTGCTGGTACGGTAAACTCTCAACCGCTGATCGACACGGGTGGCAATCAAGGTTTTCAATCACAATGGTCCGTGTGTCGCGAAATCGCGCAACTTTGTTTCTAATGTGCCGACGATCGACACGGTGGCGATCGTTACGGAACGGGACCGGGTTCAATCCAGAACACGTACGATGCCATCCGCGTGTTCAATCTATGGTTTTATCCGCCGCTCAGCTAATTTCACAGTCGTCACCGGTCCGACATCGGCAGCCGACGACCCGAGCGCAAAACCATAGGTGCCGCCTTTGATCAGCCAGCCACTGTCCACCCAATTGGCGAGCAAACGCGGATCGACGGCGACGCTAACGGTCCGGCTCTCGCCCGCTTTCAGCATGACCTTTTCAAAGGCAGCGAGCCGTTGCACAGGCGTGCCCGCTGCATTGATGAGGTAGAGTTGCGGCACATCGGCGCCGGCACGGGCTCCAGTGTTCTTAACTATGAACTTTGCCGTCACAGTCGCACCGCCCGTTACAGACAAGCCGTTGCGCGAAAAGCTGGTGTAGGACAGGCCGTGGCCGAATGCGAACAACGGCTTGGCACCGGTGCGGGCAAACCAGCGATAGCCGACATCAGACCCATCGCGGTTGTAATCGACCGACAGCGTTTCGCCCGGCTTTGCCCGTCCCTGAAAATCAGGGTCAAGCGTATCGCTTCCCGGTAGCACGGGGAAGGGCAGTTGGCTGACGCTCGCAGGGAAGGTTATGGGTAAGCGTCCCGACGGATTGGCGTCGCCATAAAGGACCGACGCAATCGCCTCACCGCCGCGCGCGCCGGGATACCAAGCCTCGACCACTGCCGCGGTCTGATCAAGCCAGGGCATGACCACGGCGCCGCCGGTTTCGAGGACAACAATCGTATTCGGGTTCGCCGCAGCGACCGCAGCGATCAGCGCATCCTGCCCGTTGGGTAAGTTCAGGTCGGGCTGGTCGAAGCCCTCACTCGTCCACTGGGTAGCAAAGATGATTGCAACGTCGGCTTTTTTCGCTGCCAGCACGGCATCGGTGATGTAGCGACCATCACGATATGTGAATTTCGTTGCTGGGGCACGTGCCTTGAGCGCCTTCAGGGGGGAGGAGCGGTGATATTGTTGGGAGATGAATGCGGCGAATGGGCCGTCGCCGCCCATCGGCACAGCAACAGCGGGCCCACGTTCGCCATGCACTTGCGATGACCCTGCACCCGAAAGGACCCCCGTATCGGCATAGCCGCCGATGACCGCAATTGACTTTGCCGATGCCGCCAGCGGCAAAGCATTACCGCGATTGCGTAACAAAACGATGCCTTCCTTCGCAGTTGCTTCGGCAACGAGGGCATTAGTCTTAAAATCGATAGCGGACCGGGCGGCGGGCTTGTCGGCACCGCTCGAATATATCGCCCAAAGAATGCGACGGTTCATGTCGACGAGGCGCGCCTTGTAGGCGGGATCACTTGCCGCTGCATCGGCGAGCAACTTTCCGAAAAAAACTTTGGGATCGAGCTGTTCGCCCGATTGCTGGTCGAGGCCGTGAAGCGCGGTCTCTAGACGAGGTACGGCGCCCCAGTCCGACATCACAAAGCCCTTCCAGCCCCAATCCTTTTTCAATACCTTGTTGAGCAGCCAGTCATTATCGCAAGCATAGGCACCGTTGACCTGATTATAGGCGCACATCACCGATCCCGGTTTTCCCTGTTCGATGCCAATCTGAAACGCGAGGAGATCGCTTTCACGTGCCGCCGCTTCACTGATCCGCACGTCGATGAAATTGCGCGCGGTTTCCTGATTGTTGAGCGCGAAATGCTTGATCGTCGAAATGATCCCATTTGACTGAATGCCCGCAATCGAAGCGCCGCCGAGCATGCCCGACAGCAGCGGATCTTCGCTCAGATATTCGAACGTCCGCCCGCCGCGCGGTTCGCGGATCAGGTTCATGCCACCGGCCAGCATGACATTGAAGCCTTTCGCTTTCGCCTCACGACCGATCATCGCACCGCCCGCGCGCAGGATTACCGGATTCCATGTCGACCCCATCAACATGCCCGAGGGGAGCGCCGTTGCACCATCCTTGCGCAGGCCCATGACGTAGGACACGCCGAGGCTCGCATCGGTTTCGCGCAGCGAGGGAACCCCGAGGCGAGGGATACCGGCGATATATCCGGCACCAGGGACAGCATCGGCGGGAAGCGGTGCCGCTCCGGGAAAAAGTGGGACCGCCATGACGCCGTGTGTCAGCGTTGTACGTTCGGCATCGGTCATCGCCTTTTCAGCGGCAACGGCACGCGCATCGGGGTCTTGTGGACCAGCAAAAGCCGGAGCGCAGAGCGCGGAGGTTAAAGCAAAAAGGGCGATCATGCGCATTGGGAAATCTCCGGACAAGCAAGGTTGCGTGACGTCCAGCCAGAGCCAGCAATCAGCATATATCAGAGGGCGGTAAAGACGAGTCCAGAGGAAAGATTTGAGACATCAGCCCATCGTGCCGAACGCGAGCGGAATGATCGCATCCGCGACAATGGCCATGCATAGCAGCGCGCCACAGATGACGATCCGTTGTCCGGCAACAGGGCTTCGGCTTGATCGAAAGCTGGCAAAAGGCGAGCGGTTCGGTCGAACTGCGCTTTTTCGAAGGCGGAAATCACGGTTTTGGTAGCCACAAAAGGGGCAAAACCAGCGACTTGTGGTTCGATGAATATCTGGTCGGGGAAAGAGGATTCGAACCTCCGGCCCCTGCCTCCCGAAGGCAGTGCTCTACCGGGCTGAGCTATTCCCCGATCACTAGTAATATTTAGCGGGCCGATCACAAAGGTTCAACCCAGCACGCCCATCATGTCAGCAATATCAACAAATTTCTCACGCGGAGCGCC
>JANOVZ010000053.1:0-42460 GCA_031417655.1 Sphingomonas sp. | reverse complement strand
GCGCAGCTTGCCCGAGGCCGTGACGCGGCGGACGACTTCGCCTTTATCGACGGTTGCCGAGATATATTCATAGGTCTTGGGTGTGGGACGCAATGCGAAGTAGAGGATCGCGGCGAGTGCAAAGCCGATGGCGATGGACGTCTTCGGATGCGCTCTGATCCAACCCAATATTCGACCCAGCATTTGTTACGCCCTACCGCTTGAAGTTGATGTGTCTTAGCGGGGTATAACAGTGGACGCTAGAGCGCTATGCTCATTATGTGGGTAACTGTGCTCCGGACTTGATCCGGAGCTTTGCGAGAATAGATGCAAGCTAGTCGCAAGGCTCCGGATCTAGTCCGGAGCACAGAGCCACCTTGCTACTAAGAGATTTCGACCAACTCCAGCAACTCACCCGCTGGCCCGCGGACGGTTGCGGTGCGGCGGTCGGCGTACATCGGCCCGTCGCGAACCGCAGGGGCCGCGATCCAGTTGAGCGCGAGGGCATCGAGATCATCGACCGCCAGCGTCACAATCGCGTTCCCTGCGGGGAGCGCATCGGCGGGGCCGGGGCGGACGGTCGCGGCTTGCGGGTAGCCATCGACTTCGATGATCGGCAGGCGGTCCCTTTGCACCATGGTGATCGTCGATTGATGGCCATCGGGCAGCGCAAACGCTTTGTTTATCATGGTATAGTCGATGGTGTAGCTGCCGCCGATATCGAGTTTGACCTCATCGCGATACCAGTCGAGCGCCGCTTCGCGGTCGGCGCAGGCGAGGATGACGATGAAGATATGATCGGCGGGTGACGCCGCTTTCGGCAAGTCCGACGACGGCGTGTTTTGGCGAACTTCGTTAAGGTAGATCATCTCGCGGCAGCGGCCGGTCATCTGCATTGCGACGAAATAGGGGAGCCCTTCAATTTCCTTGGGCAGGCCGATGATGTCGAACCCCGACCCGTCGAGCTTGGCGGGCCAGTTATAAACATCCTGCACCGTGATTTCGAAGGCTGCCCAGCCAAAAGTGCGGGTGGGTTTGAAATCGGGCGGGGTGGGTGCTTCGACGAGGCGGACGAAACAGGGCGCGCCGCTGGTCGGTTGGAGCGTGGCATAGCGTGCGCCGGTGCTGGCGGGGGTGGCCCAGCTGGCGGTGAGATCGGCGGGAAGGATGTCCTGTTCGACGACTGCCAGCCCTAGCCGGTCGCGGTAATCAGCGAGAGCAAGGTCAAGGTCGGGCGTGGTCAGCGTGCCGCCGAGGATTTGTCCGTGGGTCAACATGGTCTATTTTCCTATCATGTGCTCCTGCGAAAGCAGGAGCCTTGGACGCGGTGTGCATTGCCCGAACCAACGCTCCTGCTTTCGCAGGAGCACAGTGTTAATTGAATTTGGGAGGGCGTTTTTCAAGAAATGCCGACACACCTTCCCTGAAATCGGGGCCAGTGAAGGCGTCGGCAAACACCGCGCGGGTGGCGTCGTCATCGGCGACCTGTCCGTCGAGGATGCGGCGGATCATCGCTTTGTTTTCGCGCTGGCTGTGGCTGGAGACGCTGGTCATCGTCTCGACCAGCGCATCGGCATTGACGGCGATGTCGTTGATCAGGCCGATGCGGTGCGCTTCGTCGGCGTCGATCAATGCCCCTGTGAACAAGATGCGTTTCGCGTTGGCGGGGCCGACCAGATCGACGAGCAGCTTGGTATCGTGCAGCGGATAAACGAGGCCGAGTTTGGCGGGTGTGATCCCGAAACGTGACCGCACCGATGCGATGCGCAGATCGCACGCCAGCGCAAGGCCGCAGCCGCCACCGACGCAATCGCCGTCGATCAGCGCGATGGTGGGCTTGGCAGCGCGGCTGAGGTCATGTTGGGCGCGGTTGATCGCGGTCTGGTTGGCAAGAAGCCAATCGGGACTGGCGGCGTTGGCGGAAAGTTCGCCGATGTCTGCTCCCGCACAGAACACGCCGGGTTCGGCGGAACGGACGATGAGGACGCGGACGTTGTCGTCGGCCATTGCTTGAGCGACCAGCACGGGCAGCGCGTCCCACATGGCTTGATTAAAGGCATTCCGCTTTGCCGCGCGGTCGATGATCAGGTGCGCAACAGGACTGTGGGTTTCGAGACGGAGCGTCACAGCACGACCTTTGCAATCTCATGCCGCCGCGCGAACCAGACGCCGTCGTGGCCGCGCACATGCTTCAGAAATTCGTCGAGCGCCCAGATGCGGCCCGGGCGCCCGATGATGCGAAGGTGGAGGCCCAGACTCATCATCTTGGGATTGCCCGCCACCCCTTCGGCATAAGTCCAGTCGAACGCACGGCGGGCATAATCGAGCCAGTTTGCGGGTGTGTAGGCGGGGTCGGTCCACATCTTCATATCGTTGGTGTCGAGTTGATACGGCACAATGGCGATGCGCTTGCCGGGGACGGTCGCGGCATCGACAAACGGCACGTCACCCGAATAATCGTCCATATGATAGTCGAAGCCCTCCTCAATCAGCAGGCGACGAGTGTTGTCGGTGTGGAAGTATCGCGACAGCCAGCCATAGGGACGGGTGCCGGTTGTTTTTTCGATCGAAGCCACGGCTTTGCGGATGAAGTTGCGTTCTTCTGCTTCGTCCATCTTGAACTGGTGGACCCAGCGATAGCCGTGGCTGACCGGTTCGTCGCCGCGCTGAGCGATGGCAGCGGCGATGTCGGGATGGTTTTCGAGGGACATCCCCGCGACGGTCCAGCTGGCGCGTACATCATGTTTGTCGAGCAGGGTCACGACGCGCGGCGCGCCTGCCTTGATGCCGTAGAGATAGTTCGATTCATTCCCGTAATTGCGGATCGGCGATTTGATGTGGATGCCGAGTTCGTCGACGGGTTCCATCCCCCGGTCGCCGCGCGCGACGGTCATCTCGCTGCCTTCCTCGACGTTCACGACGATGGAGAGCGCGATTTTGGCATTGTTGGGCCAGTCGATGCGTTCGGGGGTCATGGCGGGGGTCATGATTCCCCTCCCGGCCTTCTGGGACGGGCTAGGGGTGAGGTTCTCCGTGACCCATGGTGCCATGTCCGACAAGAAAGGGGCCATCCCCGGCCCCTCCACGAAGGCGTGAAGGGGAGTTGCAGTGTATTTGTTATCAATGCATTTCCTCCCCGCCGCTCACGTTCAGCGCCTCGCCCGTGACGTAGAACGCATCATCGCTCGCCAGCCAGGCGCAGGCCGCAGCGGTGTCCGAGGCGAGGCCGGGGCGGCCCATCGGGTTCTTAGCCGCCATGTTTTTGAGATAGGCTTCGGTGCTTTCAAAGCCGAGCAGCTTGGAGAAATAGGCATTCTGCTCCGCGCCGAGGCCTGTGGTGACATGATTGGGACATACGGCGTTGACGGTGATCCGATGCGCGCCGAGTTCGACCGCGCTCGCGCGGGTCAGACCGATCATGCCGTGCTTTGATGACACATAGGCGGGAAGATGCGGGAAGCCGGTTTTGGCGGCCTGGCTGGCGATGTTGATGATGCGGCCACCATTGCCTGCCTTCACCATCGCTTTGGCGGCGGCTTGGGTGCAGTAGAATGCACCTGATAAGTTGACCGCAATCACGGTGTCCCAATCGCGCGGGTCGACATCAAGCAGCGGCTTCATCATGAAGCCGATCCCGGCATTGTTGACCATGATGTCGATGCCGCCAAATTGCGCAACGGTGCGGTCGATGAGGGCGGCGCATTGATCGGCTTTGGACACGTCACACGGGATTGCCGCAACCTGTGCACCGCGTGTGCGCAAATCGTCGGCAACGCCTTCGGCTTCATGCCCAATGTCGAGGTCGGAGACGACGCAGTTCGCCCCTTCATCGGCAAAGCGTTGCAGGATCGCTTGCCCCAGCCCCTTCTCGCGGCCCGAGCCCGTGACGACAATCGTTTTGCCCGCATGGCGTTTCACAGCGACTCCGACGTGATGAAGAGCGGATCATCCGCGTAATTGCGCATATCCGCCGCGAGGGCTTGCACGACAGGTCCAGCCGCGTCCTCGCCGAACAGCGCCATATCGTCGATCTCGATGATCTCGATATACGCATAGGGCGAGGGATCGCCGGTGCCGAGCATACCGGTGGCGCGCTGGACATGATAACCGCTGACCGATTTCAAAGCGCGGACGCCGGGGATATCAGTCTCGCGCGCCCATGTCTCATAGGCCTCGACACTGACGTCGGTTTTCAGGTTGAACAGGACGATGATGCGCATGGGGGGCTCCTTTTTACGGGTTGAAACTAGCAGGTGGCCGGTAGGCGGCAAGCGTGCTGTCGAGCGCGCGAGCGAGGGCGAAGAGATGGGCTTCATGGCCAACTTGCCCGATCACTTGCACGCCGATGGGGAGGCCGTCTTCGCTCCATCCCGCCGGGAAACTGATCGCGGGGAGGCCTGCGATGCTGGCAATGCAGGTGAAATCGGCTTGATTGGCGGGGGCGGGGTCGCTGTGCGGAAAGGCGGGTTGCGGGGCGGTGGGTAGGATCAGGAAGTTGTTGCGGGTGATGAGCGTGCGGATTTCTTGGGCAAGGTCCACGAGGATGCGCTGGTCCTCGGCCCAGTCGTCCGCGCTGCGTTTGGGACCATAGCCGAGCAACTTTTTAAGATTCGCTGACATCAACATCGGATCGGCATCGGCGAAATGCGCCGCCATTGCCCGCGACGTCTTGATGAAACCCGCAAAGCGAAGGCGGGACAGGGGGACGCTCAGTTCGATTGGTTGCAAATCACCAAGTACAGCTTTGGCCACTTCATAAACTGTCAGAACGTCGAGGGTGCATTCGACACCACCCAAGTCGGTGAGAAAAGCGCCCGCCGCCATCGTGTCCGGCGCATTGCCGTCGCCCTCACCGAAATCGGATATCACGCGGGCGAGGCGTTCGAGCGTATCCAGATCGCGCGCAAGGGGCCCAATGACGTCGAGCGAGGGTTCGGCAGGTTCGAGGCCTTCCTGGCTGACGGCGGCATTGGCGGGTTTGAAGCCGTAAACGCCGCAATAGCTGGCCGGGATACGGATCGACCCCATTGTATCGGTGCCGAGCGCGGCGTCGCAAAGTCCAGCAGCCACGGCGGCGGCTGACCCGCCTGAAGAGCCGCCTGGGGTGTAGCCGGAGCGGTGCGGGTTTTGCGTGGCACCAAACCATGGGTTATCGGTTTTTGCACCGAGCGCGGCTTCCTCCATATTGAGTGTGCCGGGGATTGCCGCCCCTGCTATACGGAGGCGTTTGACGATTTCAGCGTCTTCGGTCGCGATGCGGTTTCGGTACAGTTCCATGCCTGCTGTCCACGGCAAACCCTTCACCGCGATGTTTGCCTTGATGCCGATGGTCATACCAGCAAGTGCGCCATCGCTAGCGTGCATTGCCGGATCGAGATCGATAACGGCGTTGTAGGGGTCGTGCACTATAACCCCCGCTCATCGATGAGGCGGATCGGTTTCTGGCGGCTGTCGATTTGCGTTGCCGCCGATGTGCCGCCGGGACCGCAGAGCGTAATGCCGACTTCGACACCCAACCCCTGCCGGAGCAATGCGGACAGCGCGGATTTTTCGGTCCCGCCGCGGCTTTCGATCGTCACCACCATTTCGTCGCGGCCTTCGATGCGATTCAAGTGACAGACATACTCGCCCGTCAAATCGCTGCGGTTTTCGATCAGTGAGGCAATGGCGTGGGGGAAAAGGTTGATCCCACGCAGCTTGACCATATTGTCGCTGCGGCCCTTGAACCCGGCGATGCGCTTGAACGCCAACTCGCCGCGCCCGCCCAGCTCACGCGTGATGTCATGCGTGTTGAAGCGGATGCACGGGGCGATGTCATCTTTGAACAGGCAGGTGACGACCATATCGCCGGTCTCGCCAGCCGTGACCGGCGCGCCGTTGTCGACGTTGAGCAATTCGAGGAATTGCGCGTCTTCCCACACATAGAGCCCGTCGCGTTCCGGCCCTTCGCCTGCAATGCTGCCGGTGTCACCGACGCCGTACCAGTCATAGGCTTTGGCGCCATGCCACGCGACTTCGGTGGCGGCGCGGTCTTCGGTGCCCAAATGGCCGATGATCATGCGCAGATTGATCCGGTCGAACAGCTTTTCAGCCTCGGCGACTTCGGCGAGTTTGCGGACGTAATCGACGAAGCCGACCATCACGGTGACGCCGAAATCGGCCATTAGATTGACCTGCGCCGCGCTGCGCGTTTCGATGCCGGTGCCTGCACTCAGGAACAGGCTGTTGGTGAAATGGGTCACGGCTTCGCGGATATAGTGCCCGCCGTTGATCATGCCGTGACCATAGACCGACTGAACGACGTCCTGCGGCGCGAGGCCCATCCAGCGATACATGCGCCCGACGAGAAGATTGGTGACTTCGCGCCCCTTGGGTCCGAACATCAGCGGCTGGGCCCGACCGGTGGTGCCGCTGGTGGTGTGGAAGATCACAGGGTCCGCGCCGCGCCCGTCAAAGTCGCCATATGGCGGGTAGGCGTTGACCGAGGCCATCAGGTCGGTTTTGTCGTAAACGGGGAGTCTGACAATGTCGTCGAGGCCGCGAATGTCGCCCGCTTCGATCCCTTTGTCACCCCACAGGCGCTGGTAGAAGGGGATTTCCCAGCCGCGTTTCATCAGCGTGGTGAACCGCATTTCCTGCAACGCGCGGAGTTCATCGCGCGACATTTTGCCGTAAGTGCCAACCAGATCAAGCGGATAGTCCGCCAGCATCTTTTTGGCGTCGAAGGCTTCGAAATAAGTGGGATACGTCATGCAGGTTCCGTGGCGTAAGCAAGGGGGTCGTCGAAAATGCGGCGGTCGGGGATGTCGCCCGCGAGGACTTCGCACAGGTCGCGTTTTTGGTTGATCTGGTGAACATCCATCGGGGCTTCAGGACTGCCGAGGGTGTGCGGGATGTCGATGACGTCGCCGTCGATTTCGAGGCGTTGGGGGGAAAGGGCGTTGAGATTGGGGTTATTGTCGACTTTGATGGTGGTCGTCGCGGCAATTTGCCGGAGGATCGGGTCGGCGAAATCTTCGGGCGTAAACCGGCGTGGGTCGATGCGGCCGGTGCGGAGCATCAGCGCGGTGAGGAAGGGCAGGCAGAGCCGCGCATAAGCGGGCGTCATGTCGTCGGTCATCGGGCGTCCGACCAGACGGTGAACGAGGGGTGGGACATGGGCGGTGATGCGGTCCATCGGTCGGCGGCTGCTGCGGATTGCGGCAAGGGTTGCGAGGACGGCGTGGCTCGCGCGTCCGCTGGGGTAGGGTTTGGTGCTAATCTCGCTGATCCGCCACGGCGCGCCGGGCGCATAGCGCGACAGGTCGAGCGGTTCGATCAGGGCGCTGTAACCAAATGGCCCTGCGAGCACGTCATGCGGACCGGTGAGGCTGCTCTTCACGAGATCGACCGCTTGCACTGCGCCGTGCGCCGCGCGGGCGATTTGCAAGGGAAGGGCAATGGAGGCTTCAACATGCGCTTGCATCGTCCCGCCCGCGAACGAATAAGCAAGACCGAGAACATCAGCCATGCGCCCCGCGTCGAGCCCATCGAGCCGTGCGACGGCGAGCGCAGCGCCAATGATCCCGGCAGTCGCGGGGCGGAAAAAGCGCATTGGACCGGTCGCGGCAATGCCGAGGCCACTCGCAATGTCGACGCCCACCGTGAGCGCAGTCAGCAGCTCGTCTGGGTCACTCCCCCCGCGCCGGTCGGACGCCGCAAGCAATGCCGCCGTGACCACGGACATGGCATGGACAACAGCGGGTTCGTGTACCGCGTCCCATTCGAGGCAGTGGATCGCAAAGCCGTTGAAGAAAGCCGCCGACGTTTCGGGGACGCGGGCGCCATTCAAGAGGCGCGCGGCTTGTCCGGTCCCTGTCCGACAGACGCTTTCGAATACCTTTGCGGCCTCGGTTGACGCTGCGCCTGCTGCGCCAACAGCAAGCGTGTCGGCGAGGAGGCGGATTGCGTCCGTGCGGACGAGTGGCGGCAATGTGTGCGGCGCGCTGGCGAAGGCGAGGAGGTCAGTCGTCGCGCTCATAAAGCCCCCACCCCAGCGGGGAGGGGGTTGGGGGAGGGGGAGCGCGCATCGCGCGCGTCGGCACTCAAGTTTCGGGTGCAGTCCACCCCCACCCAACCCTCCCCTTCGAGGGGGAGGGCTTTTGCAGTGCCCCCCGGACTCATGACAACCAATCCTCAAGCATCGTGACAATCGCCCCGGCGTCATCCCCGTGAAGCGCGAGGTCCACCGCACGATCGGCCTCTGCATCGGGCAACCCGCCCCATTCCGCCAGCATGTGCATTTTTGCGATGATATCCGATTCGGTAACGGGCCTTTCGGGGTCACCGCGACAGTCTACCAGCTCCAGACCGTTCAACCGCGCCCCGAAATGCGCTGGATAGCGGGCGGTGATGTCGGGGGCCTCGCTGACGGTCACTTCCGCGCGCAGCGGGGCCAGCGCGGCGATGGCGTCGGGTGTGAAGTCAGCAGGGGTTGCGTTGCGCCCATCGGCGATGACGGCGACGGCATGCTGGATCGAGAATTTGGCTTCGGCTTCGGTCTTCGGATCGGGTTTGTCGCAGAAGGTCAGCGCGTCGGCATAGGTCTCAACGTGGAAGGGTGCGGTCAGCTTTCCGCCGGCTCGCAATTCCAGCGCGCAGTCGATGACGGGATGCGCATGGCGGCACGCGGCCCACGGTTTGAAACTGACTTCCTCGATCCGCCAGTCGGGGCCGAGGACCATCGGCTTGGGTTCGCGGCACATGGCGGCGTAAAGGCCTTGCGGGCCTTCGAGAATTGTTAATGGACCGGTTACACCGACTTGTGCAACGAATGACGCAAACGCCCCTGATCCCGCTGCCATTGCCGTGTGCCACTGCTTAGTCATGACCTGTTCGTGACGCATCTGCCAAAGGCCTCCCGCATCTGAGCCGGCATTTCCAAGCGCCCAGCCAAACTGTTCTTCCGTTAATCCAGTGATCCATGCAGCCGTCGCAGCTGAGCCGAATGGTCCAGCAGTCGAGGTCGGGTGGTAGAAGCTGTAATGGTGGTCATCGAAGGTGGCCCCAACGGTAATCATTGCCTCGTAACCCTGCACCGCGCCAGCAAGTAGCGTGTCAAGATTTGCGTTCTCATCGACAGCTTCTTCAAGCGCGATTGGCCAAACCACGGGCCCCGGGTGGAGTCGGCCAGTGCGATGGACATCATCCATTTCCAGCACGTTACCTAACCACCGTGAGGCAGTCTGTCCGCGAAGTGCAGTGCGACCATGTATCGCCTTTGCCACCTCGCTCCCCCGCGCCCCCGCCACGCACGCCAGCCAATCGAGCAGATGCAGCCGTGCTGTTGTCCGGACAGATTCGGGCACGGGGCGTTGCAAATGGCGGGCAAGCTGCGCGATAAGGGGT
Source organism: Sphingomonas sp. (assembly GCA_031417655.1). Taxonomy (GTDB): domain Bacteria; phylum Pseudomonadota; class Alphaproteobacteria; order Sphingomonadales; family Sphingomonadaceae; genus Sphingomonas_O. Next base: position 33,094 of record JANOVZ010000053.1, on the reverse strand, counting down.
TCGGCGGTCATGATGTCACCGCAGGCGGAGAACTGGGTTGAAGGCCAAGGCGGAAACAAAAAAGCCGCGCTATCGCGAGATGGCCGATGACTTGCGCACCGCGATCCTGAACGGGGCTTTCCCCGAAGGCGAATTTCCGACCGAAAGCATGTTGTGCATTCAATATGGCGTGTCGCGCTTTACGGTGCGTGAAGCGTTGCGCGCGCTGCAGGGCGAGGGGCTGATTGCGCGCAAACGCGGGTCTGGCACGGTGGTGCAACCGGCGGCTGCGCGGGGTGGCGCACTGCACCAGCCGCTCTCGAATGTTGCCGAAATTCTGCAATATGCGCGCGACAGCCGGTTCGAGTTCGAGCGGCTGGCTGAAGGGGGGCTGCCCAAAGCCATTGCCGAACAGATTGGCGTGGTCGCGGGCGGGCGCTGGTTCCGTTTCCGCGGGGTGCGCTATGGTGGCGGTGATACCGTGCCGATTGCCCTTGTTGATGCCTATGTCCATGCCGATTTCGCGGCTGTGATTGATCGGGTCGAACCCAACAAGGAAACGATTTTCCGCCAAGTCGAGCGGCTGGCCAAGATCAAGCTGGCGGGGGTGACTCAAGATATTCAGGCGGTTGCAGCCGGGGCGGATGTAGCGCCGATGCTTGCTGTGCCGCGCCGCAGCCCGTGTTTGCGCATCCTGCGCTGTTTTCATGACCAGGACGGAAAACTGTTCGAGATTTCGGCAAGTCATCACCCGGGGGATCGCTTTGCCTACGCCATGCATATCGAGGTTGAGGGGTAAATTAACCAGTTCCCCTCCACGCCTTCGTGGAGGGGCTAGGGGTGGTTCTCTGTGTCGAGTAAGGCGCGTGGTTCGGACAAAGGGGCCACCCCTGGCCCCTCCAGCAAGGGCTGGAGGGGAGAAGGTAAGGGACGACGTCATTTTTCACCCCCGAACCGGATTGCCGACGCAATCATATGATCACCGTCTGCTTCGATCAACAAACCGCGATCAGCGATATGCGGAGCGTCGAACGCTTCGCGGAAATCGAGGACGGGCGCGAAGGCGACGTCCTTATCGGCAAACCAGCTTACCCATTCGTCGCGGGTTTTGGTGGCAAAGGTCGCACGGAGGAATGCGATGAGGTCGGTTTGTTCGCCCGCCGGTCGTTCGGTGTGGGGGATGAGGTCGGGGCGGTCGAGTGCGGTCAGCAGGTTGGTGGCGAACTTCATTTCTCGCCCGCCAAGCGTAACGTGTTTTCCGTCAGCACAGGAGTAGACTTGGTAGAATGCCGCACCGCCGAGTGAGCGTTGGCGCGATGATTTTGGCGCTTCCTCGCCCATGATCGCACTGCCTGCGATATGCGCACACCACGGCAGCAAGCTATCGAACATAGCACAATCGATATAGTCGCCGCAGCCCGATTTATCGCGGCCAATGAGTGCCATCAGGATAGCCGACAGTGCCGTCAGGCTCGCCGCCATGTCAGCACTGGGCACGCTGGGGACGACGGGCGCTCCATCATGGCCATCGTTGACGGACAAGAAGCCCGCCATCGCTTGCACCGCCATGTCATGCGCGGGGTGATGCGCGAGCGCGCCAGTCTGACCGAAGGCGCTGATCGAGCAATAGACAATTTTCGGATTGCGCGCGCAGACTGCGGCATAGTTGAAGCCGAGGCGGGCCATTACGCCGGGACGGAAGCCTTCGACGAAGACGTCGGCGGTCTCGATCAAAGTCCACAGCGCCTCGCGACCGGTGTCAGATTTCAGGTCGAGGCGGCGGCATTTTTTGCCGCGATTAAGATTGCGGAACCAGACAGATTGGCCATTTTCAAACGGCGCTTGGTCGCGGGCAGGATCCCCAGCGACCGGCTCAATCTTGACAACCTCCGCGCCTTGATCCGCCATCATCATCGTCAGCATCGGGCCGGGCAGGAACAACGAGAGGTCGACGACCCGGATGCCGGTGAGTTTGCCCATGAAACTATTCCGCATCCCTGAGCTTGTCGAAGGGCTGCCCTTCTTCTTGACCATCGTCAAAGAAAGGACAGCCTTTCGACAAGCTCAGGGATGCGGTGTTGGGAACAGGCGGCATATTCTAAACCGTTCCCTCGGCACGCAGGGCCGCAATCTCGCTCTCGCCATACCCAATCTCACCAAGCAGCGCATCGGTATCCGCACCCAGCTTCGGCGCGGCACGATTGGGCAGGCGGGCGCCGTCGATCTTGATCGGGTTGGCAAGCACGCGGAGCGGACCTTGCGGATGGTCAACGGTGTCGAGCATGTCGGTGACCAGGGGACTGTCGAGCGCCTGCGCCAAATCGTTGACCGGAGCGACGGGTACGACGCTGCCAAGCGTCGCCAGCCAATGCGCCGTTGGATACTGAAGGAAGATTCCGTCGAGGATTTTGACCAGTGCCTCACGATTTTCGAAGCGCAAGGGTATGGTGGCGAAACGCGTGTCCTCTTTCAAATGGGGCGCGCCAACCACATCGACCAACAATGCCCAGAATTTGGGCAGCTGCGCCATCACAAACACCCAGCCGTCCGCCGTTTGAAACGTCTGCGACGGCACGACCGAGGGGTGCGCAGAACGCGGCATCCGCGGTGTGACGTGGCCTTGGTTCAGATACCAAAAGGCGGGATAGCTCGTCTGGTGCAATGCTGCGTCAAGCAGGGCGATGTCATAGTCGCGGCCTTTGCCCGTTTTTCCTGCATCAATTAGCGCGGCGAGCGTTGCGGTCGCGAGCATACTGCCGGTCATGAAATCGACCATGCTGAGCCCGAACCGCGTCGGCGGGGCGTCGGGCTCGCCCGTCACTGACATGAATCCGGCTTCGGCCTGCATCAGATAGTCATAGCCGGGCCATGAGGTGCGCGGGCCGGTGCGGCCATAGGCGCTGGCGTGGACGCAGACGATGGCGGGGTTGACCTTACCGAGCGTCGCGTAGTCGAGTCCGAGCTTGGCGGGGAGATCGCCGCGTGCATTGTTGGTGACCGCGTGGCTGGTTTTGACGAGGCGGTGCAGGATGTCGCGGCCCGCATCAGTGCGTGTGTCGAGCGTGATCGAGCGCTTGTTGAGGTTGAAGGTCTGGTAGAACAGGCTGTCGTCTGCCCCAAGAAAATAGGGACCAGTCATGCGAGCGGAGTCCCCTCCTTTTGGTGGCTCGATCTTAATCACTTCGGCCCCGAGTTGGGCGAGGAACATTGTGCCGTAAGGACCGGCACCATATTGTTCTGACGACAATATGCGCGTGCCTGATAGGGGGAGAGGCACGCTCAAATCTTATTCGCCTTCAACCACTGCTTGGCAACAATCATGCGCTGCATTTCGTTGGTGCCTTCGCCGATGCACATCAGCATCGAGTCACGGTAGAAGCGTTCAATTTCATACTCCTTAGAATAGGAGTAACCGCCGAAAATGCGCATGGCGGTCTGGCTGTTTTCGACCGCCGCTTCGGAGGCGAAATATTTGGCCATGCCCGCTTCCATGTCGCAGCGGTCGCCGCGGTCATAAGCCTCCGCCGCGTCGAAGGTGAGCAAGCGCGCGGCACGGGCGCGGGTGACCATTTCACCGAGGTAAAGCTGGATCGCCTGATGCTCGGCAATCGGCTTGCCCATCGTCTGGCGCATCTGGGCATATTCGGTGGCGAGGCGAAGTGATCCTTCGGCCAAGCCAACCCCGCGCGCCGCGACATTGATGCGGCCGAGTTCAAGGCCGCCGGTCGCCTGGAAAAAACCCTGCCCCTCGACGCCGCCGATCAGATTGTCGGCGGGGATGCGGTAATCCTCGAAGATCAGTTCGGCGCTGTCGATGGCGTGATAGCCGAGCTTTTCGAACTTCTTGCCATTGGTGAAGCCCGGCCCCTTGGGCGCGATGAACAGGCTCATGCCTTTGTAACGCGGGTCGGCTTTCGGATCGGTTTTGATGAGGAGCGCAAAGCACGAACCGTTGATGCCGTTCGAAATCCACGTCTTGGTGCCGTTGATGACATAATCGTCGCCGTCACGGACCGCCGTGGTGCGGATCGCCTGCAGGTCGGTCCCTGCATTCGGTTCGGTGAGGGCAAGGCCGCCACGGATTTCCCCGGTTGCGAATTTGGGCAGCCAATGTGCTTTTTGCCTCGGCGTGCCGAAGCGCTCGACGGCGCAGGCCATGATCAAATGCGAATTGAAAATGCCAGTGATCGCCATCCAGTAGGAGGAGATATGCGCGACAATCTTTGCGTAAGTAACCGCAGGCAGGCCAAGGCCGCCATATTCCTGTCCGATGGTGGCGCCGAACAGGCCCATTTCGGCCATCTGCGCCACCAATTCGGCGGGCCAGATGTCGCCGTGGTCATGTTTCATGACGACCGGGCGAACTTCTTTCTGGACCCATTTGTCGATGGCATCGAGGAAAGCGCGTTCCTCGTCGGGGTCCATTGCGGGGCGGCGGGTCGAGGGAACAAGATTGAGTGCGGTGGCCATTAATTCGTCCTGCGTAAAGTTTCCGCATCCCCGACCGGAGCCGAGGGGCCCTGCCGAGCGCAGCCGAGGCTCTCGACGCGCGTGTGCATTCTCGGCTTCGCTCGAATATGTCCCTCGGCTTCGCTCGGGGATGCGGGTAAAATCTGCATCATGTATCCATCGGGCCGAAGCCCTTTTTCCAGATGAGCATTTTGCGTTCGAAGGTGCAGACGATGACGCCGTCCTGGTTCTTGCCGATGGTCTTGACGGTCACGATCCCCTGCTCTGGTCGCGATTTGCTTTCGCGTTTGTCGACCACCTCACTTTCGGCATAAAGCGTGTCGCCGGGAAACAGCGGTGCGGTCAGCTTGATTTCGGACCAGCCGAGATTGGCGACTGCTTTCTGGCTGACGTCCGAAACGCTCATGCCGACCATGAGCGCGACCGTCAGCGGCGAGCAGACGAGCGGCTTTTTGAATTCGGTTTTCGACGCGAAATTATAGTCGAAATGCGCCGGATGCGTGTTCATGGTCAGCAGCGTGAACGACACATTGTCATAGTCGGTGATCGTCCGCCCGGGGCGATGCTGATACACGTCGCCCTCGATGAACTCCTCATAATAGCGCCCGTAGTTTTCGCGGAAAACGCGGGGAGCAACTTCGATGACACCATCACGCACTGGTTTTTTCTCCTTGCGCCAAAATCCGGCGATACCGCGCCATGACGGGCGCTTCGAGCATTTTGCCGTTGAACCGGACGGCGGATTGACCGGCAGCCGCATAAGCGGCTTCGGCATCGTGGGCTTCGGCGATTTCGTCGGCGGTGGGGCGCATGACGTCGTGGACAATGGCGATATGTTTGGGGTGCACAACTGATTTTGCGGTGAAGCCCATTGCTTTGACGCGGGCGACGTCGGCGGACAGGCCATCGAGATTGTCGAGGTCAAGATAGGGTACGTCAATCGAGGGCACGCGGGCGGCGGCGCAAGCCATGACGATGGCGCTGCGGGCGGCATAGAGCGCGTCCCATGACATGGCGACGCCAAGCTCGCCGGCAAAGTCCGCGCCGCCGAGCATGACGCCGCAGATGCCGGGGGAAGCGGCAATGGCTTGCGCGACGTTCAACCCTTTGACGGTTTCGATGAGCGGGAGCAGCCCGACCTCGGGGCCGAGAATGGCATGAGCAATTTCGATTTCGGCGACGGCTTCGACCATCGGGATCATGATATAGGGAACCTTGGTTGAGGCGAGCGCGAGGAGGTCCGCAAGCCCTTGCTTTGTCCGCAATCCATTGATGCGAATACCGAGGCGGGGGTTGCCAAGCGCTGCAATCGCAGCGTCGCGGGCCGAGTCCTTGTCGGCAGGGCCAACCGCATCCTCGAGATCGATGACGACCAGATCAGCATCACTCCCCAGCGCCTTGTCAAAGCGCTCGGGCCGACTACCCGGCACGAACAACAGGCTTTGATAGCCGAGCGGTGCGCTCATGATGTCGGGCTTTCCTGCATATCTCTAATTTGTCCGGACAACTTGCGCTGTCAAGTTCTTTGGGTCAACCCGGTTTCACCACCCCTAGCCAAGATGTCACGACAAGCAACGCATAGACGCACCACACCCAATATCGCGTGTTGTTCATGACACGGAGGAGGGGCAGTTCAGTGGCATCGCTTGATCCTTCGTTCAGCAGTTTGCCGAGAAGCGGTCCGACGGGTTTGAAGCTGACATCGATCATGATTGCGGCAGCGAAGATGAGGCCGAACAGTAATGCTTTCCACGCGAGCCAGCCAACGGAAATCGGGTAACCCGTCAGGACTGACTGAGCACCCAGCCACAGATATCCTGTGCAAAGCAAATAGCGCAGCCACCCCTCCCACTGCCGGTTGCGCGCGGCGCGTGGCGTCATGTCATGGGCATGCGCATCGAAGACGAGCCATAGCCAGAAGGCGGCGATGGCCCACGCGACCCACACGGTGGCAACCGGCAAATCCCACCAGCCGCCCATGTACGACAAGGTTAGCGACATCGGCACCATCAGCGCCCAAGCCGCACGCGGCGTAAGGTCGACGATCACGAGCAGTTTGAGCAACGCGATCCGCTGGTCCAGTGTGTAAACCGTTCGCTTCCGGAAATGTTGCCCCAACAGGAACACGCCAACGTCCGCGCCGAGCCACAGCACGAACAGGAGCAAATGCGCATAAACGAGCGTTGGATAAGCAATTTCCGACATCGGCGTCCTTACGTCCAAGGGACTTGACACACGGCTTTGCCCGTGAAAAGTTGTCCGGACAAATCATAAAAATATCAAGCAGGCAAGGGGCGATAAAAACTGCCACTCAGGGAGACCGTTCGATGATCGTAAAGTCACTCAACGCTGGAGCCGCGCTTATCGTGCTGATGTCGGCCATGCCCTTGCTGGCGCAAACGACCGCACCTGCCGAAGAAAATGCAAGTGCTGCCGAGATTTTGGTAACCGCGCAACGCCGCGAACAAAAACTGGCCGATGTGCCGATTGCGATCACGGCGTACACACCCGAAACGATGCGGACGCTGGCCGTGAACAAGACGGTCGACCTGGTCGATACGATCCCCAACCTTGTGGGCAGCAACAACACCTCGCTGGGCAGTGCCAATGTCTACTTCCTGCGCGGACAGGGCCAGGACGAGAGCTTTCCGACGTTCGATCCTGCCGTCGGTACTTATGTCGACGAAATTTTCTACACGCGCCAGAATGGCAACAACATCAGCCTGTTTGACGTCGAACGCCTCGAAGTGCTGCGCGGGCCACAAGGGACGTTGTTCGGCAAGAACACCACCGGCGGCGCGATCAACGTCATTTTGCGCAAACCAGGCAAGGATTTTGGCGGGTTTGTCGAAGCGAGCTATGGCAAGTTCAAGGACAAGATGGTGCGCGGATCACTTGATTTGCCGCTGTCGGCGGGGATACGTTTTAAGGTCAGCGGCTTCTCGGTCGATGACAATGGCTGGCTGCCCAACACCGTTCTGAAACGCAATATCAATGATCGCCATAGCTGGGGCGTCCGCCTCGCCGCTGACATCGATCTGGGCGATACGATCAACTGGTATTCGGCCGTCGATTATATCGACGACAGCGGCACCAACATCACCGGCGTCGATACCATCACGGGCGATAATAATATTGCCAATGGCGTTTTCGGCGACATCAACCTCATTTCGACTTCCAAGCTCGTCAACGGCCTTGGCGCGGTGTTCCCGGGAGCGGTATCGAAAGCGCAATTCGGCAGCATCACCCGATCATTCAACGTGTCGAGCAATTTGGGGATCGAGGTCGGCAATGGCCGGATCAACCTGATCGCGGGATACCGCAAGGTCGACAATGATTTTCTCGTCAACTTCCCGTTGCCCGCAGCGTCGCCCAGCGATGACGTGTTTATCATCGACAATATCGGCAATTTTGCTCAGCACTCGGTCGAGCTTAAATATAACGGCGACATCGTCGAAGACGTCGTGAACCTGACAGCCGGGGTCTATTATCTGAAGGAAAACAACAGCACGGATTTCGCCAATTATTTCGCCGTAGCGCTCCCCGGTGCGGACCGGATTTTCAACAATACCACGCGCAATCTGGCGGGCTATGCGCAGGCGGACGTCAAGATCGGCAGCATGCTAACGCTGACCGCCGGCATCCGTTACACCGATGAGAAAAAGTCGATTGACGTGTTCGACAATCGTCCGACCGATCCTGTAGGCACGCCGCCCGCGGCTTCGACCGATCTGACCACGGCCAACATCGTCGCGCGCGGCAACCCGGTATCATTGCAGGAAAAAGTCTGGACGCCCCGCGTCGCGCTGACGTTCGAGCCTGCCGAGGGCCGCATGTTCTACGCCTCGGCGACGCGCGGTTTCCGCTCAGGGGGCTGGAATGCACGTCAGAATGTTGCGGCGCAGGTGTCGCCGTTCCTGTCCGAGAAAGTCTGGTCTTATGAGGTCGGTACGAGGTTGAACTTTGGCCGCAGTTTTGACCTCTTCGTCACGGGCTTCCACATTGATGTGAACGATCTGCAGATCAACACGGCAACCGCAGGGGGCACGTTCCAGATCGGTAATACCGGTAAAATGCGCAATAGTGGTGTCGAAGTTGAAGCGTTTCTGCGCCCAACCGAGGGCTTGAATTTCTATGCAGCGCTTGGGCTTCAGGATGCCCGCTACAAACCCGGCGCCGCTGAAATCGCGGCATGCGCAGTGGCCCCGAAACCGCAAAGCCGCTTTGGTGCTTTTGACGGACAGTGCAATGTGGCGTCGGTCAAACGGACGCCGAAGTATCAGGTGACGTTCGGCGGCTCCTACGCGATCGATGCGGGCGGGATCATAATCACGCCGCGCGCCAGCATGCGTATGGTTGCTGATCATATCACGACATCGCGCAATCGAGGTGCGGCGGATGGCTATGCGTTGCTCAATGCGGGGATTGATTTCGGCCTGATGGAGGCGCTGACGCTTTCTGCCGAATGCGCGAATTGCTTGAATAAGCGATATGTCGTCGCGACCTTTGGCAGTGGTGATACCTATTTCAACCGGCCCGGGACTTGGACTATCAGAGCGAAATACAAGTTCTGATGAAAGGACCGGGCGGTTGAGTGAGTTCAAGCATGGCACCAAGCCGCTAATCGCCGCGTTGCTCGGCGTGGCGCTCGGCGCGTCGCCGATCCCCTATAACACGATTGGCCTTGTCATCGGGCCGATCAAGGCCGAATATGGCTGGAGCGTCGAGCAAATCGCCAACGGGATCACGATCTTTGGCGTGATCGCGGCGTTGCTTGCGCCACTTTACGGCGGGTTTGCCGACCGGATCGGCGTGCGACCGGTGGCGTTGTGGTCGCTGTTCGCGTTCGTTGTCGCGTTTTCGCTGTTCTATTTCACGCCCGACAATATCTATATCTGGTACGGCCTCTGGGTGATTGTCGGGCTTGTCGGGATCGGATCGACGCCGGTGACGTGGAGCCGGGGGATCAGCCAGTGGTTTTCGCAAAACCGCGGGCTGGCTTTGGGGATCATGCTGCTCGGCACCAGCCTGTCGGCGATTTTTGTGCCAAAGATCGGGACGTTTGTGATTGAGACGTGGGGGTGGCGCGCGGTGTTTCCATCGCTGGCGGCGCTCACGCTGCTGATTGCCTTGCCGCTCGGCTACGTCTGGTTTCGCGAGCCGACGCCCGACCAGCGGCCCAAAGGCATTACCGACGCGGCGGGCAATTTGATCGGCGCGACAATGGCCGAGGCGCTTCGCTCGCGCTATTTCTGGATCATGGTTTTCTCCACCATTCTGATTTCGAGCGCTTATGGCGGCGCGCATGTGCATATGGTGCAGATGGTGCAAAAGCACGGCTTTAGCGCGATGCAGGCGGCGGGCGTTGCGACGATTGTCGGGCTGGGAATCCTGATGGGCCGCGTGATTATCGGGCTGCTGTTCGACCGTTTCTGGGCACCGGCGATTGCGTTTCCTGTCCTCGTGATGCCCGCAGTATCCTGCTATCTTTTGATGGGCACGGGGGGCGACTTAAACATGCTTAAGCTTGCCGGTTTCCTGCTCGGCTTTGCGGCAGGCGCGGAAAGCGACGTCATCGCCTTTCTCACGGCGCGCTATTTCGGCATGGCGCATTATGGCAAGATTTACGGCGCTATCTATTTGTTCTTCGGGCTTTGTTCAGGCATATCGCCCAAAATTTACGGCCGTGTTGTTGACGCAAGCGGAAGCTATGATCCCATCCTGCAAGTCGCGATGGTCGCGTTTGTCATCGGCGGTGCAAGCTTGCTTTTGCTGGGCCGCTATCCCGATCAATTTGAGGTAAAACCGCATGGCAACCAAGCCCCGGCCTGACCCGCTCAGCATGCTTGCGGCGGCTGTCTCTGCTGAGGCGTTGATTGCCGACGCGGCCGAATGTGCTTTTTACGCGCAGGACGTATTTACAAAGGGGCCAGCGCCGCTTGCCGTGTTGCGTCCGGGGAATATCGACGAACTTGTGGCGGGAATGACGGCGGCGGCGGCCGAAGGGCTGGCGATCATCCCCCGGGGCGGGGGCATGAGTTATACATCAGGCTATGTCGCGCCAGAGGCGGGCGCGCTGATCGTCGATATGGGGCGGATGGCGCGCATCATCGAGATTAACGAGACTGACATGACAGTGACGGTCGAGGCGGGCTGTGCGTGGGGCGCACTTTACGACATATTGAAGCCAAAGGGTTTGCGGACACCGTTGTGGGGCACGTTGTCGGGGATCAAGGCGAGTGTGGGCGGGGGGGCGTCGCAGAACGGTTTGTTCTGGGGCGCACGGAACGGCACGATTGCGCCGTCGGTGCTTTCTTATGATGTGGTGCTTGCCGATGGCAGCGTGTTGCGCACCGGCAACGGGTTCGTGCGCCCGTTCGGACCCGATCTGACCGGCATTTTCGGTAGTGATGCGGGATCGTTCGGGATTAAGGCGCATGTCACTTTGCCGCTGGTTCATGATGGCGAAGCCTTTGCTTATGGGTCGTTCGCCTTCGATGCGCCCGCACTATATTGTGCGGCGATGAGCGAGATTGCGCGCTGCGGTCTGGCGTCCGAAAGTTTCGGCTTCGACCCCTTCCTACAGGCGCAGCGGATGAAGCGCGACAGTCTGGCATCGGATGCCAAACAGCTTGTCGGGATGATGGCGTCGCAGGGCGGGTTCTGGAAAGGGTTGAAGGAAGGCGCAAAAGTCGTCGCGGCAGGGCGCAGCTTCCTTGATGAAGCAAAATTCTCGATCCATTTGATCTGTGAAGGGCGGCAGCAGGCAGCGGTCGATGACGACATGCGACGCATTGAAGCCATCGTCACCCGCTATGGCGGGACGAAAGTGGAAAACACGATTCCCAAAATCCTCCGCGCCAATCCGTTTCCGCCGGTCAATTCGATGGCGGGGCCCGATGGCGAGCGTTGGACGCCGGTGCACGGCATCGTCCGCCATTCAAAAGCGCTTGAGACTATCAACGCGATCACCGCGATGTTTGAAGCCAATGCGGCGGAAATGGACCGGCTGGGCGTCGGTGCGGGCTATATGTTCCTGACCGTCGGCGCGACGGGATTTTTGATCGAGCCCTGCTTTTACTGGCCCGACGAGCAGTGGGAAATCCACAAGCGGTCGATTGAGCCCGCGCACTTTGCCAAGCTCAAAGGGTTTCCTGCCAATGCCGCATCGCGCGCGCTGGTCGAGACATTGCGGCAGGGGGTAATTGATATTTTCGGGGACATGGGCGGGATGCATTTCCAGATCGGGCGGACCTATCCGGTCAAGGACCGTAGCGATCCGCGCGGCTGGACAATCCTCGAGGCAATCAAGGCCAGCGTCGATCCCGACGGGCGGATGAATCCGGGAGCACTCGGCCTGTGAAAGCCTACGCGGCGCTCGCCCTGCAACTGCCCGCGCGGTCAGTGGAACATGCCGCTGATCCGCGCGCGCAGATGATCGCGCATATTGCCGAGGTTGCGATTAAACTACGTTCGTCGGCAGCGTTTGTTCAGCAATATTCGGGGTCGCCGGTCCGGCTGGTCGTGCTGCCCGAATATCTGTTTTCGAGCTTTCCGGGGCGGGTGTCGATCCCTGATTTCGCGGCAAATGTTGCTTGGGATGTCGACGGCGCGGAATATGATGCGCTGGGCAAGGTTGTGCAGGATCAGGGGCTGTTCTTGGCAGGCAATGCCTATGAGACGGATGCGCATTTTCCCGGACTCTATTTTCAGACCAGTTTCGTCATCGCGCCCTCGGGTGATGTTGTCCTGCGCTATCGCCGCTTGAATTCGATGTATGCGCCGACGCCGCATGATGTCTGGGACAAATATCTGGGCATTTACGGGATCGACGGGGTGTTTCCGGTGGCGCGGACCGAGATCGGGAACTTGGCAGCGATTGCGTCCGAAGAAATCCTCTATCCCGAAATCGCACGCGCCCATGCATTGCGCGGGGCGGAAATATTCGTGCATTCGTCGAGCGAGATCGGATCGCCGATCAAGACGCCCAAGATGATCGCCAAGCAGGCGCGCGCATTCGAAAATGTGGCCTATGTCGTGTCTGCGAATACAGCCGGGATCATCGGCACGACGGGCTGCGCGCAAAGTGCCGACGGCAATTCGATCGTCGTCGATTACAAGGGCAATGTGATGGCCGAATCGAACGCGGGCGAGACGTTCACGGCGTTCGCTGATCTGGACATTGCAGCTTTGCGGGCAACGCGGCGCAAACCGGGGATGACGAATGTCCTGTCCCGCCAGCGGACCGAATTGTTCGCGTCGACCTACGCAGCGGGGAGCCACCAGCGCGCCAATGCGCTATTCGACGGCGATGTTGTCAAAACGCCTGACCGTGACCATTTTAATCGTGTGCAGGCCGAGACGATTGAGAGATTGGCAAAAGATGGGCTTATCTAAAACCAAACTCGTCATTCCCGCAGAGGCGGGAATCCAACGCCTGAACTTCAACATTGGGAGTTGGACCCCCGCCTTCGCGGGGGTGACGACGTTTGGGGTGATAATGTTATGAGCGCTTCCAATGTCCCGCCGCCCTATACTGCCGTCGAGCGGCACGGCGTTTTCCCCGAAGTGTGCCATGACGAGGCCGCGCGGTTCAATTTCCTTGCCAATCTGAACAAGGCGCTGGCGGGGTTCAGTGCGGGCAATAAGCTGGCCTATGACAACCGTGTCCTGCCCGCGTTCAAGGCCGAGCATGGCCGCGAGCCCAAGGACCGTTTCGAAATCCGTCACGCAATGAACCGCGATCCGTGGCACCGTTACTGGTCCGCCATGAAGCGTAATTCGATGGAAATGCGCCAGCAGAATGGCCGGTCGATGGTGCTGCGCCAGCTCGACGAACTCGACGCCCGCGCGCGGCAGTATAACGAGGGGCGCGATACGCTCGTCCTCAACCCCGACGTCGCGGTGCCGCGCTATCAGTCGGCCATCGACATCCACTGCATGCCGGGCAGCTATCATGGCGAAGAACGGCCCGGCGACGTGTCAGCGGGCGCGAATTACGACTGCGGGATTTTTGCCACAACCGGCGGCGGATTGGGTGCGCTGAGCGACGGCGGCGGTCAGGCGCTGGTCGACTGGATCAAGCGTGAACGGCCGGGCTGGACGCCGCGGCGCATCCTCGATCTGGGTTGCACCATCGGGCATAATATCGTGCCGCTGGCGCTGGCGTTTCCCGATTGCGAAGTTATTGCGATCGACACTGCCGCGCCGAGCCTGCGCTATGGCCATGCGCGGGCGCAGTCGTTGGGGGCGTATAATCTGAAGTTCGTGCAGATGAATGCCGAGGCGCTGGACTTCCCCGACGGACATTTCGATTGGGTGCAGACGACAATGTATCTGCATGAACTCTCAGGGAAAGCTTTGCCGAAAGTCATCAAGGAAGGCGTCCGTGTGTTGAGCGATGGCGGGCTGATGCTGCACCTTGAGCAACCGCAATATTCGGACGAGATGCCGCTCTACGAGCAATTCATCCGCGACTGGGATGCGTTCAACAACAACGAGCCGTTCTGGTCGGCGATGCACGCGCTCGACCTGAAGTCGATCATGAGAGACGCGGGGCTTCCGGACGTTTTTGTCACTGGCGTCCGCGCGATTGTCGATGAGAGCATTTTCCCGCGGCAAGACAAAGGCGTTGAGGATCATGGGCGAGCCGCGGTGTGGAATGCCTATGGTGCTTGGAAGCCAACCTAGAAAATGGCGATTAGCCTGAGCTTGTCGAAGGCCTGCCCTTCTTCACGTGATGGTCAAGAAGGAAGGACAGCCCTTCGACAAGCTCATGGTAGACGGAGTTGGGATGACAGAACCCATTGATTACATCGCGCGTGCCGGGGCCAAGGCCAAAGGCAAACGCCCCGCCAATTTCGAAGATCCGGCGATTGACCGCACACTTTCCATCGTCATGGCAATCGCCGGCGAAGTCTCGGTGCTGCGCGAACGGCTCGATACGGTTGAACGATTGCTTGATGCGAAGGGCACGATCAGCCGCGCAGATATCGAAACCTATGTGCCCGACCGCGTGGCGGGGGCGGAACGCGCGGTTGTGACGAAGGAATATATCGCCCGCATCCTGCGCGGCGTGCAGCAGGATATGGAAGCGCTTGCGGAAAGCGGGCCGAGCGTCGAAGAGTTGAGCCGGGAGCTCAAGGAAATCTGACAACATGGATGTGTTTGGTAAAACAGCGTTGGTCACCGGCGGGACGGACGGCATTGGCCTCGAAATCGCGCGGCAATTGCGGGCTAAGGGTGCGACGGTCATCGTCTGCGGGCGGCGGCAGGATTTGCTCGATGTGGCGGACAAAGAAGGGCTGCGCGGCATTCGCGCTGACTTGTCGACGGGGGAAGGATGCGCGGGGTTGGTCGCGGCACTGGGCGACACGCCGCTTGATATTCTTGTCAATAATGCGGGGATGAGCGGTAATTTCGGTCCCGGTGAACCGATTGATCTTGCTCTGACTGACCGAGCGATTTTCCTTAATCTCAACGCGCCGATGCACTTGATGGGGTTGTTGCTCGACCGGCTTAAGGCACGGCCCAAGGCAGTGATTGTCAATGTAACCTCGGGCCTCGCCATTGCCCCGCGCGGCGGTGGCCCGGTTTACTGTGCGACCAAGGCAGGGTTGCGCAGTTTCACAATGGCGATGCGCTACAATCTGCGCGAGACCAACATCCACGTTATCGAAGCACTGCCGCCCGTCGTTGAAACCGCGCTGACGGGTGCACGCGGCAAGGGCAAGATGTCGCCGCAAGCTTGCGCGGCGCAGATTGTGGATGCGATTGAACATGACAAGGACGAAGCCAATGTCGGCCAGACGAAGCTGCTTCGGGCGATTTACAGCATCAGCCCGGTGCTGGCGCGGTCGATTATGATCAAATATTAGCCAGTGACGTCCTCGGCATAGGCCGCCATCGGTAAGGCCGCGCCCGATTGTTTGATGAGTGCTTGCCGTCGGTAGAAGCGGAGCAGGCCGCTGTCGCCCATGCGCGAGGGGCCAAGGCCAGACGCGCCGAAGCTCGATTTTTCGGCTTCCCAAACCATTGACGTTAGTGCGCCGTCGTTGATTGAAACCGCCCCAGCATTGAGGCGGATCGCAACTGCTTCGGCCTCGTCGCCAACAACAGCGGCGGACAGGCCAAATTCGCTGTCGTTGGCAAGGGCAATGGCTTCGTCGACGGTTTCGAAAATCGTGACGGGGATGACGGGACCGAAGGTTTCTTCGCACATGATTTTCATGGTGGGCGTCACGCCGGTGATAACAGTAGGACGGAGATATTTGCCGCCGCTCAGCGTTTCGACCTTGCCGCCAGTCAGCACGGTTGCGCCGTTCGCGACCGCATCGTTGATCTGCGCTTGCACGATGTCGGCCTGTTTCGCGAAGATGAAAGGGCCGATGTCGCCGACGTTGATGTCGGGATAGTTCAGGCGGACCGCATTTGCGGCATCGACCAGTGCGGCGATAAACGGTTCGGCAATTGCGTGGGCGACATAAACGCGTTCGATGGATTGGCAGGCTTGGCCCGTATTGACGACCGAGGCGCGCAGAGCCGTGGCGGCGGCTTGTACAGGATCGGCGCTGGCGAGGATGATCATCGGATCCTTGCCGCCGAGTTCGAGGCTGGCGGGAATGAAGGCTTCGGCGGCGGCGACGCCGACTTTGCGGCCTGTGGCGACCGAGCCCGTAAAAGCGATAAAATCGACGGCGGGGATCAATGCCGCGCCGGTCGCGCCATCGCCTTCGATCACGGCGAGGGGCACTTCTGTTTCGGCAATCGCGGCCATGAGCGGGCGGATGAAGCGTGGCGTCACTTCGGACGGTTTGACGATAACCGCGCACCCCGCCGCTAGGGCCGGGATTGCGTCGATAAGAGCAAGCGTCAGCGGAAAATTCCACGGACTGATGACGCCGACAAGCGAATAGGGGATCAGGCGCGTCGAGGTGCCGATACCGGGGATCATTGTTGCCCGATCATGGACATGATGCTGTGCAATAATTTGGGGAGCAGTGTCGGCCCAGCGGCGGATGAGGCGGATCGTGCCGGTGACTTCGATGCGCGATATGGCAGCGCGACCGGTATCGAGGATTAGCGCCGCGGTGATGGCGTCTGTATGGCGTTCGATGGTGTCGGCAAGGTTGTGGAGCGCCGCTTTGCGGTCGGTTGAAACCCAAGCGACTTGTTTGGTGCGCAAGTTCGTGGCGAGCGTTCCGATCATCGCCGCATCCAACGGCGCAATGTCATAGTCCTCAGTGCCTGTGCGTGGGTTGCGGACCTTCATTTTTGCTTCTCCCACGCATCGACGATGTCACCACCGCTGGCGAACCACGCGCCGCGCTGGTTCAGGTCGGTCAGCAGTCCCTCAAACGTATCAATCCGATAAGGCAGCCCCATGATGTAAGGCGTGATGTGCAGTGGGAGCATCCTGCCGCCGTCTTCGCCTGCCAGCCAGTCGAACGCATCCAGCATCTGCTGCGCATAACTGTCTGTTGATTGCTGCTGGACCGTGATGATCTGGCGGTCGCTGAGTTCGTGGTTGAGTGGGAGGTTGAGAAGGCCGTTTTTGAATGCATACGGCAATTCGTCATTCACCCAGTCGCAGCAATATTTGACGCCTGCTTCTTTTAAAAGCCGCGGTGTGTTCCAGCTTTGTGAGCGGGCAATGCTAAGCCAGCCAGCGGGGCGCGTGCCGCTGATCCGTTCAAGCGTGTCGAGCGATGCGGCGATCAGCGCGCGTTCTTTGGCTTCGGGCAGGCCGCTTGCAATCGTGCCGTTCATGTCGGTCGAATGGGCGATGATTTCGTGGCCCGCGCTTACGATGTCGGCGATGATCGAAGGGTAGCGTTCGCCGATGACACCGTTGGTGGCGACGGAGACCTGCACGCCTGCGTGCGCGAAAGCATCAAGCAGCCGGTAAAACCCAATCCGCGTGCCATAGTCGCGGGCGGTGTAGTGGCGGTAATCGGGATAAGCCGTCTGCATGTGGCCGGGTGCGCGGAACGGCGTGTTGGCCGGGGTCAGCGGGAAGTATTCGAGGCTGACACAGATCCAGACCGCAACTTTTGCGTTGCTCGGCCAAGTTATGCGCTTGCGGTCTTTCAGCGCGGACCATTCGTAAAGGTCATGGTCATAGCCTTCGTGGCGATGCGGATAGTCGAGATAGGCGGGGTCGAGTGTCATTGCTGCTTCGCCCAAGCATCGGCGATTTCACCCGCCGTTGTCAGCCATCCTCGTCCGTCCGCTGCAATTTCGCGCAGAGCCTCTTGAAACGGGCCAATCCGGTGCGCCTGTCCGATCAGATAGGCGTGCAGTGGGATGCACATCACGGTGCCGCCTTCATCTGCCAGCCGACGGTATTGGCGAACCAGCGTGTCGGCATATTCGCGCGGGCTCATATTATAGATGAAGAAGCCGTAATGGTCGTTGACCTCAAGGCTGTAGGGCATCGAAATCAGGTCGCCGGATTTGGTCTTCACGCGCTGCGGCTGGTCGTCATGATACAGGTCGCAGGTGTAATCGAGGCCGTATTCGGCGATGAAGTCGAGCGTGTTTTCCGTATGCGTCAGCGCAGGCGCGAGCCAGCCGCGGATCGTTTGTCCGGTGGCGTCGCGGACGGTTTTGATCGAGTCCTCTATGATCGCGCGTTCTTGGGCTTCGTCCATGTCATAGGCGTAGCGGGTGTTGTAGATGCCATGGCTGAAGAACTCCCAGCCGCGGGCGTTGGCATCGGCAACAACTTCCGGGTGATGTTGGCACAGCGCGACGGACAGGCTGACCGATCCCGGAAAGCCGTGACGAGTCATCACATCGGCCATGCGCCAGTGCGACACGCGGTTGCTGTGGTCGCGGTGGCTGTAGCCGACAACATCGGGATGCGGTTTGGTCCACGCTTTGCGACGGGGATGCGCGGGCGGGTCGATTTCGTAATATTCGAGATTTGGTGCGACCCAGACGGCGACCTGCTTGCCACCGGGCCATTTTATTGGTGGACGGTTTCGATAGGGTGCGAAGTCGTAAAGGCTTGGATCGGATTTCAACGGGCCTCCAACCAGTTGATTACCACCTGCACGGGCTCGACATCAGCATATTTGAGCTGAAGATCAGTTAGGTTGGCGAAGTGATAGCTTTCATGTTTGTCGGCAGTAGTCTCGATCGGAACGATGGTGCGGTAGCCGTGCGAGAGCGCATCGACCGCAGTGGCGCGGACGCAGCCCGATGTGCTGCCGCCGGTGACAATTATGGTGTCGACTCGTTGCGCGACGAGGAAACTGGCGAGCGGTGTTTCGAAAAAGGCGCTGGGCATACGTTTTGTGAATTGCATGTCGTTCGCCTCAATCTCGCAGCGCGGATCATAAGCATGTCGCTCGGAGCCATATTTGATGTTTTGCAACGAATCGGGCGTGTCGGTCCGTGTGCCCCAGACGCCAGCATCAGCGGCATTGTCCATATAACCGACGCGGCTCCAAATCACGGGCATGCCTTTCGTGCGAGCCAGCCGCGAGATTATATTCACATGCTCGATCTGACGCGGATCGGTTTCATAGGCTGTCTTGAACGCCGCAATGTCGGTGTAGGCGCGCTGAAAATCAACATTCACGATGGCGAGTTTCGACCCGAACCCGAATTTTGTGCGCGCAGGATTGGCCATGACATCAGCGAAAATTTCACGTGCGGTGCGGTTGTCTTCGATCATATGGGTGCCGATAACGTCCATCATTCTATGATGCGATAGCGATTGGGGGTTGTCGAGATGAATTTGTCCGGACAAATTACGCCAGTGATAACCCGACACTTCATCGATTGCGGCTCCCGCCGCGTGCATTATCGCCGCTGCGGCCCAACGAACGGTAGCGGGCCACCGCTCTTGATGGTGCATCAATCGCCGCGGTCGTCGGCTGAATATGAAGCGCTGATGTTGACTTGGGGGCAGCATTTCACGTGCATTGCGCCCGATTCGCCGGGGTTCGGGCAATCGGATGCTCTGCCGGGAACGCCCGAGATCGACGATTTCGCCGATGCTCTCATCGCATTTCTTGACGCACTCAGCATTGTGCAAATCGCAGCTTACGGTTTTCATTCGGGCGGAATCATCCTTGTGACCGCGATGCGGCGGCATCCCCAACGGTTTTCCTGTTTGGCTGTGGGCGGTTATGCCATTTGGACGCCCGAGGAGATGGAGATTTTCGGTGACCGCTATCTGCCGCCGTTCGTCCCGTCCGATTATGGCGAGCATCTGACATGGCTGTGGAACCGCGTGGCCGAGCAAAGCTGGTTCTTTCCGTGGTTCGACGTGCGCGATGATAGCCGCCTTTCGGTGGCGCATGATGATCCGGCGCGGATTCATGCAACCGTGATGGATATGCTTGATTCAGGCGATGCCTATCGCGCGGGCTATGGCGCAGTATTGCGTGCGCCGCGAGACATTCCCGGCAAAGATGCAGCAACGCCGCCGGTCCTTATCACGGCGTATGAAGGTGATCCGTTGCAAGCGCATATCGACCGGCTGGGAGAGCTTCCCACGCGTTGGGAAGCACGCAAGGTCGGGACGTCTGCCGAGCATCAAGTGGCGAGTTGCGCATTCCTCCAAGCGCATCCTGCACCGGCCATCGGCGCGCTGCCAACAGCCGAAGACGAAGGTTTTGCGCGGATCGAAACCGACGCGTTTGCTGGCCTGATCCACTGGCGTGGGTCACATAAGGCAAGCCGTATGGTGATCCATGCACCGGGCAGCGAAGCATCGGCGGCACGTGTATTGGCGATTGACCTGCCGGGGCATGGGCTGTCGAGCGACTGGATCGGTGATGCTCCTGAAACCATCGAGCCGTGGCGTGTTTTGCTCGGCGCTTGCATGACGCATTTCGGGGTCAAGGCAATTGATGGGCAGGGTTGGAGTGCGGCGCTGAGTGATCGTGCCGCACCGCGCCCGTCGTCTGAAATCGCTGCACGATTGATCCCCGACCTGACACCGGATCGTTTTGGCGGGCATTTGACTCGCGCGTGGAGCGTGGCCCGCGCAACGCGGCTGTTCGATCCGTGGTTTGTTGCCGACGCAGCGCATGCGGTTCCCGTCGATGCCGCCGCACTTACGCCGGCGGCATTGGCGCGCGATACGCGCGCTTTGCTGCGCGCGCGTGCGGGGCGGGCATTGATGAAAGCACTATCGCAAGGAGAAGATTGATGGGAATTCGCGAAGACATGCCGCTGCTCGCGCGGCACGAAGGGGTGTGGGACGGCACTTATACCTATTTCAATGCGGCCAACGAAAAGGTCGACGAGCATCATTCCCGCTTGCTGTGCCGGTTTCCCGACGACGGCCCCTCACCCTATCATCAGACCAATTGGTACACTTGGCCCGACGGGCGGACCGAGACGCGCGATTTCCCGGCCGAATATCGCGACAAGCGGGTGTGGTGGAACAACGACCTGATTGTCGGTTGGGCGGCGGAAATGGGGCTCGATAGTCTGAACCGCACAGTAGTGCTTTACTGGCAGCGGACGGGTGATCCTTCGCTCTATTTGTATGAGATGATCCAGATTTCGGATGATGGCCAGAACCGCTGCCGGACTTGGCATTGGATCCGGAACGGGATGCTGGAAACGCGGACGGCGATCCAAGAGACATTCGTGACCAAGGACTGGCGCGCGGTCGAAGCGGAGATGACGGCTGGCTGACCACACACTTTTTGCTAAAATCTGGGATGCGCATGTTGTTGCCGATTTGGGCAACCATCATGCACTGATCGCGATTGACCGCGTGTTCCTGCATGAGCGCACAGGTGCAGCAGCACTAAAATCTATGGCGGCGGCGGGGCGGGCGGTCATCGATCCGGGGCGGGTGTTCGCGGTGATGGACCATATCGTCGATACGCGGCCCGGTCGCAGCGATATAACACTGATGCCGGGCGGGCAGGCGTTCATCACCGAGACGCGTGCGGCCTGCGCGGCGGCGGGAGTAACCCTGTTCGATGTCAACGACCCGGATCAGGGCATCGTTCATGTGATTTCGCCCGAATTGGGAATCGTCCTGCCCGGCCTCACGCTGGTCGCGCCGGACAGCCACACTTGCACACAAGGCGCATTTGGGGCGCTCGCCTGGGGGATCGGGTCGTCCGAAGCCGAACATGCAATGGCGACGGGGACGCTCAGGATGGCGCGGCCCCGGACAATGCGGGTATTGTTCAATGGGGTCTTGCGCGCCGGCGTGACCGCCAAAGACATGATCCTGCATCTGATCGCGACGCACGGCGCGGGTGGCGGCAGCGGTTATGCTATTGAGTTTGCCGGTGACGTCGTAACCGCGCTCGACATGGAAGGCCGGATGACGCTCTGCAACATGGCGAGTGAGTTTGCCGCAATGACCGGCATCATTGCGCCTGATGCCGCGACCGTGGCGTACCTGAAGGGGCGGCGATATGCACCTGATCCGTTGCCCGATTGGTCAGCGTTGAAAAGTGACGACGAAGCCGCTTTCGATCGTGAAATCATGATCAATGCCGACAGTATCGAACCCATGGTCAGCTGGGGGACGTCGCCCGAGCAGAGCATCGGGATCAGCGATGTTGTGCCGCAGGGGCCCGCGAGCGTGCACGACTATATCGGGCTTAAAGCCGGACAGGCGATTGCGGGAGTGCCGATCAATGCGGCGTTTATCGGGAGCTGCACGAATGCCAGACTGTCTGACCTGCGGCGGGCGGGCGCGATCATAAAAGGCAGGTGCGTTGCGATAGGTGTGAAGGCGCTGGTCGTGCCGGGATCATCGGCGGTCAAACGCGCGGCGGAAGCCGAGGGGCTGGATCGAGTGTTCATCGATGCTGGATTCGAATGGCGCGAAAGTGGCTGTTCGCTTTGCTTTTTCGCCGGCGGCGAAGGCTTTCCGCCGGGTTCGCGCGTGATCTCCTCGACCAATCGCAATTTCGAAGGGCGACAAGGGCCGGGCATCCGCACGCATATCGCCTCGCCCGAAATTGTGGCGGCCAGTGCGCTGGCGGGAATGATCGTTGCGCCATGACGCCGTTCGTCACTTTACGTAGCATCGTTGCGCCGATCCTGCGCGATAACGTCGATACCGATACGATCATTCCGTCACGTGAGATGAAAAGCACGGGGCGGACAGGGCTGGCTGACGGATTGTTCGCGCCGTGGCGTTACCTTCAAAGTCGGGCGCCCAATCCGGCATTCGCCCTCAACGAAATGCCACACGCACAGGTTATTGCCAGCGGAGCCAACTTTGGATGTGGATCGAGCCGTGAACATGCCGTCTGGGCGCTCGCTGAATATGGCATTCGCACAGTCATTGCCGAGAGTTTCGCGCCAATTTTTCGGGGGAATTGTATCCGCAACGGGGTTCTTCCGATTGTGTTAGCCAAGGATGTGATCGCGACGCTGGCCGGGAATGAAGTGACAATCGACTTGCCGACACAAACAGTAAGCGGCCATCATTTCGACATTGATCCAGAGGCCAAGATGATGCTTCTCGAAGGGCTCGACGCCATCGACCTGACGTTAAGGCACGCTAGTGCTATATCGCAGTTTCACGCGCGCGACCGGTTTGCGCGCCCTTGGGTGTATCTATGACGGACATTCTCGTTTCCGAAGTTGGCTTGCGCGATGGCTTGCAGAGCATCGACCGCATCATGCCGCTGGAGGCAAAGAAGGCGTGGATCACAGCTGAGGCCGCTGCGGGCGTGCGCGAGATCGAAGTGGGGAGTTTTGTCCCTGCGTCGCTTCTGCCTCAAATGGCAGATACCGCAGAGTTGGTCGCATTTGCGCTGGGCATACCGGGCCTGAACGTCGTGGCACTGGTGCCGAATGCAAAGGGTGCCGAGCGCGCCATCGCAGCGGGGGTACACGGCATGTCGATCCCCTTTTCGATGTCAGAGACCCATTCGGTCAAAAACGTCCGCAAGGATCATGCGGCAATGATCGACGAAATCCGCACGATTGCCGCGATGGCGGACGCAGCGGGTGTGCACTTCGCCGTCAGCCTGTCGACAGCATTCGGTTGCACAATCGAGGGGCCGGTGCGCGAGGACGCCGTTGTGCGGCTGGCGGCCGCATCGGTAGAGGCGGGGGCGAAAGAATTCAGCCTGTCGGATACCACTGGCTATGCCAATCCGGCGCAGGTGCGGCGGTTGGTGAGCGCTGTGCGTGGTGTGGTTGGTGACAAGCTCACCACGCTGCACTTGCACAACACACGCGGACTCGGGCTCGCGAATGCACTTGCCGGGCTTGAAGAGGGGATTACGACGCTTGATGCATCGCTCGGCGGGCTGGGCGGTTGCCCGTTTGCGCCCGGCGCATCGGGCAATATTGTAACCGAGGATCTGGTGTTTATGTTGCAGGCAATGGGGTTTGAAACGGGAATTAATTTGGCAAAACTGTTGAAAATCCGAGAGATCGTCGCGGCGGCATTGCCGGGTGAACCGCTCTACGGTTTTACGCCCGATGCCGGTGTGCCGCTAGGGTTTGCCGCTTGATCACACTCATCGTGGCCCGTGCCGACAATGGGATCATCGGCAAGGACGGCGCGTTGCCGTGGCATATTCCGGCCGACCTGAAGCGGTTCAAGGCGCTGACGATGGGCAAACCGATGATCATGGGGCGCAAGACATTTGAAAGTCTCCCCGGCTTGCTCCCCGGACGCCGCCACATCGTTCTGACGCGCGGCGATTGGACCGCGCAGGCGGCTGAAGTGGCGCATGATGTGCCGGGGGCATTGGCGCTGGCAGGCGATGATGCGTTCGTGATTGGCGGCGCAGAGATTTTTGCTTTGTTCGAACCGCAGGCGCAAGCGTTCGAGCTGACCGAAGTGCATCATGATGCCAAGGGTGACACCCGCATGCCCGCGCCGGACCAGGCGATCTGGCGGGAAACAGCGCGCGAGGATCATGACGGGTATAGTTTCGTGACGTTGGCGCGCCGGTCTTGAAACGCGTCCTTGCTTGGGGTGCTCTCGTGCTTGGCATCGCTGCGCTGGCATTCTTTGGCCTTCTGCCGCCCTATTTCGAAAGCACAGTCAACCGCGTTACCGGTCCGCAACCGTCCGCTGTCACGGCGCGCGCGGCGGCGCTGCATAAGTCGCTGCAGATTGCTGACATGCATGCCGATACCTTATTGTGGTCGCGTAGTTTCCTGACGCGGGGGTCGCGGGGGCAGGTCGATTTACGGCGGCTTCAGGCGGGCAATGTCGCGCTGCAAATCCTGTCGTCGGTCACCAAGACGCCGAAGGGCCAGAATTACGACGCGAACAGCGATGCGACCGACAATATCACGCTGCTCGCGGTCGCACAGGGCCAGCCGGCGCGGACGTGGGGGTCGCTCGTCGAGCGGTCCTTGTGGCATGCCGAGAAATTGCGGCGGGCCGAGACTGAGTTGAGTAGCCGACTGTGGATCATTCGATCACAAACCGACCTTGTTCAGCTGTTGGGCGACCGCTTCGTCGGCAAGCCCCTAACCGGCGTTCTCTTGTCCGTCGAAGGGCTCCACAATCTTGAAGGCAAGCGCGCCAATCTCGACCGGCTATATGACGCAGGATTCCGCATGGCGGGGATCACGCATTTCTTCGACAATGAACTCGCCGGATCGATGCACGGCATCAAAAAAGGTGGGCTGACGCCCTTCGGCATTGAGATCATCCGCGCGATGGAAGCCAAGGGGATGGTCGTCGACATCGCGCATTGCAGCCACCAATGCGTTGCCGAAGTGTTGAGCATGGCCAAGCGCCCCGTCGTTTCAAGCCACGGCGGCGTACAGGCAACGTGCAAGGTCAACCGCAACTTGACTGATGACGAGATCAAAGGGGTCGCCGCTACCCAAGGTGTGATCGGCATCGGTTATTGGGACGCCGCCGTCTGCGACAATTCACCCGCAGGCATCGTCAAGGCCATCGCGCATGTCCGCGATTTGGTCGGCATTGATCATGTTGGGCTTGGCAGCGATTTCGACGGTGCGGTGAAAACGCAGTTCGACACGTCGCGGCTCGATGCGATCACACAGGCACTGATCGATGCCGGGTTCAGCGACGCCGACATCGCCAAGGTGATGGGCGGCAATGTCTTGCGCCTGCTTGGCCAGACATTGCCGCCGCGCTGACCCGCCCATATAGCCGCCTTATGCAACGCCTGAACGGGGGAGACACGGTCGAAGGGGCCTTGCGCGGCGGGATGGTTGCGCTCGGCAATTTCGACGGGTTTCATCTAGGACACCAAGCGGTTGTAGGGCGCGCGGTGGCGCTGGCGAAGGAGCGCGGTGTGCCCGCTATCGTTGCGACGTTTGATCCGCATCCTGTGCGTTACTTCAAACCCGACATCGCGCCGTTCCGTCTGACCGGGCTCGACCAGCGCCAGCGCCTCTTTGCAGACGCAGGCGCGGACGCGATGCTGGTTTTCAACTTTGGTGCTGAACTGGCGGGGGTGAGCGCGAGTGATTTCGTCACCGACTGGCTCGTCAGGCGGACGGGAGCCTCGGGCGTCGTCACCGGCGAAGACTTCACCTTCGGCAAGGGACGCGGCGGCAGTACGGCGGTGCTGGCCGAAATCGGCGGCGCACATGGCCTGACGGTCGAAACCGTCGGACCGGTGAGGGAAGGGAGCGAAATCATCTCCTCAAGCCGCATCCGCGAGGCGCTCCACGGCGGGGACTGCGCGACCGCAACCCGCTTGCTGACGCGGCCCTTTGCGATTGAGGGCACTGTCCTCCACGGCGACAAGGTTGGACGGACAATCGGCTATCCGACTGCGAACATTTACATGAGCGGCTATGTCCGCCCCCGCTACGGCATTTACGCGGTGCGCGGACGATTGGCGGATGGCCGCATCCTGAACGGCGCTGCGAACCTTGGCATCCGGCCCAGCTTCGATCCGCCCAAGGAACTGCTCGAACCCTATTTCTTCGACTTTGACGAAGACCTTTATGGGCAGGTTATCGAAATCGAACTCCACGCCTTCATCCGCCCCGAAGCGAAGTTCGACAGCCTCGAGGCGCTGACGGCGCAGATGGACAAGGATTGTGAGACAGCGCGCGATATTTTCCAAACCCGCTCACCCTGAGCTTGTCGAAGGGCTGTCCTTCTTTCGGGCCGACGGACAAGAAAAAGGGCAAGGCTTCGACAAGCTCAGCCCGAACGGTTTTCTTTATCGCCACCTTCGTCTAAGCGCGCCCACAGCATGACCGAAACCCGCGACTACCGAGACACCGTCTTCCTGCCGAAGACCGATTTTCCCATGAAGGCCGGCCTTCCCGCAAAGGAGCCGCTTATCCTGGCCAAGTGGCAGGAGCAGGACCTTTACGCGAAATTGCGCGAAAGCCGCCGTGGCCGCGAGAAGTTCATCCTTCACGACGGCCCGCCCTATGCCAATGGCGACATGCACATCGGCCATGCGCTCAACCATATCCTGAAGGACATGGTGGTCCGCACGCAGAGCCTGCTGGGCAAGGACGCGCCCTATGTGCCCGGCTGGGATTGCCACGGCCTGCCCATCGAATGGAAAGTCGAAGAGGCGTATCGCAAGAAAAAGCTGAACAAGGACGAAGTGCCGCCGGTCGAATTCCGAGCCGAATGCCGCGCCTATGCGCAAGGCTGGGTCGATACGCAGCGCGAGCAATTGAAGCGGCTGGGCATCAATGGCGATTGGGACCACCCCTATCTGACGATGGATTTCGACGCCGAGGCGACCATCGTGTCCGAGCTGATGAAGTTTGCGGAGAGCGGGCAACTGTATCGCGGCGCCAAGCCGGTGATGTGGTCCCCGGTCGAAAAGACCGCGCTCGCCGAGGCCGAAGTCGAATATGAGGACATCGTCTCGACCCAGATCGACGTGGCGTTCGAGATTGTCGAGTCGCCGATCCCCGAACTGGTCGGCGCGCATGCGGTGATCTGGACGACGACGCCGTGGACGATCCCGGTCAATCAGGCTTTGGCTTATGGGCCGGATGTTGAGTATGTTCTGGTGCAGCACGGACTTCACACGCACAAGCGGGGTGCATTCGATCAAAACAACCCACTGGAAAAACTAGAAGGCAGCCGCTCGCTAGTGGCCGAGCCTCTTGTAATGGAATTCATTGCTCGGTGGGGCAACGCGGTAATGGCCGCACAGGACTCAACCTCTGAATACATGTGGACGCCGGTGGCTGAGTGGGACGTCGTTGGCAAAGGCTCCGACCTCGCCGGAACTATCGCCCGCCACCCGATGGCCAAACACCTCCGTCAGCCCGCACTTGATGCGGGCCTGGGCTTTTCTTCGGCGGACGGTGCAGAATATAGCCAAGCCCCGCATCAAGTGCGGGGTGACGATTGGGAACGGATGGTCGAATTTTTCGAGCGCCCGCGCCCCTTCCTCCCCGGCGATTTCGTCACCACCGAACAGGGCACTGGTCTCGTCCATATGGCGCCCGATCATGGCGAGGATGATTTCGACCTGTGCAAGGCGAACGGCATCGACCCGGTGTTCGCGGTCGAGGGCGACGGGAAATACCGCGCCGACTGGGCGTGGCTCGGCGGGCAGGGCAGCGTCATCAACGCCAAGTTCAACGCGCCGCCTAATGATGAAGGAACGGGGGGCCCGATCTGCGAAGACCTTCGCGCGGCGGGCGCGTTGCTCGCGGCCAGTGCCGATTACAAGCACAGCTACCCGCATTCGTGGCGCTCCAAAGCCAAACTGATTTTCCGCGCCACGCCGCAATGGTTCATTCCGATGGACCTTCCACTTGCCCCCCTCCCCGAGGGGAGGGGCGACTCGCCCACAGGCGAGCGGGGGAGGGTTTCTCAAACTCAAGCCTTGGAGCGCCCCCACCCGCTCGCTGGGGCGAGTCGCCTCCCCCTCGAGGGGGAGGTGGAAACGCTTCGCACGACAGCACTCCAGGCAATCGCCGCCACCCGCTGGGTGCCCGAAAAAGGCCAGAACCGCATCACCGCGATGGTCGAGGGGCGGCCCGACTGGGTCATCAGCCGCCAGCGCGCATGGGGTGTACCGATTACGTTGTTTGTGGACCGAAAGACCGGGCACTATCTGAACGACCCCGCCGTCAACGCGCGCATCGTCGCTGCCGTGCGCGAAAAGGGCGTCGACGCTTGGACCGACGAGGCGGCGCAAGGGTTTCTCGGCGACGCTTACAGATTCGGCGATTATGAGCGCCAGACTGACATCCTCGACGTCTGGTTCGACAGCGGCTGCACGCATGCCTTCGTGCTCGAATCGGGCAAATGGCCCGACCTTCAAGCGCCTGCCGACCTCTATCTCGAAGGCAGCGACCAGCATCGCGGCTGGTTCCAGTCATCGCTGCTCGAAAGCTGCGGCACGCGCGGTCGGGCGCCCTACAAGGCGGTCCTGACGCACGGCTTCACGATGGATGCCAAGGGCATGAAAATGTCCAAATCGCTCGGCAACACGATCAATCCGCTCGACCTGATGAAGGAAAGCGGCGCGGACATTTTGCGGCTGTGGGCGCTGTCGGTCGATTTCACCGAGGACCACCGGATCGGCAAGGAGATATTGTCCGGCGTGTCGGACCAATATCGCAAGCTGCGCAACACGTTCCGCTATCTGCTGGGGGCGCTCGAGGGGTTCGACGAGAGCGAGCGGGTGCCGGTGGCCGAAATGCCCGAGCTTGAGTGTTATGTGCTGCACCTGCTGGCGGATATGGATGCGAAGCTGCGGGTCGCGGTCGATGATTTTGACTTCAACACCTATGTTCGGTGTTTGTCGGACTTCGCGAACAACGACCTGTCGGCGTTCTTTTTCGATATTCGCAAGGACAGCCTCTATTGCGACGCGCCGACGTCACCCAAGCGCCGCGCGTATCGCACCGTCCTCGACACCCTGTTCCACGCCCTCGTCCGCTACGCCGCGCCGGTCTTGGTGTTTACGGCGGAGGAGGTGTGGGCGACGCGGTTCCCGGACGAGCAGTCAGTCCATCTTCTCGAATGGCCGGGACTCCTCAACCTTCGTCAGCCCGCACTTGATGCGGGCCTAGGCTTTTCTTCGGAGACGTTGGCACAGGAAGGCAGCCAAGCCCCGCATCAAGTGCGGGGCGACGAGTTAGTGGAGAAGTGGACGCGTCTTCGAGATTTCCGAATGGCAATCAATGAAGCAGTTGAACCGTTGCGACGCGAAAAGGCGATTGGATCGAGCCTGCAAGCGAGTATTTGGCTCGATGTTGACGGGGAAGAAGACAAAATATTGCTCGCTTCGGTAGATGTCGCGGAGATTGCAATCATCGCCGACGTTAAGGTCACGGCGAATGAAAAGGGTAGTTTTGAACTCAATGCGAGCTCCATTGCGGCAAATCTCAAGACTTATGTTGAAGCGTCTCCAACCACCCACCACAAATGCGGCCGGTGCTGGCGGCATTTGCCCGAAGTGAGCGAAGACGGCGCGTTGTGCGGGCGGTGTGCGGAGGTCTTGAATGGTTGAGGCAAAAAACCGCTGTGCTCCTGCGCAGGCAGGAGCGTTGGACGACGTGGCGCCAATCTCGATAACGCAGGGCTCCTGCTTTCGCAGGAGCACGAGGGCATGACCACCCGCCTCACCGGCCTAATCGCCGCCGCCCTCGTCTTCCTTGCCGACCAGTTCAGCAAATATATGGTGACGGTCCCGTTCGACCTGAAGGCACGCGGGCAGATTGAGTTGCTGCCGTTTTTCAACCTGACCTGGGTGGAAAATTACGGCGTTTCGATGGGGTTCCTCACCGCCGACACCGCGCTCGGCAAATGGCTGCTCATTGCGCTGACGGGCTCGATTGCGACAGGCGTCCTCATCTGGCTGTGGCGCGAGAAGAACCGGCAGGATGCGTTGGCGCTCGGGCTGATCCTCGGCGGGGCGCTCGGCAATATCGTTGACCGGGTGCGCTTTGGCCATGTCGTCGACTTCGCCGACCTTCATTTTGGCGACATTCGTCCCTTTCTGGTGTTCAACGTCGCTGATGCGGCTATAAGTATCGGCGTGGTCATCCTCCTCTTACGCGCGCTTCTGGTGCGCGAGAAACCGAAAGTTGAAACGAATGCGTAAATTTATCGTGGTCGGAATGCTGGCATCAACGCTGGCGGGATGCGGCTCTTCGGGCGGGATTTTCAACCGTACGCGGCCCAATGAATTTGCCGTCACGCGCGCCGCACCGTTGGTCGTGCCCCCCGATTTCGCGCTGACGCCGCCTGCCCCCGGCACGGCCCGCGCACAGGAAGCCGATTCGTCGCAGGCAGCACTTCAGGCGATGTTTGGCGGGCCCGCACCGCGCAGTGTGGCGGAAACAAGTGCGCTCAATCAGGCTGGTGCGACTCGCGCTGCTGCCGGTATTCGTTCGAATGTCGGTGATCCTGGGACCAATGTGGCGGACAAGGGCGCCGTCACCCGCGACATCATCGCCGCGCCCGAAGGCGATGGACAGGATGCCCGGGCAACCACCCCTAAATAACAGTAGATTCGTTCGGGCTGAGCCTGTCGAAGCCTTGTCCTTCTTATTCGTTTTCGCGAAGAAAAGGACAGTCCTTCGACAAGCTCAGGACGAGCGGTTCTGTGTGATCAAAAACTCACGCCCAATGTCGCGACAATGCCGCCGTTGGCCGCATCCTTGCCCGTGGGTGTTACAAACGGCGCGCCGTTGGCATCGACATATTGAATGCCGACCGTGATCGCCTTGAACGTCGCCGATGCGCCAAGGCTCCAGTCGGTATATTCATTGCCGATCGACAGCCAGCTTGGCCCCCATGTGTGGCCGACATGCGCGCTCAGGCTGATCGGCGTGTTCGGTATGCCTGCCGAGAAATCACCGGCGAGATAGACATTGTCGTTGCTCGGGCTGACCTGATCGAGCGCCAGCGCTTTTTGCTTGGGCGCATAAGCCAGCGTCGCCTTTGCCGTCACGGGGCCGAGCGTTTGCGAGACCGCGACGTAGGGCTCGGCAAAATTCGTGTTCCCGCCGCCGGTTTTCGGATAGGCGTAATAGAGCAAACCGGCATCAAGCGTCGTGCCGCCGAACGTCTTTTTAAAACCAAGGATCAAGTCGATTTCCTGGCTCGTATTGCCACCAGCGACGACATAGCCGCTGACCGACGATCCCCAGACGGTCGCATAAAAGCCTGATTGATGGCCGACGGTGATCGACCCTTGAACCGCAGGCAGCTTGTTGGTTTGCGAAATGCCGCGGAAACGATAGTCGCTGACGACCGTTGCCGTGCCGTTGATCGTGATCGCGGGCGGCGTATCGGCTTCCTGAGCCAAAGCGGGTGTGGCGACCATGAGAGCCGCGAAGCTGGCACAGCAGCTGAGGCCAAAGCCCTTTAGGAACGTGCGCATAGTAAATCCCTTTGAAAGAATGCGTTACGTTCCACCTGCGTCGCTGATTCGCGGCCTCTTTGCGGGTTGCGATTACATCGACGGTATTTAGCTGCCGAAAAATGTTGCGCTGCACAACAAAAAAGCGACATGAATATTCGTTCGAAAAGCGAAGTGTTGCATCATCGCAACAATTACGCGCCGTAAAGCGCCTGTCCAAGATCGTCGACCAGGTCGCGGGCGTCTTCGAGGCCGATGCTCAGGCGGATCACGGTGCCGCCGGTCCACGTGGTCGAAGTGCGGCATCGCGACGGCTCGACCGGGACCGCCAGACTTTCGTATCCGCCCCAGCTATACCCGATACCGAAATGTGTCAGCGCATCGACGAGCTTGTGCGGATCGCCCGACGCAAGCGTGAAGCCGAACAAACCAGTGGCGCCTTTGAAATCGCGTTTGAAAAACGCGTGACCGGGACATTCGGGGAGAGCCGGGTGCAGGACGCGCGCGACTTGGGGCTGCGCCCGGAGCCAGTGGGCGAGCTCCAGCGCGGACTCCTGATGCTGGCGCAACCGCACCGCGAGCGTCCGCAGCCCGCGCGTGGCAAGATAGGCGTCATCGGGGCTGACACAGTGGCCCAGCACCTGTGCGGTATCGCGCAGCGCTTCCCACGTTGCCGCCAGCGACGTGACCGATCCGATCATGACATCCGAATGGCCGACAATATATTTGGTGCAGGCGATGATCGACAGGTCGATGCCGAGCGCCGCCGTTGGAAAATAAAGCGGCGTCGCCCAAGTATTGTCAATCAGCGTAACCAGCCCGTGCTTTGTCGCGACCGCAACGATGGCGGGGACGTCCTGCACTTCGAACGTCAGACTGCCGGGGCTTTCCATGAAGATCGCGCGGGTGGCGGGCGTGATCAACGCTTCAATACCTGTGCCAATCTGCGGATCGTAATAAGTCGTCGTAACGCCCCGCCTGGCCAGATAGTCATCGCACAACCGCCGCGTCGGATCATAGGCGCTGTCGACCATCAACAAGTGATCGCCCGGGTGAAGGACACTCAGCAATGCCCCCGCAACCGCTGCCGCGCCCGACGGATAAAGCATTGTCCCCGCCGCCGACGGATCGAGCGCAGTCAGCGCTTCGGCCAGCGCCCATTGCGTCGGTGTGCCGCGCCGCCCGTAAAACCAGTTGCCGTCGGCGTTGGTCTTGATGCCGTCCTTTAGTGCGGCGACATCATCGTAGAGGATCGTCGATGCGCGCCAGACCGGCGGGTTCACGACTTTGCCGTCACCCGTCCATTCCTTGCGACGGCCGCCCTGAACGACAGCGGTCGCCTTTTTAAGCCCCTTCCCTTCAGGGGAGGGGCCGGGGGTGGGGACTGT
>JANOVZ010000052.1:0-5386 GCA_031417655.1 Sphingomonas sp. | reverse complement strand
CGCTTCATGAAGCTGACGCCCGCTTCGTCGACCTGCGGCACGCGGCTGATGATCTTGGTGTGCAGCGTCACGGCTTTTGCCTGCAGCGCCTGATGCACTTCGACCATGTCCGAAATCAGCATGCCTTCGCCGGGCTCGCCTTCCTTCAGCATCGACAGATAATAGAGACCGAGCACCATGTCCTGCGACGGAACGATGATCGGCTTGCCGTTCGCAGGCGACAGGATGTTATTCGTCGACATCATCAGGACGCGCGCTTCGAGCTGCGCTTCGAGGCTCAGCGGGACGTGCACCGCCATCTGGTCGCCATCGAAGTCGGCGTTGAAGGCCGAGCAGACGAGCGGGTGCAGCTGAATCGCCTTGCCTTCGATCAGCACGGGTTCGAATGCTTGAATGCCGAGACGGTGAAGCGTTGGCGCGCGGTTGAGCATGACGGGATGTTCGCGGATGACTTCGTCGAGGATATCCCAGACTTCCTTGCGCTCCTTTTCGACCCACTTCTTGGCCTGCTTCAAGGTCATCGACAAACCCTTGGCGTCGAGGCGTGCGTAGATGAACGGCTTGAACAGCTCGAGCGCCATCTTCTTGGGCAGGCCGCACTGGTGGAGCTTCAGTTCCGGACCCGTCACGATGACCGAACGACCCGAATAATCGACGCGCTTGCCGAGGAGGTTCTGGCGGAAGCGGCCTTGCTTGCCTTTGAGCATATCGGACAGCGACTTGAGTGGGCGCTTGTTGGCGCCCGTGATCGTGCGGCCGCGACGACCATTGTCGAACAGCGCGTCGACCGATTCCTGCAACATGCGCTTTTCGTTACGCACGATGATGTCGGGCGCACGCAATTCCATCAGGCGCTTCAGGCGGTTGTTGCGGTTGATGACGCGGCGATAGAGATCGTTCAAATCCGACGTCGCAAAGCGGCCACCATCGAGTGGCACCAGCGGGCGCAGTTCGGGCGGGATGACCGGCACGACTTCGAGGATCATCCATTCGGGGCGGTTGCCCGAATCGATGAAGCTCTCGACGACTTTCAGCCGCTTGATGATCTTCTTGGGCTTCAGTTCGGACTTGGTAACCGCGAGTTCGTCGAGCAGCGCCTGACGTTCGCCGACGAGGTCGAGTTCCTCGAGCATCCGGCGCACGGCTTCGGCACCGATTCCGGCACTGAACGCATCTTCGCCATATTCGTCCTGTGCTTCGAGGAGTTCATCCTCGGTCAAGAGCTGGAATTTCTCGAGCGGGGTCAGGCCCGGCTCGACAACGATATAGGCTTCGAAATAGAGGACGCGCTCAAGCTGCTTCAACTGCATGTCGAGGAGCAGGCCGATGCGGCTCGGCAGTGACTTCAGGAACCAGATGTGCGCGACGGGGGCAGCGAGCTCGATATGGCCCATGCGCTCGCGCCGGACTTTCGAGACGGTGACTTCGACACCGCACTTTTCGCAAACAATGCCCTTGTACTTCATGCGCTTATACTTGCCGCACAGGCATTCGTAATCCTTGATCGGGCCAAAGATGCGCGCGCAGAACAGGCCGTCACGCTCGGGCTTGAACGTGCGGTAGTTGATGGTTTCGGGCTTCTTGATCTCGCCGAACGACCACGAACGGATGCGCTCAGGCGAGGCAATACCGATCTGGATCTGGTCGAATGTTTCCGGCTTTGCGACGGGATTTGCGAAATTTGTCAGTTCGTTCATCTTGGTGCTCCAGTTCCCCTCCCGGACTTCCGGGAGGGAGGATTGGGTTGGTCAACTTCCCAAGTTGACCTGAAACTGCCGGGGGCAGTTTCACCCAATCCTGGGTGGGTTCTTTGCGGGGGCATTCGAAAGGGGCCACCCCCGGCCCCTCCACGAAGGCGTGGAGGGGAGTTTCGTTTGCTACTCCGCCGCGATTGCGGGCATTTCGTCCTCGTCGACCTTGTCGATGCTGGTCAGTTCGACGTTCAAGCCGAGTGACCGCATTTCCTTGACCAGCACGTTGAACGATTCAGGAATGCCGGCTTCGAAACTGTCGTCACCCTTGACGATGGCTTCGTAAACCTTGGTGCGACCGACGACATCGTCGGACTTCACCGTCAGCATTTCCTGCAACGTATACGCCGCGCCGTAAGCCTGGAGCGCCCAGACTTCCATTTCGCCGAACCGCTGTCCGCCGAACTGCGCCTTGCCGCCCAGCGGCTGCTGCGTAACCAACGAATACGGCCCGATCGACCGCGCGTGGATCTTGTCGTCGACGAGATGGTGCAGCTTGAGCATGTAGATATAGCCCACCGTCACCTTGCGGTCGAACATGTCGCCGGTGCGACCATCATACAGATCTGACTGGCCCGACGTATCGAGACCCGCCAGCGTCAGCATGTCGGACACATCGGCTTCACGCGCGCCGTCGAACACCGGCGTTGCCATCGGCACACCGTTTTTCAGCAGACCCGCCATTTCGACAATGTCTTCGTCCTCGCGCGCGTCGATTTCGGCGTGATACTTCTCGCCATACACCGTTTTCAGACGTTCGCGGACCGCCGTCGGGGGCTTGCCAGCCTTGCCTTCGGGGTTCGCTTCGCGCCATGCTTCGAGAGCATCGGTGATCTGTTGACCAAGACCACGCGCCGCCCAGCCGAGATGCGTCTCGAAAATCTGACCGACGTTCATGCGGCTTGGCACGCCCAGCGGATTGAGCACGATATCGACCGGCGTCCCGTCGGCAAGGAACGGCATGTCCTCGTTCGGCAGGATGCGGCTGATGACGCCCTTGTTGCCGTGACGGCCGGCCATCTTGTCGCCGGGCTGCAGCTTGCGCTTCACTGCGACGAACACCTTGACCATTTTCAGCACGCCGGGGGGCAGATCATCGCCACGCTCGAGCTTTTCGACGCGATCCTGATATTTGGCGTTGATGAGGCCGACCGCGTCGTCATATTGCGTCTTGACGGCTTCGAGGTCCGACTGGCGTGCATCGTCTTCAACAGCGATTTTCCACCATTCGAAATGCTCGATGGTATCGAGCAGCGCGGCGTCGATCTTCGCGCCTTTCTTGACGCCCTTTGGCGCGGCACTGACGGTTTGCCCGAGCAGCATTTCGCGCAGTCGGCTCCATGAGGCACGGTTCAGAATGCCGCGTTCATCGTCGCGGTCCTTGGCCAGACGATCCTTTTCCTCGGCCTGAATGGCGCGCGTACGGTCATCGATGTCGATGCCGTGACGGTTGAACACGCGCACTTCGACGACCGTTCCGGCAACACCGGGCGGCAGGCGGAGCGAGGTATCGCGCACGTCCGATGCTTTTTCACCGAAGATCGCGCGGAGCAGCTTTTCTTCGGGCGTCATCGGCGATTCACCCTTGGGCGTGATCTTGCCCGCAAGGATGTCACCGGGTTCGACTTCGGCACCGATGTAGACGATCCCGGCTTCGTCGAGGTTGCGCAGCGCTTCCTCGCCGACATTGGGAATGTCGCGGGTGATGTCTTCCGGCCCGAGCTTGGTGTCGCGCGCCATGACTTCGAATTCTTCGATGTGGATCGAGGTGAACACATCGTCCTTCACGATGCGCTCGCTGATCAGGATCGAGTCTTCGTAGTTATAGCCATTCCACGGCATGAACGCGACGAGCGTGTTGCGGCCGAGCGCCAGTTCACCGAGTTCGGTCGAGGGTCCGTCGGCAATGATCTGCTTGGCGGTGATCACGTCGCCGACTTTCACCAGCGGGCGCTGGTTGATGCAAGTGTTCTGGTTCGACCGCTGGAATTTCTGCAGCGTGTAGATGTCAACGCCCGAGTGCCCTGAATCGACTTCGCCGGTGGCGCGGATGACGATGCGGGTGGCGTCGACCTGATCGACGATGCCGCCGCGCTTGGCGGCGACCGCAGCGCCCGAATCGCGGGCCACGGTTTCTTCCATGCCGGTGCCGACAAACGGCGCTTCGGCGCGGACCAGTGGCACAGCCTGACGCTGCATGTTCGATCCCATCAGCGCGCGGTTGGCGTCATCGTTTTCCAGGAACGGAATGAGCGATGCCGCGACCGAAACGAGCTGTTTCGGGCTGACGTCCATCAACGTGATGTTGTCGGGGATTGCCATCAGGAATTCGCCGGCCTGACGCGACGAAACCAGTTCCTCGACGAAGCCCTTGGTCGGGCTCAGTTCGGCGTTGGCCTGCGCAATCGTGTGCTTGGCTTCTTCCATCGCCGACAGATAAACGACGTCATCGGTCACTTTATGATCGACGACCTTGCGATAGGGCGTTTCGATGAAGCCATATTTGTTGACGCGGCTGAACGAAGCAAGGCTGTTGATCAGACCGATGTTCGGCCCTTCGGGCGTTTCAATCGGGCAGATGCGGCCATAATGCGTCGGGTGAACGTCGCGGACTTCGAAGCCCGCCCGTTCGCGCGTCAGACCGCCCGGCCCGAGCGCCGACACGCGACGCTTGTGCGTCACTTCGGACAGCGGATTGGTCTGATCCATGAACTGCGACAGCTGTGACGAGCCGAAGAATTCGCGCACGGCGGCAACCGCAGGCTTGGCGTTGATCAGGTCGTTGGGCATCACGGTCGAGACATCAACCGACGACATGCGCTCCTTCACGGCACGTTCCATGCGGAGGAGACCGACGCGATACTGGTTTTCGAGCAGTTCACCGACCGAGCGCACACGGCGGTTGCCGAGATTGTCGATATCGTCGATTTCGCCCTTGCCGTCCTTCAGGCCGACGAGCGTCTTGACGACTGCCATGATGTCTTCACGGCGCAGCGTCGTGTAATCGTCTGGCGCATCGAGTTCGAGACGCATGTTGAGCTTGACGCGGCCCACCGCCGACAAGTCGTAACGGTCGGCGTCGAAGAACAGGCCGGAGAACAAAGCCTCGGCGGTTTCGCGCGTGGGTGGTTCGCCGGGGCGCATGACGCGGTAGATGTCGGAAAGCGCATGGTCGCGGTCTTCGGCCTTGTCGACTTTCAACGTGTTGCGGATCCACGGACCCGTGTTGACATGGTCGATGTCCAGCAGCGCGATGGACTCAATGCCAGCCTTGTCGAGCAGTTCGAGGTTTTCGGCCGACAGTTCGTCACCCGCCTCGACATAGATTTCGCCGGTGCTTTCGTTGATCAGGTCGATCGCCGAATAACGACCAAAGATTTCCTCGGTCGGGATGAGCAGCATTTCGAGCCCGTCCTTGCCCGCCTTGGTCGCCGCGCGCGGACTGACCTTCTGGCCTGCCGCGAACACCACTTCACCCGACTTGGCGTCGACGACGTCGAACATCGGTTTCTGGCCACGCCAGTTTTCGCTGACATAGGGAACCTGCCAGCCGCCCTTGCCGCGCACATAAGTGACGGTGTTGTAGAATTCGGCGAGGATTTCCTCGGGGCTCATGCCCTGTCGCACGACGTTGA
>JANOVZ010000051.1:0-4706 GCA_031417655.1 Sphingomonas sp. | reverse complement strand
TTCGAAGATCAAACCGCGCAACTCCCGCTCATTCTCGGCAAGAACATCGCGGGCGATCCGGTGATCGCCGATCTGGCCCCGATGCCGCATCTCCTCGTCGCCGGCACGACTGGATCGGGCAAGTCGGTCGGGCTCAACGCGATGATCGTCTCGCTGCTTTATCGTCTCACGCCCGATCAATGCCGCATGATCATGATCGATCCCAAGATGCTCGAACTGAGCACTTATGACGACATCCCCCATCTCCTCGCTCCCGTCGTCACCGAACCGGCAAAGGCGATCCGTGCGCTCAAATGGGCGGTCGAGCAGATGGAGGAACGCTACCGCATGATGGCCAGCGTCGGCGTCCGCGGCCTCGCCAGCTTCAACGAAAAAGTGCGCAGCGCCAAGGCGAAGGGCGCAGACCTCGGCCGCCGCGTCCAGACCGGTTACGACATGGATACCGGCCAGCCGATTTATGAGGAAGAAAAGCTCGAATACGAACCACTGCCGCAGATCGTCGTCATTGTTGACGAACTCGCCGACCTCATGATGACCGCGGGCAAGGAAGTCGAATTCCTCATCCAGCGCCTCGCCCAGAAAGCGCGCGCGGCGGGCATCCACCTCATCATGGCCACGCAGCGCCCCAGCGTCGACGTCATCACCGGCGTCATCAAGGCCAACCTGCCCACCCGCATTTCCTTTCAGGTGACGTCGAAGATCGACAGCCGCACCATCCTCGGCGAACAGGGTGCCGAACAGCTGCTCGGCAAGGGCGACATGCTCTACATGCCCGGCGGCAAACAGATCGTCCGCGTCCACGGGCCGTTCGTATCCGATGAAGAAGTCAAAGCCGTCGCCGACCACTGGCGCGGCCAGGGGTCCCCTGAATATATCCAGTCGGTCACCGAAGAACCCGAAGACGGCGGCTACGCGATGGACGGCGCCCCCACCGGCGAAGACAGCGCCGAAGACCAGCTCTACCGCAAAGCCCGCCAGCTGGTCGCGGAGTCACAGAAGGCGTCGACCAGCTGGCTCCAGCGCCAATTGCGCGTGGGGTATAACAGCGCCGCGCGGCTGATCGAGCGGATGGAGGCGGATGGCGTGGTCTCGCGGCCGGACCATGTGGGGCGCAGGGATGTGCTGATGGATACCGACGGGCGGGCGATTTAGGGGGCTGATCGCAGGTGCGAAATAGCACGCAATGTCTATACAGGAATTGTAGTTTTAAAAACAGGCGACCCGATCCAAGTCGCAACACAATTGCCTTATCACTGTTAGGCAGGTTACTCCTATTTGAAATGCCGTTTTAGAGAGAACTTTCAGTGCCAGACTTAGTTGATGAAATTGAAGCGGCAAGCCGAAGCGTTCGAACCGACGCATATTCAATGTCCATAGGTGAGTTGGTGAGCCTCTACGAGGATGGCGACCTAATCGTTGACCCCGAGTTTCAACGGCTTTTCCGCTGGGAACCGGGCCAAAAATCGAAGCTAATTGAGTCTCTGCTGCTCGGAATCCCGCTTCCATCGATCTTCGTTTTTGAGACAGAGAAGGGAAAGTGGGAGTTGGTGGACGGCCTGCAGCGACTGTCTACTATCCTCGAATTTATGGGAAAACTGCGTGCACCCGAGGGGCACATTTTACCGCCATCCGTTCTTGAGGCGACTCGATATCTTCCTTCTCTTCACAACGCCGTGTGGCAAGAGGCCGAAAACATCGACGATGTACCGATTGCGCAGCAGCAGCCTCTCGACAAGTCCCAACAGCTGGCAATTAGACGTGCCCGTCTCGGCGTCGAAATACTCAAGCGACCAAGCGATGACGCTACCAAATTTGATCTTTTTCAACGACTTAACGCTGGTGGTACTCAAGCAAATGCTCAAGAACTTCGGAATTCGATAGTTTTGATGGTAAATCGAGACTATTTTCGAGCTATTCGGGAAATTGCTGAACAGGACTTTTTTAAAACAGTGGTGGGAATTTCCGAGGAGCAGGAGCAGAAGCAAAGACATTTAGAATTGGCAATGCGGTTTCTGGTGCACACGTTTATTCCTTACGATGGAAAGCTTGACGTCGAGGAATTCGTTGATGAGGGCGTCATAGCCTTGGCAACTAAAGGTGATGCGGCTCGCGATACCGCCACTTTGAATAAGACATTCAAACTGCTGCAAGAAACCGATGGCGACAAAGCGCTTCGACGATTCGACGGCCAAAAACACGTTGGAAAAATTGGCCTAGTAGCGCTTGAAACTATCGCTGTCGGCGTGGCAACGAATTTAGACGCCATTCTCGCTAGGCCAGATCCACAAGGATTTGTACGAGATAAATCGAGAGCGTTTTGGAGTGATCCGAGCACGGCAAGTTTTACATCGCCAGGTGTTCGAGGCACGACCAGAATTCAACGGACAGTCCCTCACGGAGCACAGTGGTTTAAACCGTGAGCAAGCCATTCTCTGAGGATGACTTAGCATCTCAACTCAGTCGCGACTTAACTTGGCGCGTTAGAGAAATAAGTGACCTCAAAGCCGCGGTCCGCGCGAGTGACGAAACTGCGCGTCCTGCGTTGCTTCGCGCGCTAGTGACTATTTCTTATGCACATTGGGAAGGCCACGTTCGTTTCTCAGCACGTAAATATCTAACTCATGTGGCCCTTCGTAAAATTCTGTTTGCGGCGCTCGACTTACAATTTCTGCGTAACTACTTTCTTCCTCGATTAAGTTCAATTTCACACAAGAGCATCGAAGAGCGAGGTCAAATAGTCGATGCGATATTAGCTGGCGGGACAAATCGCTTCTCGCAGGTGAACGAGACTCTTATCAATACGAAATCCAATCTCAATCACGAAACGCTGGTCGACATTTGCCGAGTTTGCGGTGCTGATTCAGCAACGTTTGCGCCGCACGAGAACTTTATTGATGTTCTGCTCCTTAAGCGACGCAACTCAATAGCTCATGGGGAGGACACTTTTATTGCTGTCGAAGACCTAGACGAAATTTCGGACAGCACGATAGCGCTTATGCGAATGTTTTCGAACGAGCTGCAAGCCAAAGCCTATTTGGGAGCCTACCGAGCAGTGGCATAGGAAGCCCATTTGCTTCACATCGCCTCCCTTTCCTACACAAACCCATTTGGTTATAACCCGCCAAATGACAAACCCAGCCAAACGCCCAGCCACGACCGCCGTCGTCCCCTCAACCGCCAAACACACAAACATCACCACCCCCGACATCACCCGCCACGACGGCTGGACGCGCGAGCGGATGATCGGCTTTCTCGAATCCCTCGTCGAAACCGCATCGGTTAGCATCGCGGCGCAGACTGTCGGCATGACGCGGCGGTCGGCTTGTCATTGGCACACGCGGCCCATCGTATGGCCGTTAGACCACATCCCCGGAAAATCGCCACTCTTGGACTAACTTTTGACTAACTTTTGAACGCCCCTTCGACACGCGCAGCTTACCCCGATAAGGCAGCGCCGTGTCCCTCACTCGCCTCACGCTTACCGATTTCCGGTCCTACGCCACCGCGAGCCTCGACCCCGGCCCCGGCTTCGTCGTGCTGACCGGTGACAATGGCGCAGGGAAGACGAACATATTGGAAGCGGTCTCGCTGCTCGCCCCCGGTCGCGGGCTGCGCGGGTCGGCTTTGGGCGAGATGGCGCGCAAGGGTGGCGTCGGTGGCTTTTCGGTGAGCGCGCAGATGGGCGACATCAACCTCGGCATCGGCACCATTGCCACCGCCCCCGAACGTCGCATCGTCCGGATCAATAGCGCCACCGCTTCGGCCACTGCGCTTTCCGAATGGCTGTCGATCGTCTGGCTCACCCCCGCGCAAGACCGCTTGTTCAGCGAAAGCGCAGGCGAGCGCCGCCGCTTCCTCGACCGCCTCGTCCTCGCGCTGAACCCCGGCCACGCGCATCACAGCACGCGCTACGAAGCCGCCATGCGCCAGCGCAACCGCCTCCTCGCTGATGACCGCCTCGATCCCGACTGGCTGACCGCGCTCGAACTCGCGATGGGCGACCACGGCCAAGCCATCGCCGAGGCCCGCGCCGCCCTCGTCGATGCCCTCGCCGCCCGCATCGCCGCCGAGCCCGAGAGCGTCTTCGCCCGCGCTGGCCTGTCGCTCACCGGCTGGGACGGCGGCGACTTGGCACCCGACCTCGCCGCATCCCGCCCCCGCGACGCCGCCGCCGGACGAACCCTCATCGGCCCACACCGCCAGGACTTGACCGTCACACACCTGAGCAAATCCCAACCCGCGGCGCAAAGCTCGACCGGCGAACAAAAAGCCCTCCTCCTCGGCATCATCCTCGCGCATGCCGACCTTGTTGCCGAACAAGCCGGACGCCGCCCGATCCTGCTCCTCGATGAAGTCGCCGCGCACCTCGATCCGCGCCGCCGCGCCGCTTTGTTCGAACGGCTGGACAATGGCGGCGGTCAAGTCTGGCTGACCGGCACCGAACCCGCACTTTTCACCGAAGCACCCGCCTCCACCACGCACTACAGCGTCGCCGACGGCACCATCAGGCGTTGCGATCCTGCCGCAGCTTGAGCACCGCGTTGAGCAAAGGCGTCGACGTTTTTTCAAAGACACCGGGTGTCATGTTGATGAAATAGCGGAACTCGCGGTTGAGATGCGACTGATCGGAAAAGCGCAGCGCTGCGCGTTCTTCCTCACCCGGGTCGCTGATCCCGCGGACGGCGGCGGCCATATCCAGAAAGCGG
>JANOVZ010000050.1:0-61215 GCA_031417655.1 Sphingomonas sp. | reverse complement strand
GATATGACGCCGCATTTCCTTTTGATCGGCAATGGTGCGGGCGGCGCCGGCACGAACCTCGACCAGCGTTTCCTCCATTTCGAGGATGATGATGCGGATCATCTTGGCCGGGTCTTCCGCGCGATCGAGCATGTCGGTCATGTTGGCTGCGATAATATCGCGAGTGCGCGAGAAAATACCCATCATTAAAACTCCTGAGTGAAACCTTAGATCGTTTGCCGGGGCCGTCCTAGCAAGGGGGCGGACGGCCCCGGTCACGATACGCATCGGGTTAGGCCCGGGCGGTCGTTTGGATTGTCGCGGTGGCCGCGAAAGCAGTGGGCTTCAGTGTCGAGTCGAGACCCGTGAGGCTGAAGAGGACGACGCCGAGTGCCAGAGCGGCGACGGCGGATTTGCGGGCTGAATTTACGTTCGTCATTTTAAGTCTCCCTGACTTGGTGTGAAGCTGTTCCCCGTCGGACCATCCGGCGGGGACATGAACAGTTTTGCAGGAAGCGTGCCAATTTCAAAAATGGCGTAAAACTGGCATTTCTAATTTTTATGCTTAGATTATACTTGCCAACAGTTGGGAATAATTGCTAATGATCAGGAATGGATAGGACGCAACAAGTCGTGGGGCAGTCCTACGCCTTCCTCGACAGCATCGAACGTGCGTCGAGCGCTGCGGCGCTGAACAGGC
This sequence comes from Sphingomonas sp., assembly GCA_031417655.1. GTDB lineage: Bacteria > Pseudomonadota > Alphaproteobacteria > Sphingomonadales > Sphingomonadaceae > Sphingomonas_O. Next base: position 60,536 of record JANOVZ010000050.1, on the reverse strand, counting down.
CTGTGCTCGTTATCGGGGAACGCGGGACGGGCAAGGAGCTGATTGCCGAGCGGTTGCATCGCTTGAGTCCGCGCTGGGCGGGACCGCTTATCACGATGAACTGCGCTGCCTTGGCGGAAACTTTGATCGAGGCCGAACTGTTCGGGCATGAAGCGGGTGCATTTACAGGCGCGACCAAAGCACGGGAAGGGCGCTTCGAGGAAGCCGACGGCGGGACGTTGTTCCTTGATGAACTCGCGACCTTGTCAGCGGGTGCGCAGGAGCGCCTGCTTCGCGCTGTTGAATATGGCGAGGTCACGCGGATCGGTGCGAACAAGCCGGTGCAGGTCGACGTCCGTATTGTCGCTGCGACCAATGAACATTTACCGGGATTGGTTGAGAAGGGCCGCTTCCGGGCGGATCTGCTGGACCGGTTGGCATTTGAAGTGGTCACGCTGCCGCCATTGCGGGCGCGGGAAGGCGATGTGCCGGTTCTGGCGGATCATTTCGGACGGCGGATGGCGTCGGAGATCGGATGGCGCGAATGGCCGGGCTTCTCGGCGGACGCGAGTGCACTGCTGGCGACTTATGAATGGCCGGGCAATGTCCGTGAACTAAAGAATGTTATCGAGCGCGCCGTCTATCGCTGGACAGACGAGACACGACCGATCGAGACGATCGAGTTTGATCCGTTTGCGTCGCCGTGGCGTCCGAGCACTTTTAGCCCCTCCCCTTCAGGTGAGAGGTTGGGGGTGGGGACTGTCCAGTCAAGCAATGACCACGAGCTCGATCCGGCACTCCTGAAGGGGAGGGGCTTAGAGAGTATCAGTGACTTCCGCGCCTCGGTTGACGCTCATGAACGTGGCATTCTTGAAACCACGCTTACTCGCTGTCGTTATAACCAGCGCGAGGCGGCGAAGGCGTTGGCGCTGTCCTATGACCAGTTGCGCCACTGCCTGCGCAAACACGGCATGCTCGAAAAGAAATCTGCTTAGCCGGAACAATCCGGATCGACGGAGTTATCCGTCCAACCTCATTTGCCGGAGCCCGTCATGACATTCAAACTGCCGCCCCTTCCTTACGATGCCGCTGCATTGGAGCCGCATGTGTCGGCTGAGACATTCGAATATCACCACGGCAAGCACCACCAAGCCTATGTCGATAAGACGAATGAACTGGCCGCTGAAGCCGGGGATGATGCGCTTTCATTAGTCGAGCTCATTGTCGCATCGAAACAAGGGCCGTTGTTCGACAATGCGGCACAATTGTGGAACCATAGTTTCTTCTGGCAGTGTCTTTCGCCCGAAAAGCAAAAGCCATCGAAGGCGTTGCAGACGAAAATTGACGATGCGTTCGGATCGACCGACGCGATGCTCGAGGCGTTTGCCAAAGAAGCGACCGCACATTTCGGGAGTGGCTGGGCGTGGCTGGTACTGAAAGATGACAAACTCGCCATCACGTCATTGCACGACGCCGACACGCCCGTCGCACACGTTGGCCTGATGCCGCTGTTCACGCTCGATGTCTGGGAACATGCCTATTATATCGATTACCGCAATGAGCGACCCAAGTTTATCGATGCGATACTGACAAACTGCATTAACTGGGAATTTGTCGCGCAAAATCTGGACGGCAAGGGTGCCTCGCGCGCGGATCAGGGCTAACCTTGCGGCGGCGTTTCGTTGCCGAACCCGTGTCTGGTCAAAATGGGAACTGTCACGATTGCAAAAATGATGGACAGGAGCGGCAATGCCCACACTTTGATCAACAGCCATGTATCGAAATCGAACATGGCGCGGATAACTTCGTTCAGGATGGCCATTGCCATGAAAAACAATCCCCAGCTCAGCGACATGACCCACCACCCCCGATCGGATAGGCCGTCATAGCCCGCCTCAAGAACATATTTCAGAAGCGGTTTACCCAAAGCAAGGCCCCCGAGCAGCAGTCCCCCAAGCAGCGCATAAATGATGGTCGGCTTGATCTGGATAAATCGCTGGTCGTGCAGCCAGATAGTCAATCCGCCGAAGCCAACCACGAGAATGGCAGATAACCATAGCATGGGTTCGACCCGGCCGAGTTTGAATTTCGACACGACGACCGCTGCAACAATCGCTGCCATGAAAGCGGCAGTACCAATGAAAACATTGCTGAACTTGTAAGCCAAAAAGAATATCAGAAGCGGGCCATAAGATATGGCGAGGCTCCAGCCGGGGTGCGGTTTCGGCTTGGCTTCGGTCAACGGTCAACTCCTGCAATGGCGCGCGCCAGTTCGTCGGCATCAAACGGGCGAAGGTCGTTCAGGGTTTCACCGACACCGACCGCGTGGATCGGCAAGCCGAACTGCTTGGCCGCTGCCACGAGAACGCCGCCGCGTGCGCTGCCGTCGAGCTTGGTCATGACAAGGCCGGTCACGCCTGCGACTTCTTTAAACACTTCGATCTGACTCAGAGCATTTTGGCCGGTCGTCGCATCGAGGACGAGAACGACATTGTGCGGCGATGCGGGATTGATGCGGCCCAGAACACGCCGAACTTTGGCAAGCTCATCCATAAGTTCGCGCTTGTTCTGAAGGCGACCGGCAGTGTCGACGATAAGGACGTCGATTCCGGTGGCAGTGGCTTGCTTGACAGCGTCGAACACGATGCCCGCCGCGTCGCCGCCTTCGGGGCCGCTAACGATGGGGATGCCCAAGCGTTCGGCCCAGATCTTTAGTTGACCAATAGCCGCCGCACGGAAGGTGTCGCCTGCCGCCAGCATGACGCCATAGTCCTGCTCAAGGAAATAGTGCGCCAGCTTGGCGATAGTCGTCGTCTTGCCCGATCCGTTGACGCCAATGACGAGGATGACTTGCGGACGGGGAAAGGCGTCGATCTCAATCGGCTTGGCGACAGGGCGGAGGACTTGGGCGATTTCTTCAGCCATGACAGCGCGGACGCCCTGCCCATCGACGCCGCGATCAAATTTCGTATCGGCGAGGCGGTCGCGGATCGTTTTGGCGGTTGCGGGGCCGAGGTCCGAAGCGACGAGTGCGTCTTCAACATCGTCAAGTGTGCGAGCGTCGAGTGTGGTTCCGCCGCTTGTCAGGCTACCGAGGTTTTCACCGATCCTTTCGGACGTGCGGCGCATCCCGCCGAACAGGCGCTGGGTCCAGGAGGTTTCAGTCATTCTGTGGCGGCCAATGCCCCAGCGACCAGCGTTTCGCCAGTAGTTCCGGTGATACGGACGGTTTGGATGCTGCCGGGCGGGCACGAACGCAGAGTGACTTGCGCGAAGTTTTCGGCGTGGCCGCTAGCGCCGTTGCGCTCGACGAGAACGCGGGCGGTGGAGCCGAGTTGCGATTGGAGCCATGTTGATTTCCGCGCGGCGCAGGCCATGCGGAGGTCGGCAGCGCGTGCCTTGGCGAGGGCAGGGGGCACTTGCGGCATCCGCTCGGCTGCGGTGCCGGGGCGAGGTGAATAGGGAAAGATATGGCCGAAGACGATGTCGCACTCGTCGATAATCGCGCGGCTGTTGGCGAACATCGCTTCAGTTTCGGTGGGGAATCCCGCAATCAAGTCTGCACCAATGGCGATTTCGGGGCGCGCGGATTTGAGGCGCTTCACAAGCTCGATGGCCTGCCCGCGATTGTGGCGACGCTTCATGCGTTTCAGGATCATGTCGTCGCCCGATTGGAGCGAGAGATGGACGTGCGGCATGACCTGCGGTTCGTTGGTGAGCAAATCGAACAGCGGCGCATCAACCTCCGCCGGATCGAGCGAGGACAGACGGAGACGGGGAAGATGGCGAACATCGCGCAGAATGAGCCTCACAAGATGGGCAAGACCCCCGTTGTAACTGGTCAGATCGACGCCGGTCAGGATGACTTCCTGTTGACCCTTGTCAACAACACCCCGAATGGCCGCAACGATGGCGTCGGGCGATAGCGAGCGCGATGGCCCGCGCGCGACCTGGGTGATGCAGAAGGTGCAGTCATGGTCGCATCCGTTCTGCACTTCGACAAAGGCACGGGCGTGATGGGCGCCCGAAACGGCTGGCTTTGGGTCATGGCGCGGCGGTAGAACTTCAGCAATTTTGGCCCATTTTTCAGGCTCAAGGCGGACGGCGCAGCCCGTGGCGAACACAGGATTGCCCGATCGTGCAGCGCGGCGGACGGCTTGGCGTGCCTGACGCTCGGCTTCGGCGGTGACCGCGCAGCTATTGACGATGACGGCATCGCCACTGGTCCAGCTGCTCCGGATCGCTTCGCCCTCGGCGATGTTGAGGCGGCAGCCGAAATTGATGACATCGACAGTCATAGCGCGAACGAGTCCCAATCGGTCTCGCCGGTGAAAACATGCGTCGCGGGGCCGGTCATGCGGATGGTCTCGCCGGGTGTCCAAGCGATGATTAGATCGCCGCCGGGGAGAGTTACCGTAACGGGTGAGCGCACGCGCTTGCTGCGGATTGCGGCGACGGCCGTGGCGCAGGCGCCGGTGCCGCACGCACGGGTAAGACCGGTGCCGCGTTCCCACACGCGTAGGGTGAGCGACGATGGCCCGGTAACAGTGGCGACGTTGACGTTGATGCGTTCGGGGAAAAGCGGGTCGGTCTCGATGATCGGTCCCAATCGTTCGAGATCAATCGATGCGGCATCGTTGACAAAGAAAACCACATGGGGGTTGCCAACGTTCACGGCGGCGGGTGTTTCGAGCTTTTCCCAGCCAACGGGCATCGCAGCGGTGTCCATCGCATAGGCGAGTGGGATGGCATCCCAATCGAAGCGCGGGCTGCCCATATCGACCGTCGCACCACCATCCTGAGGCATCACCGATATGGGGCCGCTGATGGTTTCCAACTTTGCGGGCTTGCCGAGTAACAGGGCTACGGCGCGCGTCGCATTGCCACAGATTTCGACTTCGGTGCCATCAGCGTTCCAAGTGCGCATTTTAACGTCGGCAGAGAGCGATTGTTCGAGCAGGATCAGCTGGTCGCAGCCGATACCCGTTCGCCGGTCGGCAATGGCTTTGGTGCGCGCTGCTGTCATCGCGACGACATCGACACGCGCGTCGATTACGACGAAATCGTTGCCCAACCCGTGCATTTTGTGAAATCGGCCATTCATGCTGCCCGCGATTTAGGGCTCGGTCGTGCGGAAGTCTACTTACGCAATCCGGCGCTGGGGCAGATCGTCGATTTCGACCTCAGGGCCGTCCAGCACCTCAGGCGAAACCATCGGCTTGGGTTCCGGAGTCCGCGCATAGCTCAACAAATTACGTTCTGCGAGCAAGGTACGTGCAGCGGGCATTGGCAGCGGGCGGCCATACAGCCAGCCTTGACCTTTGTGGCAGCCAAGCTGACGCAAGCGTTCTTCGATCTCGGTGGTTTCAATGCCTTCAGCGGTGACCGGCAGGCCGAGGCTTTCGCCGAGGCGTGTAATTGCCGCAACAATCGCCGCGCTTTCCGCGTTTTCACAGATGGTCGTAACGAAGCTTTTGTCGATCTTGATCCGGTCGAACGGCAGCGCGCGAAGATGGGCGAGTGATGAATAGCCAGTGCCGAAATCGTCGAGCGCGATACGAATGCCCTGATTTTTCAAGCTGCCGACGATCGACTGAGCAAGCGCAAGATTGTCGAACAAGGAGGTTTCGGTGATCTCAACTTCGAGCCGCGTCGGAGGAAATCCGGTTTCGGTGAGGAGCTTGACGAGTTTTTGGGCGAGCCACGGGTCTTTGAGTTGAGTCGGCGAGATGTTGACCGACAGGCTCACGGAGGGGTCCCAGTTACGGGCTTCGACAAACGCCTGGCGCATGACGGAAAAGGACAGGTCGGAAATCGCGCCGGTTTCTTCGGCAATGCTGATGAAACTGTCGGGCATGACAAGGCCGCGCGTCGGGTGATCCCAGCGGGCGAGCATTTCGAAGCCGTGCAGCCGGTTGGTGGTCAGATCGATCTGTTGTTCGAAATAGGGGACAAACTCGCCCTTTGGAATACCGATACGAAGCCCTTGTTCGGTGTCATTGCGCGCTTGCAGCTCACGCTCCATCGAGACGTCAAACCATGCATAACGATTGCGACCCTGATGCTTGGCAGCATACATGGCGATGTCGGCGCGGCGCATGAGCGCATCCATGGTGTCGCAATCCGCGGCCGAATGGGCGATGCCGACCGAGGTCGAAATGTGCACGAATGTGCCCGCCGCATCGAAAGGTTGGCCGAGGCGCCCGACGATTGCTTGCGCGATGCGCTCGACGATTTCAGGATTACCGGCATCGTAAGCGAACGCACACGCGAATTCGTCACCGCCGAGCCGCGCTGACATCGACGATGGCGGGACAAGCGCAAGCACTTCGGCGGCAACGCTTTTAAGCAGCGCGTCGCCGATGGCATGGCCATGAACGTCGTTGACGTTCTTGAAATGGTCGAGATCGAGCATCAGGACGGCCAGTGTTTTCTGGCGCTTGATTGTGCGTGCGAGGAGCGCCGAGCCATCTTCGGACAAAGCCCTGCGATTGAGGAAGCCAGTCAGTGGATCACGTGACGCCAGCACTTGAGCGCGTTGTTCGGCTTCGGTCCGCTCGACGATTTCGTTCGAGAGGTCCTTGTAACGACGCCATCCGAACATGATCAGAGCGATGTTGAGCAAGAGCGCGACCGAGAGTGTCTTGTCAACGCCACCGCCAACGCCGAGCAGCGTATCAACAACGCTCGACATAACGCGCCCGCCGGTGCCGACAAACATGATGATGGAGGCGACGATGATGCCGCCCGTCATAACATCGTTGCGCGCATTGGTTACGCGCGAGCGGCGCCTCGATTTTTCGACTTCGCTTTTCACTCTGCAGCAGCCCCACTGTTCCGCGTTAAGAAGAGCGGTAGCAATGAGGGGTGAAGAAGAGCTTAAGCAGGGTAATCTTGACGCACCGACGCTTGCGGCCTAACAGTTAGATATTCGAAGAGCATCATTCGATGTACGCCAGCCGACGAGGTTTCGTCCGCTGGTTCTTTTTGCGTTGGAGTTTAGGCACTTATGTTTGATTCGCTAAGCGATCGTTTGGGCGGGGTCTTTGCCGCACTGCGCGGACGCGGCGCGTTGAATGAAGCCGATGTCCGCGCGGCCATGCGCGAAGTGCGAATTGCTTTGCTGGAAGCCGACGTTGCGTTGCCGGTGGTGCGGTCGTTTGTCGATAGCGTGACCGAGAAAGCTGTTGGCCAAAACGTCCTGCGGTCAATTACACCGGGCCAGCAGGTCGTCAAGATTGTCAACGATGCACTGACCGAGATGTTGGGTGCCGAAGCGTCCGACCTTGATCTTGACGTGAATCCGCCTGCGATCATCATGATGGTTGGGCTTCAGGGTTCGGGTAAGACGACGACGACGGCCAAGATCGCCAAGCGGTTAAGCGAAAAGGAGCGCAAGAAAGTCTTGATGGCGTCATTGGACGTCAACCGTCCGGCAGCGCAGGAACAGCTCGCGGTGCTGGGCACGCAGATCGGCGTCGCCACGCTTCCGGTCGTGGTGGGGCAGCAACCGGTCGAGATTGCGCGACGGGCAATTACGTCAGCGAAGTTGCAGGGGTATGATGTCCTGATGCTCGACACTGCCGGGCGGCTCCACGTCGATCCGGCATTGATGGACGAGATGCGCGCAGTGGCTCAGGTTGCTGCGCCCACCGAAACGCTGCTCGTGGTTGATGCACTGACCGGGCAGGACGCAGTCAATGTCGCGAAGAGTTTCACCGATCAGGTGTCGCTGACCGGCGTGATCCTGACGCGAATGGATGGCGATGCGCGTGGCGGGGCGGCGCTTTCTATGCGTGCGGTTACCGGCAAGCCGATCAAGTTTGTGGGCACGGGCGAAAAGCTCGACGGATTGGAAGCGTTTCACCCGAGCCGTGTTGCGGGCCGCATTCTCGGCATGGGCGACGTTGTTAGCCTCGTCGAGCGTGCTGCCGAAAATATCCAGATCGAAGACGCCGAAGCCATGGCCGCCAAAATGGCGAAGGGTCAGTTCGACATGAACGACCTGCGCCAGCAGCTGAAGCAGATGCAAAATATGGGCGGCCTCGGTGCGCTTGCGGGCATGATGCCGGGCATGAAGAAAGCGCAAGCAGCCATGGCGTCGGGCGCGGTCGATGAGCGTGTGCTTGTCCGCATGGATGCGATGATCGGTTCAATGACGCCGAAAGAACGCGCCAAGCCCGAACTGCTTCAGGCGAAGCGAAAGATCCGCATTGCTAAGGGATCAGGGACGACCGTTCAGGACGTCAACAAGCTGCTCAAGATGCATCAGGAAATGGCGGGGGCCATGAAAAAGCTCAAGAAAATGGGTGGCATGAAAGCGCTCATGGGAATGATGGGCGGCGGGGGCGACCCGATGGCGAGCATCGGCAAGATGATGGGCGGCATGCCGCCCGGCATGTTCAAGAAATAACTGAAATCAAAGAAGGAAGATCAAATGGCAGTTGCAATTCGTTTGTCGCGTGGTGGTTCGAAGAAGCGCCCTTATTACAAGATCGTGGTGGCCGATGAGCGCAGTGCGCGCGACGGCAAGTTTATCGAGCGCATCGGCAGCTATAACCCGCTGCTCGCCAAGGATGATGCGGGGCGCGTGACACTAGACACCGACCGCGCGAAGCATTGGCTAAGCGTTGGCGCGCAGCCCACGGATCGTGTTGCCCGTTTCCTCGATGCCGCTGGCGTCCGTGAGCGGCCTGCGCGCAGCAACCCGAACAAGGGCAAGCCCGGCGAAAAGGCGGTTGAGCGCAAGGAAGAGCAGGAAAAGCGCGCGAGCGATGCGGCGGAAGCAGCAGCAGCGGCCGCGGCAGCTCCGGCGCCCGAGCCGGAATTAGTTGAAGAAGTGGCGGCAGTCGAAGAAGCACCCGCCGAACAGGTTGTAGCCGAAGAAGCAGCGGTCGAAGAAGCGCCCGTCGAACAGGCGCAGGCCGAGGAACCTGCGGTCGAGCAAGTTCAGGCCGAAGAAATGGTCGCCGAAGGCGCGCCGGTTGAACAGGCCGAAGTTAAGGAAGCTGCTGTCGAACAGGCTCAGGCCGAAGAAGTGCCTGCTGCCGAAGAAGCACAGTCCGAAGAAGAAAAGCAGGCTGACGCCTGAACATGAGCAATGCCCGCCCCGTCACGCTCGCCGTCATCATCGGCGCGCATGGCGTGGGTGGGGAAGTGCGGCTGAAAGTCTTCGCTGAAGATGTGTCGAGCCTGAAGGCGCATAAAGCGTTCAATGGTGGAGCGTTGACGCTGACATCACTGCGCGACGGTAATAATATCATTGCGCGTTTTGCCGAAATCGCTGATCGCACGATGGCGGAGCGGATGCGTGGCACTGAACTCACCGTCCCGCGCGATGCGCTGCCGCCACTGGGCGAAGGCGAATATTATCATGCGGATCTGATTGGGTTGCCTGCGGTTTCGACAGTGGGCGATAATCTCGGTCGCGTGGTTGCTGTCGAGAATTTCGGGGCGGGCGATGTACTTGAGATCGAGCAACCCGACGGCAAACGGTTCATGGTGCCGATGACGGCCGACGCTGTGCCCGAATGGGGCGAGCGGGTGATGATTGACGCGGGTTTTGCACATTAGTATATACGTGTAGTGTATACGGAGATACAGTATGGCAACATTATCTGAAAAGCAAAAGCTTGGCGATAATCCGCAATTCATGCGTGTGCTCGGCTCAATGCCTTGGCTAAAGCCGGTCGAAAAGGAGCATCACCGGACCAGAATATTCAAATCGGGCAATTCGCTCGCAGTGCGCATTCCGGCCGGAACCGCGCTGGAGGCTGGAATGGAGATGGAACTTACCGTCGAAAACGGTGTGTTCTTGTCGTACGATCCGGTCGATGCGCCAAAACGAAAATTCAATATCGCAAAGGTGGCAGGTTCTGCGAAGCACCTGAAATATGTCGAGCCGAAAGACCGTCTTTTCGAAGCGCGGCCATCATCAACAGGTGATGTTGGCGAGCGTTGATGAAGTATCTGCTCGATACCAACATCATTGTCGCCCTGACGATCAATGAGGATGAAAACGTTATTCGTCGCGCTTCTGAATGCGACGCGGGAGAGATGGTGACATCTTCGATCGCACTCGCCGAAGTTGCGCTGGGCACCGAGCGCGGCCAGCCGCCGACAGCGGGGGCGCTGCGTGATTTCGTTGAGGAAGTAGCGGTTCTCAACTTCGACTATAAGGCGGCGCTTACTTACGCGATGTTGCCGTTCAAACGCGCCAGCTTCGACAGGCTTATTGCCGCTCACGCATTGTCGCACGACCTTGTTGTTGTGACGAGGAATGAAAAAGACTTCGCCGATGTGCCGGGGTTGAAGGTTGAGAATTGGACGGTTTGATGAAGAATGTCCAAGTCATCGATAGCGCAATGAACTGCACGTTCCCCGTCTTTCAGTTCGAAGATGTTCAATTTGCAATGCTGTTCCCGCAATTTGGTCAAGACATCGCTTTCATTGATGACGTGCATGGCCGACTGAGCACGGCAGAAGTTGCTGCGGCGTTCGATGGTGTGTGGGATAGGCCTATAGCCAAGACAGACGTCGTAGGGCTTCACGGAACGCTTTTTTACGGTTTTGATGATCGAAAGAACTGCTTCCCAGTATCAAGACGCGAGTGCGACTGGCACAATGACGCAATGAATGCCGCTCAGCGCTTAATGAATGAGTCCATCCGCGCTGCGAAAGTGGAATGACTTTCGTCGCTCAAATCCTGACTCTCTATCCCGAGATGTTTCCCGGGCCGCTGGGTGTGTCGCTGGCGGGGCGGGCGCTTTCGGAAAACATCTGGTCCTGCGATCCCATTCAAATCCGGGATTTTGCGACCGACAAGCATCGGTCGGTGGATGATACGCCTGCGGGAGGCGGGGCGGGGATGGTGTTGCGGGCGGATGTTCTTGCGGCAGCAGTGGATTATGCCATTGATGCGCAGCCCCTAGCCGCCGTCCTCGCGATGACGCCGCGCGGCATGCCGCTGACGCAGGCGCGCGTTCGCGAGATTGCGGCGGGGTCGGGGGTAACCATCCTTTGCGGCCGGTTCGAGGGCTTCGACGAGCGTCTGTTCGAGGCGCGGCCGCAGATCGAAGAGGTCAGCATCGGCGACTATATCCTCTCCGGAGGAGAGCTGGGTGCAATGGTCGTGCTCGATGCTTGCATTCGGCTGCTCCCCGGCGTAATGGGCGCGGCCTCAAGTGGGGATGACGAGAGCTTCGAAACGGGGCTCCTCGAATATCCGCAATATACCCGACCCGCGATTTGGGAAGGGCGTGCGATCCCGCAAGTGTTGCGATCGGGGGATCACGCGGGCGTCGAGGCGTGGCGAAAGTCACAGGCCGAAGCCGACACACGGTTACGCAGACCGGACCTTTGGGAGCGTCATATCGGCGCTCGGGTTCAGCCTGCCTCTGGCGCGCGACGAAAGACAAGGGACGAATGAGATGAATCTCATCCAAACGATTGAAGCCGAAAATATTGCCAAACTGCTCGAAAAGCGGGCCATTCCTGATTTCCGCCCCGGCGACACGCTGAAGGTCGGCGTGAAAGTGGTCGAAGGCGAGCGCACTCGTGTCCAGAATTACGAAGGCATATGCATCGCCCGCGCCAATCGCGGGATGGGATCGAGCTTTACAGTTCGCAAGATTTCATTCGGCGAAGGCGTGGAACGTGTGTTCCCGCTGTATTCGCCGAACATCGACAGCATCGAAGTCGTCCGCAAGGGCGCGGTGCGTCGTGCCAAGCTTTATTACCTGCGCGGTCGTCGCGGCAAATCGGCACGTATTGCCGAACGTCGCGATACGCGTGGTGACGTCAAGTCGACGCCGGCCGAGTAATCTCAACACATTTGTACCGTCACCCTGAACCCTTCGACATGCTCAGGGCATGCTTGTTTCAGGGTCCATTCTCACGCATGACCAGTTTGCCGCGTTACGGAATGAATGCTGAAACGAGTTCAGTATGACGGCAAAGGTGTGGAGGTATGGATGCGTGCTTGGTTGATCGGTTTGGCCGTATTCAATGTGACGCCAGCAATGGCTGAAGACACGCCCGCACCGAAACTGACTCTCGAGCGTGTGTTCGCTAGCCCCAATCTGGGCGGACCTGCGCCCCGCGCTTTGAAGCTTTCGCCAGATGGATCGCTGCTGACCAGTTTGCGCCCGCGTCCCGATGATCGCGAGCGGTTCGACCTTTGGGCAGTTGATACGGCGACCGGCGATGCGCGGATGCTGGTTGATTCGACCAAGTTCGGCGGCGGCGAAATCAGTGAAGCCGAAAAGATGCAGCGAGAACGCGCGCGGATTGGCGGGACCAAGGGCATCGTGTCCTACGATTGGTCACCCGATGGCAAGTCGCTCCTCGTTCCGCTTGATGGCGATTTGTTCGTTGCTAGCCTTGACGGATCAACCAAGCGGCTGACCAACACCCCCCAAGGCGAACTCGACGCTACTGTTAGCCCCAAAGGTGGATACGTCTCGTTCGTTCGCGACCAGAATTTTTTCGTCGTGGACACGATCAGCGGTACCGAACGACGCCTGACGCGCGACGGTGGCGGCACACTAAGCTGGGGCGTCGCGGAGTTTGTGGCCCAAGAAGAAATGGACCGGACGGGCGGGGCTTGGTGGTCGCCCGACGATAGCCGGATTGCGGTTGCCCGTGTTGATGAATCGGGCGTTGCGATTGTCAGCCGCGCGGCAATCGGTGCGGAAGGGACACAGGTTTTCGATCAGCGTTATCCGCGAGCAGGGGCAGCCAATGCCATTGTGGATCTTTATGTTATGAAGAATGACGGGGGCGGGATCGTAAAAGTCGATCTCGGCAAAAATTCCGACATTTATCTGGCGCGCGTGGATTGGGCGGCTGATGGCAAAGCGCTTTATGTCCAGCGCCAGAGTCGTGACCAGAAGACGCTCGACGTGCTGCGCGTTAATCCGGAAACGGGCGCGTCGTCGGTGGTGTTTAGCGAGACGTCGAAGACGTGGCTGAACCTGCACGACAATTTCCGCGCGTTGAAGGATGGCGGCATATTATGGTCGTCGGAACGAGATGGATTTTCACATTTATACCGGTTTGCTGCGGGCAAATGGACACCGTTGACCAGCGGTAAATGGAACGTACGTGCGGTCGTCGGTGTCGATCAGGATACCGGCGAAGTGACATTCACAGGCAACCGCGAGACGCCGCTTGAGCAGAACATTTATCGTGTTCCCCTGAATGGCGGCCCGGTTGCCGCGCTGGGTGAAGCGGGCTGGTGGAACAGCGCGACAATGAACCGCGATGCGTCAAAAATGATCGTGTCGCGTTCGAACGCCATGCAGCCTGACCAAAGCTTTCTCGCCGATGCCGACGGTGTTCGGCAACGCTGGGTCGAGGAAAACAGAGTAGAGGGAGCGCATCCCTATGCGGGCTTTATGGCGGCGCATGTGAAGCCCGAGTTCGGAACGATGAAAGCGGCCGACGGGACCGTGCTGCATTACAAAATGCTCAAACCGAAACTTGCCGAAGGGCAGAAAGCGCCGGTTTTCGTGCAAGTTTACGGCGGTCCCGGTGGCGGGCGGCAGGTGATGAACAACTGGGGCGGCGCGCTCCAGCAATATTTGGTCCAGCAGGGTTGGGTGGTGTTCTCAGTCGATGGACGCGGTTCGCCGGATCGCGGCAAGGCGTTCGAGGATGCGATCTATCGATCAATGTCGGGCGTTGAGGTTGATGATCAACTTGTTGGCGTCAACTGGCTGAAGAAACAGGATTTCGTCGATCCCAAGCGGATCGCAGTTTATGGTTGGTCATACGGCGGTTACATGACGCTGCGCTTGCTCCAGCGCGCGCCGGGCGTGTTTGCAGCGGGCGTATCGGGCGCGCCGGTTACAAAGTGGGAGCTTTACGACACGCATTATACCGAGCGTTACATGGGCACGCCGCAAGCGGATGCCGCCGCTTATAAAAAGTCGAGTGCGCTGGAGACAGCAACAACGATGTCCGATCCTCTGTTGCTGATCCACGGAATGGCGGACGACAATGTCGTATTCGAAAATACAACAGCATTGATGGCGAAACTTCAGCACGGAGCAAAGCCATTTGAAACGATGGTCTATCCCGGACAGACGCACCGGGTTGCGGGCCCGGGCGTCAGCGTACATCTTTGGCGGACGATCCTGTCGTTCTTGAATCGGACAGTCGTCGAAAAGCATGATTGAAACGGTCGTAACAACGCACAACCGTGCCGTTGCGCTGCGCAAAAATGAGTGCTTTGACGAGGCCTTGACAGCGATCGACGTTGCGCTTGCCATGGGGGCGCCGCGACACGAAACGCGATTGATGCAGGCGCATATCCTTGCTGATCTGGGACGCTTTGATGACGCCGTTGCGGCCTACAAGGCGCTTCTTGCCGACCATCCCGACATTCTCGACGGGCATCGGACACTGGCCGCATTATTGCCACAGATCGGTCGCGCGTCCGAAGCGCTCGACAGTTACCGCGCAGCGCTGGCAAAACGGCCAGATGTGGGCATGCTATGGGTATCGGCGCTGGGAGCGGCGCGGGGTCATTCTGATTGGTCAGCGCTGCTTGCGTTAGCGCATGATGCCGAAGCGCGATTTGGCAATGACACCTTAATTACCGTTTATAATGCGCTGGCTTTGTCAGGCCTCGACCGTGATGCCGAAGCGCGCGATGTGCTGGTCAATGTTATCAAGATAGACCCTGGCTATGCGCCGGCCCGAACTACATTGGCGCATGTGCTGATCCGGCTCGGTGACTATCAGGCGGCGGAGGTGGAGGCGTTGCAGGCGACGGCGTTGATGCCGCAAGATCAGGCGGCCTGGGCATTGTTGACAGCAATCTGGCGTGTGCGGTCCGATCCGCAGGAGGCTTGGCTGGCGGACTATGACCGATATGTTATGGCGACGGACGTGCAGGGAGTTGACTGGGCGACGCTGGGTGAGAACCTTCAGCGACGGCACCGAGTGTTCGCCGCGCCGGGCGATCAGTCACTGCGCGGCGGGACGCAGACGCGGGGGGCCTTGTTCGATAGTCCTGATCCCGAGATTGTGACTCTGGCGTCGGCGGTTCGGGAAGCGGCTGCTG
Organism: Sphingomonas sp.; assembly: GCA_031417655.1. GTDB lineage: Bacteria > Pseudomonadota > Alphaproteobacteria > Sphingomonadales > Sphingomonadaceae > Sphingomonas_O. Next base: position 45,487 of record JANOVZ010000050.1, on the reverse strand, counting down.
CGGCGCTCGCTGACCTCCCAACAGACGCAACGCATCCGTTTTTATCGCGCAACACGGGGCGGATCGACTTTTCGGGGTCTTGGTCGGTTCGGTTGCGGTCGCAAGGGTTTCACATCAGTCATATGCACCCCGAGGGCTGGTTGAGCAGCGCGCTCTACGTCAATCTGCCGCCTGAAGTTGGTGGCGACAATGCTGCGGGGGCGCTGGCGTTTGGCATGCCCGATGCAGCGCTCAAATTGGCGCTTGAACCGCGCCGCGTGGTGCAACCGCACGTTGGTCAGCTGGTCCTTTTCCCCTCATATTTGTGGCATGGAACGCTCCCCTTTCAAAGCACCCACGACCGCCTGACCGTGGCGTTCGATGCGCTACCCGCCTGACGAGGCTGGACAGTCAGGATTTGCGCGCTATGCCGCAGCGCAGCAGGAGATAGCATATGGGTTACCGGATCGTAGTCGCAGGAGCGACGGGCAATGTCGGTCGTGAAATGCTCAACATATTGGCCGAACGGCAGTTTCCGGCGGACGAGATCGCGGTGCTTGCATCATCGCGGAGTCAGGGGATCGAAGTCGATTATGGCGACAGCGGCAAGATGCTCAAGGTCCAGAATATCGACAATTTTGACCCCACCGGTTGGGACATTGCATTGTTCGCGATTGGATCGACCGCGACCAAAATTCATGCGCCGCGTTTTGCGGTTGCAGGGTGCACGGTAATCGACAACAGCTCGCTTTACCGGATGGACCCCGATGTCCCGCTGATCGTGCCTGAGGTCAATCCCGAGGCAATCAACGGCTATCTGAAAAAGAATATCATCGCCAACCCGAACTGTTCGACGGCACAAATGGTCGTCGCGCTGAAGCCGCTGCACGATTATGCGGGCATCAAGCGGGTTGTAGTCGATACTTACCAGTCGGTGTCGGGTGCGGGCAAGGAAGGGATGGATGAGCTGTTCGAGCAATCGCGCAACATCTTTGTTGGTGACACTGCGGACGCGAAGAAATTCACCAAACAGATCGCATTCAATGTGATCCCGCATATCGGGGATTTCCTCGACGACGGATCGACCAGCGAAGAATGGAAAATGGTCGTCGAAACCAAGAAAATCCTCGATCCCAAGATCAAGGTGATCGCGACCTGCGTGCGCGTGCCGGTGTTCGTCGGTCATTCTGAAGCAATCAATATCGAATTCGAACGCGAGATTTCGGCGAAGAAAGCGCAGAGCATTTTGCGTGAGGCACCCGGCGTAATGCTGATCGATAAGCGCGAGGATGGTGGATATGTAACGCCGGTCGAGTGCGTGGGCGATTATGCGACTTTTATTAGCCGGGTGCGCGAAGACCCGACAGTTGATAGTGGTCTGTCACTATGGTGCGTATCGGATAATCTTCGCAAGGGCGCGGCATTGAATGCCGTACAGATCGCAGAATTGCTTGGGCGTCGGCATTTGAAGAAGGCGGCTTGAACCACAGCTTCTTCTCGTTCGATGGTACTGAACTCGCCTGGCATGAGATTGGCGACGGCCGTCCACTTGTCCTTCTCCACGGCTATTTCTCAAACGCGCAGACCAATTGGATTAAATATGGGCATGCAGTGACGTTGGCCGATGCGGGGTTTCGCGTCATCATGCTCGATCTGCGCGCGCATGGAGACAGTGCGAAACCACACAAGCCGACGAGTTATCCGAAAGACGTTCTCGCCGACGACGGGCTCGCGCTCGTGGCTCATCTCGGGCTGACCGATTATGACCTCGGTGGATATTCACTCGGCGGACGGACGGTCACGCGGATGCTGGTGCGTGGAGCAATGCCCAGACGAGCGATCATCTCGGGAATGGGTTTGAGCGGGCTGACCGATACGCAAGCGCGGATTGCGCATTTCGCGAATGTGTTCGCGGGGTGGGGGACGCACAAGCAAGGTTCACCTGAGTGGATGGCGGAGGCCTTCCTCAAGACAACGGGTGGCGACCCGGTGGCGCTGGAGTATTTGCTCTACACGTCGGTTGATACGCCTGCAGGGGACTTGGCGGCATTGCGTTTGCCAATTGGTGTCGTTTGCGGCGCCGACGATAGCGACAATGGATCGGCAACGGCACTGGCGGATCTCGTTCCCAATGCGACACTGATAACCGTTCCCGGCAATCATATGAGTGCCGTCGCCAAGCCCGATCTAGGTCGTGCGTTCAGAGATTTTTTAGTTGCAAATTAAGACGTGAGCATTATGTTACTGACATGAATGTCATTAGCCAGATGATTTTTAACCGGTACCGCCCGCTGGTTGCGCTTGACGCGATCCGCAAACTTGTGAGGAACAAGGAAGATACCAGTCAGGTTTTCCGCCTGCTCGTGGCGCTTCGTGGTATGTCGTTTGTGCGCAACGTCAAGCGGTTTGGAAAGACGCCGTTGGGCATGCGTGTGAATGCAAATAAGATCGATCTTGTCGATACGCTGGTGGATCGGGCCTATCTCGAAGGACTCCCCGCAGGCAGCCTTGGCCGTGAATTCATTGCGTTCATGGACCATTGCGGGATCACGCCCGAAGGATTGAGTGAAGCCGCAACCGAGGCTGGCCTCGACGAGTATCAGTTGACGGAAGACGAGCGTCGTTACGAAATGCGTACGCGGGTCCAGCATGACCTGTGGCATGTTGTCGGCGGCTATGGCTGTGATGGCTTTGGCGAGGTGTGCAACGTCGCCTTTTCCTACCCACACACCAAAAACATCGGCTTCATGGTTATCGCGATCGCCGGCGCTTGGAACTATCACAAGACATTTCCGGGTGAACCGATCATGTCGGCGATGTGGCAAGGCCTGCGACGTGGCTACGCCGCGAAATGGCTACCCGAAACCGACTGGGAAGCGATGCTGCCCCTACCTCTGGCCGATGTGCGCAAGGCACTCAATATTACTGATCTGCCCACCAAATATCTGGCTGCGCCACGCGCCATCGAGAAGTCTTACACGACGTCGCCGGTTCCCGGCTAAACCCCGTTGACCTGACCTGATTGCGCGTTCAATCTGTGCGCAACAATATTATAGGTTGAGGTGGTATTCATGAAGATATTCGTTTCCGCGATTGCGCTCGCCTTCGCCATGCCCGCACTTGCGCAGACAGCAGCGCCTGCAAATCCGACTGCCGCGGAAGCCGATGCTTTTATGGTGCAGGTTGAGAAAGAATATGCCGATTTCAACATGTATGGCAGCCAAGTCGCGTGGGTGAACGCGACCTATATTACGGATGATACCGACGCGCTGAGTGCGCGGGTCGGGACGCAGGGCACTGAAATGGGTGTGCGTTTTGCCAAACAGGCCGCGCTTTTTGCCAAAGCGCCGGGGCTTTCGTTTGATACCAGGCGCAAGCTCGATTTTCTACGCAATGGCCTGACGCTGCCTGCGCCATCGACGGACGGCGCGGCGAATGAACTGAACGTCATCGCAACGCGGCTGAACTCGTCCTATGGCAAGGGCAAGGGGACGCGAAAAGGCGTCGAGACCAACGGCTCCGACCTTGAAGAAGCGATGGGAACGAGCCGCGACCCGGCTGAACTCGCTGAAATGTGGACGAGTTGGCACACCAATGTCGGCAAGCCGATGAAGGCCGATTATGCGCGGATGGTGGAAATCGCGAACCAGGGGGCACGCGAGCTCGGCTATGCGGATACTGGCGCGATGTGGCGGTCGGGTTATGATATGGACCCGGATACTTTCGCGGCGCTGACGGATAAGCTTTGGGCAGAAGTAAAGCCGCTATATGATGCGCTGCATTGTTACACCCGCGCCAAGCTCAACGCGAAATATGGCGATGCGGTGCAACGTGCGACGGGACCGATCCGCGCTGACTTGCTCGGCAATATGTGGGCGCAGGAATGGGGCGATATCTACGACATCGTCGCGCCGCCTGGGGCTGGTGATCTGGGCTATGACACCGGCAAGCTTCTCGAAGCCAAAGGCTATGACCCGATCAAGATGGTCAAGGCGGGCGAGGGGTTTTATTCCTCGCTTGGTTTCGAGGCTTTGCCCAAAACGTTTTGGGAACGCTCGCAATTTACAAAGCCGCGCGACCGTGAAGTTATCTGCCATGCCAGTGCGTGGGACATTGACTCCAAAGACGACATCCGCATCAAAATGTGCACGAAAGTCAACAGTGGCGACTTCGTGACGATCCACCATGAGCTGGGCCACAATTATTACCAGCGTGCCTATAAGGCGAACACCGTTCTCTATCAGAATGGCGCGAACGATGGCTTTCACGAAGCGATCGGTGACACCGTCGCATTGAGCATCACACCGCAATATCTGGTGCAGATAGGGTTGCTCGACGCGGGTAAAGTCCCGGCAGCGGACAAAGACATCGGATTGTTGCTGCGCCAAGCGATGGACAAGGTGGCCTTTTTGCCATTCGGGTTGCTGGTCGACAAATGGCGCTGGGGTGTTTTCTCGGGGAAGATTACGCCAGCAAACTACAACAAGGGTTGGACCGACCTTCGCTTGCAGTATCAGGGGATTACCCCGCCGAGTGCACGCGACGAAACCAATTTCGATCCCGGCGCAAAATATCATATTCCGGGCAACACGCCCTATACGCGCTACTTTCTCGCGCGGCTGCTTCAGTTCCAGTTCTACGAAGCGGCGTGCAAGCAGGCCGGGTGGAAAGGACCGCTCCACCGCTGTTCCTTTTATGGTAACAAGGACGTCGGCAAGCGCTTCAACGCGATGCTCGAAATGGGCGCGTCAAAACCGTGGCCCGATGCGCTGCAGGCGTTCACCGGCAGCCGCGAGATGAGCGGAAAGTCGATGATTGCGTATTTCAAGCCGCTGATGACGTGGCTAGGCGCGCAGAATAAGGGCAAGGTGTGCGGATGGTGAGGCGGAGGCGGCTGGAATTAGCGCTCGCTAATTCCTGACTCGCCGACCGCCCGGCCATCGGAGCATCGCTCCGACTGACGACGCAGCTTTGCTGCGGCGGGCTGATTTCGCAAACCATTGCACCCCGCGTCGCCGTCCACCATATAGCGGTGATGAGCATTTCTTATCCCGTTCTCCCGCTGCGCGACATTGTCGTGTTTCCGCAGATGATTGTCCCTTTGTTTGTTGGTCGCGACAAATCCGTTTCGGCGCTGGAAGCCGCGATGGCGGCGGACAAGGAAATTTTCCTTGTTGCGCAGCTCGACCCGGCGAATGATGATCCGGGGCGCGATGATTTGTACGATTTGGGCGTGATCGCGACGGTGATGCAGTTGTTGAAGCTGCCGGATGGCACAGTGCGTGTGTTGGTCGAAGGGCAGCGGCGGGCGACGCTTTCCGAGCTGTCGCATAATGGCGAGCATCTCAACGCGACCGTCGATGAGGTCGCAGACGTTGAAGCAGCGGGCAACGAGACCGAAGCCCTGATGCGCTCCGTAGTTGACCAGTTCGAAAATTATGCCAAGTTGAACAAGAAGTTACCGGCGGAAACGTCGATGCAGCTGGCGGACATCGAAGACCCGGCGCGGCTTGCTGATGCGGTTGCGGCGAATATTTCAGTGAAGGTCGCCGACAAGCAGGCGCTGCTCGCAGAAGCCGATCCGGGCAAGCGTCTTGAGATGGTATTTGCCTTCATGGAAGGGGAGCTCGGCGTCCTACAGGTCGAAAAGAAAATCCGCAGCCGTGTGAAGCGGCAGATGGAAAAGACGCAGCGCGAATATTATTTGAACGAACAGCTTAAAGCGATTCAGCGCGAGCTCGGCAATGAGGGCGAGGATGGCGAGGGCGATGAGGTCGCCGAATATGCCGCCAAGATCGCTAAGTTGAAGTTGTCGAAGGAAGCCAAGACCAAAGCGACGGCTGAGTTGAAAAAACTTAAGACGATGGCCCCGATGTCTGCCGAATCGACGGTCGTGCGCAATTATCTCGACATTTTGCTGGGACTGCCGTGGGGCAAGAAATCGAAGCTGAAGAAGGATCTCGTTGCCGCGCAAGCGGTGCTTGATGACGATCATTATGCGCTCGAGAAGGTCAAGGACCGGATCGTCGAATATCTGGCTGTGCAGACGCGAACGAACAAGTTGAAAGGCCCGATCCTCTGCCTTGTCGGTCCGCCGGGGGTTGGGAAAACGTCGCTGGGCAAGAGCATCGCCAAGGCGACGGGGCGCGAGTTCATTCGCCAGTCGCTGGGCGGGGTACGTGATGAAGCAGAAATCCGTGGGCACCGGCGGACTTATATCGGTTCGTTGCCGGGCAAGATCGTGACCAACTTGAAAAAAGCGGGGACGTCGAATCCGCTGTTTTTGCTCGATGAAATCGACAAGCTGGGCCAGGATTTTCGCGGCGATCCAGCGTCCGCGCTGCTTGAAGTGCTCGACCCCGAACAGAATAGCAAGTTTCAGGATCATTATCTCGAAGTCGATATTGATTTGTCCGACGTGATGTTCGTCACGACGGCCAATACGCTCAATCTGCCGCAGGCGTTGCTCGACCGGATGGAGATTATTCGGCTCGAGGGCTACACCGAGGACGAGAAAGTCGAGATCGCCAAGCGCCATCTGATCGAAAAGCAGATCGAGGCGCATGGGCTAAAGCCGCATGAGTTCGTGCTGACCGACGAAGGGCTGCGGACACTGATTCAGCAATATACACGTGAGGCGGGGGTGCGGACACTCGAACGCGAGATTGCCAAGCTCGCGAGGAAGGTTCTGCGGCAAATATTGGAGAAGAAGGTCGAAGGCGTGACGATCACGTCTGAAAATTTGCACGAATTTGCCGGTGTTCAAAAGTATCGCCACGGCCTTGGCGAAGAAGAAAACCAGATTGGCGCCGTAACGGGGCTGGCTTGGACCGAAGTCGGCGGTGAATTGCTGACGATTGAAGCGGTGACTGTGCAGGGTAAGGGCATGGTTCGTTCGACCGGCAAACTCGGTGACGTCATGTCTGAGTCGATTCAGGCGGCGCTGAGCTATGTAAAGGCCCGCGCGCCGTCCTATGGCATCAAACCGAGCTTGTTCGCGCGCAAGGACATCCACATCCATTTGCCCGAAGGCGCGGTGCCCAAGGACGGCCCTTCGGCGGGCGTTGGGATGGTGACGGCGATGGTCTCGACGTTGACTGGTACGCCGGTTCGCCGTGATGTTGCAATGACGGGTGAAGTCACGTTGCGGGGCCGGGTCCTGCCTATTGGCGGGTTGAAGGAAAAGCTGCTCGCGGCATTGCGTGGTGGGATCACAACGGTGTTAATCCCGCACGAAAACGAGAAAGATCTTGCCGAAATTCCGGCAAATATCCGCGATGGCTTGAAAATCATTCCTGTGCGGCATGTTGATGAAGTGCTGGCGCTCGCGCTGACCGAGCCGCTGACGGCAATTGATTGGACCGAAGCCGATGAACTGGCCGCGCAACCTGTACCCGGCGCCGTGCCGCCCGAAGAGACGCTACGGCATTAGGGCACAAGAGTCTCGAAACGGAACGAAAGCTTAGTAATCCCGCTTTGTGACGCTTTTGTTTTGACAACGGCGTGCAGCGGCGCATTACTGCGGCGCTCGTTTATAGAGTGATTCCATCATTCACCATGATTCCGAGGGGGTATCCAGGGTATGAATAAGCAAGATTTGATCGGCGAAGTCGCCAATGTCGCCGGCCTGAGCAAAGGCGATGCATCGAAAGCCGTCGAAGCCGTGTTCGACACGATTTCACATGCGCTTAAAAAAGGGGGCGAAGTCCGCCTTGTCGGATTCGGCAGCTTTTCGGTTACGCGGCGCAAGGCGTCGACCGGTCGCAATCCGCGAACAGGCGAGCCAATGGCGATCAAGGCATCAAGCCAGCCAAAGTTTCGCCCAGGAAAGGCGCTTAAGGATTCAGTGAACTAAGCCGCTTTACAAACCGTCGCTCTGGCGATTAGGCATTTCCAAGCGACAGGCGGCGTCATTCCCGCCTTTCGCATTTCTGGCGTGGTTTGGCCCCGATGCGGGGGCGCGTAGCTCAGTGGTAGAGCACACCCTTCACACGGGTGGGGTCGCAGGTTCAATCCCTGCCGCGCCCACCACGCCTCAAACGAATCCCAAGTTCCAAGACGATTGGTTGTAGCCATTGATGTTGGGCAACACGGTCGGTAATTCACCATTTGATACGCCGAACCAGCTGGCGAGCGTCGCGGCATATTGATCGACACCAATCGCGGGGAGCAAGCGGCCTTGTCCGACATCATCGGGGCCGTTGTCAGCGACCTGAGGTGCGGTGCCATAAAGCCGCTGTCCACGGACGGCGCCCCCCATCACAAAGTGCATCGATCCCCAGCCATGGTCTGACCCATCGGTATTGGGCACCAAGGTTCGCCCGAAATCGGAGCCCGTGAAAGTCGTAACCTTATCCGATATGCCAAGTTCGACCGTGTGATCATAAAAAGCCTTCATCGCGTCAGCGACTGTAGCGAGGAGGGCAGGGTGCAGCGTGACGAGATTATCGTGGAGGTCGAAGCCGCCCAACGACACAAAAAATACCTGTCGCTTTGCACCGAGCTCGCTGCTGACCGAAATCATCCGCGCGACGATCTTGAGCTGATCGGCGAGCGACGTGGCCGGGTAAGTGGTGGTAAAAGCAGGCGAACCCGCAAGCGCCGCTGAAACCTGCGCGCCTGTGTCGAGCGAGCGCTTGCTGACCTTGCTATGTTCATTCTCGAAGATATTGGTCCGCGCGCCGGTCATCAGTGTTTTTAGAGCAGTGCTGGCAGCGGCCGATGTGTAAACCGTCGCATTGCCGGTGAGGGCGACAGGGCCAGCCACGCCAACCGTGTAGGGAACGGCGGTCTTGCCCGCGACGAACACAGCATTGCCCGATGCGTTGATGCATGTCAGCGTGGCGCTGCCGTTGCCTGCTTGAAACAAGTCACCCATGCGGCCGCCCCAGCCCGATGTAGCACCTTCGGGACTCGACGATTGCCAAAAGCTTTGCTGGTCATTGTGCGAAAAGAGTTTTGGCGGCAGGGGCGCGCTCTTGTTTAGATATTGTGCTTTGGTTGTCGGCTGAATCAACGTGCCGACGTTCATCACGACGGCCATTTTTCCAGCATTGAAGACGGGAAGGAGTGAAGCCATCGCGGGCGCAAGTGCATATTGCCGCCCACCCGCCAACGCGGTCGAAGGCACCAGCAAGGTCGAATCAAGCGCAGCACGCTGATAAGCGAGGACTGGGCGAAGTCGGGCATAAGCATCGTAACTGGCCTGATCATAGGGCGTCAGCGTGTTCGCATAGTCATTACCGCCATACAGAAACACGCAAACCAGCGCTTTGTAATCGGTGGCGACACCAGCAGCCGCCTCACCAATGGCGGCAAGTGTCGTGACGAACGGCGCGGCGGCGCCGGCGATGCTAAGGCTCGCAGAAGTTTTCAGGAAGGCGCGGCGTGATTGAGTGCTGGTCATCCGGTTTCCCCTATTTCTGAGCGATATATTCGGGCGCAGCCATCACGAGCAGGATGGCGGTATAAACCCGGTTGATGGGTCCGTTGGTCGCGGTAGCGCTAATACTTTCGATCGCGGTGCGGATTGTGGCGAGGTTGGCTGCGCTCAACTGCCCCGCCGCAAGGATCAGGTTGATTTCATCGACTAATGCCTGCGCGTCCGCCGCTTTGGTCAGGATGTCGGCATAATTTGCGCGCGCGTCACCGGCACCCGACTGGATCAGCCCCTGCATATAATTGACATAGGCAATAACGCTGGTGTCGCTCGTGATCTGGAATTCGGGGCCGACAAGGCCGGACGCGGAGATCATAGTATTGGGCGGCGAATAGCCTGGGCGGAAATAGTTGAAGACGCTGGGCGAGCGCCCGATGCTTTGACCAAGGCGGGTCGCCGTGCTGCTGGTGTCACCGAAACCCCAGGCTTCAGACGGGCTTGTGACACTGAATGCGCGCGCCCAGTTGGTCAGACGGACAACGGGTTCGCGCAATTTGCCAAAACTCGAACTGGTCAGGTTTGCATCGTTGCGCGCTTCGTCGTCGAGCAGGATGGCGCGGATGACTGCTTTCATGTCGCCGCGCACGCCCGAGCCGTTGTTTGCAAAGATGGTGGAGACGCGACCGACATATGCCGCCGATGGGTTGCTGGTCACAAGGCGCTGGATCAGTTGTTTGGAGACGAATGGCGGGACATTGGGGTGCGCGACGATCGTATCGAGAGCAATCTTCAGACTGGCCATGCCGTCAGTTCCGGCGGGGATCGTGACGCCGAGGAAAGTCTTGGCTCCAAGCTCATGATCCCCGGCAATTTGTATCATCGGGACGCGCAAGCGGTCAGGCGTACTGTTGGTGTTGGTGGCGTAACTGAAACCCGTGAACACGCGGGCGAGGCCGGAGACATCGTCCTGCACGTAGGATTCGACGGGCTTGCCGCCCACCAATGCTTGCGTCCCATCGGCGTTCAATTTGTAGAGGCCGATTGTAAAGAGCTGCATCAGTTCACGGGCATAATTCTCATCGGGAACGGAGCCAGCCACGGCGTTGGCTTTTTTATTGCGGACGTAGGTAAGATAAACGCCCATCGTTGGACTCAGCGAGATTTTCTCGATCAAATCACGGAAATTGCCGAACGCATTGTCGAGCAGAATGTCGATATAAGCACCCGCTGCGAACGACTTCCAGCCGATGTTGAGCCCGTCAATCCCGATGACGAGAAAGTCGAGCAATGATTGTCCAATGCGCTGGCGCAGCTGGTCCTGACTGGCGATGGCCTGGCGCCAGACAGTCGAATTGAAACCCGCTTGGGAATTGATATTTGCTGCAGCGTTATAACCTTGCGCGACAAGCCAGTCCCAATGGGTTGTCGACCGCGCGGTTGAGAATTGAGTGGTTAGCCAAGCGTCATAACCGCTCGCCTGAACCGCGCTGATCTCTGCCTTGGTCGCCCCCATTGTACTTTGCGCAAGGAAACGGCTGGCTTGAGTCGCGGTGGGCAGGACAGCGGCGGGTGGCGGCGGCGGCGGGGGTGGTGATGCGGTTGGCGATCCGCCATCGCCGCAAGCCGCAAGTGCCAGCGCCGGGACCGTTGCGGCAATGATGCCCGTCAGTGCGTCGGGAATAAGCGGGGGATTGGTGGGCGTTTCCTCGGCCTCGAGCAATTCGATCACGTCGTCGCGCATATATGATCCCCTTTGTTCTCAAGGGGCATAACGCATGATGCGTTGTTTCCCTTCGCGTATTTTTTGCCCGCTCGTATTTTCAGCTTATCCCCTGTGCCCGCAACGTCTCGCGGACGCATTGTTCGCGGGCGAGATCGCCGTCGACTTCTCGCTTGCAATCCTTACGCGCGCGTTCCTCGGCCTTGCGGATGGCGCGGCCACGATTGCGGTCTGCCTCGCTTTGGCTCGTCGTGGTCCAGTCAACGGCTTTGCCGGCAACTTTGAAAGGCGCGGTGACGACCGAAGCGACCGTGCTCACGCAGCCGGACAGGAGGAGGACGGGGAGGAGGATCAATGCGCGCATAGCCATGCCCTGCGGCCTATATCATTAATGGCCCATGATCGAGGTGCGGCAGGACGTGGCGCGCAAAAAGATCGGCTTCTGCGGCATGCGGGTAGCCTGACAGGATGAACGCTTCGATCCCTTCGGCTTGGTAGGCTTTGAGTTTGGCAAGCACTTGGTCTGGATCACCGACGATGGCCGCGCCGCATCCTGACCGGGCGCGGCCGATGCCGGTCCACAAATTGTCCTCGACAAAGCCTTCGTCGCCGGCTTGGGCGCGCAGCTCGGCCTGGCGCTGGACGCCGTAGCTGGCCGAATCGAGCGATTTGGCGCGGATGGCGTCGCCGGTTTCGGCATCAAGTTTGGAGAGCAGGCGAGAGGCATAGGCCCGGGCTTCCGATTCGGTTTCACGGACGATGACGTGAGCGCGGTAGCCGAATTTGAGCGTGCGGCCATGTTTGGCGGCGCGGGCACGCATGTCCGAAATAATCTCGCGAACGGCGGGCATGGTGTCGGGCCACATCAGATAGACATCGCAGCCTTGCGCGGCGGCCTCGCGGGCGTCGTCGGACAGGCCACCGAAGTAGAGCGGCGGGCATTTGCCGCTGACCGTGGTCATGCGCGGGGGAGCGACGTCGATTTTGTAATGCTCGCCTTGGTGGTTGAGATGGTCACCGTTGAGCAGGGTTTTGAGGATCTGCATGACTTCGAGCGTACGGGCGTAGCGTGGCGCACTCGCCAGCTTGTCGCCAGGCAGGTCAGAAGAGATGATATTGATCGTCACCCGCCCGCCGGTAATCTGGTCGAGGGTCGCGATCTGGCGGGCGAGCTGCGGCGGCCAGCTTTCGCCGATGCGAACCGCCATGAGGAGGCGGATTTTGCTCGTCAGCGCGGCGATGGCGGCGGCAAAAGCGGTTGTGTCGAGGCCAAGCTGGTAACCGCTGGGGAGGAGGATGTTGTCGAACCCGCCTTTTTCCGCCGTCAGGACGATGTTGCGGCAGTGTTCCCAGCTGGAGGCGAGCATGGGATCGGGTTGGCCAAGGAACTCGTAATCGTCATCGCAGAGCGCAGAGAACCAGCTTACTTCAGTCATCGTGCAAACCCCCATTCCGTTCGGGCTGAGCTTGTCGAAGCCTTGTCCTTGCTCTTCGTCAATGCACACAAAAAGGACAACCCTTCGACAAGCTCAGAGCTAACGGTTTGTGTGAGGACAGTGCACATCACGGTAATGGCACTCCACGCGAGGCGACAAGAACTTTATACCAACTTTCGCGGGTCCAGCGGACTTTGTAGGCGTCGGCTGCTTCACCGATCCGGTCTGCGTCTTGTGATCCGACGATAGGGATGGGGTGCGCGGGGTGCGCCATGATCCAGGCGTAGGCCGCCGCCGTGCGCGAGACGCGGTGGGCGCGAGCCACTTCATCGAGTGCGGCAGCAACGGCGGATTCTCGGGCGTTGGTTGGGTTGGCGATGCGGCCGCCGCCGAGCGGGGACCACGCCAACACGGCCTGATTGTGCGCCATTGCGATGTCGAGGGTGCCGTCCTCAATGGTGGTCAGGCAGAGCGGCGAAAGCTCGGGCTGCGTGGTCGAGAGTGGGAGGTCGCGGGGCATTACCGCGTTCATCGCGGTGACTTGCGCGGGGGTGACATTCGACACACCGAACGCGCCGATCTTGCCCAGCGCATAGGCCTTTTCCATCGCGCGGGTGATCTCGTGTGGGTGGGTCAGGATGTCCGGGCGGTGAATCTGGTAGAGGTCGATGCGGGGGACGCCGAGGCGCTTGAGTGAGGCATCAATGGCCGCTTCGAGATAGGCGGGCGACGAGTCATAAGGGACAGGGGGGGTGATCCCGCCCTTGGTCGCGAGCACCATGCGGTCGCGAACGCCGGGGCTTTCGGCGAAGACCTGGCCGAGCAGCGCCTCGGCATCGCCGAAGCCGCCTGTGCCGTTGAAGCCATAGATGTCGGCGGTGTCGAACAGGGTGATCCCGCTGTCGAGCGCCGCATCGACCAGCGCGCGGGCTTCGGACACGCTGCACCCCGCAAAGCGCCACATGCCCCATGCCATTGAGGACACCACAATGCCGCTCTTGCCAAGGAGACGGGTGGTTGGAACTTGGGGAAGCTCAATCATAGCACACGCGGCTTTCGTTTTTCTGACAGCGCTGTCTTATTGCCGTGAAGGACGGGGGCGGGTCAAGTTTGATCGTAGGCTGACTTTGTTCTAATATCGAGGGGCGGAGAATAACTATGATTGCAACGATTAATGTCGAGGACGATTTGATCAGGCGTGCGATGCGCGCAGACAATTCGGAGACCGAGCGCGAAGTTGTTGAGGAGGCACTGAAGACGCTTGCTCGTCTGCGTGCCCAAGAGGGTTTGCGGTCGCTTCGTGGCATCGGTTGGACAGGCGATCTGGACGCGATGCGAACCGATTGATGATATTAGTCGATTCGAGTGTCTGGATTGATTATCTACGTAATGCCGATAGTCCGGGCGTTCGAAAGCTGGATGCGTTGATCGGACGTGAATTGCTTGCGACCGGCGATCTTGTGCTTGCCGAAGTATTGCAAGGCACCGATAGCGAACGCGCTTTTCAGCAAGCATTGATGACGTTGCGCACGACAGAAATAATCCGCGTCACCGATGAGGCGAGTGCCATTCAAGCAGCGCGCAATTATCGGCTAATACGAGGGAAAGGCATCACCGTCCGCAAGACCATCGATACGCTCATCGCAACGCGGTGCATAATGGACGGGCACGACTTGCTCTACAGCGACCGCGATTTTGATCCGTTTGTCGAGCATTTGGGGTTGCGGGTCGTGGCGACTTAACGCCTTTGACGTCCGGTCATAGGCGCGTTTGCAGGGCGTTGCTGCGTCGGGATCATGTCGGGGACGTCGGCAAGGCTGATCCATGCTTTGGAATCAGACCGAACTTGATTGCTTCCAAGTGTGACATTCGCGTCATGCAAAAGTGCCAGCTGTGCCGCCGACGATACGTCTCCGTTCACTGCTATAATGCGGTGCCAAGGCACAGTTTCTAGCTCGATGGGATCGAGTTGCGACAGGATATAGGCGATATGGCGTGGCACAACGTCGAGGTGTCGGCCGACGTCGGCGAAGCTAACCACGCGACCCTCGGGAATCAGGCAGCATATCGTGAGGACGTCGTTTTTGATTCGTTGATAGAAGGGTGAAGCGCTCATGCGGTGGGTCGCCCCACACTCCCCCGAACGACCAATTCATGCTGCAACCGGCGATGTTCCACACCGTCCACTTTCTCGAACAGCAGGCTCGCGGCGGCATAAGCGAGGTCGCGGGTGGGTTGGCGGATTGTTGTCAGCGGGGGCCACACCAACTGCGCCAAGGGGGTGTCGTCGAAGCCTGCCACCGATAAATCTTCGGGGAGGCGCAATCCCTTGGCATGGGCGACGGTCAGGACCCCTGCGGCCATGTCATCATTCGAAGCGAAGATCGCGGTTGGGCGGCGGGGGTAGCTCAGCAACGAATGCGCCGCCGTGACGCCGCTCGCAAAGTCGAATTCGCCGGGGTGGACGAGGCCGGGTTCGTAGGGGATGCCGGCGCGGTCGAGAGCGCGGCGGTAGCCGAAGAGGCGCTGTTCGCTCGCCATATGACTGGGGTGGCCGACGACGAAGCCGATGATGCGGTGGCCAAGGTTGATGAGGTGCGTCGTCATGTCGTCCGCCGCCTGCGCATCGTCCATGTAGACTGATGAGGTGAGCGCGTGATTGGTGCCCGGCGAGATGCGGACGAAGGGAATGCCGCGCCGCTCGAGCTCGGCGAGCACGGGCGCGCAGTCAGTGACGGGGGATGACAGGATGATCCCGTCGACATGGGTTTCGTCGATAAGGCCGCCGACTTCGGCAACGATCGTCTTGGACGACACATCGGCGGGTTGGGCGAGCATGCGGACATCTTCGTCGCGGCAGCGCGCCCAGACGCCTTCCTGAATGGCGTGGATGTAATAGGGCGAGTGGTTGTCGTAGATCAGCGCAATCTGGTGTGAGCGGTGTCCGGCGAGGCTGCGCGCAGCAATGCTGGGAGAAAAGGCCATCGCGGCCATCGCGGCTTCGACTTTGTCGCGCGTCGTCTGGCGGACATAGCGTTCCTTGTTCAGGACGCGGCTGACCGTTTTTATCGACACGCCCGCCGCCTTTGCGACGTCGCTGATCGTGTTGCGTGTGGCCATTTGTTTTTCCCTGCTGCGCTCTGTTGTAGCCGTGCAACACTTGTCCAGCAATGCGGCGATGACCCCTTGCGAAGGGCGCGGAAACCGTGCGATTGGCATTTTCAGACAACGCTGTCATAAAGGCGTTGGGGAGAGGCAATTGACGCTGCGATACGGCTTGGTCGGCACGGGGATGATGGGCGTCGAGCACATCCGAAACGTGCGCGTTGCCGTGGACGCCGAGATCGTGGCGATTGCCGATCCCATCGAGGACTCGTTGGCGTGGGCGAAAGCGGCGCTTGGGTCAGAGCCAAAAGTTTATGCCGATAGCGCGGCTTTGGCGAAGGCGGGCTTGGATGCGGTGATTGTTGCCAGCCCGAACCATACACATCGTTCGGTTCTCGAACCGTTGTTCGATGCTGGGCTCAACATCTTGTGCGAAAAGCCATTGGCGACGACAATTGAGGACGCGCGTTGGATCGTCGAGCGGGCCGCGCAATCGCCGGGGATATTTTGGACAGCGATGGAATATCGCTACATGCCGCCCGCCGCTGCGTTCATCGAGCAACTGCATGGCGGGCGGATCGGCAAGTTGCAGATGCTGAGCATTCGCGAGCATCGGTTTCCGTTTCTGCCGAAAGTCGGTGACTGGAACCGCTGCAGCGCGAACACCGGCGGCACGATGGTCGAGAAATGCTGCCATTTCTTTGACCTGATGCGGTTGATTACACAGTCCGAAGCAGTGCGGGTTTATTGCTCGGGTGCGATGGACGTGAACCATCTCGACGAGCTTTATGGCGGGCGCACGCCGGACATCATCGACAACAGCTATACCACGGTGGATTTCGCCAACGGGACGCGCGCGATGCTTGACCTGAGCATGTTCGCCGATGGGGCGGAGCAGCAGGAAGAGATTGCCGCCGTAGGGAGCCAGGCGCGGCTCGAATGTCTGATCCCGGCGGGCGATCTGATATTCAGCCCGCGCACGGGGTTTATGCAGCCCAAGGCGCCTGAGCGCACCCACATACCTGTCGATGAAGTGGCGCTGAAATCGGGCAGTCACCACGGCTCGACCTTTTATGAGCACCAGAAATTCTATAGTGCTTTAGTGGACAATAGCCCGGTAGAAGTTAGCGCACATGATGGAATGATGGCCGTAGCGATTGGTGCGGCGGCCGAAATCAGCGCGCGCGAAAAGCGTGTGGTCGAAATGAGTGAACTGGGTTTCTAAATATAAATGACGCCGCAATGACGGCAACATGCAGGAAGGAAGATAAGATGACAAAGACCCTTATGCTGGCGAGCGTTGCCGCTTTTGCCCTGACCAGTGCGCCCGCTTTTGCGCAGACGCCCGCACCTGCTGCCGATGAAGGCGCACCCGCCGAAATCGTTGTGACCGCGCAAAAGCGGACCGAACGTTTGCAGGACGTGCCGCTCGCCGTCTCAGTGATCTCGGGCGATACGATTGCCAACCGTGGCGGCGTGAACATCGAAAGCGCGCAATATCTGGTGCCGACTTTGAATTTCCGTAAATCGGGCGCGGCGATCAACCAGTCGCTTTATCTGCGCGGCGTCGGGACCTCGACATTCTCAATCGCGGGTGAGCCCTCGGTTTCGACCGTGGTTGACGGCGTGGTTTATAGCCGCGCGGGTGAAGCATTCAGCGACTTGGTTGATATCGAACGCATCGAGGTGCTGCGCGGACCGCAGGGAACGCTGTTCGGCAAGAACGCCAGCGCCGGCGTGATCAATATCGTGACCAAAGCGCCGGGCAAGGAATTCGGCGGCTCGCTCGAAGCCAGCTATGCCCAGCGCAACGAATATCGGGGTCGGGCGATCCTGAACGTGCCTTTTGGTGACAATGCAGGCCTGCGCGTGACGGGCTTCTATGGCAAATATGACGGCAATATCTTCAACGCTGCGCCGGGTGTGAACCGCTATGTCAACGGATATGAACGCTATGGCATCCGCGCAACGCTGGCGGGCGATATTGCGCCGGATCTTAAGGCAACAATTATCGTCGACTGGCGCCGGGCGAACGATGACTGTTGCGCCGAAGTTATTGGCGGAGCCAACCCGACCGGCACGGCGATTGTGGCGTTGGCGGGGCTTCCGGCGACGGCGCTCGCGGGCACGAACTTTGCCGGCGATGCCTCGCGGATTATTCGCCAGAACCAGATCACGCAGAGCCGCCAGACAAGCTATGGCACGTCGGTTCAGCTCGATTGGGACACAGGGCAGATGACGGTGACGTCGATCACGGCGGGCCGCCGCTTTAACGAGCGCGAAATCCGCGACGGTGATTTCGTCGATGCGGCTTATGTCGGCCTGAACCAGTTGCACGATGACGGGCCGCAAACTGGCCGGACGTTCAGCCAGGAACTGCGCGTTACTTCGAACGGCAAGAATTTCATCAATTATGTCGCGGGTGCGTTCTACAGCGCGGCGACGACAGAGCGGACCTTCACGCGCAATGATATTGTTTGCACGGGGACGGCAGGCGCGGTTTGCGGAACGGCGGGGACAGTCAGCACGTTTCCTACGGGGACGGCAACATTCGGCTCTACGTTCAAGAACCTCGCCTTTTTTGGACAGGCAACGGTGAATGTTGCGGATCGTTTTCGCTTGATCGGTGGGTTGCGCTACACATCGGACCAGCTCGACGTGTTCCACAGCCGCCGCACCGCGCTGACCGGTCCGGGGATCAACCCGAATTTCGATGCGGGGACCTATGCCGAATATCTGCGTCTGATTTCGATTGGGACGGCCGCAAACGTCGCGCAGGGAGCTTCGGTGGTCGCATCGAACGGGGTGCCGTTCCGCAACAAGGCCAATGGCACCAACTGGTCGGGCAAAGCGGGTGCGCAGTTCGACATCAGCCGCGACAACACGATCTATGCAACTTACTCGCGCGGTTACAAAGGACCAGCGTTCAACATCTTCTACAATCTGCAAGCGCTGGGCGCGGGGCCGATCGAGGCCGAAACGTCGGATGCGTACGAAGTCGGCCTGAAGAACACATTCTTTGGCGGGAAGCTGGTGCTGAACCTTGCAGCCTATTACGCCAAATATAAGAATTTTCAGGCGAATAACCCCGATATCGTCGCAGGCGTGGTTGTAACGCGCTTCACCAATGCGGGCGACGTATCGACGCGCGGTGCGGAGGTTGATTTCGTCCTACGGCCGATGCGTGACTTCAGCTTGTCGGGTGGTTTGGCCTATACCGATGCGCGGGTGGATGTGTTCAAGGCACCGCCGGGATCGGTTGCGACCAACATCGTCCCGTCGGGAACGCCGCTGGCCTATGCGCCGAAGTTCAAGGGTTCGCTCGCGGCGGATTATCGCTGGCGCACGGGGGGCGCGGTTGATGTGCAGTTTGGTGTGCAGGGCTCCTATCAGTCGAGCCAACTTTCGCTGTTTGATCCGAATGTGGTCTTGCGCGAGGCAGGGCGGATCAAAGCTTATGGTCTGGTTGACCTGTCGGCGGGGATTGTCAGCGCGGATGACCGGTATAGATTGATGTTTACAGTCAAAAACCTGTTCGACCAAAGCTTTGCTGCTGCAATTACCAATGGCGGGCCGGGCGGCGGATACCGCTACCTAATCCCGCGCGAGGCGGATCGTTACTTCGGCGTGACAGGCACAGTGAAGTTTGGCGGCTGAACGTCAAAAAAGCACGATATGGCGCATGGGTGTTGAACCGCATGAGTGAATGCCGCGAATTTCGCTCCGGGGGCCGAAAGGCTTGTGATGAAACGAATATTTGTGGTGTTCGCGGTGCTTGGTTTGGGCGCCACACCGTCTCTGGCGCAACGTGGTTTAATCGATCAGGTGCTGTCGCAAGCGGGTCGCGATAGTGCGGATCGTGAGATCGCCACCAGTGTCAGCGTCCGGCGTCAAAAAGTGCCCGAAGACGGGCAAATTTTGTCGGCGACGACGAAATGGGGCACATGTTACACGGCGCAAGGGCAGGCATATAAATGCGCGATGCAGCGGGGCACGGATGGAACGGCAGCGACCAATGAACTCGCCCCAACGGCGCAATATCCGTACGCGCATACTAGGCAATTGTGCCGGGGCCGTGACGGCACTCGCAAACCGTGCCGCGTTTATCGGTAGAAGTTCGCTCGACCGTGTGGGATGCCGTTGATCATGGCAACGGTCCCGAACATAGGTAAAGCGACGATATTGACTCCCGCGCGCATTTGGGTGTTATTTGCGCTGCTTTGCGTCGCGGGTATTTTTAATGCGATGGACCGGCCGATCATCGCGATCTTAAAGCCTGATATGTCGAAGGAAATGGGCTGGAGCGATGCTGATTTTGGCAATCTCGCTGCGGTCACGCAATTTGCCGCCGCGCTGTCGTTCCTGTTTACGGGCTGGCTGGTCGACCGACTTGGCGTGCGAAAGTCGATGATCACCGGCGTGTCGGCGTGGAGCTTTGCTGCGATGGCGCATGGCTGGGCGGTGACGACGGCGCATGTCGTGTTCGCGCGCGTTGGGCTTGGTGCGACCGAAGCGGTGCAGACGCCGCTGACGATCAAGACCGTGGCAACACTGTTTATGCCGGACAAACGGTCATTTGCATTCGGACTGGGCACCGCGATTGCAAGCATCGGGACTGTTTCGTTACCCTTTTTCATTCCAGCGCTGGCCGCCAATTTCGGGTGGCGCGGGGCGCTGATTTTTGGCGGGGTGGGCGGGTTTATCACGCTGGCACTGTGGCTGTATTTGGCACGCGATGTCCGTTTCGAGCCGCGCGAAGAAGACGAACGCCAAGATTTCCATGATGATGGGCGGCCCTATGGCGCGATCCTGAAAGAGAAGCGGACGTGGGCAATCGTGATTGCCAAAGCAATTTCCGATTCGACGTGGTGGCTGCTCAACTTCTGGCTGCCCGACTTTTACCGCAAGGAATATGGCCTGACGACCAGCGAACTTGCGGTGCCGCTGGCGATTGCGTTTTTGGGGTCGGGGGCAGGGGCGTTTATCGCGGGGTGGGCTTCGACACGGCTGCTCGAGCGTGGGTGGAGCGTCAATCGTGTGCGCAAGACGGTTATGCTGGTATCCGCGCTGATCGTGACGCCGGTGCCGTTTGTGCTGGGTCTCAACAGCTTCTGGCCGGTCGCCATCATGATGGGCGTGGTGCTGGCGGGGCATCAGGGCTTTTCGCTAAGTCTGTTCTCGATCATCACTGATGTTGTGCCACGCGGAAAAGTGGGGCGGGTGACGGCGTTCGGGGCGTTCTGCGGCAACATCGGCGGGATGGCGATTGTTTGGGTCACGGGGCAGGTGTTGGGAGCGGGCATTGGCTATACGCCGCTCTTTATCTTTGCTGCGGCATCCTATTTGCTCGCGCTGCTCTGGCTCCATGTGATGATGCCCGTTATCCGTCGCGCGTGACGACGACACCGCGCCCGATTCCTGCCGCTGCCGATCTTTACGGCGATCTGCTTGATGTTGCGCCGTCGCCCAAGCTGGGGTGGCGGAGTTATTGGCCAGGATTGGCAATGACAGGCGTCGCGTCGCTCGCGGCGGCGTATCTTTCCGAACATTATGGCGCGCCGTTGATGCTGATGGGGCTGCTCATTGGCCTTGCGTTCAATTTCGTGAATGCCGACGCGCGGTTGCATCCCGGGCTTGGCTTTGCGTCGAAGACATTGCTGCGCTGGGGGATCGTTCTCGTCGGGCTGCAGATTACGTTCGCGCAGATCATCGGGCTGGGCTGGGTCGCGTTTGCAGCGATTGCGGTGATGATTGCGCTGGTGACGCTGACCGGGACTTTGGTGGCACGGGGCGGTCCGATGGGGACTGCATTCGGAACGCTTGCCGGGGGTGCCGTCGCGATTTGCGGGGCGTCGGCGGCGCTGGCGTTGTCGAGTGTGCTCGGTGACAAACGGACATCGCAGGCGCAACTGACGTTGGTGCTGGTTTCAGTGTCGGCGGCGAGTGCGCTGGCCATGTCAGTCTATCCGGTTCTGGCGCATGCATTGCACCTGAATGATTCCCAGGCGGGTTTCCTGATGGGCGCGTCGATCCATGACGTCGCGCAGGCGCTGGGGGCAGGGTATAGCTATTCGGATGCAGCGGGGCAGACGGCGTCGATTGTGAAACTCACGCGGGTTGCTTTGCTCGCACCCGCGCTCGTGGTCGTGGCGTGGGCCTATCCCGCGGCGGATGCAAAGCGCGGCGGGGTTGGCGTACCGTGGTTTGTGCTCGGGTTTTTGGGCATGACGACATTGCATTCGCTGGCCGCGCTGCCCGCGCCCGTGCTCGCGTGGTCGCCCAAATTTGCGTCGGCGTTGTTGCTGCTCGCTGTGACGGCGACGGGGATAAGGTCGCCGATGAATTTGTTACTTGAACAGGGGTGGCGATCATCGTTGCCGGTAATTGCATCCACAATCATTTCGTTCTTGCTGGCGCTCGGGGCTGCGCTCGTCCTGATCTGAGATTTGCAACAAAACCGTCACGCCAGAGTCGCCGAACTGACGCGTGAATCGAATCTGGCTGTCATACATCATCCCTAAGCGCTCCATCAGGGCGGAAGCAAAAGGGGTTCGGTGATTCGGGCCTGATCCGTCCATGAGTTTCAACCAGCCGGTGCGCCCGGAGCGGAGATTTTATGGCCTCGATCAAGCGTTTCTCGACGATCCTTCTCACGACTGCAGGATGCGCAGCGCTTGCCGCTTGCGGTGCCGACAGCACAGCTCAGTTGCAGAACCCCGGTAATACCGGATCGAACCCCGGCGTTTCGACATCGACCAGCAGCACGTCGACGTCGACATCATCGACCGGTGGCACCGTGGCAAATTGCCCGACCGGCACGACGGTTGTGACAGTGGGCACCGAGCAGCATTGTCGTTTGCCCGCACGGATCAACGGTGCGCTAACGCTGGCGCCCGGCAACATCTACCAGATGAACGACCGCGTCGACGTTGGCAGCGACGTGACGGCAGGCGGCATCGCAGGCACGTTGACCGTCCTTCCGGGTACCACTGTTTATGCGTCGAACGTCAATGCCTATCTGGTCGTGAACAAGGGGTCGCAGATTATTGCTGACGGTAATGCGACACAACCGATTATCTTCACCTCGGCGGCGGACCTTGGTTATGCGTCAGCACTCGGCTTGGCATCGCGCACCGTTTATCGCGGTCCGACGCGCGGCGACGGCAACGGCACGACCCGCGGCGAATGGGGCGGCATTGTCATCAACGGTCGCGCACCAACCAACAATCCGACACGCGTCGGCGAAGGATCAACGGGCGTTATCACGGGCGGCACGCTTGCCAACGATAATTCGGGCACGCTTCGTTATGTTCAGATCCGTTATGCTGGCTTCGACGTCGGCCTTCAGACGGGCGGCGCGGTCGGCGAAAATGAGCTGAACGGCATCGCCTTTCAGGCCGTCGGCAACGGCACGATTGTGGACTTTGTTCAGGTCCATCAGGCCTATGATGATTGTTTCGAATTCTTCGGGGGCACAGTCAACGTCAAGCATCTGATCTGCGACGGCACCAGCGATGACGGCTTCGACTGGACCGACGGTTATGTCGGCAATGCGCAGTGGTTCTTGTATGTGCAGAACCCCAACAACGTGACCGGCGACAACTGCATCGAAGCCGACAATCTTTCGACAGCCAACGAAGCTTTGCCGCGGTCGAACCCGACACTGTCGAACTTCACTTGCGTCGGCACCAGCGGATCGACGGGCATCACAGCGTCGGGCGGGACAGCGCGTTTCCGCGCCGGCACTGCCGTAAAATTCTATAACTCGGTCATTGCGCGGTCGCGGATTGCCGCGCTCGAAATCGACGGATCGTCGTCCTATTCGCAGGCGACCGGTGCGAACGCAGGTGGTATCCTGCTCCGCTCGATCTACATTGCCAGCGATATTCCGCTCGGCACGTCGGCGGAAGATGCCGGGCTTTCGGCGTTCTTTACTGCGCAGGACGTCAACAACCTGATCGGCAACAATGCAGCGAGCACGTTGTCAGCACCGGTTGCCGGAGCAGCGCTGTATATCAATGGCACCAGTGAAACGGCGCGACCGGTGTTCACGCTGCCTGCCGGGTTCACGAACGTCAATTACGTCGGCGCGGTGCCGGCATCGGGTGGCAACTGGACGCTCGGCTGGACCGAATTCCTCAACCGCGGTGCGTGACCGGAACAGTTGAGCGGCGCCATTCCGCGCCGCCTGCTGACCGGTTGAATTTATCTGCGATATAAGGGGCTTATTTATGATTTCCGCTCGCCGCTTGCTGACAGGGCTGCTGCTTTCCACGTCAATAATGGCGGGTGGTCCCGTCTGGGCTCAAACCGCGCTCGCACCCGAAGCTGCACCACAGGACACGGCACCGCCGGTCGAGGCAGAGGAAATCGTCGTCACCGGGCGCTATATCCCCGATGAAAAGCGCGAAACGTCGGAAATTGTGAGCTTGCTCAGCGCGGCCGACCTGGCGCGCGGCGGCGATAGCGACATTGCAGGGGCATTGACACGGGTTACGGGCCTGAGCCTTGTCGGCGGCAAGTTTGTTTACGTGCGGGGCCTTGGCGGACGATATTCGTCGGCGCTGCTTGACGGGTCGGTCCTGCCAAGTCCCGAGCCGCTGCGCCGTGTCGTGCCGCTCGACGTTTTCCCGACGGCATTATTGTCGGGCACGCTGGTGCAAAAAACCTATTCGCCCGAATATCCCGGCGAGTTTGCAGGCGGCCTGATTTCGTTGCGGTCGAAAACCATTCCCGACGAGAACTTCTTTGAGTTTGGCGTCTCGGGCGGTGTGAATGATGAGTCGACATTCTCGACCGGCATCGGTTTCAAGGGCGGCGATCTTGATTTCATCGGTTTTCGCGACAATACCTATAGTTTGCCGACATTTGTTTCGACGAACCCGTCGCTTGTCGGATTCAATGCCGGACAGCTGCAACTGGCGGGCCGCGCGCTGGTCAACAATGGTCCCGGCTTCTCGCTCGACCGTTTCGAAAATTATCCCGATTTCGGTGGTGATCTGTCGATCGGTCGTCGGTTTGACATCGGCGGGATGAGTGCAGGGGTGCTGGTGGCGCTGACCTATGACCAAGAAGTGCGCAACGAAATTGGTGTACGCAACCGTTACAATGCAACGGGAACCGGTCTTGGACTGTTCAGCAGCTTCGATCCTGCAGCGTGCGTTGGCTATAGTGCTTCGTTGAACCCGGCATCATGCGGGCGGTTCCAGACGACGCAGACGACGACGATTGGCGCGATTGCTTCGTTCGGTCTCGAAATCGATGGCGACAACAGTGTCACCGCCAAGACGATTGTGCTGCGCAAGACCGACAAGATCGGCGAAAGCCAGCGTGGATCGGCTCCGATCAGCGATGCGGGCAACATCATCAGCGATTACCGGCTGGCGTTCGTCGAACAGGAATTGTGGATCAACCAGCTGACCGGCGACCACAAGTTCGAACTGGGTGCGTTTCCCGACAGCGAATTTACGTGGCGCGCCTCCTATGACCGCGCCAGTCGCGTTACGCCATATCGCACTGATTACCGGTACATTCTGACGCCGACCGACACGACGTTCCAGCTGTCGGGCAATCCGGCGCGTTTCGGGATAAATTTTACCGGTTTGCGCGACGATAACTATGAAGGCGGTGCCGATTTCAAGCTGAAGGGCGACCCGTTCGGGTTTGAGACTGTTTTCAAACTGGGCGGTCTCTACACACGCAAGAACCGTGGCTACGCGAGCCGCCGCTACAGTTTCCTGTTCCCGAGCGCGTCAACAGCTGCCTTGCGGCGCTTTGTGCCCGACATCATTTTCTCGCCGGACAACATCGGTCCCGGCGGGTTCGTGCTGACACAAACTGACGGTCCGGCAAACTCTTACAATGCCGTGCAGGAAGTCATAGGCGGCTATCTGACCGGTGAGTTTCAGGTTGCAGACTCGATCCGCATAACGGCTGGCGCGCGTTATGAGCACAGCAAGCAAACCGTCAGCGGCGCAGTGGCGGGCACGGTTCCCACTGGCGGACGCTGTGTGTCTGCGGGCGCAGTTACCGGATTTACGCAGCCGATTTTCTGCCAGCTGACGTCAAACCGCTTGCTCCCGGCGGCAACCGTGACGTTCGAGTTCGCTGACAACATGCAACTTCGTGCGGGTTTCAGCCGTACATTGTCTCGGCCTGATCTTCGTGAGTTGTCGCCTGCGATTATCCTGAACGTCGAGGAAGATGTCGAAGAACAGGGCGATCCGAATCTGCGCATTACAACCATCGACAATGCTGATGTCCGTTACGAATGGTATTTCGGCGACAAGCAGCTGTTTTCGCTTGGTGGCTTTTATAAAAAGCTGAAGGACCCGATCGAGCGCTCGCTTTCCCCGTTCGGCGACGGCAACCGTCGTATTTACATCAATGCCGACAGTGCCGAAGTTTATGGTGGGGAAGCAGAGCTGACATTAACGGTGCCTTGGGACAGCTGGTTCAAGGGCGATTTCTTTGCGGATCGACGCGCCTTCGTGATCGGCAATGTCACTTATTCGAAATCGTCGATCAAGATTTCGCCAGCGCAAGTCGGTATTTTGACCAATGCATCGCGTCCGCTCGAAGGGCAGTCCGAATGGCTTGGCAACATCCAGGTCGGCTATGAAATGGAAGGCGAGCGGCTTGCATTCCTGTTCAACTATGCCGGCAAGCGAATTTCGGATGTTGGCACGTTCGGTATTCCCGATGTGCTTGAATCACCGCCGATTGACCTCGACTTCACCTATGCCAAAAAATTCGACGTCGCCGGTCGTGACCTCGAGTTTTCGGTCAAGATCAAAAACATCCTGAACGATGGGTTTGAGCGGACGCAGGGCGGATTGATCTATGAATCCTATCCGCTCGGTCGCAGCTACTCGGCGGGGTTGAAGATCAAGCTCTGACGCCGCATGCAAATTTGAGGCTCGCTCCCGTTGCCAATCCGGCATAGACGGGCGTTAACCACGTTCAGGCGGCGGGATTCGCGACGATATGAATTTGATGATTGATCCCCGCATCTCGCGGTTGTGGCGACAAGTTCCGCCGCGGTTGCCGTATCAGATCGTGGAGTTTTCGTTGATTGCGTTACTCGCGATGCAAGTGGCGCGCCTGATCTGGATAGCCGTTGCACCGATTGGCTCTGTCGGTGACTGGAAAGCAGCAACGGGTACAGCTGTGGGCGGTGATGAATCGCTGCTCTCACGCTTCGATCCGTTTTTTCGTGGCGGCGCGGCAATAGGTCCGGCCGTTGTCACAAGCCTCGCGATCAAATTGTTCGGTGTCCGCGTCGATCAGGCCATGGGGCGCGGTTCGGCGATCATCGCGACGCCGGACGGCGTGCAATCGAGCTATGCCATCGGCGATGAAATCATGCCCGGCGTAAAGCTGACAGCCGTCACGATCGAAGGCGTCACGATTGACCGTGGCGGCGTTGATGAACAGATTTTCCTTGATCAGTCGGTCGCTGCGCCTGTGGCCCAGCCCGGCGTTACGGCAGCGGCGCCGGTCATAGCGGCACCTGCCGCAGGAACAGCTCTGGCCAGCGAAATCGGCTTCATGCCGCGCACCGAGAAGGGACAGGTGACCGGCTTCGTTGTATCGCCTAAGGGATCGGGCGCGGCGTTCCGCGCGGCGGGTTTGCAGGAAGGTGACGTTCTGACAGCGATCAACGGGCAGGGCATTCGCGCCGCCGAAGATGTAACCAATGCGATGGCGGCAACCCCGGCGTCGGGTGTCGTGATGCTGTCGGTCGAACGCGGCGGCAAGGCTATCACGCTATCGGCAAAGGCGAAGCCATGAAGCGTCTAGTGATTGCTTTGGCCATGCTGGCAGCAACAGCGGCGCCTGCGCAGCAAGTGTTGAACCTGCGCGATGCCGATATTCGTGCCTTCATTCAGGATGCCTCGCGCGTTACTGGACGCACGTTTATCATCGACGCACGGGTGCAGGGAAAGGTTTCGGTCGTCACCGAGCGAGCTTTGTCACGATCCGAATATTTTGAGGTTTTTCTCTCAACCCTGCGGGCTAACGGGTTGGTTGCGGTGCCGACGTCGGGCGGGGCGTATCGGATCCAGCCGCTTGATACCGCCGCAGCACAGCCCGGTCGCGTCGGCAGCGCAGGGGCGGCGCGCAACCAGTTCGTCACCGAAGTTATTCGTTTGCGCTCGATCGATGCTGCCAGCGCGGTTGAAACCATCCGCCCGCTGGTCAGCCGCGAAGGATCGGTAACTGCAAACAAGGCCGGCAATAGCCTTGTCATTGCTGATTTCGCCGACAACATCCGCCGCATCCGCGAACTCGTCCGTCGGATCGACAATGACAATATCCTGACGCGCGTCATTCCGCTCAAAAACGCAGGTGCGCGCGAAATTGCGACGTCGTTAGGCGCTTTAGCAGGTGCCGGTGGTTCGACGCCGGTTTCGGTTGTGGCAATTGATTCGTCGAATAGTATTGCCCTGCGCGGTGACGCTCCCACGGTCAGCCGCTTTGCGGAAATCATTGCTGACTTGGATCGGCGCGCCGCAGCAGGGTCTGAAATCCGTGTGATTTTCCTGCAACATGCCGATGCCGAGAAGCTGGTTCCCGTACTGCAGCAACTCGCCGGACAATCGGTTTCGAGTGTGATGCCACAAATTGTGGGTGCGGTTGCATCTTCAACGTCGACGCCAGTTCCCACCGCAACGACTTCTTCAGTGGCGACGGTCGGTAACGGCAAGACTGTTATTGCCCGTTATGAAGGCATCAACGCCATCATCATTTCCGCGCCAGCCGATGTCCAACGAACGCTCGGCGAAGTGATCCGACAACTAGATACGCGGCGCGAGCAGGTTCTGGTTGAAGCAATTATTGTTGAAATTTCGGACAATGCAGCGCGCAAATTGGGGATACAGCTTCTTGCGGGTGGTCCCAACGGTGGCGGTTTTACAACCTATTCCAACGTCACGCCGCCGATTGTACCGATTGCGGCCGGTCTGCTTCAAAACCAGTTAAGTGGCGGGACAACCACGACCACCACTGTCAATGGCACGACGACGACGACCACAAGCGGCAATTCGAACGGCAGTACGTTGCTGCAGGGCGCCCTGTCGGCGATAAATTCGGCCACAGGCGGCACGCTGGGCGGCGCGATCCGGCTAGGCGGTAATGCTTATTTTGGAGCGATCCTCAACGCGGTCAGTCAGGACAATCAGTCGAACCTGCTGTCGACGCCATCGGTGGTCACGCTCGATAATCAGGAAGCCAAACTGCTGGTTGGCCAAGAAGTGCCAGTGACGACCGGCGAAAAACTTGGTGGCAATTTCGATAACGCTTTCCGCACAGTGTCGCGCCAGAATGTGGGTATTCAGCTCGAGGTGAAGCCACAGATTGGCGAAGGAGGGTCGATAAAACTGTTCCTGCGGCAGGAAGTCAGCTCCATTGCAGGGGCTGTCTCCAATAATTCGGCTGACCTGATCCTCAACAAGCGCGAAATTCAAACGACGATGACGGTCGATGACGGACAGATTATGGCGATCGGTGGTCTGCTTGACGATAATGAGCGGCGTACGGTCGAAAAAACGCCATTTCTTGGTGATATTCCCGTCCTGGGAGAGCTCTTCAAATCACGCAGCCGAACACGCGGCAAAACCAATCTGATGGTTTTTATCCGCCCGACGATCATGCGCACTGCCGAGGATGCACGACGGCTTGCCGAGCAGCGTTATGGTTATATTCGCAACCAGCAATTGAAAGAACGGCCCGATCGTGAGCCGACAATTGACGAATTGCTGCGGGATTACATGGGCATCCAGCCGCCAATTTCTGACTCAACGACTTCGGACTCAACGTCAGGCGCTGCCCAATCCGCCAGCGGCACCGCCGACGCCACAGCCGCGCCGTCGCAGGTGCCTGAGCCAATCACTATAGTACCCGACAACCGGCGCAGCGGCGTCATCCGCTCTGTCGAGCTTCCCCCCAGCAGGCGCAAATCCAGTGACCCAAACTGAGGCACTGGCGACGAACCTTCCTTATGGATTCGCGCGCAAATTCGGCGTGGTGGTGCAGCACGGTGAGGATGGGCGGCCGAGCGTTGCCCTGCGTGAGGGCAGCGATCCCAAAGTCCTGATCGAAGTCCGTCGCTTCCTCGCGCAATCGTTCGACGTCACATCGGCGGACGCGACCGAATTCGACCGGTTGCTGTCGGACAGTTACAAGATGGATGGTGCGGCGGCCGCAATGGCGCTGGGGGCCGACGATCTCGATGTGCTCGCGGGTGGCATCCCGAGCGCCGAGGATTTGCTCGATACAGCCGACGATGCCCCTGCGATCCGCCTGATCAACGGCATCATTGCTGAAGCCGTACGGCAGGGTGTTTCGGATATCCATATCGAGCCCTATGAAAGCGGCCTTGTCGTGCGGATGCGGATCGACGGGTTATTGCGCGAGACACTGCGGATGCCACCGCATGTCGCGCCCGTGATTGTTAGTCGGATCAAGGTGATGGCACGCCTCGACATCGCCGAACGGCGCGTGCCCCAAGACGGGCGAATTTCGCTGACACTGGCGGGCAAATTGCTCGACGTCCGCGTATCGACGCTCCCTGCCCGCGTGGGCGAGCGCGTCGTCCTGCGTATTCTCGACAAGGAAAATGCCGGAATCGATATGGACGGCCTTGGCATGGCGCCTGAACTCAATGCCTTGTTGCGCGAAGCGTTCGATGAGCCGAACGGGATTATTCTTGTCACGGGGCCGACGGGGTCAGGCAAAACGACGACGCTCTACGCTGGACTGCGATTGCTCAATGACGGGTCGCAAAACATCCTGACAGTCGAGGACCCTGTCGAATATGCGGTCGACGGCATCGGGCAGACGCAGGTCAATCCCAAGGTCGGGCTGACTTTTGCCGCGGGGCTGCGCGCGATCCTGCGGCAGGACCCGGATGTCGTGATGGTCGGCGAAATCCGTGACCGCGAGACTGCGGAGATTGCGGTGCAGGCATCGCTGACCGGACATCTTGTGCTCTCGACAGTGCACACGAACGACGCCGTCGGTGCGATCACGCGGATGCGTGATATGAAGATCGAGCCGTTCCTGCTTGCCTCGACCCTGCGCGCGATTTTGGCGCAGCGGCTGGTGCGACGCTTGTGCCAAGAGTGCCGCAAACCTGAAGCGGCGTCGGCGTCTGTGGCGGCGTTGCTTGGCGTCGAAGTGGGAACAATTATTTACGAACCCGGCGGCTGCGATGTCTGTGGCGGATCGGGGTTCAAGGGGCGCATTGGCGTGTTCGAAGCGATCCGTATCGATGACACGATCCGCCGTTTGATCAACGATGGCGGAGACGAAGTTGCGATTGCTCGTCATGCCTATGCCAAGGAACCAAATTTAAGTGCAGCGGCACGACAGCTCGTTCGCGACGGGCTGACGACGCCCGAGGAAGCCGTCCGCATCTCAAGACGTGGATCCGATGATGGCTGATTTCGACTATCTCGCGCTCGATCCCGCTGGGCGCGAGCGGCGGGGCCAGGTCGCGGCGGCGACTCCCGAGGACGCGCGGATCCGTTTGGGTGCCAAGAAGTTCTATGTTGTCAGTCTTGAGCAAGCGACACCGGGGGCCGCGCGCGCTGCACCGCTGATGTCATTTGAGGCACTAACCAAGCGACGATTGAGCAGCAAAGCACTCACGCTGTTTACGCGTCAATTGGCAACGCTCGCTCTCGTAACGCCGCTCGAAGAAGCGCTGCGCACCATTGGTCAACAAAGCGAAGACATCAAGGTTCATGCCGTGATTGAGCGCGTCCACGCCGGCGTGCTCGAGGGGCGCCGCTTGTCCGACAGCATGGCGCGCGAGGCAAAGAGCTTTCCACCGCTTTATCGGGCGATGGTTGCGGCCGGCGAAAGTGCGGGGACATTGCCCGAAATCCTTGAACGGCTCGCTGATTTGCAGGAGCGGCAAGCAGCAATGCGCGGCAAAGTGACAACGGCGCTCGCTTATCCTATTGTTCTTGCGTTCGTCGCGAGTTTTGTCGTGATGGCGCTGATGATCTGGGTCGTGCCCAAGGTTGTCGAGCAATTCGATACAATCGGCCAGAAACTGCCGCTGATCACGCGGATTGTGATGGGCATTTCGGGGTTTCTTGCGAGCTATTGGTGGGCGATCCTTATTGTGCTCGCGGTGATCGCTTTCGTGGTGTGGCGCGCGTTGCAGGATGAGGCGATTCGTCTGCGTTTTGATACGCTGTGGTTGCGGCTTCCTCTGATCGGTCGGCTCACGCGCGATCTCCACGCGGCGCGGATGGCGCGAACTTTATCGACAATGGTGGCAAGCCGGTTGCCGCTGCTCGAGGGGTTGATCCTGACTGGCCAGACGATCCACAACCGGCGTCTAAAAGCGGCATCTGATGACATCGTCGAAGCCGTACGCGGCGGAGGCAGCTTGTCGGCAGCTTTGAAGCGCGCGGGCATGTTTCCGCCGCTGCTCGTTTATCTTGCGGCATCAGGGGAGTCGTCGGGGCAGCTCGACCAGATGCTGGAGCGCGCGGCGGCCTATCTCGAACGCGAATTTGACGGGTTTACCGCGACCGCGCTGTCATTGCTCGAACCCGCAATCATCGTCATTATGGGCGTCGTGGTGGCATTGATCGTCTTGTCGATTTTGCTGCCGATCCTGCAACTCGAAACATTGGCCGGTGCGTGATGCGTAAGATTGTTCCCGTTCCCGAAGAGGGCTTCACGCTCGTTGAGCTGATGGTGGTGATTGTTATCCTCGGCTTGCTGGCGACACTGGTGGCGCTAACTGTCTTGCCCAACCTCGGCAAAGCGAATGACCAGAAGGCTAAAGCCGACATTGCCACGCTTGATCAAGCGCTTGAGCTTTATCGCCTCAACAATCTGACTTATCCATCGACTGCCGATGGGCTACAAGCGCTGGTCAAGCCCCCGGCATCGATGACTGATCCGACGCGTTATCAGGCAGGAGGCTATATCAAGAAGCTTCCGAATGATCCGTGGGGCCGTCCCTATCTTTACGCAGCGCCTGGCCAGCATGGGACGTTCGATATTTCAACGCTCGGGGCGGACGGCGCGCCGGGAGGGACAGGCGAAAATGCCGACATTGGCAACTGGCAGTAACGAGCAGGGCTTCACCCTGATAGAATTGATGGTCGTCGTCACGATCATCGCGCTGACATCGGCTGTCGTCATTTTCGCGATCCCCGATCCGCGTGGCCGCATTGTTGACGAAGCCGAACGCTTTGCCGCACGGACATTGGCGGCGCGCGACGATGCCATTGTTCAGAGCCGTGACACGCGCGTTTTGATTACTCCGGCGGGTTACGGTGTCGAACGACGGCGACGCGGTGCATGGGAAGCAATTACCGACAAGCCGTTCAAACAAGCACGTTGGGTGCAGGGAACAAGCGTGATGATGAGTGAAAGTGGGCGCGAAGCCATCACGTTCGACGCCACGGGCACGCCGTCATCGCCTGCGACGGTAACGCTGATTCGCGAGGATGCGAAGGCGACGATCACGGTTTCGGGAAATGGAGCTATTCGTGTCGGATCGTGACGCAGGCTTTACGCTCATTGAGACGCTCGTCGCGCTGGCAATTTTCAGCCTTGCCGCGCTGGCGCTGTTGCGGCTTGAAGGGGCAACGATTTCATCGACGGCGGTGCTTTCCGACCGCGCCGCTGGCCAGATCGTTACGCGCAACCTCGCCGTGCAGATCATGACAGACCTTCGCGCGCCTGCTATCGGCGAAGCGAATGGTGCCGTTGTCAATGCGGGCCGGTCATGGACGTGGGTGCGCCAAACCAAGCGCACCGAAGATGCACGGATCGTTCGCGTCGACATTGCGGTAAAAGACGATGCCGGGCGGCAAAGTGGTGCGCTTTCGATGGCGAGGACCATCGAATGACGCGTGAGAACGGATTCGGTTCTTCATGGTGTTCCGCCGAAAACGGCTTCGGTTCTTCTTGGTGTTCCGCCGAACACGGCTTCACACTTATTGAAATGATGGTCGCGTTGCTGATCTTCGCGATGCTCGCGGCAGCAGGAGTGTCGTTGCTGACATTCAGCGTTCGCGCGCAGGCAGCGGCTGCACAGCGACTTGACTCAGTCGCCAATGATCAGCGCATGGCGTCGCTCCTTGCCAGCGACCTTGCCCAAGCGTTGCCGCGCATCACACGCGATGTGATCGGCGCGAATCAGCCCGCGTTTGGCGGCACGAATGGCGTTGGCGCTGCACCGATGCTGCGATATGTCCGCGCCGGATGGAGTAATCCTGACAACAACGCGCGCGCATCTATCCAGCGGGTCGAGATTGCGCTTGTTGACGGACGGCTTGAGCGGCGCACCTATGCCATGGTCGATGGTTCGACGGCGAGTCCGGCGATTGTGCTGGCCGACAATGTCGAAAACATCCGCCTGCGCTATCGCGACAAAGGAGCGTGGGCAGACGCATGGCAAAATCCTGTACCAGTCTCCATGCCCAAAGCCGTTGAGATGATCGTGAAGCGCAAGGCTCAGCCTGCGCTGATGATGGCTTTCCTCGTCGGGGCGAGCGTCAAATGAGAGATGTTTCTTCCACTTCCGTTCGCCCAGAGCTTGTCGAAGGGCTGTCCTTTTTGACTCCGTGTCACGAAGAAGAAGGGCAAGGCTTCGACAGGCTCAGCCCAAACGGTGCTGGCGAGACAGGCGCAGCGCTCCTCTCGGTCCTGCTCCTTGTCGCAGTGATGGCGGTGCTTTGCGCGGCGAGTCTCGAAAAACTCAAGATATCGACCAAACTTGCCACCAATGGGGCAGCGATTGATCAAGCGCGCAGCTATGGCATGGCTGCCGAAATCATCGCGCTTTACCGCATCGGCGACCTGCTGCAACGCGATGCGACCAAGACAACGCTGCAAGGAAATTGGGCGGGGCAGCCGACAGAATTTCCCATCGACAAGGGCATCGCGACCGCTGAACTCAACGATGGCGGCAATTGCTTTAATCTGAACTCGGTCGTGATTGATGACGGGCAGGGGGGATATGCCGTTCGCCCTGGTGGTGTTGCCCAATTCGAACGGCTGATGGTCCTGCTCGAAGTTCCTGCTGGTGAAGCACGCGGCATCGCGGCGGCAACAGCGGATTGGATCGATACCGATATCATAGCAGGGCCAGGCGGTGCTGAAGACGCGACTTATGCCAATGCGCCGATGCCGTATCGCACGGCAAACACATTGATGATTGATCCCAGTGAGCTTCGCGCGGTTGCCGGAGTCCGTGCGCCTGTCTATGCGACGTTACGTCCTTTCCTTTGTGCGCTGCCGGTAACTGATCTGTCCCCCGTTAATGTGAACACCCTTGGCCCGAAACAGGCTGTGCTGCTGGCGATGCTCGCACCCGGAATTGATGTTGCACGTGCGCAGCGGGTGATTGATGACCGGCCACAACTTGGGTTTGAAAGCCTCGTGCGTTTTTGGGGTCAGCCCGCGCTCGCCGGGGCACCCCCCGAAGCCGTCGGACAAACACAGTTGAAAACGCGCTGGTTCAATCTGACAGTTATGATCGAGCTGGCGGGGGCAGAGTTCGAACAGCACGCTCTCATTGATGCCGCGCTAAAGCCCGCCAAATTGATTCGCCGCAGCTATGGCGAACCATCATGAGCGATACGCTCGTCTTGATGCTCGGCGATGCGCCGCGCTGGTTGCGGGTGGCTAATGGCGCGATCATCGCGCGTGGCGATGGCGCGACGCTTGCCGAACCCGAGGATAATGTCGTCGCCGTCATTCCAGCGCACGATGTGACGATCCATCATGCCGAACTACCCGATCTTGCCGAGGCGCAAGCGCAAGCCGCCGCGCGGCTAATGATATCCGAACAATCGGCAGCGCCGGCGAATAGCCTGCATGTCGCAGTCGGCATGGCGAATGGAGCGGGGGATCGTCCGGTCGTCGCGATTGATCGCGCGCGGATGGCGGCGCTGCTGGCCGATATGGCAGTCGCGGGCATTGATCCCGACGCGATGGTCGCCGCACCGATGCTGCTCGCGCGGCCGGAAACTGGTTTTGTTCGAGGGTGTTTCGGAAACGAAACAATCTTGCGTGGCCGTGACAATGCGTTTGCTGACGATCCGATTTTGACGCCACTGCTCACCGGCGGTGCCATAACGACGTTGGACCGCGCAGCGCTTGAACGCGGGCTGGTCGCGGGCGTGACCAATCCGGAAGTCAATATGCGGCAGGGGATTTTCGCCAAGCGCCGCGCATGGGGCCTTGATTGGGTCCGGCTGCGGCGGATCGGGTGGTTTGCACTGGCATTGGCGACCGTGACGCTCCTCTTGGGTACCGTACAACTCGTGCGGCTGAACGTGGCGGCCGACCGGATTGAGGCGAATAATCTGGTCGGCGCGCGCGCGGCGCTGCCACCGGGAACGAATATCAACAACGCGCTGATCCAGATGCAGGAACAGCTCAACAATCTGCGCGGGCCGGGCGGCGGCATGCTTCCCCTCGCGACGGGCGTGGCGACGGCGGCGAATGCGACGCCCAATGTGGAGCTCACCTCCATGATATTTGATGGTGGTGGCACGCTGCGGATTACCGCGCGGGCAACCAGTGCTGCCGATCTGGCGACATTTGAACTTCGATTAGCGGGCGCAGGGTTAACGTCGGCAGCGGGACCCGCACTCGTCGATCAGGGGCGGCAGGTCCGCGATTATACGGTGGCGGCGAAATGACCGAACGCCTGCGCCAACATTGGGCCGAACGCTCGCTCCGCGAACGGCAATTGCTTGTGGTTATGTTTGGTCTCTTCGCGTTGACTGTGCTGGTTTTCGGCATCATCCGGCCGCTGAGCAACGCGACCACTACCGCGCGCGACCGGCTTGACCGGGTCACCATAGAAGGCGGTCAAATAGTCAGCATCGCTGAAACTTTGCGCGATGCCAGGAAAAGCGCACCGCCGCCGCTTACTGGCACGATGGTGCTCGCGGTTAGCCAATCGGCGGGAACTGCAGGCTTCACGCTCTCAACACTCGACCCGCAGGGCGACGACCGTGTCGGCATTACGATCCCAACCGCGAAAAGCCCTGCTTTGTTCGCGTGGCTGCGCACGCTCGCCCAGCAAGGTATATTCGTCGAGCGGATGACGCTGCGCACCAATGCCGATACGACGCTCGCCGTTGAAGGCACGCTCCGGTTGCGAAAATCATGACGCGCGGTCGGGTAATTCTGTTTGTCGGGCTGCTTCTGCTCTCGTTGATCTTGTTCATGCCCTTGTCGCTTGCGCTGTCGATGTTTGGATTGACGGGGCAGGGGCTGTCCGCTCGGTCGGCAAGTGGGACAATCTGGTCGGGGAAACTCGTTGAGGCGCGTATCGGGCGCCTTAGCGTGGGTGATGTCGCGGTTGGGCTGCGGCCCTTGGGCTTGTTCACCGGTCGCGCCACAATCGACCTCCAATCCCCGCTTGGTCGCGGCAGTTTGACGTCGATCAAAAGTGGCTTTGCGGTGGACAACGTCAGTGCAAAGCTCAGCATGGCACGCCTCTTTGCGCCGATTCCGCTTGATGGTCTCGAATTGAGCAATGTCAGCATCGCGTTCGCGGTGAACAAATGCCAAAACGCAGAAGGCCGTATCCGCGCCACATTTACGGGTGATGTCGGCGGATTGTCACTGGCACGGGGATTGAGCGGCGTTGCCCGCTGTGACGGCGGTGTCCTGCTCCTGCCGCTGGTCAGTCAGTCAGCGATGGAGCGGCTCAACCTCTATATTCAGGGCAATGGTGATTATCGCGCAGAGTTTCTCGTTCGCTCGACGGACCCCGCGATGGCAGCGAAGCTGGGTGCGGCGGGCTTCGCACCAGCGCCGGGCGGCTTTGTGCTGCGGCTTGCGGGAAAGCTCTAGCCTAAAGCGTCATTCGGGCTTAAAGGCGCTACTTCCCCCATTGTGGCGGTCGTAGCTCAATTGGTTAGAGCGCCGGTTTGTGGTACCGGAGGTTGCGGGTTCAATCCCCGTCGATCGCCCCATTTCCTAATGTAGAATAGTGAGATAGCCGATGATCGCCGTTTGGGACTTGCCCGATTTCGACGATCATGAAGGTGTTCACCTGTTCCGCGATCATGCCACGGGGCTGACCGCGATCATTGCGATCCACTCGACGAAACTTGGCCCGGCAGCAGGCGGGACGCGCTTCTGGCATTATGCAGATAAGGGCGATGCGATTAAGGATGCACTGCGCCTGTCGCGCGGGATGAGTTATAAGAATGCGATGGCGGGATTGCCTGCTGGGGGCGGCAAGGCTGTGATCCTCGCGCCTGCTGATGGTGCGAAATCGCTAGATATGCTTGATGCCTTTGCGCGCGCCGTCGATAGCTTGGGCGGGCGCTACATCACCGCGCAGGACGTCGGCATGTCGCTCGCAGATATGGTCAAGCTGTCCAAGACGACCGCGCATGTCGCAGGCCTGCCAGGCGCCAGCGGCGGTGACCCTGGTCCCTCGACGGCGCGGGGTGTTTATCTGGGCGTCTGCGCGACAGTGAAACGTGCTTTGAAGCGTGACTCAGTCAAGGGCGTACACATTGCGATCCAAGGTGTTGGTAGCGTCGGTGGCGGTCTCGCGCGCTGGCTGGCCAAAGATGGTGCGCGGCTGACGCTGGCTGATGTGGATCAGTCGCGCGCCGAAGCATTGGGTGCTGAACTGGGTGCGGTGGCCGTCTCTGCTGACGCCATCATGACCGTCGATGCCGACGTGCTTAGCCCTTGTGCTCTTGGTGCGATCCTGACCAGCGAGAGTATTGCCGCGTTGAAGGTCGCGGCCGTCGCGGGCGGTGCCAACAATCAGCTTGCCACTGCCGCTCAAGGTGCTGAACTGAGTGCACGCGGCATTCTTTACGCGCCCGATTATGTGATCAACGCGGGCGGGATCATCAATGTGCTTCGTCATATCGAAGGCGCAGGCGATGCCGAGATTGACCGGCGGATTGATGCAATTCCTTATCGTCTCGATCAGATTTGGGACCAAAGCGCCGCGACCGGCCACACGCCCGCTCAAGTTGCAGACCGGATCGCGCAAGGGCTGATCGGGCGCTAAATGGTGGGCGCGGCGTTCGATCACAGGATCGCAACCCACGATGACTTGACGATTTTGACGACCATCATGGCGCGTGCGATGGGCGCGTTACTTTCGCCGTTTCTGACACCGGCACAAGTCCAAGCGAGCCATGCAGTCATGGGTCTCGACACGCAGCTGGTTGCGGATGGCACCTATTTTTTGATCACCAGCGACGGTGCGCCGGTGGGCTGCGGGGGCTGGAGCCGACGCGCAACGCTTTATGGTGGCGATCATAGTCAGGGTCGCGATGCGGCACTGCTTGATCCGCTGACTGACGCCGCGCGCGTCCGGGCGATGTACACAGATCCTGCTTTCACCCGAAAAGGCGTTGGGCGGCTGATCCTTGAACTTTGTGAGGCGGCGGCGCGCGCGGAAGGATTTGCTTCAGTCGCGCTCGTGGCAACAATGCCCGGCCTGCCGCTTTACGAAGCATGCGGCTATATGGTCACCGAGCATTTTGATGATCCGAGCGGCGGCACCCCTGTGCCACTCGCCCGCATGATCAAAGCGCTTTAACTTCCGTAAAAGAACCGTTCCTCGACAATCTTCCCGTCTTTGACGGTGTACAAGGCATCTTCGTCCATCTGTGATCGCGCGCCCGTCTCTTTAAACGTGATGTCCATCTTGAAACGGATGATGAATTGATCGCCGTTGACATAAGGGCCGGTCGCTACAGCGCTGTGGACCTCGTGATTTTCATACCACCATACCCCTTTTGCGCGCGCGGCTTCGATGCCGTGTGACATCGGATCGGGGCCCATGGCTTCGACGCTGACAATGTCGGGTGACCAATATTTCTCGCCCGCTTGATCAAATTTTCCTGCCGCGCACAGGGCAGCAAAATCGGCGGCAATTTCGGCTGTGGTCATGATGATCTCCTATCGAACCGGTTTTTGTTAATTCAATTATGTGACAAGCGGGCGACCGGCGCAAACTGCTTCCAAGCGCCGAAATGCTGCGCTAAAGGACGCGTTCAATGCACGCGCTGGCGAATCCGACCCGTTTTCTAAAACTAGCCCGACCGCTCACGGCCTTCTGCGGCATTGGTGGCGCGCTGCTTATTGCGATTGGCGCCTATGCCGGGCTGTTTTTGGTTCCGCCCGACTATCTTCAGGGTGATGCATTCCGGATTATCTACATGCATGTGCCCGCTGCGTGGCTCGGCATGGCGGGATGGTCAGGGATTGCAGTGGCCAGCATTGTTCAACTCGTCTGGCGGCATCCGCTGGCGGGCATCGGTGCGCGCGCTGTCGCCTTGCCGGGTGCCGTATTCACCGCGCTCTGTCTCGCAACGGGCTCAATTTGGGGCCGACCAAGTTGGGGAACTTGGTGGGAATGGGATGGGCGGATGACGTCGATGCTCGTCCTTCTCTTTCTTTATTTCGCTTATATGGCGCTGGCCAGTGCGAGCGACGAACGTACCGGCGTTTCGCGCGCGACTGCAATTTTCGGGATTGTCGGCGCGATCAATATTCCGGTCATCAAATATTCGGTGGTGTGGTGGAACACACTGCATCAGGCCCCGTCGATCAGCGTTATGGGTGGGTCGAAAATTGCGCCCGAAATGTTGTGGCCGCTCGGATTTACGACATTGGGGTTCAGCTTCTTGTTCGGGGCCATCGTCCTGATGCGGATGCGCGCGATCCTTGCATCGGCCAAACTTGAAGCCCGGTTGGAGCGAATGGCACGCGGATGAATCATTGGGCATTT
Source organism: Sphingomonas sp. (assembly GCA_031417655.1). GTDB lineage: Bacteria > Pseudomonadota > Alphaproteobacteria > Sphingomonadales > Sphingomonadaceae > Sphingomonas_O. The sequence goes on along the minus strand of JANOVZ010000050.1, from coordinate 5,099 downwards.
GTGACAGCAGCCTATGCGGTGACGCTCGGTGGCACAGCGGCGGTATCGCTTTGGGCGTGGGTCGCCATGCGTGCGGCGGAAAAGGCAGCGCAACGATGAAGGCCAAACATCAGCGCCTTATTCTCGCGCTCGCTGGGCTTAGCGCTGTCGTTGGCTCAGGTGTATTGGCGATGTCGGCCATCGGTGACCGCGCAAGTTATTTCTACGCTCCTGAGGACATTGCCAAAAACGGCATTCCCCAAGGGCAAGCGATCCGCTTGGGCGGCATGGTCACGAAAAACAGCATCTTCCGCGCTGCTGATGGCGTGACGATGACTTTCATTGTCCATGATGCAAAAGGCGAAGTGCCGGTGCGGTTTAAGGGCATCGCGCCCGACCTGTTCAAGGAAGGATCAGGTGTCGTTGCCGAAGGGATGTTCGAAGGGCGCACGTTCGTTGCGACCAATCTTCTCGCCAAACATGACGAAAATTACATGCCGCCACAAATGGCGGGCAAGCAGCACAAGACGGAGACTTTGAAGCAATGATCGCCGAAGCGGGTCTGGCAGCCTTGTGGATTGCCGCTGTTTTGGCGCTCCTCCAGTTCGGGCTGGGCGCGATGGCCATCTCGGACGCGCGCGCAGAATTGCGCCGTGGCGTGCGCACCGTCGCCGTGGTGCAGGGACTGCTTGTCGCGACGTCGTTCTGGCTGCTGATTATCTGCTTTCTGCGTTCGGATATGTCAGTCGAACTCGTCGCGGCGAACAGCCATTCGATGAAACCGTGGCTGTACAAATTTGCCGGAACCTGGGGCAATCATGAAGGGTCGATGCTTCTGTGGGTCGCGGTGCTTGGCGTTGCAGGCGGCGCCATTGCGATCCTTGAACACCGGATCAAGGAGCGGACTCTTGCCGCAACGCTGATGGCGCAAGCCCTGATTGCAGCCGGTTTTTATGCGTTTCTGTTGTTCTCGTCGAACCCGTTCAAGCGGCTGTCGCCCGTGCCCGTCGATGGCAACGGCCTCAATCCGTTGCTGCAAGATCCCGGCCTCGCCTTTCATCCACCGACACTTTATTTCGGCTATGTCGGCATGTCGGTGGCATTCAGCTTCGCAGTTGGTGCGCTGATCACGCGCGATGTCGACCGTGATTTCGCGCGCGCCATGCGGCCGTGGGTGTTGGCGGCGTGGATTTTCCTGACGCTTGGGATCACGGCGGGCAGCTACTGGGCCTATTATGAGCTTGGCTGGGGCGGCTGGTGGTTTTGGGATCCGGTCGAAAATGCGTCCCTAATGCCGTGGCTCGCCGCAACAGCATTACTCCATTCGGTAACGGTGCTGGCAACGCGGGACGGGCTGCGCGCGTGGACGATTATGCTCGCTGTTGTGGCGTTTTCGATGAGCATGGTTGGCACTTTCCTTGTCCGCTCGGGCATCCTGACGAGCGTCCATAGCTTTGCCGTCGATCCCGCACGTGGGGGTTTCCTGCTGGCCATGCTAGCGGTCTACATCGGCGGTGCGCTCATTCTGTTCGCCGTGCGCATTTCAACAGTTAAAGAAGGAACCCAGTTCGACCTGATCAGCCGCGAGGGCGCGCTGGTGGCGAACAATTTGTTCCTGTCGGCCATTCTCGGCGTTGTTCTGATCGGCACGCTGTATCCGCTTGCTGCGGAGGCTGTGACGGGTGAAAAACTCTCGGTCGGCCCCCCTTACTTCGATGCAACGGCGGGGCCGCTTGCGCTCGCACTGGTCATCGTCATGGGCCTTGGTCCGCTGACTCGCTGGCGGCGTGATGATCTGAAAGCCGTGCTTGGCCGTGTGGCGCTACCCATCGGCTTGTTCATTGCCGCGCTGATCGGGATGGCAGTCTTTGCCCCCCAGATCAGCATTTTGTCGTTCCTCGGCATCATCCTTGCCGTCGGCATTGGTGCCGCCAGCCTCGCCCCGTTGTGGAAACGTAACCTGCGCCGCACGCCGCTGTTCACTTACGGCATGGTGCTTTCGCATTTCGGTATTGCGGTGGCGCTGCTCGGCATGGCGACCGAAAGTGCGTTCATCAAGGAAACGCTGGTTGCCAAACGCATCGGCGAAAGTGCCTCGGTCGGCCCCTACGACATCAAATTCATTGGTATCGAACCGATCGCTGGACCCAACTGGACGGCGCTCGAGGCGACACTCGAAGCGCAGCGTGGTGACGGCAAACCGTTTCGCATGAAACCGCAATCGCGGCAGTTCTCATCACCACAAACCGAAACCAACGAAGCTGCCATCGTGACGAAACTTGATGGGCAGCTTTATCTTGTGGTCGGCAAACAAGATGAGACCGGTCGCTGGCAATTGCGCTTGTGGTGGAAACCGTTGGTGACGCTCATCTGGCTCGGCGGTGCGCTGGTGGCGCTCGGTGGCTTTCTTTCGCTGATCGGGCGGTTGCGGCGCGACAATGCACTCGCGGAACGGCAAGCCTACGCGTGAAGTACATACACGCCCCACGTACCGTTTTCCCTGAGCTTATCGAAGGGCTGTCCTTCTCCTGCACGGATCATGCAGAAGAAAGGGCAAGACTTCGACAAGCTCAGCCCAAACGGAGGGAGCAATGAAGCGCTTGTGGCTATGGCTCCCGCTTGCGGCGTTCGGTGTTCTTTTTGCCGTCGTTGCATCGGGTTTGATTAGCCCGACCAAATCCGAAAACCCGTCTAAGATGATTGGTAAGCCGTTGCCCGCTTTCGCGCTGCCTGCTGCGGCATCGTCGCGGCCCGCGCTCGGAAAAGCAGACTTCACTGGCAAACCGCGCCTTATGAATGTGTTTGCGAGCTGGTGTGTCCCGTGCATCGCCGAAGTACCGGTACTTGTCGCGTTGACGCAACAAGGTGTCACCGTCGAAGGAATTGCGCTGCGCGACAAGCGCGTTGACGTCGACATTTTCCTCGCACGCAATGGAAACCCGTATCGCGGCATTGGTCTTGATGTAGATTCGTCGGTTCAGCTTGCCATTGGATCGTCAGGTGTGCCCGAAACCTTTGTGATCGACAGTAAAGGCATCATCCGCCACCAGCACATCGGCGCGATCGGACCGCAGGATGTGCCGGAAATTCTTCAAAAACTGCGCGACGCGCGATGAGGCATCTCGCGCTCCCTGTCCTTCTGGTTATTGCATCGCCAGCCTTCGCTGACTCATCAATGCCCGCTGCGCCCTACGCCAATGCGCAGCTCCCCGATCCCGCTCAGGAAAAATCAGCGCAGGCGCTGATGCTGTCGGTGCGCTGTCTGGTCTGTCAAGGGCAGTCGATTGCTGATTCGGATGCTGACATGGCATCCGACATGCGCGCTATGATCCGCAAGCGTATCGCCGCAGGCGAAAAGCCCGAAGACATTCGTGCCTGGCTGATCGAGCGTTACGGAAGCTGGGTCAGCTACAAGCCTGTGTTCGACACGCAGACGGCGCCGCTGTGGATCTCGCCATTGCTCCTGTTGAGCATCGGCATCCTCCTCGCGCGCAGTCGTTTCAAGAAGCGAGTGCGCTGATCATGGGTTGGGGGACATTGCTAGGGCTTGTGCTGGTCGCATTTGGCCTGCTTTGGCGTTTCGGTAAACTCCCGCGATCAGCGCTTGAGTTGACTGCCGCCGCCATGTTGCTCGGTGTTGCGGGCTATGCGTGGCAGGGGAGCCCGGGCCAATCCGGCACATCGATTGAGTCGCGCGACAAGCCGGGCACCCTTGATCCCGCCACAGTTGATTCGCGCAAGAATATGATGGGCCAGTTCGGCAATGAAGCGCAGTGGCTCGACTATGCTGACACGATGACGCGCATGGGGCAGACGCAAATGGCGGTGCTGGCCATGCGTAGCGGCATTCGCGACAATCCCAAAAGCCCTGATTTATGGATTGGCCTCGGCAATGCGCTCGTGTCGCATGGTAATGGTTTGGTTTCGCCGTCTGCCGAATTCGCTTTCAAGCGTGCGGCGCAGTTATCACCGAAACATCCTGGCCCGCCGCTTTTCCTTGGCATTGCATTGGTGCAGCAGGGGCGGACAGCCGAGGCAGGAGCGCTGTGGCGCGCGTTGCTCGCACGGTCACCCAAGGATGCGCCGTGGCGCGCGGACGTCGAGGCGCGGCTCGCTGCTATTGGAGGCGCGACACCTTAAGGCCGCGCTTCGCCAACATGATGTTGACCGAATCGGTTCCCGCCAGATGGCCCGCACCGACCGCGATAAATACAGTTCCCGGCGTTGCCATCCGCCCGACAATCCAGTTGGACCAATTGGCATTGCGCTTTTTCAACAAGGCGTCAGTCAGCTCGGGCGACAGTTTCAGTTCGTCATCGAACGTCAGGGCGATCTTTGTCACGTCACCCGATCCCCAAGCAGCAATCATGGCCTCGAACTCGGCTTTCGCGCTGCTGTCATCCTCGGCAATGCTGGTCAGGAATTTGCGTTGTGCTGTTTCGGGGAGGCCATCGAAAAAGCCGAGTTGCTGCGCGGGCGTTTCCAGTCCCGCCACCGGTTTGCTCTCGCCCGCAAAATGTTTCGCCAAAATGGCCTCGGCGCCATATTCAGCGCTCACTGGCAAATCGCGCATCCCCGCCGAGGCCAGTGTCAGCGCTGCTGCCCAAGTTTCAAACCGGTCGAGCACGTTCAGCGGCACGCCGCTTTTTGCGACCACGCGTTGCAAAGCGTCGCGCTTGTCGGCGGGAACTCGGTCGAGCAATGGAGGAAGACCGGGCGACATGCCGAGCTGCGCCATGATCGCCCCGGTTGCTTGAGGGTTTTTGTCCATCACTGTTTCCAGCACCAGCCCCTGCGACGCGCGCATCGCCGAGGTTATTTTGGGCGATTGCCACGCCAAGTCCTTGGGCAGCAAATGGATCGTGCCAAACAAGTAAATTGTCGTGTCCGCATCACTGACTTTCCATAATGCGGGGCGGATCGGCTTCGCCTCGCTTTGGGTACTGTGGCAGGAAAGAAGTGCGAACGCCGCGAGCGCGGACACGAGGGTGCGTTTCATCTTTATCGCTTAGCTCACCCGTCATCCCAGCGAAAGCCGGGATCTCATGATGGATGGGTGCACTCTACCCACAAGAGGTCCCAGCTTTCGCTGGGATGACGACTTGGGACAGGTTGACCAT
>JANOVZ010000049.1:0-3498 GCA_031417655.1 Sphingomonas sp. | reverse complement strand
CAGCATCGCACTAGACGCAAACAGCCGCGTCATTTCGGGATCCAAATCAACGAGCGTGACACGCTTCACCGTCGACCAGCGCAACACTTCACGCGCCGCCAACCCATCCCCACCGCCGAGAATCAGCACATTTGCCGGGTTCGCCACACGGCCCATCGCAGGGTGCACCAGCGCCTCATGATAGCGATATTCATCACGCGACGAGAATTGCAGATTGCCGTTGAGATACAGCCGCAGATCATCACCATTCCGCGTCAGCGCGATCCGTTGATAGGGCGTCGACGTCGCATAAATGACATTTTCGGCATAGCCCGCATTCTCCGCCCAATTCTGGAGGCGCGGGCCGAACGCTAGGCCTGTGGCAAGAAATGCGATGAAGAGGACCGCAATTACTTTGTCCGCGATCATCGCGCCCTTTTTGGGCAACGCGAATAGAACGGCGAGCGCCACGACGGCATTGAGCAAACCAAACAGAAACCCCGTCCGCACAAGCCCCAGATGCGGGACCAGAACCAAAGGAAACAGCAAGGACGCCGCCAGCGCGCCAATATAATCGAAAGTCAGGACGTTCGAGACGGTATCGCCAAAACTAAACTGCCCGCGCAAAATCCGCATGAGCAGCGGAATTTCCAGCCCCACTAGGGCACCGATGATAAACACAATCCCGTAAAGCGCCACGCGGAACGAACTGACGACCGGAAACAGGATGAACAACAGCGCCGCCGACGTCCCCCCAATCAGCGCAATCAGAAGCTCGACGCGGACGAACAGCGCTAGCTCGCCCTTCGTCACATAGCGCGACAGCCAGCTGCCGATCCCCATCGCGAAGAGATATGTGCCGATAACGGTCGAAAATTGCGTGACGCTGTCGCCAAGCAGATAGCTCGCAATCGTGCTCGCAAGCAGTTCATAAACCAGCCCGCACGTCGCGACCGCGAAAACCGAAACGAGCAGCGCGATAACAAGCGGCGTGGGTCGTTTTTTTACCTCATCCATGAATCGCGGCGGCAACGATGATCGAAAGACCGAGTGCAAACAGCCCACCGAACAACGCGACGGCCATATTCTGCTTGTCGCGAATATCTTCCCACAATTTGCCGGGGGTCAACGCGTCAAAGACGAAAAAACCGACCGCAAGTATGATCATACCCAGCACCGAATAGAGTAATGCCGCGAGCAAGACGGGGATTGAAGTTACCATGAAGAAGTCCTCCTTTTTCTAACTTCGTCACCCCTGCGAAGACGGGGGTCCAACTCCCAAGGCTCAATATTGGGAGTTGGATTCCCGCCTGCGCGGGAATGACGGGGGTGGGTGAAAATCATTTGTGGGTCGGCCCATAATAGCCCGCGCCGCGCGGTACGCTGGGGCTGGCAAAGGGTGAATAGCCGCGAAAGGCGGCTGCGACGAACAGGACGGCGATGATCGCAGCCCAGATCGCATAAAGGATGACACCGGGGCGCATCAGTCGTCATCCCCGCTGTCAATCATGCCCGTCGCTTTCATCCGCCGATAAATGAGCCAAATCGGCGGGATCGCCAGCACGAAAAGCGCGAGGATTAAGTTCGACGCAAAGACTCCGCCCGAACTGACCGAGGTGGTCAGCGTCATTTCGGCCATATTCTCAAGTCCGACCTGCGCGGGCCAGCTTTTCGCTTGTGCTTCGATGACGAGATCATAAGTGCCGCTGGGCACCGAAGCGATCTTGGTCGAATTGCGGTTTGACCCCTCAGACCAAGGGCCATCGCTGTCAGTGCCGCTATATTTCTCGACGACTGAGGCGGCCTCAATCGTCGCTTGCGTGGTTCGTTCGACAAGGCTGATGTCGAGATCGACCCAAGCATTATCGAAATCGGTACTTTGCGTTTCAATCGTGACCTTCTGCCGTCCGCCCGCAAAAACGAAAGGGCCGAAAGTCGCGGATTGCGCCGCACCGTCGCGCATGACGGTATATTGAAAACTCTGCGCGCGCGTGCCGCCGAGGCCACCGACGAACATGATGACGAGCAGGAACAGCGCGGTTGCGCCGAAGATTTTGAGGACCGGCCAAAGCGAGTCGCCCGTCTGCGGCTCGACAGCATTATCCATAAACGCAGCAGGTGCCCCAGGGGCGGAAGCGTTGAGATCAAATGTCTCGCCTTCGAATCCCAAAACATCCGCCCGGCGCAACGGTTTGGACACCGTCCAGTTCACTTCAACGCCGCTGCTTTCACGGGAGAGCGTCGCGCCATTGCCTTCGAAATTGATGAGTTCGACCGCGTCACCCGTCTTCACCCGCCAGTAAAATTCACCAACCACCGCATCGACGACCGCGGTGTAACCCTGATCCACGCTGGCAAAGGTCGCCGCGCCGACTTGCACGCGCGGGAAGCTGCTGGTGTCGGGGAGCGACAATAGCATCGTCCCGAAGGACCATTCGCCGTCCTCCTCGACCAGCCAGCGATAGCCAACATAGGGGTTGAACAGCAGATATTCGTCCCAGCGCTCGCCCTCAATCGAGCGGCACATCCAGCCGACAACCTGATATTCGGTCCCGCGCACCGACCCGCGGCTGCCCAGCGGCATCGCCAGTTGCGCGGTGGCGCGATTGTGCTTTTCGATCAGCGCAACATCGGGATTGGCAACGTCGAGAACGCTGCCGCAATATTGGCAAACCAGCGTTACGGAGAACCCCGCAGCGCGGACATCAACGCTGCCCCCGCAGCCCGGACACGTAACGGCGCGCACCCCCTCGCTCATGCCGGCACCGTCCAGCCGTCAATCGTGCGGAGGTTTTTGAGGTTCAGATCGCTCAGGCTCAGCGCATCGCCAATATAGAAGGACGCGCCCTCCTCATCGCGCTGAAAACTGGCGCAGGCCGAAGTCGTCGAGCGGAAGTCGATGCTTTCAATTGACCAGTCGGTAGACGCCTTGAATGGCAAATCGCCTTCGCTGGCCAACACCGTCGCCGCCTTGATGTCGGTCACACTGTAGGTCACGCCGCTCAAATCCACGCGGTCGCCAATTTTGGGTCGCTCCCCCGCCACCAGTTTTGCGAGCGAACTGTCGCCCCATAGATCAACCGGCTGTTCACGCAGCAGCATGAAATCGCCCATCGCTTCGCCGAGCCAGCCATGCGAATTATCGTCGAACAGGACCGCCCATTCGTTCCACGACCCCTCGGCCCAGCCCCAGCGGATTCGGCCGAGCACGGTGAAGCCCATATTGTTCCACCGCCCTGTCGTCATGATCTGGATCGGGCTGATATCGAATGGCAGGACCGCAGCTTCGCCCACCCGCTCGAGATCCCGATCCTTGCGAAGGACAAGCGAGCGGCACGACCCGCACACCTTCACCGGCAGCGCGGGCGACGCAAAGCTCAATTCATTGCCGCATTGCGGACAGGCCAGCGCGGCCATCACGGGATTGACGGACAGTGTAAGCCAGTGCTCCGGGCTTGATCCGGAGTCTTGCGACTAGCGTTCATCCCTCGTTTCGCAGGGCTCCGGATCAAGTCCGGA
>JANOVZ010000048.1:0-2642 GCA_031417655.1 Sphingomonas sp. | reverse complement strand
CTCGAACGCGGGAAAGCCGCATTCATATTCGCTGAGCTTTTCGGGCGTCGGGTTATAAGCCCCCGTAAACCGCTGCGCGATCATCGGCAGGAAGACGAACGCGCTCGATATGAACAGCGCAATCGCCAAAAACAGCAAGATCGGCAAATATCCGGCGGCAGAGGACACCATAGCTCCAACTCCTAGGGCAGACACTACGGCCCTGATCCCCCGCGCTTTAGGCCAGCGATTCAGCCTTCGCAAGCGCAGCAAACATCGATTTGACTAGCGCAACGCTCCGGCAACCAGCTTGTGCAACCGCGAGTGCAGCCCATCGCTTGCCGCGAGAAATTCATTGCGCTCCATGGCGCGGTCGCCGCCGCGGAAATCAGTCACAAAACCGCCCGCCTCACGCACCAGCAACATGCCCGCCGCGACATCCCACGGCTGCAAATGGCTTTCCCAGAAGCCGTCGTAACGCCCCGCCGCCACCCAGGCGAGATCGAGCGCCGCCGACCCGAACCGCCTTATGCCGGCAACTTCGGGCGCAACCGCCCCGAAAATCCGGCTCCACTGCGCAAAATCGCCGTGACCCAGAAAGGGTATCCCCGTCGCGATCAAGGATTCCGACAGATCGGTCCGCGCTGAAACCCGCAGCCGCCGGTCGGTCAGCCATGCCCCCCGACCTTTTTCCGCCCAGAAGGCCTCGTCGGTCAACGGTTGATAAGTCAGCGCCGATGTAATCTCGCGCTTGCCGTTCGGCATCGGTTCCTCGACCGCAATCGAGATCGCGAAATGAGGGATGCCGTGGAGGAAATTCGTCGTCCCATCCAAAGGATCGACGATCCAGCGTGGCTTGGTCGGATCGCCCGTGATTTCGCCCGATTCCTCCATCAGCAATGCCCAATCGGGCCGCGCCTTGTTCAGCTCGTTGTAAATCGCGTCTTCGGCGCGCTTGTCGGCCATCGACACGAAATCGGCGGGGCCTTTGCGGCTAACCTGCAACTGCTGGACTTCATTGAAATCACGACGCAATCGCGGTGCCGCCTTGCGCACGGCACGGTCCATGATCGTCATCAGGCCGGAATGGGAAACCATATCAGCCTTCCGCGCGCTTCACATAAGTCTGCTCGTAAACATCGACAACAATGCGCGTCCCCGCGCCAATATGCGGCGGGACCATCACACGGACCCCGTTTTCAAGGACGGCCGGCTTATAGGATGACGACGCCGTCTGCCCTTTCACGACCGCATCAGCTTCGACGATCAGCGCTTCGATCGTATCGGGCAGCGCCACCGACAGTGCTTCGTCGTCATTCATTTCCATGACGACATCCATGCCGTCCTGAAGGAACGCCGCCGCGTCGCCGAGCAGGTCGCGCGGCAGCGTCACTTGGTCATAGGTTTCCTTGTTCATGAATGTCAGCGTTTCGCCGTCGGCAAACAGGAATTGGAAATCGCGCTGCTCAAGCCGCACTTTCTCGACCGTTTCGGCCGAGCGAAAACGCACATTGTTTTTGCGTCCATCGCGCAGGTTTTTGAGTTCCACCTGCATATACGCCCCGCCCTTGCCTGGTTGCGTGTGCTGGATTTTCACCGCGCGCCAGATGCCGCCTTCATATTCAAGGATGTTACCGGGACGAATTTCGACCGCGTTGATTTTCATGAGCTACCACCGATTGAAAGAGCAGCCGCGCCGATAGCGGGTGAAGGCGAGCGGAGCAAGGCGCAGCCATGTCCCCCTTTCCCCTACTTTCTTCTTCGTGCCTTCGCGCCTACGTGTGAATCCACTGCTCTTTCTTCGACACTGCCGAGAAGAAGTAAAATTCTCACACGAAGGCGCAAAGGCACGAAGGAAGTGTATTCAGCTTCTCAGAACGCTCTCGAACGCCTTCACGGCTGCCACCTCGTCGCCGCCCCAGACGGCATTGCACACCGCAATGAAATCGGCTCCTGCCTCGACCAATGGCCGCGCATTGTCTGCCGTAATCCCGCCAATTGCCACGCAGGGCGTGCCAAACAGCGTCTGCCACCAGGTCAGGATCGCTGGATCGGGACGATAGTCGCTCGGCTTGGTCGTCGTCGGATAAAACGCCCCGAACGCAACATAATCTGCCCCCGCCTCGCCGGCTTCCATCGCGAGGTGGCGGCTGTCGTGGCACGTCACCCCGATCTGCGCGTCGCGCCCGAGGATTTCACGCGCCTCCCGCGGATCGCCGTCGGACTGGCCCAGATGCACCCCGTCCGCGCCCAGCCGCTTGGCGAGGCCAATGCTGTCATTGACGACAAACGCCACGTCATTGTCGGCACAGATGCGCTGGAGCGGCTCGGCCAGCGAGGCGATGGCGTGATCGTCGATACCCTTCAGGCGAAGCTGAAACGCCGCGACGGGGCCAGCGGTGACCGCACGCTGGAGGCGGTCAGTGAACGAGGCGTCGATGGCAGGCGGCGAAATCAGATACAGCTGACACGTGGGGCGGCGCTCGCGGGCGAACCGCTCACCGAAGGATGCGTCGAGAGGGGGAAGGTCTTCGTCAGTCATGCAATCTTCAGTCCATCCAGCCGACTGTCTCCTTCTGGCAACACACGCGCCGTCCATTCGAGCGATGGGCCGCAGGCAAGGGTGAATGGAGGCTTTCCGTTGTCGAACACCGTCACTTCGA
>JANOVZ010000047.1:0-8605 GCA_031417655.1 Sphingomonas sp. | reverse complement strand
GTCGGTTGGGGAGCCGTCGATCAAGGCGGTTGCCCCGCTCTATGATGATTTCGACCCGCAGCTGCATAATTCCAATCCTGGCGGCGTGTTTAATACCGGCTTCATTACGACTTGGGGTAATGCGGTTGGCGCGTTGGACCGCAATGACATCTGTCCAGTTTTAGAAACTTCAGGCCTCATGTGCTCGGCCACCAGCTGGATGATATCCGGCGTCAAGCCCGTTGATATGGACAGATCGGGCGCGCAACTCGCCGAGATACTCCGCACGCGCAAAAACAACAGTGTCTTGAATGCCCTGAAAGGCGTGGAATATCGTGATGACCTAACCAAAGATAGCGGCGGTATCTCGCTTTCCGATGTCAGCCCGTTTTCGAAAAAAGAGGCGTTTGAAAAACATCAAGTCCCGATGATGGTCTGGTCAAGTTGGATGGATGCTGCAACCACGGACGGGACGCTTAGTCGCTATTTGACGTTTAATACACCGCAGATCGTCTATATCGGCGCCTATTCCCATGGTGGCGATCACGACACCGATCCAACGATGCCTGTGGAGACGCCACCTGCGCCAGTTGCAGAAAAGCAATGGACGATCATTGCGGATTTCTTCGACACCTATCTGCGCGGTGGTGCTCATGTAGCCCCTAAGCGGATCATCAACTATTTCACGATGGGCGCGCGAACGTGGAATCAAACAGCGGTGTGGCCTCCGCTTGGAACCTCAAACCAGGCTCTGTATTTTGGGGACAAATCGAGCCTAACGCCTGCGCAAACCGGCGCAGCAGTGGACCGCTATGCCGTCGACTTTTCGGCGGCAACTGGCAAGCTCACGCGCTGGGCCACGCAAATGGGTGGGGGCGATGTGATTTATCCAGACCGCCAGGAAGCTGATAAGAAACTGTTGAGTTACACCAGCGCCCCGTTCCCCGCAGCAACGACGATTACCGGGACCCCAGTGGTCACCGCCTATCTCTCCACGACCGCGACCGACGGCGTTGTGATTGCCTATCTTGAAGACGTTGCTCCCGATGGTCGGGTGACCTACATCACGGAGGGCGTCTTGCGACTGACAAACCGTAAGGAAACGGATGTGAACCTTCCTTATATTGCCCTAGGCGTCAATCGCAGCTTCCGCCGCGCCGACGCTCTGCCCGTGACCCCCGGCGAAGTCATGCAAGTGCGGGTCCCCCTCTATGCCACGTCCATACAGATCAAGTCTGGTCACCGCCTTCGTATCGCCCTTGCGGGAGCCGCAGATGGGCAGTTTGACCGAACGCCCCACACGGGGCCGGTCCAATGGACGGTATATCGCGACGCGAAGCGGCCATCCAGGATTGAATTGCCAATAGCGCGGCAATGATATGATGAGCTTACGGGGGACCGGCGTCAGTCAAAGTGCTTTCGACGTCCAGTCTAAAAGATGTTGTGATTGTATAAACACCTGAAAAGTAAGCGTGGTTAGGCGAATGTCATTCAGACAGCTTTCGCACACGGCTCGGCGATTGCGGGTTGTCAGTTCCGATGCATGCGGCCCAACTTCTGCGGCGATTTTGGCGATGACGTCGGCGATGCAGGCCTTGAGATTCCTGCGAACGGCTGTGCCGATGGCGGCCGTGCTGAATTCGGCCTTCGGAATCGACCAGGCAAAAAACGCGTGGTCTTCGGAAATGCTCATATTACGGCGGCGGTGCCAAGGACGGCGACCTACGCCATGACGTCATAGAGTTTGAGTTCTTGGGCTGTTCCATCCACCGCATCTCGCGCGCACGCAGCATTACAACGGTCTAACGAGTCCTCGCACCCCACGTCTTGAGGCGAAAGTGCAAGGCGGTTTAAGAAACTCCTCTCATCTTCAAGGAATCAGGAATGAAACTTACAGGGAATACGATACTAATCACCGGCGGCGGATCCGGGATTGGTCGCGCTCTGGCGCATAGGTTCAACGACAGGGGCAATGTCGTGATCGTGGCTGGTCGGCGCGCTGCTGCGCTCGAGGAGACGATCAACGGCCGCAAGAACATGCATGCGTATTCCCTTGATGTTACCGATGCAGCCTCAATAGCGCGATTTGCCGAAGAAGTGGTCGCCGCGCATCCCGATCTTAACATCCTGGTCAACAATGCGGGCGTCATGCGCCCCGAGGACCTGACCGCCACGCGCGCCCTCGACGATGCGGAAGCGACCGTCGTCACCAACCTGTTGGGGCCGGTCCGTCTAACCAATGCGCTAACGTCCCATCTCGCGGGAAAATCCGATGCCGCCATCGTAAGCGTGACATCCGGGCTTGCCTTTGTCCCGCTCATCGCGACGCCGACCTACAACGCCACGAAAGCGGCGCTTCATTCCTACACCGTCTCCCTACGCGAGCAGCTCAGGGGCAAGATCGAGGTGATCGAGATTGCGCCCCCGGCGGTGCAGACCGAACTCTCACCCGGACAGGCGGTCAATACAGCATATATGCCGCTCGACATGTTTGCGGACGAAGTGATGACGCTGTTCGAAGGCCAGCCGACGCCGGCTGAGATCCTAGTCGATCGCGTAAAGTTCCTGCGCAATGCTGAAGCCGAGGGCCGATTCGATCAGACGTTGGCGGCGCTGAACGGCCACTGACCGCGATGGGAATAAGTTATAACCAACCCGCTGCATCGCGTTTTCTGACAGATTCTGATGAAGACTCTTAGGGCACTTGTTTGCGATATCGAGCACCTAGACCTACCGTCGCGCCCTCATCGCCGAAGCTCTCGTTGCGGCGCATACTTGCGTGAGTGACCAAGTGATTGCCTGCTTCGACTAAACGCGTCATCCGCGTCGGGCTCGACCCTTTCTAGTTGCGCGTGTCGCCGACTTTTGCGCGTCGATGAAGTGCCCGCGTCGCCATTCGGATACGTGCTCTCGAGCAAGCACACCGCCGATGGACCTGCTCGCCTGGGCGAGCATGGCGTCAAGCGCGTCGACGATCTGGACGGTCTGATTCCCACGGCCTTGCACTAGAGTCTTTCCGTGATTGAATGAGGCGCGAGGGATTCCCATTGCGTTAAAAGTGTGATTCAAGCTGGCCACTGGTGAGGAGGCCAGCATGGATGACGCCATTATCTGGAGATTTGCGGGTTCGGTTTGGCCGCGCGCTTGATCGCGGGATGTCTGCGCGAGCTGCGGCACGGATGCTTGAAGTGAGTGCGGCTACTGGGGTTCGCTGGGCGCAAAGCCAACGAACGCACCGTCGAAGCCACGTGGCGACGCATCGGCAAACTGCTCGACCGCTTCCCGCCAAGCGAATGTGCCAACCACATCCGAGGTGCCGGATATGGCTCAATATAAGTCAGAAAGATTCTAGTTTCTCGCCTACACACCCGGGAACCATCTGCATGGTTTCTACTGATGGTTGGAATCCTTGGACTGGCATTCCTTCACGGTAAAAAACTACTCCCTTGAAGGCCTGAAGGGGGATTTGCGACAGAAATTTGTGGCCGAAAGTCGATAGCCCTTGGATCGTCTGTTCGCGAATCTGTATATTCTGTTTCAGAAGTTAAATCATCGGCTCCTGAGGTTGCTCGTCATCTGATAACTGTGTGTTTAAAGCCTACTCTAACCTAGCGCCAGGCTCATACCGCGCACCGCGTCAGGTTCGAGCCGATTAGCGGATTGCCTGACATCTGATGCCAGCGCCTTCGAGCTCACTCTGACACTTCCCCGATTTTGCGCTCGCTAAGGCCCAACATGGATCAAAAATCGCATCGGCGCGTTTGACGGTGAGTGATAACAGGTAATTTCGCTGCAGGCCGACTTAAATCTGTGAAACAGCGCAAATGGTTAATTTTGCTATCCAGAGGTCCGTTCGATTGGGCGATACAACAATTTTGGAGAGAGAACTCACCACCTTCCGCCCGCCTGCGGGCGAAATAGAATCGGTAAAAATCCTCCAGCGCGACGATGCCAAATGGTATTTGCGGCTTGGAATCGGCTGGAAATCTGGTCTCGAGTTCGATGTCTGCCACTATGACAAGCGCAGATTAAAGACCTACAGCTCGGTTCTTTCGGCAATTCGTCATGTCTGCGAAGCGTATCAGTACGAGGGGCGGATCATCCTTTTTCCCAATAAGGGACAGCCGATCAAGTAAAGTTCAAATTAACGGCTTGCGACTCTTAACAAGTGATATACCTTAAATTCACTTTGGAGTCGGGCAATGCATGTCATTCGCTTACAGACCAATGCAACGGGTTTAGCAGATAGCGCTGCTCCGATTCGAGTGACCCACAGCTATTCTTGTGATTGGTTCCAATCTCCCGCCCGATTGCCTAGTCTGAGCGGGAATGAGGCAGCATGACCTACTCGGCAGCTGTCATCCTGAGCTTAGCGATGCAGTGCGCATCGAATATCGCGCCGCAGACCGTCGCTGCCATCGTCCATACCGAAAGCCGCGGCAATCCGCTTGCGCTCAACGTCAACGGAGCCCGCCAACCTGCGCGCGCAACAAGCGTCGCGGATGCGGTTGCGACCGCGAAGCGCTACACTGCACTTGGCTATTCGGTCGATCTCGGCCTTGGTCAGATCAATTCGCGAAATATGCAAAAACTCGGGCTGTCTTGGGAGTCGGTATTCGACCCCTGCACAAACATTGCCGCGCTCGGCCAAATCCTCACCCAGAGCTATCAGGCTGTTGCGGGTGGGCGCCATCCGCAAACAGCGCTGCGCTTGGCCCTCTCGCTCTATAATACGGGCAGCACGTCGCGTGGCTTCCGTAATGGCTATGTCGCCAAGGTCGTCGGCAATGCCGGTATCGCCGATGGCGTTAACGCTGATTATCCCGAACCCGCGCCATCGCCATCGCTAACGATTACCGATGATGTCCGGCGCGCCGCAATTGCCGAAAACGACCTGCCAACGGAGCGACGTACCGCTCGGCCTGCACCTCCGCCAGCATGGAACGTGTTCGAGCGCGCCGCTTACGAACGCAAAACGCCCATACAATCTGCAAGCGAAGAAGGGACGATCCTATGGTCAAATTGAGCAAGGCGCTATCCGGGGTCGGCAACTGGCGCGCATCGTGGACCAAGCGATTCAGCGCGATGCCCCGATCACGCCAAAATGCGATCATCTGGACGG
Source organism: Sphingomonas sp. (assembly GCA_031417655.1). Classification (GTDB taxonomy): domain Bacteria; phylum Pseudomonadota; class Alphaproteobacteria; order Sphingomonadales; family Sphingomonadaceae; genus Sphingomonas_O. Next base: position 3,504 of record JANOVZ010000047.1, on the reverse strand, counting down.
TTGCTGTCGCACTCGTCGTCACGGTCTCAGCATTCAATCCCGATCCGGCCTATGCCCAAAACCTTGAAAGTTTTGCCAGCAAGGTGCGTGGGCTTCTGTCATCGACTTTGCTCCGCACACTCGCGGTCATCGCAGTGATCGTCACTGGCTTGCTCTGGTTCACCGGTCGCGCCTCAACCGCCGTTCTCGTCACTGTCATCATCGGTATCGCCATTGTCTTCTCAGCGGACTCGATCGTCGGTTTGATCGCGGGCTAATCCAGTGAGCGACGACACCGAAACCCTGGTCAAGAATCCGCTGTTCCTTGCGGTGACACGACCGGCGCTATGGGCGGGCATCCCTATCGAAGCGGCGGTGTTGATGCTGATTACCAGCGCCTCGGTTCTTATCGAGACCAACAGTCCGGTCTATGCGGCGCTCGTGGTTGCCTTTGGTTACTCGATCTCGCGTCTAATCGTCCGGCATGACGTCAATGCGTTCCGGCTGCTGTTCCTTTGGGGCCGGACCAAGCTCGGCAATCGCAATCGCGCATTCTGGGGCGGGAGCAGCTATTCGCCGCTCCCGCTCGATGGCACGCGCCGGAAAGGCTTTGGCCGAAATGGCTAGGGCGCTCACCTCCAGTCTGCTCGTTTCCGGGCAGGCGGTGCCGCTGAAAGTGGCGCAGCGCGAGGCGACGCCTGCGAAGTTTCTGCCTTATGCCCGCCATATCAGCGACGACATGGTGGTCCTCGATTCCGGCGACATCATGCTGACGTTCGAGTTGCAAGGTCGAGCCTTCGAAACTGCCGACGTCCGCGATCTCAACGACTGGCATACCAAGCTCAACGGGATGTTCCGCAATCTGCACGACGAGCGACTGTCAATCTGGATGCACCTCATTCGAATGCGCGTGGAGCAATATCCCGGTGGCAAGTTCAAATCCGGCTTCGCCGCCGATCTCGACCGCGCTTATTTCGGGCGAATGAACCGCGAGCGGATGTTCATCAACCGCTTCTTCGTCACCCTGGTAATCCGTCCCGCTGCCACAAGTGGTGACAAATTGATCCAGCTCTTCAAACGTAAGGTGTCGGCAGGATCGACTGGTGGCCCGCTTGTCGATGACGCCCTTGTCGAATTGCTCGACGACAAGGGCCGCGATTTCGAGAAACTGATGGCGCGCTGCGAGCCGCGCCGTTGCGCGATCTACGAGCATCGCGGGCTGATGTTTTCAGAAACGATGGAAGTGGCCGATATGGTGATGACGGGACGTCACCGCCGCGTGCCTGTCGTGCGCGGTCACCTGAGCGGCGCCCTCTACCGCTCGCGGACGATCTTCGGCGCTGAAACCATCGAAGTGCGCGATGCCGATGCGTCGGCGTTCGGCGGGATATTCGGTATCCGCGAATATCCGGCGCAGACGACACCACGCCAATTCGAGTCCCTGCTTTCGGTAGATTTCGGGTTCGTCCTGACGCAATCCTTCTCGTTCCTCGGGCGGGCTGCGGCGACCGAGAAATTCCGGCTGCGGATGACCCAGATGGACAATGCCGGCGACCGCGCGATCAGCCAGGCCGACGAACTGATCGACGCAGGCGACGACCTGATGTCGAACCGCTTCGTTCTCGGCGACCATCACTTCACGCTCGCGGTTTATGCGGATTCGCTGAAAGCGCTACGCGACCATATGTCAGTCGCACGCGCCGCGCTCGCCGACACCGGCATGGTGGCCGCACGCGAAGGGGCGGCCCTCGAAGCGGCTTACTGGTCGCAACTCGTCGGCAATTTCGCGTGGCGCGCGCGTCCGGCCCCGATCACGTCGCTGAACTTCGCCGCGTTCGCGCCGTTTCACACCTTTCCGGCAGGGAGTGCCACCGGCAATCATTGGGGCGATGCGATGGCGCTGCTCAAAACCAACGCCCGCAGCCCGTATTTCTTCAATTTCCACAAGGGCGATCTCGGCCACACGCTCATCATCGGACCTTCGGGGGGCGGCAAGACGGTGTTGCTCAATTTCCTGATGGCACAGGCCGAAAAGACCGGCGCGCGGCAAATCTTCATCGATAAGGATCGAGGGAGCCAGATCTTTGTGCAGGCCAGTGGCGGCACTTATCTGGCACTCCACAACGGTGTTCCGACCGGCTTCTCGCCATTGAAGGCGCTCGCCAACCGCGCCGAAGACAAGACATTCCTGTCGTCGTTCGTACGTCAGCTCGTCAAAGCCGATGGCAAGCCGATCACGGTGCAGGAAGAACGACTGATCGAGGACGGCATCAACGCCGTTATGAAACTCGATGTAGTCGACCGGTCGCTGAGCGCGCTCCGTTCGATGCTCGGCATGAAGGATGCCAGCGGTGTCGGCGCACGGCTGGAGAAATGGACATCGGAAGGATCGCTCGGCTGGGTGTTCGATAATCCGGCGGACTCGATGCCCCTAGACGCCCGGTTTGTCGGGTTCGACATGACCGACTTCCTCGACAATGCCGACATTCGCACGCCGGTGATGCTGTATCTGTTTCACCGGATCGACCAGCTCCTGACCGGCGAGCGGATGATTATCTGTATTGACGAATTCTGGAAGGCACTCGGCGACGAAGCGTTTCGGCGCTTCGCGCAGGACGGCCTGAAGACCTACCGCAAGCGCAATGCTGTGCTGGTGTTCGCAACGCAGTCGCCAGCCGATGCGCTCAAAAGCGACATCAGCCATTCGATCCTCGAACAAGTCGCCACTAAGATCATGCTGCCAAACCCGTTCGGCGCGCGGCGCGATTATGTGGAAGGGTTCGCGCTGTCCGAAGCCGAATTCAAGCTCGTCCGCGAAGACCTCGCCCCCGAAAGCCACAAGTTTCTGGTCAAACAGGGACACGATAGCGTCGTGGTCGAGCTCGATCTGAGCGGCCTCGATGACGCGCTGGCGGTGCTTTCGGGTCGTGCCGAAACCACTGCAATTGCCGATCAAATCATCGCTGAAGCTGGCACCGATCCCGCCGTCTGGCTTCCGCTCTTCCACCAACGGCGGCGTCCAAGCTGAAAGGTATCCCCGTGAAGAAAACGATCTTCGCCCTGTCCGCCGCAATGGCGATCGCTGCACCGCTTCCGGCCTTGGCACAGGGAATGCCGGTCCACGACAGCGCCAATCTCCTCCAGCAAATCAATGCTGTGCGCCAAGCACTCCAGATCGTCGCACAGGGCAAGGCGCAGATCGCTGCAGCTCAAAAGCTCTATCAGGATTTGAACAAGCTCACCGACATTCCAAGGTTCGCAAAGCAACTCCAGACCGATGCCCTGCGCCAGCTCGATACTTCAGCGGGATCGCTGAAAGGCTTTAGCACCGGCAACCTCGATGTCGTGGGTGCCGCACGCGGCAAAGCCGATGCGGTGTATCGCGACCTGCTCGCACAGCTCGGTGTCGCTGGTTCCAAACAAGCACGCGCCGCGTTCGACCTCAGTGCGCGCAACATCGGTATTCAGGCAGGCCTTGCTGAAAACATCGGCGCGGCGGTTACATCACGCACGCAAGGTCTCGAA
>JANOVZ010000046.1:0-14437 GCA_031417655.1 Sphingomonas sp. | reverse complement strand
GCCAACGCCGCGAACCAGCGCGCCGATGTTGTCGCCTGCACGGCCTTCGTCGAGCAGCTTGCGGAACATTTCAACGCCGGTAACCGTCGTTTTCTTGGTGTCCTTGATGCCGACGATTTCAACTTCTTCGCCAACCTTGACGATGCCGGTTTCAACGCGACCGGTAACAACCGTACCGCGACCCGAGATCGAGAACACGTCTTCAACTGGCATCAGGAATGGCTTGTCGATCGGACGATCAGGCTGCGGAATTGCTTCGTCAACGGCGGCCATCAATGCAAGAACCGATTCCTTGCCGATTGCGTCGTCGCGGCCTTCGAGCGCGGCAAGCGCCGAACCACGAACGATTGGAATGTCATCACCCGGGAAATCATACTTCGAAAGTAGCTCACGAATTTCCATTTCGACGAGTTCGATGATTTCGGCATCGTCGACGAGGTCGCACTTATTCATGAACACGACGAGCTGGGGAACGCCGACCTGACGAGCGAGCAGGATGTGCTCGCGGGTCTGGGGCATCGGGCCGTCGGTTGCGGACACGACCAGAATGCCGCCGTCCATCTGTGCCGCACCCGTGATCATGTTCTTCACATAATCGGCGTGGCCCGGACAATCGACGTGCGCATAGTGACGTGCCTCGGTTTCATATTCGACGTGCGCAGTCGAGATCGTGATGCCACGCTCACGCTCTTCGGGTGCCTTGTCGATATTGTCATAGGATGTGAACGTGGCGCCGCCGCTTTCGGCGAGGATCTTGGTGATCGCCGCCGTCAACGATGTCTTGCCATGGTCGACGTGACCGATGGTGCCGATGTTGCAGTGCGGCTTGTTCCGCTCGAACTTTGCTTTTGCCATTATTCTTCCTCATTTGAGCGCCGCCTACCAAAAGGCGGGCCGCACCATTCATCAAAACTGCCTGTTGGAACGGGGCCGTCCCCCATACGCATTTCGTCCGACGAAGACCGCCGGATCACGCATGAAGGCGCGCCCATAGCGGGAGATTAAGCGATGCGCTAGAGGGTATTTACCGACAGCCCCCCGCTTCTCCTGCTCAATCGATCAACCGCGTTGTCGCAACGTCGAGACCCGCAATCGTCGCAGCGCACAGCGGCTCGCCGAGCAAGATGTCGAGTTGCCCCTGATAACCGTCCGCGGCGGGGTGTTCATGCAGCAGCGCGCGGTTCTCGGTCAGGTCGATGACCCAATATTCAGGCACCCCGGCCGCCGCGTAAAGGTCTGACTTGCGCCCCAGATCAGTGTCCAGCGTCGTTTCGGATACTTCGATGATCAGCGCGACCGTTTCGACCGGCACCGGCCCCTCTCCGCGCCAGCGCGTCAGGACAATGTCGGGTTCGGGCATGCCGTCGCTCGAGGTGCGAACTGAGACCTCAACAAGCGCTTCGAGATCGCTTCCAATAGCTTGCAGACGATTGCTCAGCGCTACCATCAGTCGCGATTTCACCCGCGCGTGGCGGCTCCACTGCGCGTTCATGAAATAGATTTCCCCGTCGATCAGTTCGGTCTTGCCGTACTCCGCGAACGCGCCGCTATCGGCGAGCAGGATGAAATCCTCAACCCGAAGCCGTGCTTTCTCGGGACTAGCAACAATCCGGACGGGCGCATTCATGCGCGCAGACTAACACAACCCGTGCGGGCCGCAAGCATAAGCAAACCCGCGAACGAAAAAGGTCAACCTACGCCAGCTTCGCTTTGACTTCGTCCGCGACGTTGGCCGGAACTTCCTCATAATGCGAGAACTGCATCGAATATTGTGCCCGCCCCTGTGTGAACGAACGCAGCTGATTTACATAGCCGAACATGTTGGCGAGAGGCACCATCGCCTCGACCGTCTGAGCATTGCCACGGGCATCGGTACCCTGAATTTGCCCGCGCCGACTGTTCATGTCGCCGATGACATCACCCAGATAATCTTCCGGCGTAACGACTTCGACTTTCATGATCGGCTCGAGCAACTTGATGCCCGATTTCTGTGCACCTTCGCGCATGGCCGCACGACCGGTAATTTCAAACGCCAGTGCCGAAGAATCGACGTCATGATAAGCGCCATCGTAAAGATGGATTTCGAAATCGATGATCGGAAAGCCGATCAGCGAACCCGTCTGAGCGATTTCGCGCATGCCCTTTTCGACCGACGGGATATATTCCTTGGGAATATTGCCGCCCTTCACTTCATCGAAGAACAACACGCCCGATCCGCGTTCGCCGGGTGTCAGCGTGAGCTTCACGCGCCCAAACTGCCCCGATCCGCCCGACTGCTTCTTGTGGGTGTAATCGATATCGACTTTCTTCGCGAGATATTCGCGATAGGCCACCTGCGGCGCGCCGACATTGGCTTCGACTTTAAACTCGCGCTTCATGCGATCAACCATGATCTCGAGGTGAAGCTCGCCCATTCCTTTTAAGATGGTCTGGCCCGATTCATGGTCGGTCGACACGCGGAACGACGGATCTTCACGGGCAAGGCGGTTGAGCGCAACGCCCATCTTTTCCTGGTCGGCCTTGGTCTTGGGTTCGACCGAAACCTCGATGACGGGATCGGGGAATTCCATCCGCTCGAGGATGATCGGGTCATTCTGCGCGCACAGCGTATCACCCGTCGTCGTGTCTTTCAGGCCCGCCAGCGCCACGATGTCGCCCGCATAGGCAACCTGAATGTCTTCGCGGTCATTGGCATGCATCAACAGCATACGACCGACCTTTTCCTTCTTGTCCTTGACCGAATTCTGGACCGACGATGCGGTTTCCAGCTTGCCCGAATAGATGCGGGCAAAGGTCAATGTCCCGACGAACGGATCGTTCATGATCTTAAACGCGAGAGCCGAGAACGGCGCATCGTCAGCGGCAGCACGCGAATCTTCGGTCACACCGTCGAGCTTGAGGCCGTTAATCGCGGGCACGTCGAGCGGCGACGGCAGATAGTCGACAACAGCGTCGAGCAAAGGCTGAACGCCCTTGTTCTTGAACGCCGAGCCACACAAGATCGGCACGAATGCGGACCCCAGCGTGCCCTTGCGGATCAAACGCTTCAACGTCGCGACATCGGGCTCGGTGCCTTCGAGATAGGCTTCCATGATGTCGTCGTCCTGCTCGACCGCCATTTCGATCAGTTCCGAACGCGCAGTAGCGGCCTTGTCCTTCAAATCGTCGGGAATGTCCTGATATTCGAACTTCGCACCCAACGACTCTTCGAGCCAGATGATCGCACGGTTCTCAACCAGATCGACCAGTCCCTTGAACCCGCCTTCGATACCAATGGGCAGATACAGCACGGCCGGCCGCGCACCCAGGCGATCCTTGATCATCTGCACGCACATTTCGAAATTCGCACCCGTGCGGTCAAGCTTGTTGATGAAGCACATCCGCGGCACGCTATATTTGTCTGCCTGGCGCCACACAGTTTCCGACTGCGGCTCGACACCGGCCACGCCGTCGAAGCACGTGATCGCCCCGTCGAGCACGCGTAGCGACCGTTCGACTTCAATCGTGAAGTCGACGTGGCCGGGGGTGTCGATGATGTTGATCCTGTGATCGTCCCAGAAGCACGTCGTCGCCGCGCTCGTGATGGTAATCCCGCGCTCCTGCTCCTGCTCCATCCAGTCCATCGTCGCGGTGCCTTCATGCACTTCGCCGATCTTGTAGGATTTGCCGGTGTAATACAGAATGCGCTCGGTCGTCGTGGTTTTACCCGCGTCGATGTGCGCCATAATCCCGATATTACGATACATGCTCAATGGATGGCTGCGTGCCATGTCTTTGTCCTTACGGTCTAATTGTGAGTCTGATCGATGAGCGATCAGGGAAAAAACAATTTGGCGATGGCAGCACCGGCACCAAGGAGTGCAGCGGTCGCCAGCATTGCCTGAAAAACCACAACGCGCGGCATAAACTGCGTTTCGGCGGTAATCTTGGCGGTCTCAGCCTGCGACTTGACAATATCCTCGACCAGCTTCGAAACGCGAGCGATCTGCTCTTCGACATCGAGCCCGTCCTTATTGGGTAAAGTCGCCATCGCCCTGCCTTTCACCCCCCTATATAGCAACTACCAGCGATAATGCGAGAAGGCGCGGTTGGCTTCGGCCATGCGGTGCGTGTCTTCACGCTTTTTAACGGCATTGCCACGGTTGTTCGCAGCATCCATCAACTCACCCGAAAGGCGCGCCGCCATCGTATGCTCGCTGCGGTTGCGCGCCGCCGTGATCAGCCAGCGGATCGCCAGTGCCTGCGAACGCTCGGTCCGCACTTCGACGGGCACCTGATAGGTTGCCCCACCGACGCGGCGGCTGCGCACTTCGATGCCGGGCTTCACATTGTTCAGCGCATCGTGGAACACGCCGATCGGATCACGCTTGGCGCGCGTTTCAACGGTTTCCATTGCCGTATAGACAATGCCTTCAGCGACGGCTTTCTTGCCGTCGAGCATGACGCTGTTCATGAATTTGGAGAGGATGAGATCACCATAGCGGGGATCGGGAAGAATGATCCGCTTTTCGGGACGACGACGACGAGCCATAATTTATTCCTTTTATTCAGCTGATCCGGAACACGTCCGGGGCTTACTTCTTGCCATGGATCCCGGCCTACGCCGGGATAACTCTACGCTGCGCTCGGTTACTTCGGACGCTTTGCGCCGTATTTGGAACGCGATTGCTTGCGGTCCTTGACACCTTGGGTATCGAGAACACCGCGCAGCACGTGATAACGGACCCCTGGCAAATCGCGAACGCGGCCGCCGCGAATCAGGACAACGCTGTGTTCCTGAAGATTATGGCCTTCGCCCGGAATATAGCTGATGACTTCGCGCTGGTTGGTCAGGCGGATTTTCGCCACCTTGCGCAGCGCCGAGTTCGGCTTTTTCGGGGTCGTGGTGTAGACGCGCGTGCAAACGCCACGCTTCTGCGGATTTGCTTCCATCGCAGGAACCTTGGACTTGGCCTTCTGCGGGTCGCGGCCCTTGCGGACCAGCTGGTTAATCGTTGGCATTTGAAGCCTTCACCTTAAAGTTACCGGAAAGACATCCGGCGGGTTACTTTGCCAAGCGCATGATACAGGTTCGCAGCGAACACGAAAAAGCACGGCGGCCATATCGCGACCCCCGGGCCTTCATCACACAATGGCAATGTTCAAGTTCACGTTGCGGAGGTTCTCCCTACAACGCGAGTGCTGCACTTAGCCGGGGAATCACTTGGGGTCAACGGTGCTGTGCAGCCCCTGAATTGGCCACCCACCGATGTGTGGTCGCAACCCTTGCCATTGGAAGATTATAGACTCCAGCGAATTTGCGCCCCTGCGCTACTGTTTGGTGCACCGTTATTGACCCCGATGGCACCGTTTACTTCGCCTACACCACCCAAGACGGGGACATTGCCAATGTTCACAGTTGCGCTGGATCCGGTCGGGGTTGATTGATATCCGATACCGACGGACACACTCCCCGGTGTTGATTGCTGCCGCACGTTGACGGACAAGCTTGGCGTACCGTTTAGCCCGGTCACCCCGGCAGTGGCCGTCACGCCACCTGCAAGATTTGCCTCGGCATTGACGCCGACGCCATTGGTCCCAACGGTTGCACCGACACGCACTGTATTGCCCTGTCCCAGACCAACCAACTGACTTAACGACACGCTGCCGCTGACCACTTGCTGTCCGACTGCATTTGGCGCCGCTACGCTGACCTGCGCCGTCACACGACTTCCACCCTGATTGACGACAGTCGTTGCGGTGCCACTTGCGCCATTGCTCGCTGGCGTGACTGTCAATGTGCCCGTGCCGCCGTTGCCTGTTTGAAAAGGCACTTGGCCGGGTGTACCGGGTTTGCGAACGCTGTCGGGCAAACCAACAAATGATTGCTCCGCTGCCTGACTCTTTCCGACAATTGTCATTGGCTGGTTGCTAAGCGACGGGAACGAGTCATAGTTTTGCAAACTCGGGAAGGACGAGAATTGGTTGTTGCGATCAGCACTGTAGCTGCTGGTATCAGGAAATTGACCGCGCGAACCATCGCTACCAATGCCGTTTGTGAAGCTGTTTGCACTTGACTGACTTGTTACTGGCGTAAGTCCACTCATTTCAAGATCCTCTCCAAGCTTGAAAATTCACTAATCGTTACGGCTTTGCTTCATCAATGGACGCGATAGCTGATTCTCTAAGACCAATGAGATACCAGTTTGCCGGACGCCTGTATCTAAACGAATCGTTTAGATGATGGGGGCATCGAAACGTGGGTCCGCTCGTCGCCGCCGCCGAATGCGCGTGAACCGAAATCGGGGCTTATTGCCTGATGCCCAATCACCGCTACGGCGCGCTTAGGCTTGCCGACAAGCTGGCTTATCGCTCATTTGACGAGCTACACCGGTCACATCGACGCCCGCCGCCGGATTACGGGCAATTTGTGGACCTTCAGCAAAAAACGGGGACAGCTAGACAGCTAGTAAGCTGCTCCCGTCGTCTTCTCTAATGCGCCCGCCCCGACGCCAAACCCATCACCCCCACAATCACCGCCCCGACAACCAGCCCGAACACCCCCGAAGCCGCGGCATTCACGAACCATTCGACCAGCCCGCCGATCCCCGGCACGCCGTGCCCGACCGCGACGGCCGCATCGTGGATGATATGTTCGGGTGCACCCAAGCCCAGCACTTTCAGGCCGTGGATGATGATCTGGCCACCGACCCACAGCATCGCCGCCGTCCCGATCACGCCCAGCGCTTTGAGCAAACCCGGCATCCCGCTCACCAGCCCACGGCCCACCGCACGGGTCACGCCCAGCCGCCCCGCTTTCACCAGATGCAAGCCAACATCGTCCATTTTCACGATGGCCCCGACCAGTCCGTAAACCCCCACGGTCACGAATATGCCGACCACCGCCAGCACCGCGCCCTGTTCCCAGATCGGCTTGGTCGCCACATCAGCCAGCGCAATCGCCATGATCTCCGCTGATAAAATGAAATCCGTTCGGATCGCGCCACTGACCTTGGCGGTTTCCATGTGGCAAGGGTCGTCGAATTCCTCCTCGTCCACGCCATCGACATCATGGCCGATGATCACTTCGATGATCTTTTCCGCGCCCTCATAGCAAAGATAGGCGCCCCCAATCATCAGCAAAGGCGTCAACGCCCACGGCGCAAAAGCGCTCAGCAACAGGCACCCTGGCAACAGGAACAAAAGCTTATTGCGTAAACTCCCCAGCGCGATTTTCCAGATGATCGGCAATTCGCGCTCGGCCGCAAATCCCGTGACATAGCGCGGCGTCACCGCGGTGTCGTCGATCACGATCCCAGCCGCTTTGACGCTCGCCTTCCCCGCTGCCGCCGTCACATCATCAATCGAGGCCGCCGCCACTTTGGCAATCGCGGCAACGTCATCAAACAGTGCAAACAAACCCGAAGCCACGGCTTAATACTCCCTTAATCCGCGCCCGACACGGGCCGAACATAGATGCGCGTGATCACCGGAAATTCAACCGCGACCGTCTTTTCGATGTCGCCCACGATACGCTCGACATCGGCGGCGCTGATGCCGTCGTCAAAATCGGCGCTGATGACAGACAAAACCTGGTCGGGCGAATGGTGGATGGTCAGGACTTCATGCACCGACGTCACGCCCGCATGCCCCGCCGCCGACGCGCGCAACGCTTCGACCAAAGCAGGGTCCGCGCTCTCGCCGATCAACAATCCCTTCGCCTCAACCACCAGGAAAATGGCAACCGCTGCCAGCACCAGTCCAATCAGAACCGACGCAAGGCCATCCCACATCGGATTCTGCGTCCACTGGCTGACTGCGATCCCGACGGCCGCGATCGCCAGTCCCGCCAGCGCGCCGCCATTTTCGAGCAGGACGACAATCGTCGGCGCATCTTTCGATGACCGCAGCGCAGACCATAAACTGCGCCCGGCCCGCGTCAGATTAAATGCCTTCATCGCTTCCCATGTCGACCAGCTTTCAAGCACAAAGGCGATGGCAAGGACGATATAGGCAATCGTCGGATCCGCCGCATGTTCGGGGTGCAGAATATGGAGAATGCCTTCGTAAACCGACACGCCGGCCCCCAGCGCGAACACGAGGATGGCGACAACGAAGGTCCAAAAATAAAGCTCGCGGCCATAACCGAACGGGTGCATCACATCCGCGGGTTTGCGCGATTGTTTGGTGCCATACAGCAACAGGATATGGTTCGCACTGTCGACCAGACTATGCACACCTTCGGTCAGCATTGCCGATGATCCGGTAATGCCCGCTGCTACAAATTTGGCCACCGCAATACCGATATTGGCGGCCAGCGCTGTCAGAATAACCCGGTTGCTGCCTGCACTCATGAAGCAGTCGACGGAACGGCGCCGCCGAACCGCATCAATATGCCATAGCCGACCATCGCGACGCCGCCGCCGAACAGCCATCCGCCGATCACGTCGCTCGGCCAATGCACGCCCATTGCGATCCGCGACAAGCCGATCAGGATCGCCAGCACCACCGCCGCACCTATGGTGCCGCGCCCACCAAGGAGCATCGCCGCAAGCAGCAGCACAAGCATCGCGCCGGCAGCATGGCCACTGGGGAAACTCGGGTCGGTCGGGCTGGTCAGCCACGTCGTCAAATGCGGCCTTGGTCGCGCATAGGCATGTTTGAGCCCCGTATACCCAAGCACGCCAGCCGCAACGACGAACAGATACAGCCCGCCGTAAGCTGTCGTCCGTCGCCCGATAATCACGGCAAAGGCAATGATGGCAACAACGGTGCGGACGGCGGGATCGCCAAGATGCGTTAGGCCCTTCCACATGCCGATAACCCAGCCGGGCGTCACGTCGGGCACCATCGCGCCCGCACGCATGACGGGCTCGTCAAACCCCGCCAGCACGCCGCGCTTGGCCAGCACACCGATCAGCAGCGACACGGCAACAGCAGCGAGGCCGACCAAAGTCAGCCGCGTCACAGGCCGCCCTTCACCACGACACCGCCCTTGATCACCGTATCGACTTTCTCGAGCAGCCGGACATTGGCCGTCGGATCGCCCGACACGGCAATCATGTCGGCATAACGCCCCACCGCAATCGCACCGACGTCTTTGGTGCGGTCCAGCGCCTGCGCGGCATTGGTCGTGGCCGCCTGTATCGCCTGCATCGGCGTCATCCCGTATTCGACCATGTAACGGAATTGCCCGCCCGCCGTGCCATGCGGCATCACGCCCGCGTCCGACCCGAACACCATTTTCACGCCCGAGCGATGCGCTTTTCGGAAATTGTCACGCTGCGTCTGCGCAATCTCGCGGTCCTTGCGCAGATTGTCTTCGAGCACACCGTTTTTCGCACCCTCGGACTGAGTGTATTCCGTGTTAAAAATATCCATCGAGAACCACACTGGCTGTGCCCGCGCTACCGCCAGCTTGATCCCCTCGTCATCGACCAGACTGGCATGCTCAATGGTGTCGATCCCCGCGCGGATCGCTGCCTTGATCCCCGATGCGCCATGCGCATGCGCCGCCACGCGCAGTCCCCATTGATGCGCCTCGTCAGCAACGGCACGCATTTCGGTTTCGGAAAGCTGTTGCTGACCCGGCTCGGTATTGCGGCTGAACACCCCGCCGGTCGCACAGATCTTGATCACTTCGGCACCATATTTGCGCTGTTCACGGACGCGCTGGCGCAACTGCTGCTCGCCGTCGCCGACTGCCGACCCCTTGCGCGCGAAGGACGGTGGAAAGAAGGTTTCGTCACAATGCCCGCCTGTCGCACCAATCGCGCTTGCCGCCGGAACAATGCGTGGCCCTATGGCATAACCCTCGGCAATCGCTTGCTTCAAACCGATGTCATTATAGTTCGCCGACCCAACATTGCGCACGGTCGTAAATCCCGCTTCGAGCATGTCACGCGCATTCTTCACACCTGCCGCCATCCAGAAACTGTCGGTATATTCAAGGCTGCGATACCCACCGATCTCCGCCAGCGAATCAAGGTGAACATGCATATCGATCAGGCCAGGGAGCAGCGTGCGCTCGCCCAGATTGATGATCTTGGCATCGCCCGACATGCGGACGGTGCGCGCGTCCGCAATGCCGGTGATGCGGCCATCGGTCACAGTGATCATGGGATACGGCACCATGCGCCCGTTTTCGACATCGACCATCCGCGCAGCGGTGATGTGGACCGTCTCGGCGGCGGCTGGAATGGCGGCGAGCAATGCAAACGCAGTCAGAATATGGCGCATAAAGTCCCCTTTGGTTGCGCGGACAATAGCGGCACTGGGAGCACGCGAAACCCTAGAAATGCACCGCCCGCCCATAGACTACGACGCGCCTCAACCAGCATTCCTGTCAATTTCGATCATGCCCACAATGATCGGCGGATTCGGGTTTTCAGTATCGCGAACGGCGGTTTTTCGGTCTTCGACCACAGTGTCTGCGCCGTTCCAGTCGGTTTCACCATCCGAAAATGCAATTTTATAGGTGCCGGGCGGCAGATGCTTAATTTTATAACGTCCATACCTGTTCGATTTGGCGCTATGCCGTATGCCGTCGGGGCCCGTCGCCGTCACGAGAATGCTCGGCCAGGAATAATCAACCTTGCCGGCAATAGTACCTTCGAGTCCGCGCTTGCCGGCATAGGCCGGTGTGCACATGGCCATCAAACTGACCGAAGCGCCCACCGTGGCAACGATCCGACGGGCTTTGCGCATGGGGTCGTTTTGCAATGCAATCGCGCCGCCTGTGCCCAGTCTGGCTCGAACGCAAACCGCCTCGCCGGATCGTATCAGGGCGTCAACTTCGTCAAAACTATAGCTTGCAAGATCGTGGATGGTCTTAGCGCATTCGCCGCAAAACCGGTTGCGCCCTTGGGGAGTCATTTCGTCCCAATTCTCGCTGCATGGTTTTGGAAAATAGACTCTAATCTCCTCCACAACGTCCTCCATCGCCCAGAAAAAGCTAAAAATGCACCGCCCGGCCATACGCACCCAGCACTGACTCATGCATCATTTCTGATAGCGTCGGATGCGCAAATACGGTTTCCATCAGGTCCGCTTCGGTCGTCTCAAGCTGGCGGGCAATCACGTAACCCTGGATTAGTTCGGTGACTTCGGCCCCGACCATATGCGCGCCGAGCAGTTCGCCGGTCGTCGCGTTGAACACCGTTTTCACGAACCCCTCCGCCTCGCCCAGCGCAATTGCCTTGCCATTGCCGATGAAGGGGAATTTGCCGACTTTCACTTGGTGGCCCGCTTCCTTGGCCTTCGCTTCGGTCATCCCGACGCTCGCCACCTGCGGACGTGAATAAGTGCAGCCCGGAATATTCCACGTCTTGAATTCATGCGGGTTCAGGCCCGCGATCTTTTCGACGCAGACCATCCCTTCATGGCTCGCCTTGTGCGCCAGCCACGGCGGGCCGGTCACGTCGCCGATTGCATAGACGCCCGGCACAGTGGTCGCGGCATAGCCATCGACGATGATATGCCCGCGCTCGGTCTTCACGCCCAGCGCTTCGAGGCCGATGTCCTCGGTATTCGGCACGATGCCGATCGCGACGATGGCATGGCTGAAAGTCTCGGACACGATCTTGCCATCGGGCATTTTCAATTCCGCCGTCACGCCGTCCGCAGTCGCATCGAGTTTCTGTACGCCGGTCGAGACGTGCAGTTTCATCCCCTGCTTGGTCAACGCCTTGTGCATGAAGTCCGACACTTCGGCGTCCTCGACCGGCAACACGCGGTCGAGCATTTCGACGATCGTCACGTCCGCCCCCATGTCCGAATAAAAACTTGCGAACTCGACCCCGATCGCACCCGACCCGATGACGAGCAGTTTCGTTGGCATCTCGGGCGGCACCATTGCGTGCCGGTATGTCCAGATGCGCTTCCCGTCGGCCTTCGCAAACGGCAAGTCACGCGCCCGCGCCCCCGTCGCGACGATGATGCTCTTGGCTTCCAACTCACGCACCGTATCACCGGTCGTGACCGACAATTTACCCGCCGCTGTCAGTTTCCCGACGCCCTCGACCACGGTGATCTTGTTCTTCTTCATCAACCCCTTGACGCCCGCATTCAGCTGCCCCGCGACCTTGCGGCTGCGCTCGGTCACTTTGGCGAGGTCGAACGACACCCCCGTCGCCGACAGCCCATAGGCATCGGCATGCGTCATATAATGATAAATCTCCGACGTCCGCAGCAGCGCCTTGGTCGGGATGCACCCCCAGTTCAGACAAATCCCCCCCAGCCGCTCACGCTCGACAATCGCGACTTTGAGGCCAAGTTGGGACGCGCGAATCGCCGCGACATAGCCGCCGGGGCCAGAACCGAGGATGATGAGGTCGTAGGTTTCAGGCATTGTTCAGCACTTTCGCAAAACCCCTCTACCCTTGCGAGAGAGGGAGGGAGCCGCAGCTTAACTGTTGGAGCGTGAGGACCAGTCAGCGCGGCTAAAATCGTTTTTTCATGCCGCTCACATGAACCAATTCCGTAGGGTCACGACTGTAGATGCTACCGCTGGCGCAAGGAAAACTATCATTAGTGCCATCATAACGGGACTAGACGTCTGACGCCTGCCGAAAAAGCAAAGACCAAAACCTATAACAGAGTAACCGAAGATTAACTTGGTCGCGGTCAAGCTTGCCGAACTGTCCATTAATTGAAGAACGTAAATGATCGGAACAAGAACTGCCAAGAGTATGCTCAAACTCCAAGCAGCGCGATGCAGAAATAGGACGGTGCTTTCCATCACGCCACCAACCCCAACGGCATCTCGCATAGCCGCTTGAACGCCACCATCATGCTAAGCCCAAAATCGGATGTTGCGGGTCGTCCACGTCGGCACACCCGTTCCGAAAAAATCTCGATCATCGGTCCAAATCGCTCCCTTGTGTTCGATAGCTGCCGCAAGAATCGGCCAGTCCTTCGTGTTTTTATAATGTATCCGCGCTTTGGCTGCGGACTCCTGCGCGCGATATGTCGGTGTCTGATATGTCTCCATTGCCGAAACGACGGCGTCAACTTGCTCGTCGGCGTCCTGCTCGCTCAACGCAAAACGATGATGCAAAACGCGCTTTGCCTCGCGGGCCTGAGCATCGGTCGTGGCGAGAATAGCGCCCTTTGCCAATAGCTCATCGACGTTGAATGCAGCTTTCCCGACGACGCATCGCAACAGGATGTTAGCATCAACGAAAAGTGGGTTCGGCAAACAATTCCCCCTCGTCGTCCATGCCCTCGCGCAGCAGGCGGTCTTCCCAGTCGGGCGTTTCTTCCTGCCAACGACGGAGGAACGCAATGCGATCCTCTAGCCAACGCGATCGATCAGCGGTCGGCTTGATGATGGTGGCGGGCGTGAACTCTCCCATGACGCGCCCATTCTTGGTCACGACAACATGTTGGTTGCCATTGACGACCTCGCTCAATCGTCCCTTGAGTTCGCGAACACCGATCTGCATATCAACTCTCCGTAGCCACAATTGTGGCTACAGTCGTGCGAATTGTCAAGCCACCAACCCCAACGGCATTTCGCATAGCCGCTTGAACGCCGCCATGAGCTTGGCCCCGTCCGACCCGTCGATCGCCCGGTGATCGAACGATCCCGTCGCGCTCATCACTGTCGCCATCGCCAGCGCGCCGTCTACGACATAGGGCCGCGCCTCGCCCGCGCCGATCGCCATGATCATGGCTTGCGGCGGGTTGATGACGGCTTCGAACTGCTTGATGCCGAACATGCCCATGTTGGACAGGCTCGCGGTGCCGCCCTGATATTCGTGCGGCTGCAACTTGCCCGCCTTGGCCTTGTCGGCGAGCGCTTTCATTTCGGTCGAGATCGCGCTCATCGACTTGTTCGCCGCATCTGCCACAATCGGCGTGATCAGCCCACCGTCGATCGACACCGCGACAGAAATGTCGGCGCGGCGGTACTGGATCAACGTATCCCCCGCGAACGACACGTTGCACGCGGGCACTTCGATCAGCGCGGCGGCGAGCGCCTTGATCAGCATGTCGTTGACGCTGAGCTTGATGCCGCGCGGCTCCAACGCCGCATTGAGCTCGCCGCGCAGCTTGAGCAGCGCGTCGAGGCGAATATCCACCGTCAGATAGATATGCGGCACCTGCTGCTTCGACTCAGTAAGCCGCCGCGCAATGGTCTTGCGCATGTTGGACAATTTGATGACCTGGTGCGGTATGTCCCCCACAACCGTCGCCCCGGCGGAGGCCGGGGCCGCGACCGGCGCAGGGGCCGCTGCCGAGGGCACTTCCACAACAGGCCGGTCCCGGCCTGCGCTGGGACGACTTCCTTGTGACGCCCCCTCGATATCCGCCTTCACAATCCGCCCGCCCGGACCAGAGCCTGTCACGGTCGACAGATCAACGCCCTTCTGTTCGGCAAGGCGCTTGGCGAGCGGGGAAACGATAATGCGCTCGAAAGAAGGAGCCACCCCTCGGTCCCCTCCAGCAAGGGCTG
>JANOVZ010000045.1:0-1628 GCA_031417655.1 Sphingomonas sp. | reverse complement strand
ATTGCCAAGAAATACACCAACCGCGGTTTGCAGTTCCTTGACCTGATTCAAGAAGGCAACATCGGCTTGATGAAGGCCGTCGACAAGTTTGAATTCCGTCGCGGCTTCAAGTTCTCCACGTATGCCACATGGTGGATTCGCCAGGCTATCACGCGATCTATCGCCGATCAGGCGCGCACCATTCGTATCCCCGTTCACATGATCGAAACGATCAACAAAATGAACCGCATTTCGCGGCAGATTTTGCAAGAGACGGGTATCGAGCCAGACGCGCCAACGCTCGCCTTGCGCATGGAAATTCCGGAAGACAAAATCCGCCGCATCATGAAGATCAGCAAAGAACCGATCTCCATGGAAACACCGATTGGTGACGACGACGACAGCCATTTAGGTGATTTCATCGAAGACACCAACACGCTGACACCCATGGATGCAGCCGTGCAGGACAGCCTGCGCGACCTGTGCAAAGAAGTGCTCGACACGCTGACACCTCGCGAAGCCAAAGTGCTGCGCATGCGCTTCGGCATCGAGATGAACACCGACCACACGCTGGAAGAAGTGGGCAAACAGTTCGACGTCACCCGCGAGCGGATTCGTCAGATCGAAGCGAAGGCACTGAGGAAGCTCCGTCATCCGAGCCGCGCTGAGCGTCTTAAGGGGTTCGTTACGGAGGCGTAAGCGATCTTTGCGGCTGCGAAAGCGCCGCCGCGAAAGAAAACGGGCCAGTAGGGCCGTTTTCTTTTTGGCAAGCTGCCGGTGGGTCTACCGATGCGATAATCCTATCAGTGGGCCGTTAGCTCAGTTGGTTAGAGCAGAGGACTCATAATCCTTTGGTCGGGGGTTCAAGTCCCTCACGGCCTACCACTTTCACCGAGATTTCGACTACGATGTTTGTAGCTTTGTGTCGCGAATCAAGCACGTCCTCAACGTAGTACAACATCGTTTTCTTTGCTGCGCCGCATGAAGGTATTTCACCCGTTCGCGGCTTTGTCGCCAATGAGCAACAGACACCCTTCTATAATTCGTCGGCTAGTTACTTCGGTCGATTTCTGAGGTAGCAGCGGCGCGGATTTTTGCGGGCCAAGTGCTGGAGGACATTTGCGGAGATGCAAATGCAGCCACCCAAGTACGGAAGCCGTGCCGCGGGGAAAAGTCAACGATCAATAACAAGGGAGATCACACCATATGTCAGCCACCACTTGGCTCATCATTTCGCTCGTCTGCGGACTGGCGGCAATCGCTTACGGGGTCGTTTCGATTTCGTGGATCAACGGCCTGTCAGCCGGTAACGCGCGGATGCAGGAAATTGCAGGCGCGATTCAAGCGGGCGCCAAGGCGTACCTTGACCGGCAATACCGCACCATCGCCATCATCGGTGCGATTCTCGCGGTCATCATTTTCTTCGTGCTTGACGGCAAAACCGCGCTCGGCTTCGTGCTGGGTGCGGTGCTCTCGGGCGCGGCGGGCTTCATCGGCATGAATGTGTCGGTGCGTGCCAACGTGCGCACGGCTGAGGCGGCGCGCTCCGGCATCAATGCTGCGCTGGCGGTGGCTTTCCGTGGCGGCGCGATCACTGGCATGCTCGTCGTGGGTTTGGGCCTGATCGGCGTGGCCGGTTTTTACTGGTT
>JANOVZ010000044.1:0-4475 GCA_031417655.1 Sphingomonas sp. | reverse complement strand
CAGCCGCGAAATGTTCGAGGCCCGCTATGCCAGCGTCTATCAAGGCGACGAACATTGGCAGGCCATTCAGGTCGAAGGTTCCGAAACCTATAACTGGCGCGCCGGTTCCACCTATGTCGCCAACCCGCCCTATTTCGACGGCATGAGCATGACGCCAGCGCCTGTCAGCGACATCATTGAAGCCAAGCCGCTTGCGATTTTGGGCGACAGCATCACCACCGACCATATCTCGCCAGCGGGCAGCATCAAAGCCGACAGCCCAGCCGGAAAGTGGCTGATGGAGCATCAAGTCGCCAAGTCCGATTTCAACAGTTACGGCGCACGCCGTGGCCATCACGACGTCATGATGCGCGGCACCTTTGCCAACATCCGCATCAAGAACGAAATGGTCCCCGGCGTCGAAGGCGGCATGTCGAGGTATAACGGCGAAGTCATGCCGATCTATGACGCGGCGATGAAACACAAAGCTGAAGGCAGTGCGTTGGTCGTTATCGCAGGTAAGGAATATGGCACCGGATCGAGCCGCGACTGGGCAGCAAAGGGCACCAACCTATTGGGCGTCCGCGCGGTAATCGTCGAGAGCTTTGAACGCATCCACCGTTCCAACCTTGTCGGCATGGGCGTGTTGCCGTTGCAGTTCAAAGAAGACGAAACGCGGCAATCATTGGGCCTCAACGGCGATTGCAGCTTTACCATCACCGGCGTCGCCAACCTGAAACCGCGCCAGACAGTGACGGTAAAGGTCACGCGGTCGGACGGCACGACGTTCAACTTTGACGCATTATGCCGCATCGATACCGCCAATGAGGTCGAGTATTTCATGAACGGCGGGATCTTGCATTACGTGCTGCGGAAACTGGCGGCTTAGGGGATTAGGCGGCAGGGGACTGTCCCAAGCGTAGCGCCGTGGACTGTCCCCGGTAGGTCGCGCAGTCGCTTTAGGGACAGTCCACGGCGCGCTTTGCGCTTGGGACAGTCCCCAAAAGCTACAATCAGCGCCTATTCAGCTGCCTCAATCCTAACCAACAAAGCCTCAACCTGCACCTGCGCGCCAGCGGTCGCGTTCAGCTCCGCCACAACCCCGTCAAACGGCGCGGTCAGGCTGTGCTCCATCTTCATCGCTTCAAGCGTGAGGAGTTTCTGTCCCTTGGTGACGGTTTGGCCCTTCGCCACTTCGACCGCGATGATCCGGCCCGGCATGGGGGAGAGGATATTGCCGTCGCCCGCGCTGCCTGATCCTGCCGCAGCATGCGGTCTTGTCGTGAAGAAATGGCTTCGTCCGCGCTCGGTTACGATGACAGTATCGTTCTCTTCGTCAGAGCACAGTCCGGTCGTCGTATCGCTGCTGTCGGTCAGCACCGAGACCGCACCATGATCACCGTGCAGTATGACGCATTGTTCCGTGCCGCGATTCATACGGAACCCAAATAAGCCGTCAATCCACTGAACCTGACCGATGGTGCCGTTCATCAGGTTACGACGAAAGCGCCGACCGGCAGTCGTCAGCACCAGATCAGAAGGCGGATGATCGGGTACCAGCGTTTCGAATTGTCGTTCAATCACGCCTGTATCAAGGTCGCCTTCCGCAAATTCGGGCAGATCTAGGCATTCATACAAAAACCCCTTGTTCGACGCCGCTGGGCCGACATAGCTGTTGTCCAACCAGCGCATCATCGCCTGACGCGCCTTGTGCCGGCTTGTGTCATGGGTGATCACCTTGGCGATCATCGGGTCGTAATAGGATGACACCGTATCGCCCTCTTCCACTCCAGTTTCCACGCGGGCGCGGTGGTCAAACAGCAGATGTTCGATCCGCCCCGGATTGGGGAGGAAGCCTTTGGCCGGATCCTCTGCATAGAGCCGGGCTTCGATGGCGTGGCCGTTGATGACGAGTTCGTCCTGCCGCTTCGGCAACGCCTCCCCGCTCGCCACGCGCAATTGCCATTCGACCAGATCGACACCGGTGATGCACTCGGTTACCGGATGTTCGACCTGGAGCCGCGTGTTCATTTCCATGAACCAGATGCGGTCGGCGCGTAGGCCTGAGCCCCCGTCTTCCCTATCAGAAGTGTCGGCGATGAATTCGATCGTGCCCGCGCCGACATAGTCGACCGCCTTGGCCGCCTTCACCGCCGCCGCGCAGAGCTGTTCGCGCGTCGCCTCGTCCATGCCCGGCGCGGGGGCTTCCTCGATCACCTTCTGGTGGCGGCGCTGGAGCGAGCAATCGCGTTCGAACAAGTGGACGATGTTGCCGTGGGTGTCGCCGAATATCTGCACCTCGATATGGCGCGGGCGCTGGATATATTTTTCAATGAGGACATGCGCGTTGCCGAACGACGCGGTGGCCTCTCGCTGGCAGCTGGCGAGCGCGTCGGCGAAGTCGGCTGCGTCCTCGACCTTGCGCATCCCCTTGCCGCCGCCGCCCGCGACCGCCTTGATCAGCACGGGATAGCCTATTTCGGCGGCGCGCTCGGCGAGGAAGGCAGGGTCTTGGTTCTCGCCCATATAGCCGGGGGTGACGGGCACGCCTGCCTCGGCCATCAATTTCTTGGCCGCATCCTTCAGCCCCATTGCGGTGATGCTGGCCGGGCGCGGCCCGACCCAGATCAGGCCCGCGTCGATCACGCTTTGGGCAAACTCCGCATTTTCGGACAGGAAGCCATAGCCTGGATGGATCGCCTCTGCTTTGGTGGCGAGCGCGGCGGCGATGATCTTCTCTCCCACCAGATAGCTCTCGCGCGCCGGCGACGCCCCGATATGCACCGCCTCGTCGGCCTGCCGCATGTGCAGCGCTTTCGCGTCGGCATCCGAATAAACCGCGACCGTGCGGATGCCCATGCTCCGCGCGGTGCGGATGATGCGGCAAGCGATTTCGCCCCGATTGGCGATAAGGAGGGATTGGATCATTTCTTCCTCACAGTGGCAAACCAGCTTGGTTTGTATACCGCTCGATAACCATTGGGATCACGCAATACTGCTGCCGATGAATCCCATACCGTCCAATGCCCGAGTGCATCGCCGTCTGGATCAATCCGACCAAAAATAAGGGCATCATCGACAAGCGACGATAGCGGAATTTTAGCTGAAATACGACCGCGCTCCAGCACTTTGAATTCACACTCGTGAAGCTGTTCAAGCAACTCTCGTTTTTTAGTATTGCGGGTTTTCTTAATATTCAGCTCTTCGCGAAAATGCTCCATTGGCAAATGCGTCAACATTTCGAGACACGCGAGGCCACAGTCCTTGTTTTCAAGATCAGTCGATTGAAACACAGTTCGCTTTTTCACATCCGGAACACCCCGAACCGGGGCGCCTCCTCGACCGGTGCGTTCAGCGCCGCCGCCAGCGCCAACCCCAACACATCGCGCGTCTGCGCCGGGTCGATGATCCCGTCGTCCCACAGCCGCGCGGTCGCGTGATAGGGATTGCCTTCGTCTTCATATTTCTGGCGGATCGGGGCCTTGAAGGCTTCGGCCTCCTCGGGCGTCCATTTGTCGGCGTCGCGGTGGACCGTTGCGAGCACACTCGCCGCCTGTTCGCCGCCCATCACGCTGATCCGCGCATTGGGCCAGGTGAACAGGAAGCGCGGTGAATAGGCCCGCCCGCACATGCCGTAATTGCCCGCGCCAAAGCTGCCGCCGATCAGCACGGTGATCTTCGGCACGCTCGCGGTGGCGACGGCGGTGACGAGTTTTGCGCCGTGCTTGGCAATGCCCTCCGCCTCATATTTGCCGCCGACCATGAAGCCGCTGATATTCTGAAGGAACAAGAGCGGTATCCGCCGCTGGCAGGCGAGTTCGATAAAATGCGCGCCTTTGATCGCGCTTTCCGAAAACAGCACGCCGTTGTTGGCGAGGATCGCGACGGGCATCCCCCAGATGTGCGCGAAACCGCAAACGAGGGTGCTGCCGTAGAGCGCCTTGAATTCGTGAAACTCGCTGCCGTCGACGATGCGCGCGATGACTTCGTGAACGTCATAAGGTGCGCGGACGTCGTCGGGGATGACGCCGTAAAGTTCTTCGGCATCATATTTGGGTGGGCGAGGGTCTTGCGTAAGGAGTGTCCCATTAGGGACAGTCCCTAGGGGGACAGTCCCCGGCGGAGTGCCTAGATGGCTGATGATATCGCGCACGATGGTCAGCGCATGTTCGTCATTCTCCGCGACATGATCGACCACGCCTGATTTGCGGCCATGCAAGTCGCCGCCGCCCAGATCCTCGGCGCTGATTTCCTCACCCGTCGCGGCCTTCACCAAAGGTGGCCCTGCAAGGAAGATCGTGCCTTGATTGCGCACGATCACGCTCTCGTCGGACATCGCGGGGACATACGCGCCGCCTGCGGTGCAGCTGCCCATGACGCAGGCGATCTGCGGGATGCCCTTTGCGCTCATGTTCGCCTGATTGAAAAAGATGCGGCCAAAATGGTCGCGGTCGGGGAAGACCTCGTCCTGATACGGCAGGTTCGCGCCGCCGCTG
>JANOVZ010000043.1:0-12810 GCA_031417655.1 Sphingomonas sp. | reverse complement strand
CAGCGGCGGCGGCGGTGTCGAGCAGAAGATCGGCAAGAACTTCTCGGTCGGCCTCGAATATATCTACAACGAATTGAAGGACGATAAGGGCCGCGTTCGCGTTGGAGCAGGCACGGCGCCTGCGACCAATCCGTTCCTGCTCGCCGGTGCCGGCGGCACGGACTTTCGTCGCAGTGACGACAAGTTCCGCTGGCACAGCATGCGTTTGACAGCGGCGTTCCGGTTCTAAACCGGGCTGGATTCGACTGGGAAGCGGGAAAAGCGAACTCTCCCGCTTCCCGGTCGATCTATTCTTCTAGCGAACACGCGGTCCTCCGAACGGCATCGGAGGCGGAGCCCTGCGATCACGACGGGGCATTTGCGCCTGATAAGCCTGCCCGCAATGCTGTACGCAATAAGGAAACCCCGGGTTCACTGTATTACCGCAGAAATGGAAGTCAGGCTCTCCAGGGTGTCCCATTGGCCATTTGCAAATCTTGTCATTGAGATCGAGCAACGTCGTCTTGCCGACCATATCAGGTGATGGTTTGGCCGGAACGAGGCGACGCGGCGGCGCGGGCGTTGAAGGCGGTGCCTGATCTCCCGGCCCCTGACGAAGGAAACCTCCGGGACCAACTGACCGAAGCTGCGCACCTGTCGGGCCAGTCGGTGCTTGCGGCACATAAACGGGCGCGAAATTGCGCGGAGCTGGTGGTGGTGGCGGCGGTGGTGGCGGCGGTGAGGGCGCTGCCACACGGGGAGCGGACGGCTTTGGCGAAGGCGTTGCTGAAGGTTCATTCGGCTTGACCGGTGACGGACGCGATTGAAGGTCAAGGCGATGTGCCTTGCCGATGACGGCATTGCGGCTTACGCCGCCAAGATCTTCAGCAATCTGGCTGGCTGTCATGCCCTTTTCCCACATCGTTTTGAGGCGATCGATGCGTTCGTCAGTCCACGACATACTTTTTCCCTATTTCTTCGGTCCGAGCGCCTTGCGGGCGACGATCCGAATGCCTAACCGGCAATGATATGAGCACCGTTCCCCAAAAAGCTATAATGAACGAGCCGGGCATCCCGGTCATTCGCAGTATCAACTGGGTTGGGTTGAAGACCCTCTATATCAAGGAAGTGCGGCGCTTTTTCAAGGTGCAGCTTCAGACGATCTGGGGACCGGCGATTTCAACCGCACTTTTCCTCGTGATTTTTGTCGTGGCCCTGGGAAGTTCGCGTCAGGAAGTGCTCGGGCGATCCTTTGCCGATTTCATTGCGCCGGGGCTGATTATCATGGGCATGATGCAGAATGCCTTTGCGAATACGAGCTTTTCGTTGTTGGTCGGCAAGATACAGGGAACGATCGTGGACTATCTGATGCCCCCGCTTTCCACGGGCGAACTGCTTGCGGCGATGGTCGGCGGTGGTGTGACGCGCGCGATATTCGTTGGAGTCGCGGTCTGGCTGGTGATGCTGTTTTGGCCCGGCGTCCATGTGATACCGACGCACTTTTGGGCAGTGATTGTGTTTGGCCTACTAGGCTCGACGATGTTGTCATTTATGGGTGTCTTGACGTCAATTTGGGCAGAGAAGTTCGATCATGCCGCAGCCGTGACGACGTTTTTGGTCGGCCCGCTCGCTCTGCTTTCAGGGACGTTCTACACGATTGATCGCCTTGCCCCGGCGTTTCAAGCGTTTAGTCGGCTGAATCCTTTTCACTATGCAATCTCGGGGTTTCGTTATGGATTTATCGGCCAAGCAGATTCGCCTGTCATGACCGGCGCGCTCGTGCTTCTCGCGGTCAACATCGTCTTGGGTGTGGGGTGTTACATGCTGCTCCGGAGCGGGTGGAAGCTGAAAGCCTAACGGCCAATGACTGGGGGTTGTCCGCCGAATCGAGCGGCTGTAAGGGTCAATTCCGCTAACGGGCGGCCTTTTGCAGGCCGCCTTTTTCGTTTGGAAAGGCCAACACGATGACGATCACCCCACTCATGCCCGTTTACCCCCGGTGTGGTGTGCGTCCAGTGCGCGGAGAAGGTGCATATCTTTACGGGGAGGGGGGCGAGGAATATCTGGATTTCGCGAGCGGCATCGCTGTCAACTTGCTGGGACACGGCCACCCGCATCTGACCAAAGCGATACAGAATCAGGTGGCGACGCTGATGCATGTTTCCAACCTCTATGGATCGCCGCAGGGTGAAAAACTGGCGCAACGGCTGGTTGATTTGACGTTTGCCGATACTGTGTTCTTCACAAATTCGGGTGCCGAAGCGCTTGAATGCGCAATCAAAACGGCGCGCCGCTATCATTATGTGAACGGCAACCCGGAGCGGACGAACCTTATTACGTTTAGCAACGCTTTTCACGGGCGCACGTTGGGGACAATCAGCGCGACCGATCAGGCAAAAATGCGTGATGGGTTCGAGCCGTTACTGCCAGGATTCGCTTACGCACCGTTCGATGATCTAGAAGCAGCATTGGCGTTAATCGACGATCACACTGCGGGGTTTCTTGTCGAACCGATTCAGGGCGAGGGCGGTATTCGTCCCGCCAGCCAAGAATTTCTGCGCGGCTTGCGCGCGGCTTGCGACGAAAAAGGGCTCCTGCTGATCCTCGACGAAGTCCAATGCGGTATGGCGCGTACCGGTAAACTGTTCGCGCACGAGCATTACGG
This sequence comes from Sphingomonas sp., assembly GCA_031417655.1. Classification (GTDB taxonomy): domain Bacteria; phylum Pseudomonadota; class Alphaproteobacteria; order Sphingomonadales; family Sphingomonadaceae; genus Sphingomonas_O. Next base: position 10,166 of record JANOVZ010000043.1, on the reverse strand, counting down.
GACTACGCCTGACATCATGGCAATTGCAAAGGGCATCGGCGGAGGCTTTCCCTTGGGAGCATGTTTGGCGACCGAGGAGGCCGCCAAGGGTATGGTCGTGGGGACTCATGGATCAACCTATGGTGGCAATCCATTGGCGATGGCAGCGGGTAACGCCGTGCTTGACGTGGTCGCGAATGATGAGTTTCTTAAACAGGTCTGCAACACGCGTGACCGACTTCGGGCAGCATTGAACCAGTTGATTCCTAATCATGACCATCTGTTTCTAGGCCTTCGGGGCATGGGCCTAATGCTGGGACTGCGCCTTAGATCGGACAGCCGGGCGTTTGTGGCGCATTGCCGTGACAATCATAACCTGTTGACCGTGGCGGCGGGCGACAATGTCGTGCGCATTCTGCCGCCGCTGAATATCGAAGAGCACCACATTACTGAGTGCATCGAGAAATTGTCGGCGGCGGCGCGGAGTTACGAGGCGGCGGCGTGACTCGGCATTTCCGCAATCTTTCCGACGCGGGCGGCGATGCGATTGCTGTAATAATTAACGATGCAATAGATCGCAAAGCAGCGCGGGCAGGGTCGCCGAAAGGCAACGCCGACGCCGATGCGCCACTCGCTGGGCATGTGCTTGCGATGATCTTCGAGAAATCCTCCACGCGGACGCGGGTGTCGTTTGACATGGCGATGCGGCAACTGGGCGGGACGACGATCGTCATGGATGGCGGATCAATGCAGCTCGGCCGAGGCGAGACAGTATCGGATACGGCGCGGGTGTTGTCGCGTTATGTCGACGCGATCATGATCCGCACGGATGACCCGGCGAAGCTCAATGAATTATGCGTGCATGCAACTGTGCCGGTTATCAATGGCCTGACCGATTCGTCGCACCCGTGTCAGGTGGTCGCGGACCTGTTGACAGCTATCGAGCGGGGGCATGCGTTGCCGGGCAGCAAGTGGGCTTGGCTGGGCGATGGTAATAACGTGCTCCATTCGATTATTGAGGCGGCGGGGTTGATGAAATTCTCGGTCGCTGTTGGATGCCCCGAAGGATTTGATCCTGAATTATCATGGGTTAGCGAGGCAAATGAGCGGCTGAGCGGCACCAACGCGCGCATCACGATAGAGCGTGATCCAGCACGCGCGGTTGCTGATGCCGACATTGTTGTCACGGACACCTGGGTTTCGATGGGGCAGCAGCAGGCTGAGGCAAAGATCGCGGCGATGACGCCCTATCGCGTCAGCGGCACCCTGATGATGGGCGCGAAGGAGAATGCAACCTTCTTGCACTGCCTGCCAGCGCATCGCGGCGAAGAAGTGACGACCGACGTTATCGATGGCCCGCAATCGGCAATCTGGGACGAAGCCGAAAACAGGCTTCACGCACAAAAGTCGATCCTGCTTTGGGCATTCGGTAAGCTCGGATGAGCGACATCGACCGCAGTCTGGGTTTCACCATTTCTTCGCGGCATGCACGCGGACGGATCGTGCGTTTGGGGCCGGTGCTGGATGCGATCATTGGTGCGCATGCCTATCCGCCGGTGATCGAGCGCTTGCTGGCCGAAGCGCTGGTCCTGACGGCCCTGTTCGGCGCGTTACTCAAGGACAGCAGTGGCCAGATGACTTTGCAGGCGCAGACCGAAGGCGGCGTTATCGACCTGCTTGTTTGCGATTACTGTGGCGGCGAGCTGCGCGGCTACATCAATTATGATGCCGATCGCCTTGCCGAAATGCCTGCGCATCCGACGTTGTTTGCGTTGTTCGGCAAAGCCTATCTGGCCATCACGTTCGACCAGTCGGCGACAGCGGAACGGTATCGGGGGATCGTTCCGCTCGACGGCACATCGCTTGCCGAAGCCGCCGAGAGTTATTTTGCGCAATCCGAACAAATCCCCAGCCTGATCCGCATCGGTGTGGCGAAGGGGCGGATTGCAGGGGGCTTGTTGCTCCAGCACCTCCCCGAAGGCGAAGATGGCCGCGAGCGGCTGCACACGCGGCTTGATCATCCCGAATGGGAGCATGTCGCGATACTGGGCAGCACGATAAAGCCAGACGAGCTCACCGATGCTGAAATCCCGCTCGAAACATTGGTCTGGCGCCTGTTTAACGAGGAGGATGAAATCCGAGTCCTCGGCGGTGCCTCACTCACAAAGGGCTGCCGCTGCGACATCGCGCATATCCGCGATGTTCTGCTGCGCTTTCCCGAAGACGAACGCGCGACGATGGCCGATGCGAACGGCATCATCGGCGTTGACTGCGCCTTTTGTTCGCGGACTTTTCCCGTTTCGGCACAGGGGCTTGACGAAACGCCCGTTCGCTCCAACATTATGCCATAATTAGGGTTTACCTAGTACCAATGTTGCGATTGGGTCGCTCCATCAGCATTGCCGGAACGTCGGCTTTTCATGGATAGAGATGCAAGCCAATGACTCGTTTCACTATGTTTCACGCCTTGGGGGCGTCACTTTTGGCGGCGGGAAGCGCAAACGCGGGGTCAGCGGACCCGCCCGTTCCGACTGCTTTGGCGACGTTGCAGCCCGGCCAGTGGCAGCTGCGGTCGCTTGACGGTAGCGCCCCAGTAAAGACCCTGTGCCTCGGCGATCCGCGCGTGTTGCTTCAGCTTCGCCACGGTAATTTGCCGTGCAACAAGTTCGTCATCACGAACAATGCCACGCAGGCAGTGGTAAACTATTCGTGCGCGGGGGTCGGTAATGGTCGCACGTCTGTGCGCGTCGAGACACCACGCGTGATCCAGATCGAATCGCAGGGTATTGCAGACAAGGCGCCGTTCGACTGGGCATATGAAGGCCGTCGCGTCGGCGAATGTCCGGTTTCGGGTCCGACCGCGCAGCGATAACACCGTAGCATCTTTGTACCCGACGGGTTAGGGGCGCGCGCATGTTATTTGCACCTGCTTCGCCAAATGCTGCCGCTATCATTCTGCTATCGGGTGGTCTCGATTCGATGGTGGCTGGCGGACTGGCAAAGGCAGCAGGCTACCGGCTGTTTGCGCTGACGATTGATTATAACCAGCGGCATCGGGTGGAATTGCAGGCTGCGACACGCGTTGCGGCGATGTTAGAAGTTGAGCGGCATGTCATCCTGCCTCTCGACCTGTCGCAGTTCGGGGGTTCTGCGCTGACCGATAATGCGATTGCGGTTCCTAAGGCAGGCGTTATCCCTGGTATTCCGGTGACATACGTCCCAGCGCGCAATACAATTTTTCTATCGGTCGCGCTGGGATGGGCCGAAGCCGTCAGCGCGCGTGATCTTGTTATCGGGATCAACGCGCTTGATTATTCGGGCTACCCCGATTGTCGTCCTGCGTTTGTTGAAGCGTTCGAGGCAATGGCGCGACAGGCAACCAAAGCGGGCGTCGAAGGCGCGGGGTTTCGTGTGCACGCGCCGCTTGTTGCCATGACCAAGGCCGACATCGCGCGAGAGGCAAACCGGCTCGGACTGGACGTCAGCCAGAGCTGGTCATGCTACGATCCCGCGCCCGATGGTCGCCCCTGTGGTCAGTGCGATTCGTGTGAACTGCGAGCCAAAGGGTTTGCCGAGGCGGGCCTGACCGACACGCTGCTGTCATGAGCTATGCGGTCAAGGAAATGTTCCTGACGTTGCAGGGCGAAGGCGTGCAGGCGGGGCGGCGGGCGGTATTTGTGCGCTTTGCCGGGTGTAATTTGTGGAGCGGGCGCGAGCAAGACAGGGCGACGGCGATCTGCCAATTCTGCGATACCAATTTTGCTGGCACTGACGGTGATGGCGGCGGTAAGTTTGACGATGCCGAGGCGCTGGCCACGGCGGTTGCTGAAAAATGGGGGGCGGACGCCGACCTGCGTTACGTTGTGCTGACAGGCGGCGAGCCGATGCTCCAGATTGACCCGCCGCTGATCGACGCGCTTCATGATGAAGGGTTCGAAATCGGTGTCGAAAGCAATGGCACGATTGCTGCCGTACCGGGGATCGACTGGCTGTGCATCAGCCCCAAAGCGGGGAGCGCTGTTGTGCAGACGTCAGGCAATGAGTTAAAGCTTGTTTGGCCGCAAGCGGGTAGCGACACACTCGCGATGGAACGATGGGCGTTTGATCACTTCCTAATTCAGCCAATGGACTGCATTGAGGCCAACGCGGCGCGCGATGCGGCCATAGTGTTCGTAATGAACCACCCGCGCTGGCGATTGACGACGCAAGCGCACAAAATGCTGGGGCTGCGTTAAGACTGCATCCCGCATTCGCGTTTGTACTTGCCCTTTTTGTCCCAACAACGATTTTCGAACGATGGCATGCCGACATTCACGCGCGGAACGGGAAAACGGAATTGCTGCTCACCAGCAGGAAGTAGGCTGCTGCGTAGTTCGCGAAGACGCTCAATCGCGAGGATCGTGAAACTGCCGCGTGGTGCGAAAATCGCTGCTTTGGCAATGTTGGAGCCGGTCTGGCAAAAGCCAAGTTGGCCACGCACTGTAGAGAAGCCTAAATAAGTTTTCGTGCCATATTTGTCGAGTGCGCTTTGCGCAGCTTTTGGCGCCTTATTCATGCGCTTAAAATAGGCCGCAATCTTGCTGAAGCTCTCTTCGAGTTCGACCTTATGGTTGGTCAGCGTGGTGTTGTAGGTGTTTTCGGTCAGCAGCGTCCGGTCGAACTGGCATTGCAACGCCATGAGGTTCAGTCCGGCTCGCAACTGCCAAGCAATGCTTGCGCGCATTTCGTCCGGGGTGGCCCCGGGAAGAGGGACCCCGATACCGACTTCGCCCGGCGTGATTGGTGTCCCCCGAAAATCGGGTGCTTGCCAGAAAATCTGCGCTGATGCTGGCTGCGCGGCAAGTGACAGGCAGAACCCGGTCAAAGCAAGGCGAAGGGTCATTGCCGGAATTCCTAAACAGATATCATACTCGACGTTGTGGCATAGGCAGTTTGCGACGCTGCGGAAACCCCTTGCGACCGGTCGAGTCGCCGGAGCGGCAAAATGATGAGAAAAAGGGCCGCCCGGCTTCCCGAACGACCCCGATTTCTGTCGTTTCAATAAAACGAACTTACATCGCGTTCGATGCATTACCCGCCGTTGTGGTGGTATTGGTTGTGGTCATTGTGTTGGTTTCGACCGTGTTTGTAACCATCATATTATCCGTCGCGCCCATGGCACCGTCGGTGTTGGTCATCATGTCGTTGGTCGTGCCTTCCATGGCTTCGCCAGCGTTCATTTCAGTGACCATTGCGTTTGCGTCGGTCGTGTTTGTTGCTTCGGTCTTGCCGCAGGCAGCGACAGTGAGTGCCGCCGCAGCGACCATCGAAAGAGTTACGATCTTGCGCATGTAATAAGCTCCCTAGGAAAGGTTTGATTTGGTCGGTCGTTATGCCGCTAATACCCAAATCAACGTGGTCATTAGCTTTTCTTTTACACCGCCTCAAGCGGATTATGACCGTTTTAGTTCCGTCAGGAATGCGGCGAATTCGGCCAGCAATGCGGCATCGACTGTCGCTAAGGCAGCATTTACACCCAGTTTTGATAGGCTTGTCACGCCATATTCAGAGATGCCGCAAGGAACAATGCCGCCGAAATGCGTCAAATTCGGGGCAACGTTAATCGAAAAACCGTGGAGCGAGACCCAGCGGCGGACACGGATTCCGATGGCACCGATCTTCGCCTCGCCGATGTCAGGGTCATCGGTCCAGATGCCGATGCGGCCCTCTGCACGGCAAGCGTCAACGCCAAGACGTTTCAGCGCCGCGATCATCCATCCTTCGATAGCGTGGACGAAACAGCGGACGTCACGGCCGCTCTTGTTCAAGTCAAAGACGAGGTAAGCAATGCGCTGGCCGGGACCATGATAGGTATAGCGCCCGCCGCGACCCGCCGCGAAGACGGGAAAACGCGGATCTATTAGTTCAGCGGGTTTGGCGCTGGTGCCCGCCGTATAGAGCGGCGGATGCTCAAGTAGCCAGACACATTCCTTTGCTATGCCCGATGCCACGGCCGTTGCCCTTGCTTCCATCCAAGCCAGCGCTTCGGGGTAGTCGACCGATGTATCACTCACGATCCATTCGATGTCGGAAGGGGGCATGATCTTCGTTGCCATGTCGCGCTCCTTGCCACCGGCAGCGCGGCGCGGCTAGGGGATGCAAATGATCTCGATGAACCAGATATGGGATGACAGTATTGCATTCATCCGCCGTGAATCGGCTCTGCTTGTGCCGCTCGCGCTCGCCACTATTTATGTGGCTGACGTTGTTGCAGGGCTGGCACAGGCTGCTGCAAAGCCAAACGATCCTAATCCCCTCATCCCGATTGCCATCGTTGCAGCTGCGCTGTGGTCGATCATTGGCCAACTTTCGATTGTTTCACTCGTCCTGAAACCGGGACAAAGTGTTGGCGAAGCGTTGTCACATGGTCTGTCGCGGCTTGGTAAGGTCATTTTGATTGCGCTGTTGGTTGGTCTTGTCGTCTCGGTGGCGTTGTTGCCCGTCGCCGTTGCGGCAGTTGCCAGTGGTGCCGATCCAGCAAAACCTGAAACACTTCAAAATTTGCCGGGCTGGGTATCGCTGCTGATGCTTGTTGTGCTTGGCGGAATTATCTGGCTCGGCATGCGCCTTGCTCTGATGAATGCACTGATTGTGGACCGGAACCCTGGTGTCATCCAAGCACTTAAAAGCGGGTTCAGATTGACGCATGGTATCACGGCGCGATTGTTTCTCGTTGTCGTGCTTTATGGCGTGGTTTTGCTGGTCGTCGGTTCGGCAGTTCGGTTTGTTGCCGGGAGCCTGTTCGAACTGCTGGGTAAATCGATCGAATCACCGTTTACCGGATCAGTGATGACAGCGCTCGTTTCCGGTATTGTTGGCACGGCTATGTCGCTGATTGCGACTGTGTTCCTTGCAATGCTTTACAGGCACGTCGCCAAAGTCTGATCGTCAATCCCATGATGCCATCGGCGGGAGGCTCATCAGAATCGCGTCGATATTGCCACCGGTCTTGAGACCAAACAGCGTGCCGCGATCGTGGACGAGGTTGAACTCGGCATAACGTCCACGCCACGCTAGCATAACGGCGCGGTCAGCATCGTTGAACGGTGCATCCATCCGCCGCCGTACGATTCGCGGATAAACGTCAAGGAACGCTTCACCAACGGCCTTGGTCAGCGCGAGATCATTATCGAACCCGTTTTCCATGTGGTCATAAAAGATACCGCCGACGCCACGGTGAACCTTGCGGTGAGGAATATAAAAATAATCGTCGGCCCAAGCCTTGAACCGCGGATAATCGCCTGAGGGCTGACTGGTGCAGGCATGTTCCATCGTGGCGTGGAAGTCCACTGTGTCTTCGTCGATGGGGAGCGGCGGGTTCAAGTCCGCGCCGCCACCAAACCAGCGTTTGCTCGTGCACAGGAAGCGGGTGTTCATGTGAACCGCAGGCACCTGCGGGTTCGCCATATGCGCCACGAGGCTGATCCCGGTTGCAAAAAAACTCGGATCATCGCCCGCGCCGTGCATTGATTTGGCAAATTCGGGTGCGAAAACGCCGCCAACGGTCGACACGTTGACGCCGACTTTTTCGAAAACCTTGCCTTTCATGACGCCGCGCACGCCGCCGCCGCTGTCGCCGCTTTCGTCATCATCGCGGTTCCACATGATGTAATCGAAATCGGCATCGCTGCCTGCGTCGCGCTCGATGCTGACGAAAGCCGCGCAAATGCGGTCGCGCAGTGCTTCAAACCACGCGCGGGCCGTCGCTTGTTCGGTATCCATAGCAATCATTGCGGCAATTTCCCTGTCTGGCGCAGTGCTTCGGCGAGCGCGATACCGGCAGATACCGACAGGTTCAACGACCGCGCTGATGCCATAATCGGAATACGGACCCGTGCGGCGCATTGAGCGGCCACATCTTCGGGAACGCCGGCGCTTTCCTGTCCGAACATAAGGACGTCATCGGCCATGAAAGTCATGGTATAAAGCGAACCGGTCCCCTTCGTCGTCATTAAAATCAACCGTCCCGTGATTTGCTTTTGGAAGGCATCCCAATCCGAATGCCGTGCCAGTTCGGCCTGATTAATGTAGTCCATGCCCGCACGTTTCATCCGCGCATCCGAAAAAACGAATCCGGTGGGCTCGATTACATCCACGCCAACGCCCATGCACGCAGCCAACCGCAGCACGGCTCCGACATTTCCGGCAATTTCCGGCTGATAAAGCGCTATTCGCATTGGTTTACACGATAATGGGGCAATGATGCTGTCACAAGTGTCAATTCCCGCTTGCAAGCCGCCAAAGAGAGAGTATTTGCAGCCGAAGTTCGTATCAACGGACTTAGCACCGCTCGAGACGCGTGCTTCTTGATAAGGGTTGTTAAGCGATGGCCGAACAGGCGCTGGCAGGGGTGAATCCCGATGCCGTTCATACCGACGATGGCATTGGTGTACGCCGTCGTGACTTCATCAACATTGCAGCTGTCAGCTTTGCCGGTATGGGTGCCGCCGTTATTGCGATCCCGCTGGTCAACCAGATGAATCCTTCGGCTGACGTTCTGGCCGATGCGACACTCGAGCTTGACTTGTCATCGATTGCCGAAGGGCAAGCAATCAAAGCCATATTCCGAAAGCAGCCGCTTTTCGTACGCCATCTGACCGGCGCAGAAATCGCCGCTGCGAACAAAGTTGCTGTCTCGGGTCTCCGTGACCCGCAGACGCTCGCTGACCGCACGAAGGCCGGTAAACCGCAGTGGTTAATTACCAAAGGTGTGTGTACGCATCTTGGCTGTGTTCCTCTGGGCGCGGCTGAAGGTGAGAATAAGGGCGAATTCGGCGGCTATTTCTGTCCCTGCCACGGCTCCTCTTACGACACCGCAGGTCGTATTCGTAAAGGGCCGGCGCCAAAAAACCTCGTGGTTCCTGATTATGCATTCCGGTCGGACACGACTGTTGAAGTGGGAGTAAAGGCATGAGCTTTCCCTGGGCAAAGGCTTATGAGCCTAAAGCGCCGTTGATGCGTTACCTTGACGAGAAACTGCCATTGCCGCGTCTTGTTTATAATGCGGTTGGTGCTGGTTATCCGGTGCCGCGCAACCTTAACTATTTCTGGAACTTTGGCGTTCTTGCCGGTGCCGCGTTGATGATCCAGATTGTCACGGGCATTGTCCTTGCGATGCATTACCGCGCCGATACCGGCGTTGCGTTTGCATCCGTTGAACACATCATGCGCGATGTGAACGGCGGATGGTTCCTGCGTTATGCGCACGCCAACGGCGCATCAATGTTCTTCATCGTCGTCTATCTGCACATTTTCCGGGGATTATTTTACGGATCGTATAAGCCGCCACGTGAAGTGATTTGGCTGCTTGGTCTCGTCATTTTCCTTCTCATGATGGCAACGGCATTCATGGGCTATGTGCTGCCTTGGGGCCAGATGAGCTTCTGGGGTGCGCAGGTGATCACCGGCCTGTTCAGTGCCATCCCGCTGGTGGGTGAGTCGTTGCAGACGCTGATCCTCGGCGGGTTTGCGCCAGACAATGCCGCGCTTAACCGCTTCTTCTCGTTGCACTATTTGCTGCCGTTTGTGACGCTCGGTGTGATCATTCTGCACGTTTGGGCGTTGCACATCCCGGGGTCTTCAAATCCGACCGGCGTGAGTGTGAAGGGACCGCAGGACACCGTGCCGTTCCATCCTTACTATACGGCCAAGGACGGTTTCGGACTTGGTATATTCCTGATCCTGTTTGCATCGCTGCTGTTCTTTGCGCCAAATTATCTGGGCCACGCCGATAATTATATCGAGGCGAACCCGATGTCGACGCCGGCGCATATTGTGCCGGAATGGTATTTCTGGCCATTCTACGCGATCTTGCGAGCATTCACCGTTGATTTCATTCTCCCGGCAAAGCTGTGGGGCGTGATCGCGATGTTCGGTTCGATCATTTTGCTGTTTTTCCTGCCATGGCTGGATACGTCGCCCGTGCGGTCGGGTCACTATCGCCCGCTGTTCAAGAAGTTCTTTTGGTTCGGCCTGATCCCGTGTGTCGCTGTCCTCGGCTATTGCGGCGGTGCTCCGGCAGAAGAGCCTTATGTGATGATCAGCCAGCTCGCGACGGCTTATTACTTTGCGCACTTCCTCATCATTTTGCCGATTGTCTCGATGATCGAAAAGCCTTTGCCTTTGCCCAGTTCGATTACCGAGGCAGT
>JANOVZ010000042.1:0-15783 GCA_031417655.1 Sphingomonas sp. | reverse complement strand
TCACAATCCGCCCGCCCGGACCAGAGCCTGTCACGGTCGACAGATCAACGCCCTTCTGTTCGGCAAGGCGCTTGGCGAGCGGGGAAACGATAATGCGCTCGAAAGAAGGAGCCACCCCTCGGTCCCCTCCAGCAAGGGCTGAAGGGGAGGCGTTAATCTCGACCCCTACCACTTTCTTTTCCCCTTCAGCTCTTGCTGGAGGGGCCGGGGGTGGCCCCTTGTCCGCCTTCACTCGCGCCACTTCCCCCTCCCCCGAAATCAACGCAATCACCGTCCCGACCTTCACGCCGTCGGTCCCCTCGGCAACCAGTATCTCGGACACGGTTCCCTCATCGACCGCTTCGAATTCCATCGTCGCTTTGTCGGTCTCGATCTCGGCCAGCAAATCACCCGACTTCACGCTGTCACCCACTTTGACCATCCATTTGGCCAACGTCCCTTCCTCCATTGTCGGCGACAGGGCGGGCATTTTGAGTTCGATAGCCATTCAAGCGTCCTTCGGGCGTGCCGTAGCGTCGTTCAGCGCTCCAATCGGACAGGCGGGCGATCCGGTCAAGCGGGGGGCTTGCAGAAATCGCTGGGGGAGCGCAGCTTTGCACACAACAGGGGACGCCAAAAATATGCGCACATATCTCGTCGTGATCGACGAAACCATCGAAGCGGGCGTCGCGCTCCGTTTCGCCACACACCGCGCCGCCAAAACCGGCGGCACGGTTCAGATTCTGGCGATTGTCGAGCCTGTCGAATTCGTCGCATTCGGCGGCGTTCAGGCCACGATGGAGGACGAAGCACGCGAACATGCCGAAGAAATCGTCCAGAGCGCGGCGGGTGCGATTGTCGAGGAAACCGGCATTCAACCTTCGATCCTCGTACGCACCGGCAAAGCGATCCCGTTGATCCGCGAAGTCTTGGCCGAAGACGCGAACATCGTGGCGCTTGTTCTCGGCGCAGCGCCCGTCGGCGCGCCGGGACCGCTGGTCGCGCATTTCGCAGGTGTCGAGGCGGGCAGCCTCCCCTGCCCCGTCATGATCGTGCCCGGGGGCCTCGAGAACGACGCGCTGGATCGGGTGAGTTAAACTGATGGGAAATAGCCGAATAGCACTGGTAATTGCAGTCTTGTCGCTGGCGCCGTCCGCACATGCGCAAAATGTGACGAAGCCACCCGAACGCGTTATTACATCATATGACGAATATAGGCGCTCGGTCTCCCCGAGCTCAACCGCACTTCGTCGAACGGTCGACAAGCTCGTCAGTTTCGGCACGCGCCATACCTTGTCATCAGCAACCGATCCAAAACGCGGCATTGGTGCTGCGCGCAATTGGGTGGCCGGTGAATTCGCCAAACTCGGATTGACCGTCGAACGACCGAGCAAGCGCTTCGACGGCCCCCGCGCGCCGAACGGCGTCATCGTCGAAAATGTTCTCGCCATCCAGCGCGGCACCGGCGACCCGAACCACATCGTCATCGTCGCGGGCCATATCGACAGCCGCGTCAGCGACCCTATGGATTTCACCAAAGATGCACCTGGCGCGAACGACGACGCTTCGGGCGTCGCACTCGTCATGGAAGCTGCGCACCTTCTGTCGAGGGAAAGGTTCAACGCCACGATCGTCTACGCCGTGCTGTCAGGCGAGGAACAGGGATTGTGGGGCGGCAAATTGCTCGCCGAAACCGCTAAGACACGCGGATGGCGCGTGGCCGCGATGCTCAACAATGACATCGTCGGCAATACCATCGGGCAGGATGGACGTCGAGTTTCGGACCGTGTCCGTGTCTTCAGCGAAGGCATCGGCGCGGCCGAGGACGCGGCGGCCCTCAAATGGCGGCGCGCGAGCGGTGGCGAAGACGACAGCCCATCGCGTGCGCTTGCCAAGGCTGTGGACCAGCTTGCGAATGCCACGCCCGACATTGGCCTCGACGTCTTTCCCGTCCGCCGTCCCGACCGCTTCGGACGCGGCGGAGACCACACCCCGATGCTTGAGGCGGGCTTTCCCGCCGTGCGTTTCACCGTCGGCGTCGAAAACTACGACGCCCAGCATCAGGATTTGCGCACCGACAAGGGTAAAGTTTACGGCGATACGACCGACCGCATGGACTTCCCCTATCTCGCAAAAGTGACCGCACTGAACGTCGCCATGCTCCGCCAACTCGCCACTGCACCCGAAGCTCCCGCCAGCGCGGTTGCGGGCGGTGCCGTCTCGACAAACATGACGGTCAAATGGACCGCAGTTCAAGGGGCGGCGGGTTACCGCATTCGTTGGCGCCGCGCCGATCAGGCGATGTGGGAAAAATCGCTCGACGTCGCAGGCGCGGCAACCGAAGCGACGCTGAACGGTGTCATCGTTGACGACACATTCGCAGGGGTTTCGACGCTGTCAAAGGACGGCGCGGAGAGTTTGGTCACATTCGCGGGATTGCCGCTGCCGAAAAACTAAAAACCACGTCACCCCGGACTTGATCCGGGGTTAGGCTTTCCTTTGGCGATGCCATATAAAGAAAAGCCAAACCCCGGCTCGGAGGCCGGGGTGACGCAACCCCTCAATATGTCTTGGTATGCAATTTCGTGCGAATGCGCGTCTTGCCCTCGGCGACCGGCGCTTCTTCGCGAACACGATACTTTGTTGGTGCCGCCGCCCGTGTCACATATTTGGTTCGCACCGGTGCATAGACATTTTCATACGTCACAACCTGACGCGGAACCATATAGCCGCCACCGCCGCCATGATAAGTCACGGTCGTCGTGGTCACGCTATCACCGCCGCCACAATTGCAGTTTTGCCATCCCCACGCCTGTTGCTGCGGATATCCGCCCCAATGCCCGCCGGAATGCGAGCCGCCCCAGCGGTCGCCGCGCCCATGATCCCAGTCGCGTCCATCCTGTACGCGATCATCATAGCGCGGGCCGCGATGTTTCTTTTTTGATATCGCGAGTTCAATCGCCAGACCCGCCAGAGCACCGACACCGCCACCAATAAGCGATCCCGCCAGACGGCTGCCCGCGCCGGCAATGACATTTCCCGCCACCGCGCCGACTGCCGCGCCGGCAACGCCGCCGACAATCCCGTCAGTATCGCGACCACGATAACGGCCACCACCACGACCGCCACGATCATAACCATCGGCAACATCATAAACGCGGCCCCACTGATCGGTCAGGACCATGTCATTGTAATAACGCGACCAGCCGAAACCGGGCGCCGGGCGGTCGAGCCCATGCTCGCGATAATTGACAGCATATTCGGCCGACATCCATGTCTGAGGCAATTGAAACCCGTATGACGGACGTTGGTAATCCAGTCGACGATTTGGGCCTGTCGCCATCGGCGGTGGCGGCGGCATGTCGCGCGGCATTTGTGCCATGGGCGGCGCGGGCATAGCAGCTATCGGAGGCGCACCGACGCCCGAGTCGATTTCGGCCAAAGCAGGCTGCGAAACCATCAGCGCGGCAAGCGCAACGCCAGAGATTGCAAGGCTTCGCATAGTAAATACTCCCCGATACTGATCCACACACAGCAGGATGTAAACGCGCTGTTTCTAACGGCTTTTTAGCATTACTGCGGCGTTAAGACTAGTTTGGATGGTTAACGGTCCGTCCCATAATGGGGCCGATCAATTTCGCCAGCGCCTCACACCCCGCCGCGTCCTCGGCATCGAAGCGCGCGGTTGTTGGACTGTCGAGATCAATTACGCCGATAACCCGACCCTCATGCACCAAGGGCACGACCAGTTCAGACCGCGACTCCGCATCACAAGCAATATGACCCGCAAACGCATGGACATCGGCGACCCGCTGCGTTTCCCCCGTTGCTGCCGCGACGCCGCACACCCCTTTTCCCAGTGCAATCCGGATGCATGCGGCTTTCCCCTGAAACGGACCCAAGACAAGTTCACCGTCCACCGTGCGGTAAAACCCCGCCCAGTTGAGATCGGGCAATCCGTGAAACAGGATCGCCGCGACATTGGCCATGTTGGCGACCGCATCGTCCTCACCCGCCGTCACCGCTTCGGCAGCAGCCACTATATCGGCCCACATTTCGACCTTGGTTGTCGCATTGGAATTGAAATCAAACATCCATAATTCCGTTTGGGCTGAGCTTGTCGAGCCGAAGGCGACCAAAGGTCAACCCTTGTCCTTCTTCTGCGCATCACTTTAAAAAGGACAATCCTTCGACAGGCTCAGCGCAAACGGACGTAAGTTAATCTAGCGAAACCTTCCCCCGACCCCTTTTCACGTCCGAACGCACCGCCTTGCCGACCATCCGCTTCTCGCGCGCGCTTTTGCTCGGCCGTGTTTTTACCCGCCGTGCCGGAACCACATGCGCCTTGCCAACCAGTTCGGCGAGCCTTGCCCGCGCTTCCTCGCGGTTCGCTTCCCGGCTGCGATATTCGCGCGCCGTGATTACGATTTCGCCATCGTTGGTCCAGCGGCTCCCTGCCAAATCTTTCAACCGCAAATACACTGCCGGCGCCAAGCCCAGCGCATAAACATCAAGCCGCATCTGTACCGCCGTTGCCACTTTATTCACATTCTGCCCGCCCGGTCCCGTCCCCGCAAGGAATCGTTCCTCAAGCGCATCCTCGGGCAGCGGCGGCCACTCAGCCGATGGCATTGCGTGCCCATTCTGGGAAATGCTCAGGGAGCGGTGCGGTTGCTTCGGCAGGGTTTTTCCCTTCTCGCGGCACCGACAGGCGCTCAGCGTGAAGCAGCATATGCGGCCCTTTCGCGCCATAAACCGGATCACCGGCAATCGCGATGCCGATCCCACTTGCGGCATGCACGCGCAGCTGATGCGTCCGCCCCGTGTCGGGCCGGAATCGCACCAACGCTTTCCCCTCGCCAAAGGTCACGGTTTCCCAATGCGTCACCGCGCGTTGCCCCTTGGGCTCATGGATCATCCGCCACCCGGTCTCGCGAGTGCTGACTTTGTTCAGCGCCATTTCAATCGTGCCGCCCGGCGCGCTCGGCACTCCCGCCAGCACCGCCAGATAGGTCTTCTCCACTGTCCCCGCTTCGAACGCCGCCGAGAACCGCTTCTGCGATTTCGGATTGCGCGCCAGCAGCAGACACCCTGACGTGTCGCGGTCCAGCCGGTGCACAATCGAAGGATGCCGCTCAAACCCAAACCGCAACGAGTCCAGATGGTTCATGACACTCAACGATCCGTCGCGCGGGGCGTCCACCGCCAGCCCCGCTGGCTTGTCGAGGATCATGGCTTCGGCATCGATGAAAAGAACACAGTCAGCAAGCAGCATAGGCAGCGCTATAGGCTCTGACCCTAAACCGCGTCCACCATCACGATTTCGCTGTCGGCCAGTGCAGTAATCGTCACCGTCCCGCCGCCGAGCGCAACCCCGTCGCGCGCATTCACAACGGTGCCACTGACATCGACCCGCCCGAGTGCCGGCACCAGATAGGCATGCCGCCCCGCACGAACGTCATAACCCAAAGTATCGCCCGCTTTCAGCACCGCGCCATAAATCCGCGCATCGGCGCGTATCTCGAGCGCGTGCGCTTCGCCAAATCCGCTCGCCAGCAATTGCCACGCCCCTGACCGATCGTCCCGGGCAAACGGCTTCATATCCCATCTTGGTGCCCCACCCGGCGCGCGCGGCTCAATCCAAATCTGGAACAGCGTCGTCGCCTCGTCCTCGCGGTTATATTCGGCATGCTGAACGCCCGTGCCCGCACTCATCACCTGAACATCGCCAGCACCAGTCCGACCCTTGTTACCCAGCGAGTCTTCATGCGTGATCGCGCCGCCCCTCACATAAGTGATGATTTCCATGTCGCGGTGCCCATGCGGCGGAAAGCCCGATTGCGCGGCGATCACATCATCGTTCCAGACGCGGATGCTCCCCCACCCCATCCGCGCGGGGTCCTGGTAACTCGAAAACGAAAAATGATGGTGCGCATCCAGCCAGCCATGATTGGCCGCGCCCAACGTGGCAAAAGGACGAAGTTCGGTCATATCAACGATCCACATCGGCGGGGTGTTGTCGCCGGAAGACTCTCAATGTGGGGCGCGGCGAAAGGGCTTCAAGAGGCTGTTGTTACGGATTGCCGATAGAGAGCGGGGTGAGGGAAGTCGGCGAATAAGCATCGTCATCTGACACGCCCTCACCCTCGCTCGCCTCACAGCCCGTCGACGCTTTTGCTTACCAGAATATTTACCGAAACCCGGCGGTTCTGCGCCTTGCCTTGCGCGGTCCCATTGTCGGCAGCCGGATCTGCTTCGGCCATGCCGGTGGGAGTCAGCATGCGATAAGGTTGCCAGCGGCAGGCCTGCTGAAGATAGTTGATGACGCGCCCGGCACGCTTTTCGCTGAGCTGCTGGTTATAATCCTGACTGCCAACCGAATCGGTGTAACCGACAACCAGCATCAGGGCATTTTCAGTCGCCGCTGCTTGCGTGGCCGTGGAACACAGTTCGGCTTTGGCCTGTTCGGACAGCACGGCTCTGCCTGTGTCGAAATATACGTTGGTCGTGTTCTTGACGTTATATTTGTCGATATCGCCCATGCGGCCACGCAGCGCCTGCGTCGCTGCCGTCTGCTCATCGAATTGTTGGGCCGTGCCGTTGCGAATCATTGTGGCCGTCTTGAGATCACCTTTGCGAAAGCTGATCTGGCTCGCCACCAAGCCACCGCCCGACTGCATCGTCTTGATGGTAACCGGCAGACCGTTCAGCAACGCACCCGGGGCCAGCTTTCGACTGCCACTAAAAAGGCCGCCGCCTTTTATCTTCGTCGCCTCGGTTATGGCGACAATCGTACTCGTGCCGTCGGCGGTGGTGACTTTCATCTTGTCGTCGGTGCGCGCTGCGATCATGCCTTTGATCTCAGGTCCCTTGGTCATCGTCGGCGCTGGCGGCGCGACCGGTTGTTCGGGAGCGGGCGCGCCCTTTACAATGATTGTCGGATCGGCGGGCTCTTGTTGCTGCGCAAACACGGTCGCCGACATCGGCACGGTAAGCATGACAAAAAGGACAAGTCCCTCCGTCCTTTTGGCTGTCCTGTTGAAAATGGCACGCATTGAACTGCTCCTTCAAGCTGCCCCCGCCGATTGTGCCTGTTGGGATCAACCTTGCTGGCACATGAACGAGCTTGACTGGATCACTGGTTGTGCCGGTAACGCGAGTGCGCGGTGCGGCAAAACGATGCGGCGTGCGCTGCTCCAACGCCGCCCGCGCTTGCATCACCACCCCAAAATGCTACCCGGCTTCGCACGCGCATCTGCGACCACAACGCTTACGACCCGAAGCCCGAGTATGAAGCCGAATGACTCTCGCCTCCGACGCTGAGTATCTCCAATCCGAACGCCTGCTGCTTCGCCGGATCACGCGTCGTGATCTCTCGTATTTCATCAATATTCATCAAGATCCCGATGTCGCGCGCTTTATTGGAGCAGGAAACCCACGCCCTCAGGAAGAAACCGAAAAGTGGCTTGACGATATCCTCGAATCCTATGCCCGCGCCAACCTTGGCCAATTGGCGGTCGTCCGCAAATCTGATGGCGCTATGGTGGGGCGCTGCGGGCTGAGCGACGCAGCCGTCGAAGTTGCACCCGCCCCCGATCAAATGCGCAAAGGCTGGTTTTTCAGCACACAAGTTCCCGCCGGTGTCACTGTCGAACTGTTGCCCGAACTCGGTTACACGTTCGGCAAGGATGCTTGGGGCCAAGGCTATGCTTCCGAAGCGGCGGCGTGTGTTTACAACTATGCGCTGACCGCGCTCGCGGTCCCCAAAATCATGTCGGTCATTTTCACCGACAATCGCGCCTCGCTCGGCGTCGCGCGAAAATTTGCCGTTGACCTGATTGATCAGGTGGAAATGGCCGGTCGTCCGTTTGACCGCTATCATTGGCCGATGACGCACGCCCGGAAATGAAGCCCAACGCGCCCATCCTTTTTTTTGACTCGGGCGTTGGTGGCCTGTCAGTCGTTGCCCCGACCCGCGCGCTGTTGCCGACCGCGCCGTTCGTCTATGCCGCCGACAGCGCGGGCTTTCCTTATGGTACGAAGAGCGAAGCCGAGATTGCCGCACGCGTGCCTGCGCTCCTCGGGCGCTTGGTTGAGCGGTATCGGCCTCGGTTGGTCGTCATTGCCTGCAACACAGCGTCGACGATCGCGCTTTCGGTGGTACGGTCGGCACTTGATGTGCCTGTGGTCGGCACTGTTCCCGCGATCAAACCGGCCGCGCTGGTGTCCAAAACGCGCGTCATCGGCGTGCTGGGCACCGAAGCCACCGTGCGCCAGCGCTATGTTGATCGTCTCTCTGCCGAATTTGCCAGCGACTGTGTGGTCATCCGCCACGGCTCGGCGGCGTTGGTTGCACTTGCCGAAGCAAAGCTCCGTGGTGAACGCGTGGAGCCTGCCTCTGTTAAAATAGCCATCGCTGGCATGTTCACCGCACCCGGTGGCGATCGAATCGACGCCGTCGTCCTCGCTTGCACCCATTTTCCTTTGCTCGAAACCGAACTCGCCGCCGCCGTGCCGCATCCGGTAACCTTCGTGGACGGCAGTGCCGGAATCGCGCGTCGGATTGCGCATCTGACTGAGGGGCAGGCATGGCCCGCCGCTGCATCGCCGGGGATTGCTGTTTTCACTCGCCTCGATGATGCCATTCACACACTCGCTCCGACGCTCGCCGCGCGTGGTTTTGCTGAACTTGTTGCCCTTTAACATGCGGCATTGGGGCTCGGTTCTGTTGCTTTTGGCGCTCGCCGTCCTGTGGCTTTTCCCTGAATGGTTCGGGTTCTCAAACGCGCGACCAACCCGAAGCGTTGATGGTGCCATAATCGTCATCCGCGACGGCGATACGATGACCATCGCACACCAGGACTATCGCTTGCACGGCATTGATGCGCCGGAATTTACGCAAGTCTGCAAAACCGGGGCGGGAGCCGACTGGCCATGCGGAAAGACGGCGCGTGCCGCACTCGTCACGCTCGTCAAAGGGCGTACGCTGACATGTGAAGAACGCGCACGCGACAAGTATAATCGCGTCGTTGCCACCTGTATCGATGACAACGGCAAGGATATCGCCCGCTCGATGATCGAACATGGTCTCGCGGTCAGCTTCGGCGGCTTTGCCTCGGGGCCTTATGCTACCGACGAAGCCATCGCCAAAACTGCCCGCCGCGGCCTGTGGCAAGGCACATTCGATCCACCGTCATCATGGCGCACGACCCATCTGCGAACGCCCGTTGCGAATCGTTAGCAGTGGATTCATTCCTGATGCCATATTATGGGCGTCGCGGTTTCGCGCGGTTTGGTGCCGAACGCTGAGGAAAAATGTTGGATTACGATCGGGTTTTTTCCGCTGCCATCGACCGGCTTCACGCCGAAGGGCGGTATCGTGTGTTTATCGACATCCTTCGCAACAAGGGTAGCTATCCGAATGCGCGCTGCTTTGCGGGGCATAATGGACCAAAGCCGATCACGGTGTGGTGTTCAAACGATTATCTTGCGATGGGCCAGCATCCAAAAGTGATCGCTGCGATGGAGGACGCACTTCACGATGTCGGTGCAGGCTCTGGCGGGACGCGCAACATTGGCGGCAATACGCATTATCATGTTGATTTAGAAGCTGAGCTCGCTGACTTGCACGGCAAGGACGGCGCGCTGCTGTTCACCAGCGGCTATGTCTCAAACGAAGCCACGCTCGCGACACTCGGCAAAGTGTTGCCCGGCTGCGTGATCTTTTCCGACGAACTCAATCATGCCAGTATGATAGCGGGCATTCGTAATAGCGGGTGTGAAAAGCGCGTCTGGCGACACAATGACCTCGCCCACCTCGAAGAGCTGCTCGCTGCCGAAGACTCCGAGACGCCCAAGCTGATCGCCTTTGAAAGCGTCTATTCGATGGACGGCGATGTGAGCGATATTCGCCACATTTGCGACCTCGCCGACACGTATAATGCGCTCACCTATTGCGACGAAGTCCATGCCGTCGGCATGTACGGACCGCGCGGCGGCGGCATTACCGAGCGCGACGGCGTGGCGGACCGCGTGACGATCATCGAAGGCACTTTGGGCAAGGCATTCGGCGTGATGGGCGGCTACATCACGGCGCGGCGCCACATCATCGACGTGATCCGCAGCTATGCGCCGGGGTTCATCTTTACCACAAGTTTGTCGCCTGTCCTCGTCGCGGGTGTCCTCGCCAGCGTCCGGCATTTGAAGAGTTCATGCGAGGAGCGCGACGCGCAACAGGCCGCCGCCGCGACGCTCAAGGCGTTGTTCGCTGGTGCGGGTTTGCCCTTGATGCCGACCACAACGCATATCGTGCCCCTGATGATCGGTGATCCGGTCAAGGCAAAGAAAATCAGCGACATCCTGCTCGCCGAATATGGCGTTTATGTGCAGCCCATCAACTACCCCACGGTTCCGCGCGGCACCGAACGTCTGCGCTTCACACCGGGTCCAGCGCATACCGCAGCGATGATGATCGAGTTGACCGGCGCACTTGTCGAGATTTTCGGGCGCCTGGAACTGAGGATGGCTGCTTAACGGGGCGAAAGCTCACCGGTTGTGGATCCGGTAGCTGCCTGATGAGGCGGTCCGTAGCCGCTACCCGGAACGCTTGTCGAACAAGTAGAGTCACCTCTACATCGCGCAAGATTTTCGACTTCATTGGTCGTGGCGCACCCCGCAAGCAGCAGTGCGGTTGCGACAATGACAGTTTTCATAACTCTTCCTCTAAAATCTGCCTGTCAGTTAGCGCGTGGCCAGCAAAAGCGTCAATATGCCAAGACCGACCGACAAGATCCCACGCATTTTCAACCAGCGCTTTGGCACCAGACGACGACGGTCCAACTGCCAGTCGACGAGGGGCGCAAGCAATAGCCCTAAACCGACAACCATCAACGACTGCGCCGGTGATCCGGTCCGCGCGATCCACAACAGACCCGCACTGAAGGCGATCAGCGTGGGCACGACTGCGACAAAATAAAGCCAGCGCGGCGCGGCTGGGTTGACCGCGGCGATCCCCCACCACAACCCACCCAGAAAGCTGAAAATCAGCGCGGCATAGAGAAATGCTGCAAATTGCCCGAATGCCGCATGCGGCGGATGCAGGCTGATTGCTGCAGCCATCATTTGGGGCAGCAGGCCCGAAAGTCCGAGCAAAAATGCGAGTCGGGGGAGTTTGTGGTTCATGATAGTGGCTTACCGCGAAAGTACCGCGCTCCAAGCATAGCCGCGATACAGCGGCATAAACTGCGCATTCAGCCCCAACGTCTGGATGAACTCGGGCAGCATGGCTCGGGGTTCGACGTCGAAGCTGTCGAGCCACGCGAACAAGATATTTCTGAATGCGCGCGGCCACCCTTCGAGTTGGCCGAAGTCCACGACGTGCGCGCTGCCACCTGTAACCTTTGTGCCCTGCCCAAGTGCCGCTTTCCAGTCGGGAATCATCGACAGGGTGTAGCTAAAGAAGACACGGTCGAACTGGACGTGGCCAAACAATGAGGCAGCATCGAAATTATTAGCATCGGCTTGTTTCAACGTAATGCGGTCGCCCAATCCGGCGCGTTCGATGCTCTTGCGTGCTGTCTCGAGCATAGCTT
Organism: Sphingomonas sp.; assembly: GCA_031417655.1. Taxonomy (GTDB): domain Bacteria; phylum Pseudomonadota; class Alphaproteobacteria; order Sphingomonadales; family Sphingomonadaceae; genus Sphingomonas_O. The sequence goes on along the minus strand of JANOVZ010000042.1, from coordinate 4,213 downwards.
CAGATATATCGAGGCCGAACAACCGCACCGTTGGATAACGCCGCGCGACCTGAATGAGGTTGCGGCCCGTCCCGCATCCAACTTCAAGCACGGTGCCGCCATTGGGCACAGCCAGCGTCGCAACCAGCCGATCGCGCCCGAACAGGAAAAACTTGCGCGTCAGGTCATAGATATGCCGCTGATACGCATAGATCGCATCCATCCGCGCCGCATTATTATCCAACAAGATTTGCGTCTTTCAGGACATAAAGATGCACCCCGCCATAAATCGACGATCGGTCACGCTGGGTATAATCGAGTGAGTCCGCCGCGCGGTAATCCCACTGATCGAGAATCGCTTGCGGCACCCGCCCCGGCAACAGCGAGGGAGCCGCCGCCGTGCGGAATACGACGCGAGCGCCGGGCCGGGCCGTCCGCGTAATCTGAGTCCACAAATCGGTCAGCTGCGCGTCGGTCATCCAGTCTTGCGCGTCGAGCAGCAGATAGCGGTCGCGACTTTTGGGCGAGCATTGCGACAGATGCGTCGTGAAATTGGCATGCAAAATTTCAACGCGCCCGATCCGCGCCACCAGATCGGCATAGTTGGCTTCTTGCAGGTAGGGCGGCAGCGACGCCCCCGCCCCCTGCGCATAACCACGCCCGAATGCTTGCTGCGCGAAATAATTGTCCTTCACGTCGAAATCACAGGCGAGCTTTTCCAGCCGCCCGCGCAGCACCGCACCAATACCTTCGGGATCATCCGCCGCAAGTGCATCATATTGCGCCGGCGGAATACCGAGCCCAAACAGCGAGGCTGGTTGATCGATCAGCCAGCGCACGAACTTCTTATCGAATATCGGCGCCAGTTTGGTTTCGAAAATCGTGCGCTGATCCTCAATATCCTTTGCATCGAGCAGGTCTTTCAAATCAACGCGGTAAAGCTTCGCCAGCAGATGCGCCGTGCCGATAAAATTACCCAGAAGCCCGCGCTTGTAGATATTCTTGGCAAAACCGCCGATCCGCCGCCGCCCGATCATGTCGCGGCCTTCCCAGTAATTCCGCGACGTCTCGTCGAGGAACGGGCGGATATGCACCTTGTAAGCGCGCAAATTTTCCTTGGCATCGGCTTGGGCGAAAAACCGGTGGAAGCTGGCATAGTCGGGCAGGTGCCGCACGGCCGCGTGCTTCAGGCTGTTGAAGGCAACGTGCGCGGTGTTGAGGTCAACTGCCGTCACTGCCGCCGGATTGGCGGTGAGGTAGCTCAGCGCATTACAGCCACCGCTGGCAATGGTGACGATATGGCAATCGGGGGTTATCGCCAGCGCTTCCATATCCACAACCGGGTCTTCCCAGATTTGGGCATAGACAAGCCCCTTGAATGCGAAGGTGAACGCGCGCTCCAGCAATCCCGCCTTGGACAGCTTTTCATGCTGGTGCACCGCCGCTTTGACCGCGACATTGCGCGATCGGTCAACTGCTGTGGCGGCCATGCATTATCCCCGGTTGCGACACTTTGGCTACATTGCGCAAATGACGGACAAGTTACAGCCCAAAGTCGAATTTATTGCAGCTATTTGTCGATAGCGGGACAAGTCGGCAGTGGCATTCGTGCGCCAGATTGCTAGAGGAACCGCACACCGCCCGACTCGTCAGGAACCATCCGTTGAGCAGCCGACCCGATCCGCAACGCATCGCCATCGCGTCCGACCATGCTGGATTCGATATGAAGGCGTCGTTGACCGAATGGATGCGCGCGCAGGGGCATGATGTTCAGGACCTCGGGCCGGACAATACCATGTCAGTCGATTATCCCGATTATGGTTTCAAACTGGCCGAAGCGATCGCGTCGGGGGACGCGCGCTTTGGCGTACTTGTTTGCGGGTCGGGCATTGGCATTGCCATTGCCGCCAATCGCCACCCCGCCGTCCGCTGTGCACAGGTCAGTGAAAATCTGTCCGCCCGCCTCGCTCGCTCGCATAATGACGCCAATGTGATTGCATTCGGCGCGCGGTTGATCGGGCCGGATCAGGCGCGCGATTGCCTGTCCGCCTTTCTATCCACGCCGTTTCTCGGCGACCGTCACACCGGCCGCGTCGACAAACTCGGCCACCCGCATTTCGCAAAGGAACCCGCATGAGCACCAATCCCGCAACCTTGCATGACGTGCAGCCCGACGGCTTCTTCACGCGCGGCCTTGCCGAAGCCGACCCGCAGGTATTCTCGGGCCTGACTCGCGAGATCGACCGCGAGCGGCACCAGATCGAATTGATCGCGTCAGAGAACATCGTCTCGAAAGCAGTCCTTGAAGCGCAGGGGTCAGTCTTCACCAACAAATATGCCGAAGGCTATCCCGGCAAGCGTTACTATCAGGGTTGCGCACCCTCGGATGCGGTCGAAACGCTGGCCATCGAGCGCGCCAAGCAATTGTTCGATTGTGGTTTCGCCAACGTCCAGCCGCATTCGGGCGCGCAAGCCAATGCTGCGGTCATGCTTGCGTTGGTGAAGCCCGGCGAGACGATCCTCGGCATGAGCCTTGATGCAGGGGGACATCTGACGCACGGTGCGCGCGCGGCAATGTCGGGCAAATGGTTCAACGCGATCCAATATGGCGTCAATGCCGACGATCACTTGATCGATTTCGCGCAGGTCGAAGCGCTCGCCATCGAGCACAAGCCCAAAATCATCATCGCGGGCGGCAGTGCCTATCCGCGCCAGATCGATTTCGCGCGATTCCGTGCGATTGCCGATACCGTTGGTGCGATTTTCTGGGTCGATATGGCGCATTTTTCGGGATTGGTTGCAGGCGGTGTCCACCCCTCGCCTTTCCCGCACGCCCACGTCGCCACGACAACGACGCACAAGACATTGCGTGGGCCGCGTGGTGGCATGATTTTAACGAATGACGAAACACTGGCCAAGAAATTCAACTCGGCTGTATTTCCCGGATCACAGGGTGGCCCCTTGATGCATGTCATCGCGGCGAAGGCCGTGGCGTTTGGGGAAGCGCTTCAGCCTGATTTCAAACTTTATTCACGCGCCGTGATCGACAATGCCAAAGCCATGGCAGCACGGCTTAACGAACGTGGCTGCAATCTTGTGTCGGGCGGCACTGATACGCATCTCGCGCTTGTCGATCTGACGCCGTTGGGTGTGACGGGCAAGGATGCTGACGAAGCGCTCGAACGCGCGGCGATTACTTGCAACAAGAACGGCATTCCGAATGATCCGCAGCCGCCGATGAAGACCAGCGGCATACGCGTCGGCTCGCCCGCGGGCACCACGCGCGGATTTGGCGTCAAAGAATTCCGCGACATCGCTGATATGATCGCCGATGTCCTCGACGGGTTGCGGCAAAAGGGCGAAGGCGGCGATCCGGAGGTCGAAGCCAATGTCCGTGCCCGCGTCCGCGCGCTTTGCGAACGCTTCCCGATTTACCCCGAGCTCTAATTGCGCTGCCCCTTCTGCGCCCATGAAGACAGTCAGGTAAAGGACAGTCGCCCCACCGAAGATGGCGCGGCGATCCGGCGGCGACGGCAATGCGAAAGCTGCGGCGCGCGCTTCACAACCTTCGAACGTATCCAGCTACGCGAACTGACGATCCTGAAAAGCGAAGGGCGAAAGGAACCGTTCGAGCGCGACAAACTCGCCCGATCGGTCGCCATCGCTTGCCGCAAACGCCCGATTGAACAAGCGCGGATCGACCAAATGGTTTCAGGGATACAGCGTCAGTTGGAGACGCTTGGCGATGCAGAGATTGAGGCGCGGCAGATTGGCGCATTCGTCATGGAGGGGCTCAAGGGTCTGGACTCAGTCGCGTATATCCGGTTCGCCAGTGTGTATAAGGACTTCGCCGAGGCCAAGGATTTCGAGGAATTTGCGGGAAGTGTGGCGGAGACCGCGCCGACAAAGCCATGACCTTCTGGGCATATATGCTCCGCTGTTCCGACGGGACGTATTACACGGGGCATTCGGACGATCTGGAACGCCGTCTTTACCAGCACCAGACGGGAGCCATGCAGGGATATACCCATTCGCGCAGGCCCGTGGAACTGGTCTGGTCAGAAGCCTTCGAGGAACGCGCACAGGCGATGGGGGCCGAACGCATTGTCAAAGGATGGTCGCGGGCGAAGAAAGAAGCGAAGATTGCTGGAAATGAGGCGCGGCTGAAGTTCTTTGCTGTGCCGCCGTCAGAAAGACAAAACCGTATCCCCGAGCGAAGCCGAGGGGCACAGCC